>DFOA01000047.1 GCA_002381185.1 Firmicutes bacterium UBA3553 | reverse complement strand
ACAATTGATTAGCAATGGAATGGCGATTGATATTCTTCGGGCTGAAGCCTTCCGAACGACAGTCCTTGTTACCCTGAGCAGGCGAAGGGGGTTTCATTCTATTGCCTGTCAACCGCTAGTCTATTGCTAATCAACCGCTCATCTATTGTTCCAAAAATTCTGCTCCTTCAAAAGCTTTATTGTCCTTTGACAACCCTAATGCTTCCATGGTTTTTACATTGACAATTTTCTTGAGTCCTGATGGCTGTTCGACAGTAACTTCTTTTATATCAACCCCGTCAGCTAGTATTTTCTTAGCCATTTCTGCCGCTTGTTTTCCAAGGTCATAGTAATTCAATCCGTTACCCATTAATATTCCGTCTGCTGCCTGCGATTCTATTGTTGATAATGTAATGATCTTGTTTTCAAGGCATAAGTTTGCTACAAGATCAATAGCTGATGCAACAATATTGTCGGAAATAATGTACATAATATCTATTTTTTTAGCTAAAGTATTAACTGCCTGAGGGATATCATTTACTGTAGTAATTCCTACTGTTTCAACTGTCATTCCCGATTCCTTAGCAGCAGCCTTTACTTCTTCAACCTGGACTTCTGAATTTGATTCTCCGGTATTGTAAATGATTCCTATAACCTTGGCATCTTCTTTCAAATCCTTTGCTGATTTTAAGATTTCCGATGCTTCAACCTTGTCAGTTACACCTGTAACATTTTCTATCTTATCAGCACTTTCAACTATCTGCGAATATACAGGGTCAGTTACTGATGAAAACACTACAGGAATATTTGTTTCCTTAGTCGCCTGTTTGGCTGATTGTGTTGACAATGTTGCTATGCTGTAAATCATATCAACTTTGTCCTTAACAAATTTTTCTGCAATTATCTGTGTATTTGCAGTATCTCCCTGGGCATTTACAAAATCCACTTCTGCATTTATTCCAAGTTCCTTCAGTCCATCAACAAATCCTTCTCTTGCCTGATCTAATGATGGATGCTCCAATAATTGTGTTATCCCGATTTTATAAGTCTTATCTGCTTCTGTTTCATTATTGCTTTCATTTTTTGATATATCGGCTGCCTGAGTGTTGCAGCCTGTTAAAATTACCGGCACTATTAATGCCATAGCTATTGATTTTTTTATTGCATTTAATTTCATAATATCCTCCAAAGTAATTGAATTTTAATTTTATATATCGAACTTTGGCCAAAAGTTTAATATTCTGCTATATATTTTATAGAATTGAAGATTCCAATTTGTATGCTGCCTGACGCACCACAAATTGTATAATAATAAAAAAAATCTTTCATTCCTATAAACACATTTGATTTCAACTGTGCTTATAGGGACGAAAGATTCCGCGGTACCACCCTAATTATGATATTATATCATCACTTCAAAGTCTGTCAACTTCTAACCCTGTAACGTGGGTACACGTACCTGCCTACTCGCTTTTGCTTTGAACAGATATGCTCCGCAGTGAATATTACATATTTCCCTCAATGTTGGCTTTCACCATACCCAACTCTCTGTGCTTGATAAAAATATCTTTCTCTGCTTCAACGCATTAATTATTTATGTATTGTTACTTATATTAAATCAATCCATATATTTTGTCAATAGTTTTTTTAATATTTTTTTACTTACCAGATTGAGTTATTATTCAGAAATAATTCCTCTGACTATCAGTCTGTCTGTATATGTTACCATAGGTGTGCATGTAATCATTGTCAAAATGGCATCCTCGGTCGTATCCAGAACCCACACTTCTTCCGGGCTCACCACAAAGGATTCTGTTACAATGTAAGTATATGTATATGTATCTTTTTTGATTACGACCTGGTCTCCGGCTTTAAGTTCATCTATTCTTCTGAAAAAGTGTCCGTAAACATAATTTCTGTGGCCAAGAAGAACACAATTTCCTTTTTCACCGGGATTTGCTGTCTGAGGATAATGACCCACTGTATATTTCAAGGCCCTGTCATCTGTTCCTTCAAGTATTGCTGCTTTTACGCCCAATTTCGGAATTTCTATTATTCCGCTGATTTCCTTTCCCTTGAGATACTTGTCTACGGGACTTTCTTCTTGAGTCTCTATATCTTGAGACTTTTCCTCAGTTTCCTGCTTTATTTCAGCAGTCGGCTCCTCTGCTGGCTGAACAGTTTCTTCGTCTTTACTTCCATGAAAATTAAGCTGACTTATATGCCTGTCATATTCCTCAACTAATTTATTTTGATAATAGGTCGTACTTACCTTTTGGTACAGCGCTATTGCTATTATAAAAATTCCTGTCAAAATCAAAGCATGGGGCAAATACCTTTTTAACATACAATCATCCTCTTAAAATCAGAGAGGAGCAAAGCTCCTCCCAGTAATTAACCTATAATTCTTCTTTTGTCATATAAAACAATACCTGTCAACATAAATATTAAACCTATGACTGTCAATATCCATGTATTTAGCAATGAACCAGTATCAGGCAATGTAGTATCGCCGGGTACATCGGGGTCTTCTATAGTTTCCCAACCCACGGGTACATCCGGGTCCCCTATTAAAGCAGAAGAAGGTATATTTTTAAATTTGTAGCTATAAGTCTTTCCAGCTGCAACATTTACGTTCAAAGCATCAGACACCAACTCATAGCCTTCCGGCGCTTTTGTTTCTTTTACAAAATATTTCCCTTCCACAAGGTTTTCAAACATAACCTTTCCGCTTTCATCAGATACGGCAGTTCCGATTATCTCATTATTTTCATTATAGAGAGTGAACTCCGCTCCCGGAAGAGCCATGGAATTTTCATCAACCTTGTTAATTAAAATATTTCCGTAAACCGGAACAACAGTTGTTGTTCCGGAAAGTTTGTTTATAAATCTTACTGTTACAGTTTCTTCACTTCCGACAGTCACAGAAACAGCCTGGCTGCTGGGCTCATAGCCTTCAGGGGCCTGGACTTCCTTAACCGTGTACTTGCCTGCAGGTACATTTTCAAATACCGCACGGCCGTTCACAGTTTCAACATTCTGCAGTGTTGAGCCCTTTTCATCAATCAGGCTGAACCATGCATCTGAAAGGAGTTTCCCTTTCTCGTCGGTCTTGATTATTTCAATTCTACCGGGTTTCTTAGGCTCTTCCTTCTTGTTGGTGAAGGTGTAGGTCTTTGTCTGGGAACCGCTGATTGTAATATCAGTCTCATTTTCATCCAATACATACCCTTCGGGAGCCTTTGTTTCCTTCAGCACATAATTCCCAGTTTCCAAATCCTCAAACGAAACTGTACCGTCAGAACCGGTCACTGCCTTGTCAACAACCTTGCCGTCCTCATCATACAATGTGAATTCTGCCCCTGAAAGAACCTTTTTATCCTCATCTGTCTTCTTGATTGCAATTTTGCCGAAAACAAGTGTTCCGCCACCGCCTGATCTCTTTTCGTTGATGACCGTATTATCCGCCAACACTTCTTCATCAACAGTAAGATTAACTTGACCATCTGCAGTTACAACTGCTTTAATTTCTTTGCTATAGTCTTTATATCCGCTTGGTGCTTTGGTTTCCTTAATGGTATATATCCCGGCAGGGATTGCTTTGAATACTACCTTACCATCATCACCTGATGTTGAAGCAACATTTTTATTATCGGCATCAAGCACCGGGGTTCCGTCATCATGGTAAATTTCAAACACCGCTCCTTCCAAAGGATTATTGTTCTTATCTTTTTTGCTGAACTCAATATTAATTGAATTGTTTATAAATTTAGGAACAACACTTGTATAGTTTTCTTTATCAATACTATATTCAACCTTTGGTTTGCTATCTTTGGTTCGGTCAACTTTAACATATATTAAATTGTCTGATTTTAGATACCCTGCAGGCGGAGTTTTTTCTTTAACTACATAGGTGCCCTCAGGAATCATTTCAAACCTTACTGTTCCATCTTCCTTTGATTGGGCAGAAGCTACCTTTTCAGCTAATTCTCCATTGACTAAAGTATATAAATCAAATTCCGCGAGTTTTAAAGGATTATCCAATGTATCAGCTTTTATTATGATAATATCATCCTTTATATCCAATTTATTCTCAATTGTTGGAATTTCATTATCCTCATACCCGTCAAATGTTACAGTCTTTTCAGTACCGTCTTTACTTACACTTACCGTTACTTCTATTTCCACAGGTGTTTTAATGTAACTCTCAGGGAAACCAGTTTCTTTAATGGTGTATGTTCCTGGTTTAATTCCTTTGAAAATAACATTTCCATTTAAATTTTCACCTATTACTGCTTTACTTACTACCGCTTCACCTACCTGCTCACCTTTCGAATCATATAAAGTGAACTGAGCTCCCGGCAATAGTATATCCCTGTCATTTTTCTTGATTAGCTCTATATCTATTGATGTGTTTATAAACTCAGGATTTTCAACGGTATAATCATTACCGTCATAGCTATAGATTATATTTAATCGTGAAATATCATCAGGAATTTTTTCGGCTTTGACGTATATCACAGTTTTTGATTTTAAATATCCTTCAGGAGCCTCTGCTTCTTTAATTTCATACTCTCCCTTGATAATGTCATCAAATGTTACAAACCCATTTGCATCAGAAACAGCACTTTTAATAATTTTATTGCCGCCCTTCTCATACAAATCGAATTTAACACCTGTTAGTACTTTTCCTGCTTCATCAACTTTCTTGACAACGATCTTATCCTTTACAATTCTATCATTTAATATAGTTTTAACAGGATTTTTAGGGTCTAATTCAGGAGTAGGAACTCCCTTTTTAATCGTTACATCAATCTCATCCTGTAGCATTACAAACCCAACCGGAACCGAAACTTCCTTTATCCAATAAGTACCTATGGGCAAATCTTCAAAATATGCGATACCTTCCTCATTAGTAATACTTATTTTAGCAGGGTCAAATGGTTTCTTTAATTGATCGTAAAGTTCAAACTTAACACCTTCAATCGGATTTTCATAATCATCATTCTTAATAATTTTTATGCTTCCTTTTGTCTTGCTTCCGTTGCCTTCACCGCCTAAGTTGTTAAAGTTTACTTGTTTGCTTCCAGTTGCATTATCACTAATTTTTGCATGACCTTTTAAAGATATGGTGTTTGATATAGTCTGATTTAATTTATCACTGTTAATATCAGTAGTAAACTTTAACAGATATGCTTTATTTATCTTGCCAAGCTCAAACACAACCTTGTTTGTAGTTGTATCATAGTCAACCGTTACCTTCCCCACAACAATATTGCTTTCATTAATCGGTTCATATGTGCCGTCAGGCTTCATATTAAGCTCATACAGTTTAACACTGTTTTTGTCTAATATAAGAATGCTTTGCAGGGTATCCTCAAGGGTTATGTTAGCATCGCCAAAGTCCAATTGGCTTAAGTTAACTTCAACCAACCATTCAATAAAATCATCTCCGGTGTTATATTTTGCCTTTTTGCTTATAACAGTATTGCTTATTAGTTTTTCAGACTTTACATTTTGTCCGCCAGCCTTTATTTCATCACCGGTTATTGTTGCGCTGTTTGTTATTTTAGGAGTATCGGTTGTGCTGTTTTTACCAAAGATATCAACAAGCACAGTCTCTGGTATTTCGGTTTCGTAGGTTATTTTCTCTGTTGTCTTATCTATTTTTCCAAGATTTATCGTTACTACCTTATTTACAACAGAATACTGCCCTACACCCGGTCCCCCCTCTACTCTTTCAAGAAAAGTATCTCCAAGCTTTAACGAACCGTCAACAAACTCATGATAATCTCCAATAGTATCTGTAACAACAGCATTATTTATCGTCATCTTGTTCTGATTCACGATTATTTCCCAGGATGCTCGTCTTGCAGTATAATCATAACCTGTATTAGATTTTGCAATTACAGTACTTTTATATGTCTCCGTAGCTGTTGCTTTGTTTGTTTTAGTAACGTTAGTACCGCTTAATGATACTTCATTTGTAAAAGGAGTATCTTTATTCGCACCGTATATATCCTTGTACTCATCTTTAATCTTGGTAATTAAAGTTATAGTATATGTTTTGATAATATCTCCGCTATAACTGAATGTTATAACCTGTCCTCCTCCAATAGCGGTTCCGGTGGTTGTCGTTGTCCATACCTCTGTCGTCGGCGAAATAGTATGACTTACATATTCCAACTCCTTGGGAAGAGTGTCCGTAACTACGGGATTTTTTATGTCCAGCTTATCCTTGTTTATTGTTATTTTCCACTTAACATATCGGTTATCATTTGCTTCGTACCCATTTACGGATTTCTGAATTACAGTTCTTCCGATACCGACTTCTCCTGTTCCGGTTACACTTTTTTCACCATTGTCAGTCCAAGTAAGTTTTGCGTTATTAACATATCTCACTGTTTTATCAGGTTCGTATGCATCAGTGTCGTCTATACTTGTTTCATATGTTATAGTTGCCTTTTTAGTTAAGCCGTTGCCAAATGTAATTTTGAATCCATTTTCGGTCTCGGCGAAACTGGCTCCGCTAAATTCAGAAACGGCTTTACCGTCAATTATAACGCTATCGGAATTCAGCTTCAAATTTTTAGGAATTATATCTTCCAACGTTGTTCCGGCAGGTATCGTTAAATTATTGTTATTTATTTCTATAGTCCACTTTATAACATCTTTATCTCTTGTGGCTCCTGAAATAAATTGCCCTTTCTTATTTATAAAGTCTACAGTATTTTTAACCTCTGCGGTTTTATCTGTAATTACTCCCTCTTTCCCGTAAGTTCCGCCTGATGTATTCTTAAGAGTAATTGTTTTGTCTTCATCTTTCGGTTCAAAGGCAGATAGATCAGGTCTAGTAACCACCTTGATAGTTTTTGTAGCTCCATCATTTAGTTGTTCAAATGTAAATGTTTTACTAACATCATCATACTTGGAACCACCATTATCAACTACTCTATCCCACGTTTGTCCGGAGCCTATTGTATCTGTTATAACCACATTTTTTATGCCCAGTCCTTTTGGAGTGGTACTAGCTTTAACCGTTATTGTCCAGGTTATTTCGTTCTTATCCTTATCCCAGCTTCCAGACTTATCGACTGTAACCGTCTCTACTTTTTCATCAAATTTTACGTTTACAGTTTCAGTCTTCCCGGGAAATTCAAACTCAAGAACCTGTTCTCCGCCTTCTCCAAGTTCAGATGCATCCATGGTTCCATCAGCTTCAATCTTCACATATCTGCCTTCATCGTATTCATTTATTGCCGGAAGGAATGTGATCTTAACAGACCCATCAGTATTAATTCTTGCGGTGGCAATTTGCACATCCTTATCAGTAGGATGGTATATTGCTATTTCTTTATCTTCAGATATACTTATTTGTTCAGCAATCTTAATTACATAATCTTCACTAATGTCTATAAATCCTTCGTCATCAGGATCGTTTGGAGTATCCATGTCCTTGATATCTAATCTGACACTTAAATTAACACTTGCATCTAATGGAATGGAAACAGAACTATTTGTGTGATCTATAATATCTCCTTTTTTATCCTTAAATACAAGATTAATTGTAGCAGTGATTGCGGAACTCGTTGTTGAACCTGATAATAGCGAGCTACCTCCTTCTGACAAATCTATACCATGCTCTTCGTTTGTATCCCCATACGCAAAACTAACAGGCATTAATAACTGTAACACCATCATAATCAACAGTACCATACTGATGCATTTTGCCCTTTTTATTTTTTCCATTTTATTTCCTCCTTTCTCATAAAATTTTATTTAAAAGCATAATGCTGATAAATAACAACTTAAATTATTTTATTCTCTATTGGGCTGTTAAAGAACATATACCCTTTATTTTATATTAAACCTATTAAGTGATAACACTCAAAACCCTGCAATTTCATGTTATCACAAATGCAGGGTACGTTATATAGAACAATTGTTACTTAATGCAATGTTATTTTCACTCATTATGAATGTGCTATTATCCTAGGGGTTATGGGATACGCGGATTTTCCTTCATATATTGTATTTCTTTCTGAAATCGCGTGTTATTTCCGACCCTGCACTTAGGTCATCCAGCATTTCACGGAACCTTAAATCCATTGAAACATAGCTGACATCTGTCGGCCTGTACTCCATCATGAGGAAATAAATCGCTTTTTTTAAAAATTCATGTGCTTCTTCACGCATTTTTTTCTCATAGTAGGCAAAAGACATAAAAAAATATATGAAATGAATTCTGTCGTATGAATTGAGTCTCTGCTTTATCCGTAGGAATTCACGGCTGACGTTTATAACATCGTCATATTCACCGTTAATGTAGTATGCTCCCATTAAATTTACGGTTATGGTGGTTGACAACTGCAGATATCTTTCAACTTCATATTTTTTTCGAAAAATTTCATATGCATTTAATGCTGCACTCCTTGCACCACAGGCATCCCCGGTAATAAGACAAAGGGTTGCCATGAGAGTATACGCATTTACATCAAACATATCTGAAAATTCCCATGATTTTGTTTCTTTAATCAGACTTTCTAATTGAGCAATTGTTTCTTCATGCTTTTTCTCTACAAAAGCCATATAATATAGATTATTCAACTGAATTTCAAAACCCCATGGCTTGTTTTTAAAATCCTTAAGCTCACCTGATTCCGTTGAAATCTTTTTCAGAGAGTCAAAATCGAGGTTTGTCCTATATATATAGAAATCTTTTATTTTTTCCCGAACCACCAAAGGTTCAATACAATTAAGATACGGATAAAAATCAAACAAATTAATACCCAGCCTGTCTCCCAGATGTTTGAGCATATTTGCAGAAGGTGAGCGTTCTCCCCTTTCAATTAAGTAAATATGCTTTTCTGAACAGATATTCTCTGACAGCTCCTTGCGGCTAATACCTGAAGCTTGTCTGTATTTTTCAATTATTGTGCCTATATGTACCATTTCCAACCTCCAAAAAGACCGAAAAAAAGACCGCTATAAATAGCGGCCGAACCATCATAGAATATTTCATTCCTTAGACTTCATGCTTTGCGCCCTTTCCTTTAGAAAAGTTTGCCTTTTAATATATGTTTTTCTATGAGATATTACAACATTTGGAACATATAGTCAACTGTTTTTTATTTTTTTATTTAACAACAATATTAAAAATCTTACCTGGAACATAAATTTCTTTTACAGTTGTTTTTCCCTCCAGGTATTTATTTATATTTTCGTCTTCAACAACTATTTTTCTTGCTGTTTCAACGT
Source organism: Firmicutes bacterium UBA3553 (assembly GCA_002381185.1). Classification (GTDB taxonomy): domain Bacteria; phylum Bacillota; class Clostridia; order Tissierellales; family Sedimentibacteraceae; genus Sedimentibacter. The sequence continues at coordinate 48,377 of DFOA01000047.1, read as the reverse complement.
CAGCATCCTTTGATACCAAAATTTTGCCTCTTACCTTACCGCTTATCTGAACAGGTAATTCAATTACATCATCGACTGTCTTTTCTTCATCCCATTCAGGCCAGTTTCCCTGGTTAAGCATTCCGCCGAAATTCATTTCTTTCCATATCTCTTCAGTTATATGAGGAGCAACCGGATTTAACAAAGTTACAAATGCCTTAAGCTCGCCTTTAGTGATATAATTGTCGGAGGTAACATCATTTACAAAGCTCATCATTGCAGCTATAGCTGTGTTGTACTTCATGGCTTCATAATCTTCACTTACCTTCTTAATTGTTTTGTGCATCAATGATGTATGTTTTTCTGAATAATTTTCTTCATCAGTAACCATTTCCTGCAGTTTCCAAGCCCTATCCAAGAATCTCTTGCAGCCTTTAACACTTGAATCATTCCATATTGCATACTTTTCATAATCGCCAATGAACATGATGTATGTTCTTAGTGTATCTGCACCGTATTCATCGATTATATCGTTAGGGTTTACGACATTTCCTCTTGATTTGGACATTTTTTCACCGTCTGAACCAAGAATAAGACCCTGAGCTGTACGTTTTGCATATGGTTCTTTAAAAGTTACTGCCCCTATGTCATAAAGGAATCTGTGCCAGAATCTCGAATATATCAAATGCCTTGTAACATGCTCCATTCCGCCGTTATACCAGTCAATGGGTCCCCAGTAGTCAAATTTTTCTTTAGACGCTATAGCATCATGATTATTAGGATCAATATATCTCAGGAAATACCACGAAGAACCTGCCCATTGGGGCATTGTGTCAGTTTCTCTTTTTGCATCACCGCCGCAAACAGGACATTTCACATTAACCCATTCAGGTATGTTTGCAAGAGGTGATTCTCCGGTTTCTGTCGGCTGATAATTTTCTACATCAGGCAGCGTAACAGGAAGCTCTTCTTCAGGAACAGGAACCATTCCGCAGTGAGGACAATGGATTATAGGAATAGGCTCTCCCCAGTATCTTTGCCTGTTAAATGCCCAGTCCTTCATTTTATAATTTGTCTTAGGTTCTCCCAGATTGTTTTCTTTTAAGAAATCAATTATTTTATCTATGGCTTCTTTTACTCTCAAGCCGTTTAATATATCTGAATTTACCAATATTCCGTCTTCAACGTCTGTGAATGCTTCTTCCTGCACATTTCCGCCTTCAATAACTTCAATTATCGGAATATTAAACTTTTTAGCAAATTCCCAGTCTCTTGTATCGTGTGCAGGAACACCCATTATTGCTCCTGTTCCATAGCCCATCATTACATAATCTGCAACCCATACAGGAACTTCTTTTCCTGAAACAGGATTTACAGCGGTAAGTCCCTTTATTTCGACACCTGTTTTGTCTTTTGCAAGCTGTACTCTTTCAAATTCAGTCTTCTTTCTTGACTGTTCCTGGTATTCATGAATTTCATCCAAATTTGTAATTCTTGAAGCATATTTCTCCAGGAAAGGATGCTCAGGAGCAATAACCATAAATGTTACTCCGAACAATGTATCAGGTCTTGTTGTAAATACTCTTAATTTATCTGTAGTATCCTTCAACTTAAAGTCAACCTCAGCACCATAAGAGCGTCCAATCCAGTTCTCCTGTTCAAGTCTGATTCTTGGCAAAAAGTCAACCTCGTTTAATCCCTCTAACAATTTATCCGCATATTCTCTTATTTTTAAGAACCAAACATCTTTTTCAAGCTGTACTACTTCACTTCCGCAGCGGTCACAAACACCGTTTTGTGATTCCTCATTGGCAAGAACTACTTTGCAGCTGTTGCAGAAATTAACATATGTTTTATCCTTAAAAGCCAAGCCGTGTTTAAACAACTGAACAAATATCCACTGAGTCCATTTGAAATATTCAGGATCTGTTGTGTCAACCGTTCTCGACCAGTCAAATGAATAACCTGCTGCTTTTAACTGCTGAGTAAATACCTTGATATTTCTGTCAGTAACTACTCTTGGATGAATGCCTGTTTGTATAGCATAATTTTCGGTTGGAAGTCCGAAGGCATCCCAGCCTATGGGGAATAATACATTGTATCCTTCCAATCTTCTTTTTCTTGATATTACTTCAAGAGAAGTGTATGCACGAATGTGACCCACATGCAGCCCTACTCCTGATGGATATGGAAACTCCACAAGGCCATAAAATTTCTTCTTGTCTGAATTGTCATCAGCTTTAAATGTTTCATTGTTTTCCCAAATTTCCTGCCATTTCTTTTCAATGGCACTTGGATTGTATGATTTCATTTTGTTCCTCCATATAATATTTTGTTTACGGCATTTTAGGGATTCGTGTCCTCATTAATCAACCGCTGTCTATTCCGCATAGGGAATTCATCAGGATTTAAAAATGAGTCCAGGGCAAAAAAAATAATCCTCTCTCCCTGTTGGGACGAAGACTATCCGCGGTACCACCCAAATTAGGCATATGCCTCACTCTATTATGTAACGGTTTTATCCGTTTGAAACTACTTTGTTCGCTTCAAATACTCATGGACGAGTTCGGTTCTCATATTGCTGTCTTGCACCATACGGCAGCTCTCTTAAAATATGTACAAACCTACTGCTTCCAATCACAGTAATTTATTCACTTTCTACGTATTATATCAGAACAGATTTTTTAATGCAATAGCAATTTTTTAAAATACAAATAAAAATTGATTATGAATTCATTATATGATAAAATTTTCTAAATGAAATTAGTAAAGGGGTAATCATGGAAAAATTAAAAACCTATAAAAATACGGTAATTTATATTCTAACTTTGATTTTTTCAATTTTATTTATAGTAATTGGCTATAAAACAAACAAGGTTGAACTAATGACCGATAACGCAGGAAAATCATACCGAGCTGAGGTCATAGCCATTGACGAAGTAACAGAAGAAGATATAGATTACGGCTATGAAATCATGTCTTCAAAAACAATACGTTTTACGGCACAAATAAAAAATAAGGATTTGGAATCTGACAGGATTGAAGCATTTCAATTTATCGATGAGGCTGTAGAAATAAACCCGAAGCAAGTGGAAATCGGTGATGATATACTTTTAGCCCAGCTAAGCTCAAGAACGAATGTCGAAGAAACTGTGTGGACCTTCATTGAATACTACAGAACCGATTCACTGATACTTCTAGCAGGAATATTTTTTGTTCTTCTTATTCTTTTTTGCAGAAAAAAAGGAATAAACACAATTATATCACTGATCATTACATGCTTATCGATTTTCATGGTTTTCATACCTTCTATATTAGCCGGAAAAAATATATATTTTTCATCAGTGGTAATATGTTTATTCATTATTCTTACAAGTTTGGTTATCATTAATGGCGTTCACAAAAAAACATTGTGTGCCGTAATTGGAAATTTAGGAGGTCTTGCTTCAGCAGGCATTCTCTCTTATGTTATAAGCAACATGCTTAATCTGACAGGCTTGATTGACCAGGATTCAATATTTTTATTGATGATCAATCCTGATAATCCCATAGATTTAAGGGCAATACTCTGGAGCGGCATTGTAATAGGCTCTTTAGGTGCCGTTATGGATATTTCAATGTCAATTGCATCTGCAACAAACGAACTTGCCGAAAATATTGAAAACAAAGACTTTAAGACATTTTTAAAATCCGGATTGAACATAGGGCAGGATTCAATAGGTACTATGACAAATACACTGGTTCTGGCTTACATAGGAAGTTCATTGTCCATAGTACTTTTAATGGTTGTTTATAACAGTGATATTCTTCATCTAATAAATCTGGAAATGATAGTATATGAAATATTGCAGGCAATAATAGGAAGCATGGGAATACTTCTTGCCATCCCTATTACTTCTCTGTTTTCAGCTTATATCTTCAGCAAGTTTTAGCTTCTGCGGATTACGGATAAAAATAACTGCTGTTTCCAGCAGTTATTTTATGTATTGTCGGAATTATCGAGACCCCTGCATCTTCTCTTATGGCATCTGACGTTGCAGCAGCAGTCTGTATCACCTTCGCAGAGTTTATAGTCTCCGCCCTCTATTCTTAATATATTTCCGTTTACCAAGGATTTTGCAATTTTCTTTCTTGCCTCACTGTATATTCCTTGAACAGTTGTGCGCGCCACATTCATTTGAGATGCACATTCTTCCTGTGATAACCCTTCTAAATCGATCAGTCTTATAGTTTCGTATTCATCAACAGTCATGTTTACAAATAATTTTTCCTGAACAGGAAAATCTAATGGTCCAAACTCATTAGAGTCAGGAAGACAGCATACTTTTCTCCATTTTCTAGGCCTTGGCATAATAATACCTCATTTACGAATTATTCTTTATTTGACATATTATATTATGAAATGTTTTATTATGTCAATGTAATTCTCATCATTCATCATGTCCGATAATCATTACATACAGGACCTGTGGATTTGGCAGCAGCGGTTTTAATTATTTATTTCGCCACTCTTCTTTTTCTAAAATTTCTGCTATCCTGGTAAATAAGCTGTCATCGCACAATTCAACCAATCCCTTATCAATTGATGCCGCAACATCAGGATTTATAGGAAGCTTTGCAATTACATCTATTTTATGTTTTTTTGCAATTTCCTCTATATTACTTTCCCCGAATATTTTATATTCTTTATTGCAGTCAGGGCATTTAAAATATGACATGTTTTCAACTATTCCCACAATAGGGATATTCATATTTTCCGCCATTTTAACAGCCTTCTCAACAATCATTGAAACCAGTTCCTGAGGTGAGGTTACAACTATAATACCGTCTACAGGTATTGATTGGAATACTGTCAACGGCACATCCCCTGTTCCAGGAGGCATATCAACAAACATATAATCTATGTCCTGCCATATTACTTCGGTCCAAAATTGTTTTACCGTTCCTGCTATTACAGGTCCTCGCCAAATTACAGGATCTGAATCATTTTCTAACAATAGATTGATTGACATAACTTCAATCCCCGTCTTACTTTTTGACGGAAGTATCCCAAATTCGTTACCTCTTGCTTTTTCAGTCAATCCAAAGGCTTTAGGTATTGAAGGTCCTGTTATGTCAGCATCTAAAACTGCAACATTGTGTTCCCTTCTCCTCATAGTAACTGCAAGCATAGAAGTTACAAAGGATTTTCCTACCCCACCTTTACCGCTTACAATTCCTATTACTTTCTTTACCTTGCTCATATCATGAGGCTTTTCTAAAAAGTCACTTGGAGCTTTTCTGCTGTCGCAGTCTTGGCTGCATGAACTGCAGTTTGAATTACAATTTTCACTCATTTACTTACTCCTGTTTATATAAAATTTCAATAACTATTTTATACTTATTTTTATATTTTATCAAATGCCTTTATTGAAATTATATTTCCGATATTAACATATGTCAATAATTATTTCTCCAATCAATTGGTATACCGCTCTAAGGTATTCACTTTTTCTTTTTTCTTTTTTCCATATACATTTTCTCATCTGCTAATTGCATAATTTGTTCCAATTCATTAATATCATCAGAACAGGCAATTCCAGCGCTGATTTCTATATTAAATTTTTTACTGATGCTTTTTCTCTTTATCTCATTTCTTATTCTTTCAACTACTTTTTCCGCACTGACAATACCTGTGTTAGGAAGAATTATGATATATTCATCCCCTCCATAGTGTATGGGTATATCATTTCCCCTTATTGAATCCCTTATTGCTTCTCCAACAGCGGTTATAGCCTTGTCACCTGCCTTATGCCCGTATAGGTCATTGCATTCTTTTAAATTATCAATATCAACAACAATAAGAGAATAAAATAAATCGGCATGCAGTTTTATAATTCCATTTTTTAAATGCTCCCAATAATTTCTGTTATAAAGGTTTGTGGACAAATCTCTGTATGGCTTATGAGAATCTTCTGCTTCAACAGTCACCACCCAAAATGTTCTATCTTCAATACTAAACCTGTCTGCTGTCATAATATAATCGTAAATCTCTCTTTTTACAGGACATCCGTCATAGATACTATCCCTTATATCTACCATTTCAAGAAACTCTTTTGCAATACTAGTATTATTTATATTGCTGTAGTAAATCTCTCCATTTTCATCTGCCAATATAAAAATTGTTGTAAATGGTTTTTTCCCCATTTCATCCATGTGCTGCCCCCTGACTAAATAATATTATAAAAGATATGTTCGTAACATCCGCAATCACTTTTCTCAATTAATATTCAACATATTTTTAATATCTTCTATATACATATTACCTGAACGTTCCCCATATAAAATCATGCTGAGATAAGCATCGGAAGTGCCAAGCTTTCGCGACAATTCTTTCTGTGTCATATTTAAGTCAGCTAATCTGTTTTTTACCTTTAGCCCAAAAGGAGTAAGTTTTCTTTTTTTCATATTTTTGTTCCTCCTTAAAAATATATTCTCGTTTATCGAATATTTATGGTACAATTAAATGACTAAAATTTAATCATAACAATATATTATATCTGATATCAGAGAATGTCAATACAATAATTAATCTATTCTCTTTTTTCAGATATGACAGGAGGTGTGTTTTGGATACAATTGGAAAAAGGATACGTTATGCACGTAAATTAAACAAGCTGTCTTTAACTGACGTAAAAAATGAAACAGGATTGTCCACAGGAAATTTAAGCGAACTGGAAAATGATAAATTTGCACCATCCAGCAATGCGCTGATAGCATTCAGACGATTATTTAATGTTTCCATTGACTGGATTCTTACGGGTATACCGCCTATGGCACTGCAAGGAAACGAAATTATTAACGAAACATCAGGGCTTTATTTGTCTGATGAAGAAAAAGAACTTATAGAATCATACAGGAATTTAGACAAAGAAAGGAGGAGAGACATACAGGGTTTCATACAAATTGTCACAGCATTAAAACCTAACAATCAGACTCAGCAGTAAAAAACAGAGTTGTTTTGCATCAAATGATTAAAATTTAATCATTTGATTGTATAATAAAGCCATCCGTTCCTCAAAAACGATGGCTTTATACCGATTATTGATTAATTAGAAAAAGGTATTATAAAACTGAAAATCAGAAATTTGTATTTACAGGATAAACAATATATTTTTAAGGTATAACACTTGATAGTACACACATTTTTTGTTATAATGTGCAAATATTCATTGTACATTTTAGCTCGTGTACATACTGTGTGCATGAAACTTTGAATACTAAGGAGAAAGTAATGGGTTCAATTATGCTGTTTTTTACGTCGATTGGATTGTCTATGGATGCATGTGCAGTATCAATATCCAACGGCATGTGTTTTGGGAACATTAAAAAAAAGCAAATCTTATCAACTGCTGCCGCTTTCGGTTTTTTCCAGGCATTCATGCCGGTAATAGGTTACATAGTAGGTTCAACATTCAGCGAAGCAATATCTTTTTTAGACCATTGGATTGCATTGATACTTTTGGGATTCATAGGTATCAAAATGATAATCGAAGCATTAAAAGAGCTTAAGTTTCCTGAAGCATGCTTAAATGTGGAAAAGAACCTGACTTTCAAAACCTTAATGCTGCAGGCTGTGGCAACCAGCATAGATGCATTGGCAGTAGGAATTGGATTTGCTGTAATTAAAGTTAACATTTTAAACGCTGCTCTATCTATCGGAATAATTACATTTATTAATTCAATAATAGGTTCTAATATAGGGAAAAAATTCGGCGAAATGTTTAAACAAAAAGCTGAAATACTTGGCGGTGCAATATTAGTTTTAATTGGCATTAAAATATTTTTAGAGCATACTATATTATAGTTTGAGCATGCTCTACATGTTAAAAACACCACTCATTAACGAGCGGTGTTTTAATTTGCTATTCTTCGTCCTCTTCTTCCGGCTCATCCCAGTTGTGGTACACTTCCTGGACGTCGTCGCAGTCTTCTAATGCTTCGATAAGTCTTTCGAGGTATTTTACGCTCTCTTCGTCTTCTACCTTAACGGTAGTTGCAGGGATATACATTACATCACCCTTAATGTCTGCGTAACCTGCTTCTTTTAAACCGTTCAAAACATTGATAAAGTCTTCGGGAGCAGTTGTTATTTCATAGCTGTCATCCTGAGTCTCAAAGTCTTCAGCTCCTGCATCCAAAGCAGCCATCATAAGAGCTTCCTCGTCGATTGAGTCACTTAATTCGATAGAAATAACTCCTTTTCTGCTGAACAGATAGCCTACACACCCTGTTGTTCCCAGGTTTCCGTTATTCTTAGAAAAATAATGCCTTACATCTGCAGCTGTTCTGTTTTTATTGTCTGTCAGGCATTGAACCATGAATGCTGTTCCGCTTGGTCCATAGCCTTCGTAGGTAATTGTTTCGAAGTTCTCGCCTGATGATGCAGCTAAGCCGGTTTTTATAGCTCTGTCTATGTTGTCATTAGGCATATTTTGTGCTTTAGCTTTTTCTATTGCTGTTGCCAATGATGAATTATAGTTTGGGTCCGGACCGCCCTCTCTTACGGCAACAGTAATGTATCTGGCTAACTTGGTAAAAATCTTGCCTCTTTGTGCATCTGCCTTGCCTTTTTTATTTTTTATAGTTTTCCATTTTGAATGACCTGACATATTTCCTCCTTACATAATTCCAAATATTATGACGTGATATTTTATCATATTATTTATTATAATACAAATATTTTTATTCTATTATTCTTCCGTTTTTAATAGAATAATATGCTGCCTGTCCGACATTGATTTCTGCTTTCCCAGAAGTAATTTCATTTACCAGATTTGTTATTTTGTCTGTTTCATCCTCTTTTACAATCAATTTAAATCCAACATACTCAGAATAAATTTTATCTTTTACAATAAAATTGTTCTTTAAAAGTTCATTTTCCATTTTCCCGAGAAGAGTGTAATCAAGATTGAAGGATACATCATAGTACAAATTCCTTTCAACTATAATCGCACTTTCTAAACCGATTTTGCCGCCTTTTGTATATGCTCTCACCAATCCCCCTGCACCCAGGAGCACACCTCCGAAATATCTTGTTACAACCACGGCTGTATTTACCAGACCTTCCTGGTTTATAACATTTAATATGGGCATGCCTGCAGTGCCGGAAGGTTCTCCATCGTCTGAATACCTTTGGATATTCTTATTTTCTCCTATAACATAAGCATAACAATTATGATTTGCATCCTTGAATTCTTTTCTTATTTCATTTATAAATTCAATTGCCTGCTCTTCACTTTCTACAGGAATTGCAGTTCCGATAAACCTGGATTTATTTATAATTATTTCATCTCTTCCATATTTATGGATAGATTTATAATTACTCATTCTTTTCACCTGTTATGTAATCTTTGAACTGTGTCGTTTCATTGTCATATAAAACAGCATCAAAATTAACACCATCTCCATCAAATTCCACGTTTTCGGTGTATCTGTTTTCATAGAGCCAGTAATAATCCTTTAAATATTTATTAGAAATTTTAAGCGAGTACTTATGTTTTTCGCCGTTGATTTTATAATCAACTGTTTCTAAAAGTAACTCGATATTGTATTTATTTTTTGCCGATATATAGATGATATCATTTGTAGAAACGGTTGTTACTTTGTCACTGATAATTTTGTCTACCTTATTGTAGACTGTTAAGACAGGTATATCCTTGTCAATAATTTTTTCTACCAGTTTCGTTGTGGTTTCCTTATGCTGCTGCAGATTTTCGTCATTGATATCAATTAAATGAATAATTAAATCGGCATACTTGATTTCCTCCAGTGTGCCTTTAAATGCCTCGACAATTTGAGTAGGCAGCTTTTTAATAAAGCCAACCGTATCTGAAAACACCGCCCTTCTGCCGCCTGGCAGCCTCACTCTTCTGAGCTCTGTTTCCAAAGTTGCAAAAAGCATGTCTTCTGCAAATACCTTTTTATTCTCTGCTTCCTCTTCACTATACTCGCTTTCAACCAAAGAATTTAAAAGCGTGGACTTTCCTGCATTGGTATATCCTACTATTGAAATAATGGGAACCTGGTCCTTCATCCTCTTTTTTCTTTTGGTTTCTCTGACCTTGCCCAGCTCATTCAGTTCACTTTGAATATCGCTGATCTTTTCTTTGATTCTCCTTCTGTCCAGTTCAAGCTTCTGCTCTCCAGGTCCTCTTGTGCCTATTCCTCCTCCAAGTCTTGAAAGGTTTTTATTTAAACCTATAAGTCTTGGAAGACTGTATTTCAGCTGAGCAAGCTCAACCTGAAGCTGGCCTTCTTTTGTGAGAGCCCTCTTTGCAAATATATCCAGTATGAGGTTTGTCCTGTCTATTACTTTTGCATCAACGACTTCTTCAATATTTCTGATTTGGGAGCCGCTGAGTTCATCATTGAACACTATTGTATCTATTTCAAGTTCCTTAACATAATTAGCAATTTCTTCTACTTTACCCTGACCTACGTAGTATCGGTTGTCAATGCTTTGTCTGTTTTGGACGATACTCGAAATTGCAACGCCATCTGCTGCTTCAACAAGCTGTTCAAGCTCCTCCATGTCGTTTTCTTCTTCTTCGCCTGATAGCTGCACAGCTATCAAAAGGCATCTTTCTTTATCCTCCATGTATCCTCCGGTTAATTAAAATTATTATCTTTTGTATTTTACCATATTTATTATAAATATTGTACATATTTATTATACTATAAATATAAATTTTGTTTATTTTTGCTGAAATTCATATAATGAAGGAAAATTCATATAGGATTCTGGCACTTCACCTACAATTACTATTTCAGCTATCAGTACATTATTTTTTACTGTTAAGCTGCTTGTAGTAACCGGACTAATGACTCTCATGTCAACTTCAACAGTTATGTATATTTTATACCTTGTCTGGTTTATCCCCGATTCTTCAAATTCAGTGACGAAGTCCACCAGGACACTCCCCTGATGAAGAATCGAAAAATTGAGATTTGGTCCCTTTCCCGCAAGAAGCTGACTGTCCAATGCGGTAAATAAGGGTATGGTGAATTGCTGCTGCTCCAATTTAACTATTTTCTGCTGCACGTTTTTCGCAATATTATTTGAAATATTGTTCATAATCATTGCATCCGTTCGTATCATGTTGATTTTTCCTTGTTTGTCATAACTTGGTATTAGAATTTGATCTTTGATAGAATCCCTGTTTAATTCATCTCTGACCGTTTCATTAATTATTCTTGAAGCTATGACCTTAGCCTGAATCTCACAAATTGAACCTAAAGTAGGTCTTATATTTACTTCAATATAGTAGTATGTAATTAATGCAAAGACTAATAATATAATTATAACCAATTTTAAGAAGCTTCCTTTATATTTTTTCAACTATTGATTTCACACCCTTTCTATTATATAATATGTAAGAACTTAAAATCTTTGACAATGTTAGATTGTTTTGTGATTAACTAGAAGTTCATTTCTAACGGAGGTTAATATGTCAAAAGAAAATAAGAAAGATATTGAAATAAAAGAAAGCCAGAATGACGGCTCAAAGCCGGCCAAAAAGAAAAAAAGACGAAATAAAAAACTAAGAGTTGCATTGAGAATAACACTTCTCATTATATTTGTAGCCTTGATAATAGTTGGCGGCTCAGTGGCCGGCATGGTTATCGGAATTGTTAAAAGCGCACCTGAGATAGATCCTACGAATGTACTTACAACGCTTTCGGAAAGCTCTGTAATAGTCGATGAAAGCGGAAATGTTGTAGAACAGATTCATGACCCTAATGAAAATAGGGAAATTATAAAATTGAGTGATGTTCCGAAGTATTTGCGATATGCATTTATATCCATAGAAGATCAGCGTTTTGAAGATCATTTCGGAATAGATATCCAGCGTATTATGGGTTCATTGCTGCACAACTTTAAGGTTGGCGACCCTACAGCTCAGGGAGCCAGCACAATAACACAGCAGCTTGTAAAGAACTTGTATTTAACCAATGAAAAATCCTGGGAACGTAAAATCAAGGAAATGTATCTTTCTATTCAGGTAGAAAGAAAGCTTTCAAAGGATCAAATCCTAGAAAATTACCTTAACACTATTCCTTTAGGTCAAAGCTCTTACGGTGTTCAGACTGCAGCTCACACTTATTTTTCAAAAGATGTAAGTGAGCTTACATTGGCAGAAAGCGCACTGTTAGCAGGTGCCGCAAAGAGCACAGTCTACTATGCACCATTTAACAGATATAATTTGGATGATTTAGCAGATATACCCGAAGAGGATATAGTCGGATACGTATACATAGGCTCTGTTCAATATGCATGTGTTTACAACCAGAATGCAATTGACAGACAGCATGTTATATTGAACAAAATGCTTGAATTAGACCATATCACGCAGGAAGAATATGATGCAGCCATGGCTGAAGATATGCGTGTTGCTTTAAATCCAGGTCAGACAAAAGTTGAGGGCATTTCTTCAACTCCTATGGATTATGTTAAGGAAAAAGTGGTAGAAGATTTAATGTCAGCACAGAACATGTCCTATGAAGATGCAGAAAATTATCTTTACAGGGGAGGATTGACAATAACAACTACAATTGATGTAAACATGCAGAAATCACTTGAAGATTCATACAGTAATTTCTCTACATTGTTCCTCGGTGCCGAGCCTACGGGAGATAATCCGTTTGCTCAAAACTGGAAATACTTCAAATGGTCCGGCGGTGAAGGGACCGGAATGCTTGATTCTGCATTGAATATTTTAAATGATAACGGTCAGCTCATATATTATGCAAAAGACAACATAATGGATGCAGAAAACAGTGTTTATTTAAATGCCGACGAATATCATTTTGACGAAAGCGGAAACCTCGTAATCAATTCCAAAAAATTTGACATTTACGGTTCATCCGTAGATATTGTGGATGCCTACACTGTAGATGAAAAATTAAATTTTGTTTCTCACAACATCGGGGCATTAAACATAGGAAATAATTATGAGGTCCTTGAACAAAAAGGAACAAAGGGAACATTCAAAATCCCTAAAAATTATGTAGATAAAAACACTGAAATGTTTGTTGTCGGCAGCGACGGGGTATTACGAATCCCTGAAGGATATTTCTTCTTCCAGGAAAAAGGTACGGTACAGCCTCAATCGGCAACAGTCATTATGGATTACAAAACAGGAAAAATAAAGGCAATGATTGGCGGAAGAAACATTGAGGGAAGCAAGACATTCAACCGTGCAACAGATGCCACAAGACAGCCTGGTTCAACAATCAAGCCCTTATCGGTATATCTTCCTGCGCTTAATATGGGATATTCTGCTGCATATGTCATTGATGACCTTCCCAGATACGATGAAAACGGTAAAAGATGGCCTAAAAACTGGTATGAATACAAGGATATAAAATACTGGGGTCTGCAGACTCTGCGCAAGTCCGTAGAACAGTCCATAAACACAAATGCCGTAACAATGCTTGAAACCATAGGAACAGATGTATCCATGGATTCGTTGGCAAAATTAGGTTTGATAGATCTCAACAATCCAGAAAATGACTCATTTATTTCACCGGCTGAAAATCCGGCATACAATGATGTCAATTTAGCTTCTCTGGCATTAGGAGGATTAACTAAGGGATTTACTCCTCTTGGCATGACGGCAGCATATGGAGCCATTGCAAATGATGGTGTCTATATTGAACCTATTTCGTATACAAAAGTAATTAACACCAAGGGTGAAACCATACTGGAAAAAATCCCCGAGACACATGTTGTTGTAAGTCCTGAAGTCGCATCACTGATGAAAGACATTTTAAGAACAACTGTAAGCGTAGGACTTTCATACAGAGCCAAGCTGCCTGCCGAAATGGGAATCGAGGTTGCAGGTAAGACAGGTACCACACAGTCAAGCGGAGATTTCTGGTTTGTAGGTTTTTCTCCGTACTATGTAGGCGGTATATGGGTAGGAAATGATAATGTTCAAATGAAGCTCTCGGGATCTATTGACAGCGGATCTAACGCAAGATTGTGGAGTGCGATTATGACTCCTATACATCAGGGACTGTCTCCCGCAAAGATTGAACGAAATCCTAATTTAATTCCTGTACAGGTTTGCAGCCAGTCAGGCAAATTGCCTACAGAGTTATGCACCCATGACCAAAGAGGAAGCCAGGTTATAACAGAATACTTTGTGCCGGGAACTCAGCCTACGGAAACATGTGATGTACACGTTAAAGTAGAGGTTTGTACAGCATCCAACATGCTGAAATCACCTTTCTGCCCTGGCAATTTAATCGAAGAAAGAGTATTTATCAAAAGAGATCCACTTTATGATCCTGAATTGAAATCTGACAACTATGAGGCTAAAAAGCTTTATCAGCAGGTTCTTGAAGACAAAGTCACATTTTCTTTAGAAGAGCTTAAGCAAATTTATGTGGGTCAGGTCGAATTTGATGGAAACGGCCAGGTATCAAGCGTCCTTGGTGTTCCTGTTGCAAATCTGGCATTCAGCGGACTTCTGACAGCTGATTATCAGTACCAGGTACCCACCAAGACATGCACATACCATACAAAATGGCATTATGACCAGTGGGTCGACGGCGGACAGAATCCTGACGGCCAGGAAAATGGAAACGAAAATGGAAATAATGAAGACGGTGATTCTCTGGAGGATATCATCAATAACATAATTGATAACACAGGTAACGGTAACGGCAATAACGGAAACGGAAATAACAATAATAATGGAAATGGAAATAACAACAATAACGGAAACGGCGGCGGAAACAATAATTCAGGTTCTGCCCTGGATGACATCATTGAGTCCATTGAAAATTAATCTATTAACAATAAAAGAGTTTAGAAGACGTCTAAACTCTTTTTATATTTTATTATTTATTTCCTTTTGGATTAAATATCACTGCTACTATGTAACCGAACAACAGTGCTGCTGCAACTCCCGGAGCTGTTTTTACAATGCCTCCGCTAAGCGCTCCGATAAACCCTTTTGATGCTGCTTCCTCTACAGCACCCTCAGCAAGAGTATGGCCAAAACCTAATAGAGGCACTGTAGCACCTGAATATCCTATTTCAATAATCTTGTCATATAGGCCGAAGTAACCGAGAAATGTTCCCGCTACCACCAATAAAACCAGCAAGTAAGCATTATTCTTTTTAAAGGTGTCAATTATTATCTGGCCTATTACACATATAATGCCTCCAACTATAAAACTCATTACATAATTCATATTTTCTCCTCACATTTCAATTCCGACACAATGAGCAATGCCCGGTATGCTTTCTCCCTGCAAAGTAGCTGTCGGAGAATGAAGCGCTCCCGTAGACGTAAATAAAAGTTTATTTATTTCCTTATTCAAAAGCTTTTTATATAAAAATGCTCCGAATACAGTTGCAGAGCAACCACAGCCGCTGCCGCCCGCATGAACATCCTGTTTTTCTATATCAAAAATTATTGTGCCGCAGTCATCATATTTCTTTTCAATACTCTTTTTATCTTCATTAAACATTTTATTTACAATTGATTTGCCCACAGTTCCCAAGTCTCCTGTAACTATTAAATCATAATCGACTCCCGTATCTTCCAAATGCTGTCTTAATGAATCATACGCCGCAGGTGCCATGGCAGCTCCCATGTTGTTGGCATCCTTCACGCCTAAATCCTGAATCTTTCCAAATGTCACATTTTTGATTCTGGGTCCGCTTCCTCCATTTGACAGCCATACCGCAGCAGTACCTGTAACAGTCCATTGGGCCGACATGTGTCTCTGTCCTCCCATTTCGAGTGGAAGTCTGTACTGTCTTTCCGCACTGCAAAAATGACTTGAAGTTACACATATAATGTTATTGGCAAAACCTCCGTCAATAAGAAGTGAACCTAATCCCATAGTTAAAGCCATTGTAGAGCACGCTCCGTATACTCCGACATAAGGGAGCTGCAGATCTCTTGCAGCAAAAGATGATGATGTTATTTGGTTTAATAAGTCTCCTGAAATCAAAAGGTCAATGTCTTTTTGCGCTAAATTATTCTTATCCATTAAATGCTTAACTGCTTCCTTTTGAAACTTCAATTCACATTTTTCCCAGGAATCTTCTCCCCACAAATCATCGTCCACAATCATGTCGAATTTGTCACCGAGAGGACCCTCACCTTCTTTTTTGCCTACAATTGTAAACGTGTCTCTTACAAATACATTATCCTTTATACTAAATGTTTGTTTACCTATTTTTTTCAAACTTAAATCCTCCTTGAAATTAAAATTTATCAACTGAACAGGAGGCTTAATACTCCTACGATAAACGCTGAAAAATATCCGAATACCAATACAGGACCTGCCAGCTTAAAGATATTGGCAGCTGTACCTAAAATAAATCCTTCTCTTTTATATTCAAGAGCTGGTGATACAACTGAGTTTGCAAAACCTGTTATGGGAACAACTGTTCCGGCTCCGCCTATTTTTCCTAATTTGTCATACCATCCTAATCCTGTCAGGAGTGCGCTTAAAGCTACAAGCACCACTGAGCTCATGGGTCCCGCATCTTTTTCGGCTACGTTGAACCCTGACATAAATACATTTTTAATTATTTCACCTAATAAGCAAATAGCCCCTCCGAATATAAATGCCCATACACAATTTTTCAGCATTTTATTTTTTGGCGTATATTCGTCGACTACTTGCTTATAGCTGTTTTTATCGTACTTCATTTATCCCTCCTACAACAATACTGCACTTTCAGGTATTTTTTTCAAAGATCTGTTTTCCATGCTGCTGCCAAAATATATAGCTGTGAAGCTAATAAATAATATTATAACTAATAAAAAAATCTTTTTTTTCATATAAATCACCTCATAAGTATTATTTACAAAAAATAATTTTGAATACTAAAAAAAAGCACTATAAGTGCCTTTTTTAATATTTAATGTTAAATTTTATCACTGATTTATTGCTTATGAGCGCATTTAATATTTGTAATTTCAATCTGTAAAACCATAATCAACTTTTATTTTATTATTTATCTGTCACTGATTTTTTTTCGCATTATAACTTTTGTTCCAACATCCTTTTCTGATAATACCACAACTTCATCCATATATGATTCCATAACGGCAAAACCCATTCCTGAGCGTTCCAATTCCGGCTTTGTTGTGTATAACGGTTCTTTGGCTTTCTCTACATCCAATATTCCGCAGCCAAAATCTTCAACTATTACTTCAACGGTCTGCCCCTTGATTCTGCATGATATTTCTATTTCTCCGACAGTATCTTCGTAACCATGAATAACTGCATTTGTAACAGCTTCCGACACAGCAGTCTTTATATCATTTATTTCACCGATAGTAGGATTTAAAATGGAACAGAATGCAGCGACTGCAGATCTGGCAAATGATTCATTTATTGATAAGCTTGGTATTTTAAATATTACATAATTATTTTGCATTTTATCCCCCTATTTAATTTCAATTATTTTTCCTATGCCGCTCATATCAAGAATTTTCCTTACCTTCTTACCGGCATTAATAATTTCAATTACTCCGTTTCTTTTTCTTATTACCTTGTAACGACCGATTATAAAACCTATGCCTGAGCTGTCAATGAAATCGAGGTTTTTAAAATCTATAACCATTTTATTAAATTTACCTTCATTAATTTTTTCATCAATCAATACTCTTGACTCATCTGCGCTGTGATGGTCCAATTCTCCCTTGAGTCTGATTGTTAAGACTTGTCCAGATTCAATAAATTCTAAATTCACTTTTCTCAAATCCTTTCTGATAAATTATGTACAAGCTATTATACAATTTATATAAGGATTTTTCCTTGACTTCTTTTGTTGTTATTTGTCGATTATTATTTTATTTTCGCGTTTATTATTTTTTTAAATATAAGGAAGCATTACAGAGAATTCAGAACCCTTTCCCACCGTGCTTTTTACCTTGATTTTTCCTTTGTGACCAAGTACTATGATTTTAGCAATTGAAAGCCCTAGACCGTGTCCTCCTATTTCCTTACTTCTCGATTGCTCTGCCCTGTACAGTCTCTCAAATATCTTCTCTAAATCCTTCTTCTCGATACCTATTCCCGTATCTTCAACCTTTATAACATAGTAGTCATCCTGAATGAATCCCGATACCATAATGTAACCGTCCTGAGGCGTAAACTTTATGGCATTGTCAATAAGAATTCTTATTGCCTGCTTTATTCTGTTTTTATCAGCATAAATATTGGCATCGTCATAAAAATAAAAATACAGCCTGTGCTTGGAGTCTATCATTTTTGTTTCTTTTTCGATTTCTTTTAATATTGAGCTGATTTTAAAATCTTCTTTTGTATATATTAATGTACTCTTGTCGCTTCTTGCAATGAATAAAAGCTTTTCAATCAAATCCTGCATATTTTCTGTTTCATTTTTTATGGCAGCAATAGATTCTTCCAATACTGCCCTGTCATCTTTTCCCCATCTGTCAAGCATATTAACATAGCCTTTAATTACAGCTATCGGAGTTCTCAATTCATGGGATGCATCCGAAACAAATTGCTGCTGAGTCTTGTATCCTTCCTCAATTCTGTCCATCATCTCATTGAAAGTCTGGGACAGTTCCTTTAATTCATCCTGGGTTCCCTTGATATCTAATCTTGTGTTAATGTTGTTGACTGTAATGGTCTTTGTTATTTCAGTCATGTTTTTAATAGGGCCAATCATTCTGTAGCTGGTCCTTGATACAATAGGGATGAAGATTAAAAGACCGATAGCTCCCGATACCATTACCATGAAAGAAATTCTTACCGCGTCATTGATTATCGCTTTCGCATCATAGCTTATATTCATGTAATATTGAGAATTACCATGATAGAAGCTTGTTGAATATATATATTCTTTATTATAAATTAATTTTTCTATAATTACAATTATATTGTCAGAGTATCTCTTTTGATTGTTCAAAGGATAGACCGAGTTTAAACTTTCGTCATACACTTCAACAGAGTTGATTTTGTGTTTATCTTCTTTAATGACGAAATTAGGAAACTCCTGAACAATTTTTTCAACATCTTCAATTATTGTTTCATTTTCAAATTTTTCAAACTCAAATATTAAATATCCTGCTGATGTGGTAAATGCAACTATTAATATAATTATGACATAAATCAATAAATACGATGTGGAGATTTTAAAGGCAATAGAAAATTTAAGCCTTTTTAGCAGCTTTATAATCAATCTTAAAACAAATTTAAACGGGTATAAAAAAATGTTAAGCAATACTCTTAATAACGATTTAATCATAATGTCCTTTAATCGCGTATTATATATCCTACGCCCCTTACGGTTTCAATGAGATTTATGTTGTATTTCTGATCAATTTTACTCCTCAGATATCTGATGTAGACATCAATTATATTTGTATCTCCAAAATAATCGTAACCCCACACCTTATCAAGTATTTTTTCCCTGGTTAGCACAATGTTTTTATTAAGCATCATAAATTCCAAAAGCTCAAATTCCTTTTTAGTCAAATCAATGGTCTCACCAGCGTACTCAACCTTGTAATTATTTTTATAAAGCTTTAATTTCCCTATTTCCAAAGACTGGGAATCTGATTTTTCCTTATTGTTGTTAATTCTTTTTAACAGTACCCTGATTCTGGCAAGCAGCTCTTCAACAGCAAAAGGCTTTGTCATATAATCATCAGCGCCAATATCAAGCCCGGTCACTTTATCAGAAATATCATCCTTAGCTGTAAGCATAATTATGGGAACCTCCGATGTCTGCCTCAATCTTCTGCATACCTCTATTCCGCTTAATCCGGGGAGCATTAAATCAAGAATAATCAAATCGACGCCCTCTTCCTTGCCTTTTTCGAGACCATCTCTTCCATTACTTGCTATAGTAACCTCATATCCTTCATATTTTAATTCCAGCTCCAGAAACCTGGCTATCTTTTGTTCATCTTCAACTATTAAAATTTTTTTCTTTTCCATCTAAGACCTCCAACAAGGTTCCCGTACCCCCCGGCAATCTTTGATTGCATGGCAGGTTGGGTACTTCTTATTATACTATTATTTGCCATCAATATCAAATTAAAATCTGCTGCTCTCCACCGATTTTAGCAATCTACGCATTTCGGGTGAAGATAGCCGTTATTGTACGTTGGCTTTTTGTCATACTTTACATACTAGAACGATTTTGTAACAAAATCAATATACATGATTATAATATTATATAAATTGGCAAGGATGTGTAAATATGAATCAAAGGGTGTCATATAACCGAAAAATGCCTTTGACCTCTGATTGCTTAAATAAAACATATATAAATCGATGCAATACATGCCAACCTGCTGCTTCTTACGGTATTGTTGATATAGTTAAAGATTATTGTTCAACAAACATATTAAAATATTCAGATTGGATAGATTGTGCTTCATTGAATAAATATTATTATTTTGTTCAGAACTTAGGTTATAGCGATGTTGAAGCATATATTGAAATAAGTCCGGATAAAAAATTAGTGTATACAGATTCAGATAAAATTGTCATTAAGAGCTGCGAAGTATCTTACTTTCAGCCTTTAAGGGAAAGCCGCTACATCCGTTTCTCATACAGAAGCATAAGTCCCGAAGGAGTTAACCTAATTACCTCATGGTTTCAGGCAAAATAGATAAAACACTGTCCTTTTTAATAATGGGACATATTATATAAAGGGGCTGACCCCTAAAATTATTATGGAGTGATAAAAATGCCAGGAATGCCTATTTTCCAAGATTCACCATCCCAATTAAAGGGACAAATTTATGTTCTTAACAGTGTATCAAAAGATATTGTTCCATTACAGGTTGATAATACAGGAAATCTCGCAGTCAACGGTACTGTGGGTTTAGCGTCAGGTTCTAATATAGATACACTTTCTACTATAACCAATGACGTTAAAATTGTTAACGGCTCGACTCCTTTAACAGTCGATTTTGCTGAAAGCGTCGATATTGATACAATATCAACAGTAACAACTTTGGATACTATTACCAATGATGTTAAAATTATTAACGGTTCAACTCCTTTGACCGTCGGAATTGCCGAAAGCATTGATGTTGATACGGTATCAACCGTAACAACTTTAGACACTATTACCAATGATGTTAAAATTATTAACGGTTCAACTCCTTTAGCTGTTGAAAATAAGCTTGTATTTACAAATGTTGACTCATTTGGGGCCGGTACACCTCTGACAGAAACGGCTGTTGGCTTAGGTGCCACTGTAACTGCGGATTCTCAGGATGTTTCACAGGAATCATCTTACAACTGGTTTATTAAAAATACAGGTACTGATTCTGAAGATCAAAACATTACTTTAAAGGTAGAAATAAGCCCTGACGGAACAAACTGGTTAGAAGATACAGGCACAACCATATCTGTACCTTACAATACTTCTAAAGTTATCACTGTAACAAACTTCCTGCAGTATGCTCGTTTTACAATTACAGGCGGCGCTGCTGCAACAACTGTAATTTCTTGCTTCCAAGCGCAACACTGATTTATGCAAAACTCAGAACTTACAGTTAATTTAGTCATAACTTCGGCCCACAGCCCGAGATTTATTTTTAATAGACAAATATCAGGTCAATGACCTGATATTTGTTCTATTCTATAATTATTTCATTTTCTTCAGGGTCACTTTCTACTACGGCTGCATCTTCTACCTTGATTATTTCTTCTGATTTAACTTTTATTTTTTCAACAGTTTCTTTCATATTTTTCTTTAAGCTGCTTACATTAATAGAATTTTTATCTCTGTATATTTTAATTTTACAGGAAGTGAGAATAGCCAATGCTAACAGGAATATTACAGCCCAGAATGCCATTAGGAATGTAAGCAATACAAGCACTAATGGTACATCCATCAACGTATTTCCTTCTTTATTCTTAATGGACATTTTTAGAGCAAGCAGCCTGTTCGTGAAGCTTGTAAAATTGCCATTCCTGATACTTTTACTGTTCTTTTTATTTTCAAGCTCAATAATCGACTTAATTAAATCACCATCATTTTTTTCCAATGTGTGTTTAGCTTCTTCGTAACTCACATTGACTCTGCTCCTCAATTCATCGATTTGTTCTAAAGTTACTTTCATTTTTTGCCTCCTATTTTTATTTACTCTTTATGATACTAATATACCTTTTAATAATTAATTATGATTTAGGGATTTATTAAAATCGCATTAGAAATTAATTTGTATTTAATATAAAAGCTCAGCTTCATGTTTCCAATTTGACAAAACAAATAAAAGTGATACAATAGTCTGCGGTAATATTAAACGATAGGAAGTGTTAAATTGGAATTATTGAACAGAAAATATAATTCGGCAAAGAATTATATACGGACTTTTTTTAAGTGGGTGGTTTTCGCATGTATTACTGGATTTATAGGCGGAATAACCGGAACATTGTTTCATGTAAGCGTAGAAAAGGCTACAGAATTCAGATTGTTGAACAACTGGATTTTATACTTTTTGCCGGTTGGCGGAATTGCCATAGGCGTTTTTTATAAATTATTTAATATGAGTGACTCTACCGGCACAAATCAAATAATAAATTGTATACGTACAGACGATCATGTTCCCATAGTATTGGCTCCGTTAATATTTATAAGTACTGTAATAACACATTTATTGGGCGGCTCTGCAGGAAGGGAAGGGGCAGCATTGCAACTTGGCGGCAGCATTGGTTCCTTTGTGGGAAGAATCTTTCATCTTGACGAGAAGGACATGCATTTAATAGTTCTCTGCGGCATGAGTGGAGTTTTTTCCGCATTGTTTGGAACGCCTTTAACCGCAACATTGTTTGCAATGGAAGTAATAAGCATCGGAGTAATTTATTATTCAAGTCTGGTTCCGTGCCTGGTTTCATCATTGGTTGCATATGGTGTTTCACTTCATTTTGGAGTAAAACCGGTACATTACATTCTGGACTACATACCCGAATTATCATTAACGACTATTGCTGCAACAGTTATGCTTGCTGCTCTGTCTGCAGTATTAAGCATTGTATTTTGTGTTACAATGCATAAAACAGAACATTTTATGAAGCATAAAATTCATAATGATTATATAAGAGGCTTCGCAGGCGGTTTAATAATTGTGATCATCACACTTATACTTGGCACAAGAGATTATAACGGCGCAGGAATGAACATTATTGATAATGCCATAAACGGAGTCGTAAAACCGGAAGCATTTTTATTGAAAATAATTTTTACTGCAATAACAATTGGTGCAGGGTTTAAAGGAGGAGAAATTGTTCCAACCTTCTTCATAGGTTCAACCTTCGGCTGCCTGGTAGGTGGACTCTTAGGCCTGAATCCGGGCTTTTCCGCAGCTATTGGGCTTGTATCATTATTCTGCGGAGTTGTAAATGCACCCATTGCTTCAATTATACTTAGTATTGAATTATTTGGAACCGAAGGTATACTGCTGTTTGCTATTGCATGCAGCGTCAGCTACATGCTTTCAGGCTACTACGGTCTTTACAGCAGCCAGAAAATAGTTTACTCGAAATTAAAAGCTGAATTTATCAATATAAATGCGAAATAATCCACAAACGGAACAGTTTTTTTTAAGCTGTTCCGTTTGTGGATTTATTTTTTTGGGTGTTTATTACACCTCTTATTATTGCTATATTTATGCTCTGGGGTTTAAGTTTATAATTATTTTGCCATTGGTGAATTCAAAAAGCTTGCTATATTTCATATCAGCTGCTGTATTATTATCACAAATCAAGTCTCCAAGATTAAATACAGACAGCATGATTCCAATCAGGAACATATTTATAATCGCTGATATTCCTCCGTATGAAACAAGCGGAAGTGTAAGCGGTGAAAAAAGTTGAAATCCTAAATTATAATTAGTATATATGATAATCTGCATTGTATATGTAATAAATACTGAAACAGATACTAATTTTGCCAGTACACTTTTTTGTTTTCTGCAAAGCATAAACAAGCGAACAGCAAAAGTTATAATAAAAGACATTATTATAATGAAAGCAATCCAACCGAATTTATGAATCAAATATGTCAATACATAATCAGTATGTATGCTGGGCAGAAGCTTTTCAGCGGCATATTCGTATTCTCCCAAATCTCCTTGGCCAAACAGCTTTGCACCGGATATGATGCTGCGTACTACATTTACCTTCCAGCCTGAACTATAGGGATCAATTGATGGATTAAAAACCGCTTGAATTCTTCCTATTATATAAGGTCTGCTCATAATAGCAATTGCTATAAGAATTATAGATATCAGAGAAGCGAGTCCGTAGATAAGCAAAAGTGCACTTGATTTCTTTACATTAAACCAACCGCTTAAAACAGCCATTGTAATTAGTATCAAACATGAACACGAATAAATCAAGATGCTGGTAATATCCCATATGCTTATGCTGATAACAGCAGGTATTAAAAATATTAAGCCGGCTTGTATGATTCCTATGTAGCTCTTATTTCTCATTTCATAAATAATTCCTGCAAATGCTGTTGGAAAAAGTAAAAGCTTAAATGAAAAATAAGTTTGATCATTAGTAAATATCAGTACAGTTAATAAGATCGTCAACCCAAAGAAAATCTTTTTCGGATGCTTACCGATTATGGTAAAATCTATAAAATATGATAGTGTCATGCATCCAAACCCAATTACAATGCTGACAATATCACTAAATATTGACATTTCTAATGATTCAACTACATTATAAAACAAAATAATCCTTATAAAAATTCCCGCTAAAATCATTATACAAGTTAATGCTACAATGCTCCACTCGATTTTTGGTCTATATGTATGGTCAAACTCAGTTCCGATTATTACCGGATCACCCATTTCTGCTATTGCTTTCTCTATTGCAGTTTCATCATCTAACCCACAATTAGTAAAAGCATTTTTTTGGTCGTGTATATGCCATTCAATTTCTTCCGAAACCGGTCCATGGGCTTTTTTCCACCTTATCTGTTCGCATACGGTTTTTATGTATTCCTTTATTTTATCAGATTGCTGCAATGTTTGCACCCCCTTGCATAACTTGATTAATAGCAATTGAATAATTAGTCCATTCTTCTTTTTTTTCTTTAAGCATTTCTTTGCCCTTATTTGTAATGCTGTAATATTTTCTTACTCTTAAACTGTCTGCGTCTTTAATATAAGAATTAATTAACTCCTTGTTTTCAAGACTATGGAGCAAGGGATACAATGTTCCCGCTTTAAGTGAAAATACATTATTCGATCTTTTATCGAGCTCTTCTATCATTTCATAACCGTACATATCCTTACCTTCTAGGAGTTTCAGCAGGAGCATGGCAGTACTGCCTGTAAGTAAATTTTTATTAGTCGTCATAAACTCACCTCGCATATATAGATAATCTACATATAGTATATATAGATTATCTATATATGTCAATAAGATATATAATAAATTGCTATAAAAAGTCAACGTCTATTCTATAATGTAATTATAGATTAGACATTGACTTTTTTTACCAGCCTGGTATATAATTTATATAATAAAGTAAGTTCATACTAATGAAGGGGGAAAAGAAATGAACGCAGATAAAAGTGTCTGTTGAAACACACAAAAAAAAATGTTCTGAAATTAGTATCGCAGATTTTTTGTTTTTTTATAAAAAGGCATTTGATCGGGATAATATCGGCGCATTGAAACAGCTCTGCGACCGGTATCCTGAAACAGCAAAACTTGCTTTTGATGAAAACATCATTGATAGTCTAAGTCCTCATTCAGACAGTGAACATTTTTACAATTATCCTATCGCCTCGTCTGATGACCGCATGACTGAAAAACATGTATTGAACATTGTAGCCTACCTGCTTGGGCTGCTGGAAGTTCCCAAACAGTATAAAGACTTTCTGAAAACAGGGGTTTCCTATCATCAGGTATTCAATTATTTTACAAGCCGATATCAAAAAGACTATGACAAAGATTCTCTGTGGGATGACTTCTTTATGAAGCTGCCTGAACTGCGCCGTATTATCGAACATCGTCATATTTGCAACATTGACGAACTGATTTATCATGCCTATGAGTATTTTGAAAAGCTACATCAAAATGAAATATAGAAAACCGGGAGCGGTTACAAATGAAAACGGCGGTTTTCATTTCAAAACCACCGTTTTATGTGTTTTTCATTTTAGTATAGTATCAGCTGATAAATGACGGTTTTTTTATACCGTCTGAGAATTTTTTATTCTGATTACAAAAATTCACTGTTATTGATTTTCAGCAAACATCTTCGCAGCTGCAAAGATATAATAGCTGAGACCGGTTTGGATGCTTTCATACATATTGCGATGAAAATCATCTGTTAAAAAAAACTCGGTTTCTTTCAAAAAAGACTTTGCATCTGTAGGATGAATCTTTTCGTTAACATAAACGATGTGTTGCCTGATGGCATCCTTAACACTGTTATCATAAGGGCGAATACCGTTTTTCAAGGCATCAGCCATGAACATCATAAACTTTGCAGCCTGGTCGGAGTGCTTATTAAGTTCGTCCGGATTGATCTCGCTTTCAGACAACATATCGTATCCGTACTCTTTTTTGAGATACTCACTTTGCTCAGAAAGTGCTTCCTCCCATTCCTTTTTGTTCAGTCCCGTAAACATTTTTTCTTTACTCATAGTTACTCCTTTCTCCGTGTGAATAATAGCTTCCTCAAGCGTGTGCAATATGTCTCCAAGTCTCTGCTTGCGCGCCATCAGCAGAGTTTTCTGTTCACATAAGCACCGCAGGCGGGAGGGTTCGTCTTGCATTGCAAGTTTAATTTTGTCCAGTGAAAAGTCAAGTTCACGAAAAAACAGGATTTGTTGCAGCTTTTCAAGCTCTTTGTCACCATAATACCTGTATCCGTTTGCCTCAATTCTCTCCGGCATAAGCAATCCAATCTTCTGATAATGATAAAGCGTTTTAATCGTTACACCGGATAGACTTGCAACTTCATGCACTGTGTACGACATGTGTTTCACCTCCCATATATTACTGTAATGTCTGACCTAAGGTCGGAGTCAAGAGTTTTTTTCTGTTATTCTATATTTAAAGCCAGTGGAACTTCTAACACCTTTTTCATCTCAATTACTTTCTTATTTTCATGATCGTAAAAGTAAAAGCTTTCATTTAACAAAGTTATAATATTTTCATTTCCTGACTCGTCATAACAAATATATATATTTTCTTTATATCTTTCGTATTTTCCTTTTTCCAATAATGTATCATTGAATTTTAAAAAATAAGTTCCTTCTCTTTCCCGATCAAAACTATATACATATAGGTTATTCGGAAATCCCGTAGATTGATAAGTACCAGTAATATTTCTTGAAGGTTCCGTTTTACTTAACACGTATAGGACAAACAGATTTGAAAGAATAAGAATAATAATTATAATTCTTGAAAAGGTAAATGCTTTTTTTAATTTTATCATTTTTTACTCCTTTTATTACGATCTATTGTATAAATAATATACCTAATATGTTAGCTTAATGCTTTATCTTCTTTTGTGCTGTAAAAAGTAATTGCAAATATAAGCAGATATGTAAGGCAAAATGTTAGCACAGCATATTTTATAGATGTTTCTTTGCATCCATGTGTCTTAATCCAACCACTTAGCATCCCCATTCCTAACCGCAAAAACCTCCCCATGGCTACAATTTATCCCTAAAGCCTATATTTATATGCTCATATATGCAAACTAACATTTTAATAATCAAATATACTATAACTATATCAATCAACATATTTGCCATATCTATACGAATAAACTGTAATATAGTTTTATATTTCATATTATTTAAGTTAACTAATGAAAATGAACGTAAATTAAAAGTGACATATCCTAACGGGTATCCCAAAACAACTTCACTATCATTTATGAATGTAATAGGAAAAAATATGCTAATTAATACAATTATAAGAGAAATTTTCAACTTTATTTTATTCTCAATTTTTATTTTCAAGTCTCCCTCCATAATTGAAAATTAATAGACATTTGCAAAACCCAAAATTACTTGTAATTAAGCCATTTCAGGGTATTATATTTTTACATTTCATCCAAAGTATTTTTATTCATATAATCTCTGAATTGGCTTAACTGCAATATTTCAATTTTTTAGTTTTAAAATTACCTACTGAAAACTAATCTAAATAATCACTCTGTAAATCTTTTAAATAAAGGCCGGCACTTTTTAGAAGTTCAAAATCATCCATTGATTTCCATGGGTGATTTGGTTTTTGATTCGCCGCAAGTTTTCTGATTTTTATAAAAACGCTACTTTTCAAATCTGAAATCTCTGCGAATGGAAATATTCTATTTTCTGTATACAAACCTTGTTTTCTTATATATAATCCTGACACAAGGTTTGTACTATCAGTAATATCAATATCTCTGTCTTAATTTCGATCATAAATTCTTCCATTACACCTGTGAACTTGAGAGCTCTCAGGAATAAATATATACAAAATAATTTTCCCTTCAATCTCCAATTCCTCAATTGCCAAATAGAAAGTCAGATTGATTTTATTTGGGTTGTTGACAGAAGTTGCAAAATCTTTTTTTAACTTATCTACTGCTTCTGGATAAATGCCAATGATATTACCATTGTCTGTCTTCCACACCAAGCAACAAATGTCCACCGTTTCTGTTTAAAAACGCACAGACCGATTCAAAAACATCCCTATTAAGTTTGTTCCTGCTTTGTTTAAATTCTACATTTATGTTTTCTCCACCAACTATAAGTTCTTGTAATTTATCTATCCTCATATCATCAACTACCCATTAAGGTTAATTATCTTCTCTAATCAACAACCTGATTGCTTCTACTGCTGTCTTTATTGCATCTTCTGTGTCATGTACCTGCGGGTCATCCATTCCCAGTCTTCTTCTTTCCTGATTGGCCACAACACTTAGTACCGCTCCCACACGTACCTTGCGGTATGCTCCTACGATAAACAATGCCGCTGATTCCATTTCGGATGCAAGGGCTCCGAGTCTCAGCCATGCTTCCCATTTGTTTGTGAGCTCATAGCTCACAGGCTTTGATTCAGGATCATGCTGGCCGTAATAGGCATCCTTGCACTGAACAATTCCTACGTGATATTTCTTTCCTAAATTTTGTGATGCTTTTACTAATGCATTCATTACATCATAATTTGCAACTGCCGGAAATTCCATGGGGGCATATTCCCTGCTTGTTCCTTCCATGCGGATTGCGCCTGATGCTACAACCAAATCTCCGCCCATGACATTTACTTCCATGCCGCCGCTTGTTCCCACGCGGATAAATGTATCAGCGCCTATATTTGCCAGCTCCTCCATTGCAATTGATGCGGAGGGTCCTCCTATGCCTGTTGACGTTACGCTTACTTTAACACCGTCCAGATAGCCTGTGTATGTGACAAATTCCCTGTGGTCTGCAACCAACACGGCATTGTCAAAGTGTTTTGCTATTTTTTCGCACCTTTTTGGATCTCCGGGCAGTATTACATACCTTCCCACATCTCCCTGCTTCATATTGATATGATATTGAATATCTCCTGAATATGCTTTACTCATAACTTCCTCCTATAAAATTAAATTTTTCAGATTATAAAATCCTTTTTAACAAAGGCGTCTTTCCTATTATGTAGCTTACTGCCAAACTTCCCGTAAATACTGCTGTTGCCACAACAGGAACCGACCAGGCGGGATTATAATTAAGGGTACTAATCCCTTTTTTTGCAATAAGCATAATAAAAAAATCATGAACCAAATAAATTCTGAATGAGCATTCCGACAATGTGTTTATTATTTTTACAGCACTTTGCCGAAATTTTATTTTTGAAATTTCGTATTTAAAAAACACAAATAACGCTATGCCTGCAATCATTACATTAGGTGAAAAGTAGCTGTACAAGGTGCTGTCCGCCTTGCCAGTCTGCAGTGAAAGGATATCAGTGAATACATATGTGCAGATAACTCCTAAAACTCCTGATATATAGATGATATTCCTTTTATTCTTATTTAATTCATACCTGCTCAGGTAATATCCACCTATATAATACCCAGCATAACCAACAATAAAATGCAGCTCAAATTTTTTTATAAATAAATCCAAATCAGCTAGATTGAATATCTTTATTGTCATAGGCAAAACAGATGTAAAAATCACCGAAAGCAAAAGAAAATATTCGGTTGCTTTTTTATCCGCCGCAATCTTTCTTAAAAGAGGTGTAATAATATACAACCCCACAATCATATAAAGGTACCATAAGTGGTAATGACCAAATATGAAACTTTTTATAAAGACCTCTCTGTTAAATTCATCATAGTTTGATACATTTGTATAAAGCGCATAAAGCAGCGACCATGAGATGAAAGCGATTATAATTTTTAATATGTATTTTGAATAAATATCTTTGTAACTAATACTTTTATCCGGATTCAACAAAAACATTCCGCTTATCATTACAAAAATAGGAACACCGAACCTTACCAGGCTGTCATAAAAATTAAATACATTCCATTCATAAGTACCTAATGCGGCATTGCCCCAGTTGCCCGCTGCAACATGGAGCAGGACTACAGAAAATGCGGCGGTTATTCTCAATAAATCAACATATACTAAACGTTTATTCATCTGCTATCCTCTTTGGTTAATATATTTATTATAACAAAATTCTAAATTTTTACAATATAAAATAGCTATTGCATGCGATTATTATAATGGCATCCTTACGCTTGCTAAGGATGCCACTTCTGCTTTGCAACAGCTATTTCTTTAAACTATTAAATCAATTGCGGCGAGTCATTTTCTCTTGCTGCAATTTTACTTAATATTATATTGCTTATTTCTTCGATACTCATGCTTCCGATGTCGCCTTTTTGTCGTTCTCTCACTGATACAGTGTTGTTTTCGGCTTCTTTTTCCCCAACTACAAACATGTATGGTATTTTCTGCATCTGTGCTTCTCTTATTTTATAGCCGATTTTTTCAGCTCTTGAGTCCAGTTCAACCTTGATGTTCAATGCTTCTAACTGTTCTTTTACTTTTTCGGCATATTCAATGAACTTATCTGAAATAGGAAGAATCTTAACCTGTACCGGAGCCAGCCAAGTTGGGAATGCACCGGCAAACTGCTCTATAAGAATACCGAAGAATCTTTCGATGCTACCGAATGCAGTTCTGTGAATCATAATAGGTCTGTGCTTTTGTCCGTCTGCTCCCACATATTCCATTTCAAAACGCTGCGGCATCTGGTAATCCAATTGAATTGTACCGCATTGCCATGTTCTTCCTATGCAGTCTGTCAGATGGAAGTCTATTTTAGGTCCGTAGAATGCTCCGTCTCCTTCATTTATTACATAATCCAGATTCAGCTCTTCCAACGCTGCCTTTAATGAAGCTTCTGCCATATCCCAGTCTTTTATTTCTCCCATAAATTTTTCTGGTCTAGTTGAAAGCTCTAATTTATATGAGAAACCGAATTTCTTGTATATTTCGTCTATTAATTTTATAACACCTTTAATCTCATCCTTGATTTGTTCAGGAAGTATGAATAAATGGGCATCATCCTGAGTAAATGCTCTTACACGCATTAAGCCGTGAAGTGCGCCTGACAGTTCATGTCTGTGTACTCTTCCTGCTTCTGCCACTCTCAAAGGAAGATCTTTATAGGAATGCATCTCATTTTTATATACTAAAATTCCTCCGGGGCAGTTCATAGGTTTAATGGCGAAATCCTGTTCATCAATTACAGTTGTATACATGTTTTCTCTGTAATTGTACCAGTGTCCTGATATTTCCCACAGATGTTTATTCAGCATTAATGGAGATTCTATTTCTACATAGCCTGCTTTTTTATGCATCTCTCTCCAGAATTTCATTAGTTCATTTTTTACTTCAACGCCCTTTGGCAGGAAGAACGGGAATCCAGGACCTTCTTCTGACATAAAGAATAAATCCAATTCTCTGCCAAGTTTTCTGTGGTCACGCTTTTTAGCTTCTTCCATCATTTTTATATAATCTTCTAATTCTTTTGATTTTTCAAAAGTTATGCCATAAACTCTCTGGAGCATTTTATTGTTTTCGTTGCCTCTCCAGTATGCTCCCGCAATGCTTAAAACTTTTACAGCCTTTGGTTTTTTAGTTGACTCAAGATGCGGTCCTGCACAAAGGTCAACAAAATCTCCCTGTTTATAGAATGAAATAACTGCATCCTCGGGCAAATCATTGATTAATTCAACCTTGTAGGGTTCTTGCTTCTCTTCCATAAATTTTATTGCTTCGGCTCTTGGAAGTTCAAATCTCTCAAGTTCGAGATTTTCTTTTACTATTTTCTTCATTTCAGCTTCGATTTTTTCAAAATCTTCTTGAACTAATCTGTATTCCAAATCAATATCATAGTAAAAACCGTTGTCTATGGCAGGCCCTATTGCAAGCTTTGCATCTGGCCACAATCTTTTAATTGCCTGTGCCATAATGTGTGATGAAGTATGCCAGAATATATGCTTTCCTTCTTTGTCTTCAAATTTTAAAAATTTGATAGTTCCGTCTTCTTTTATTTCTTCTTTTAATCCTATAGTCTTGCCGTTGTAAACAGCTCCCACTACATTTCTTGCCAGTCCTTCGCTTATGCTTTTAACTACATCATATGCGGAAACGGCTCCTTCATATTCTCTGACGCTATTGTCAGGCAGTGTTAGTTTTATCATGACTTTTCCTCCAATTATCTTTTTCAATATTTTTATATAAAAAAATCGCCCTTAAACATATGTGTTTAAGGACGACATAATATCGTGGTTCCACCTTAGTTGCTTCTCAAGGGATTTAAGGCATCCATACCAAGACCTTACGACTGAGCTTTCGGTCTTAACTCCGGATTAGTTTTCAAACAGCCATGCAAAGGAAGCTCTCACCTTATCTTCCCTCTCTTTGTTGCTGCATCTGTCTTACTCGATCCATCACAGTTCATTTTTACTATTATATTACCGACTATTAATTTTTGTCAACATATATTTTCTATTTTTTTCTTGATTTCTTTCTTGACCAATTATCATCCGACGGTTTTCTTCCCCAGCTGCTGCCCGATGACTTTTCTCTTGTATGTCTCGATTTCTTTTCCTTGGACAATTCGACTACAACATTCTGTCCCTTTATCTGAGCGCCTTCCATTTTTTTCAAAATTCGGTTTTTATGCTCTGTTGCTGCAGTAAAGAAAGAGTAATTTTCAAGAATTTCAATTTCACCTATGTCAGAACCAGGTATGTCACATTCACCTGCAACAGCACCAAGTATGTCACCAGGTCGAACACCTTGTTTCTTACCCACATTGACATGGAATCTTACGGAATCTTTTTCGTCCAGTCTCTTAGACTCTCTGGAGAATTTCTTTCTTTCCGGTATTATTTCATTTAAATCTCTTTCTTCAGAGTAGTCAAATTTAACAAGCTTCTTAATCATCGCGGCTATCAGGGTTTCTGCATCATATCCCTGGGACATGAGTCTTCCTGCCAGTTCTCTGTTTTCACCCAGCTCTTCTTTTTCAATAACTTCAACGATATTTCTGATAAATTTATCCTGTTTAACTTCATTTACTTTATCAACAGTTGGTATTGATCTCTTACGAATATCTTTCTTTGTGTATCTTTCGATATCCTCTATTTTTTTCATTTCCTTTGCAGAAACAAGTGTAAAAGATGCACCCTCTTTGCCGGCTCTTCCTGTTCTTCCTATACGGTGAACATAATAGTCTTCCTTGGAAGGAACATCATAGTTTATAACAATATCAACCTCTTTAATATCCAAGCCTCTTGCTGCAACGTCAGTTGCAATCAATATTTCAATTAAGCCGTTGTTAAACTTATTCAATGTGTCTATTCTTTGTGACTGCTTTATATCACCGTGCATTTTGTCACAGTTGTAGCCTCTTTCGATTAACTGGTCATACAATTCATCTACCGATTTTTTAGTATTGCAGAATATCAGAGCCAATCTTGGTGTATATGTGTCAACCAGCCTGGCCAGAGCATCAACCTTATCTGAATGTTTAACCAGGAAATAGCTCTGCTTAACTTCCTTAGCTGTTATACCTTCTCTTAAAACCTTTATTGATACCGGATTTTTAAGGAATTTTTTAATAATATTTTTCATTGCATCCGGAATTGTTGCAGAGAACAGCAATGTCTGAACTGGATGGTCAATTTTTCCCAGTATAAGTTCGATGTCTTCCCTGAAGCCCATTTTAAGCATTTCGTCCGCTTCATCCAACACCGCCATATTTAACTCACTTAATTTTATAACGTTTCTGTCTATTAAATCAATAACTCTTCCGGGAGTTCCGACTATAATCTGAGCTCC
Source organism: Firmicutes bacterium UBA3553 (assembly GCA_002381185.1). GTDB lineage: Bacteria > Bacillota > Clostridia > Tissierellales > Sedimentibacteraceae > Sedimentibacter. Next base: position 14,007 of record DFOA01000047.1, on the reverse strand, counting down.
TCCCTTCAGCTTATTTATTTGATCACGAATGTCTGCGCCGCCATATACTGTAACTGTCTTGATGCCGTCCATATATTTTCCGTATTTTCTGAATTCATTTGCTACCTGTACGGCCAGTTCTCTGGTAGGCAACAAAACAATAGCCTGTGGCATTTTTATATTTCTATCTATTTTTTCAAGTATTGGTATACCAAATGCAGCCGTCTTTCCTGTTCCTGTATTTGACTGTCCGATTATATCTCTTCCCTCTAGTATTACAGGAATTGCCTCTTGCTGAATTTGGGTTCCTTCTTCAAAGCCCATTTCATCTAAGGCTCTTTGAATGTTGTCATTCAAAATTACATTTTCAATTTTCATTAAATCTCATCCTCGTTCTATTTTTATTAACTTCTCATTATACTATGCATGCGTAATAAATACAAATGTTATTTGTAAATAATTTATAATATTATTATTTTTTAGCATTATTCCTTATTATTATTTTGAATTTAGTTATATTTTTAGCTTTTAATAATGATTTATTCTTTTTATAATATCTTTTTTATGGTATTATATAATTACTTTTAATTGNNGAATGGAGATGAATAAATTTGAAAATATATTATGTTTATCACAGCTGTTTTGTAGTTGAAACAGAAAGCTCATTTTTAATATTTGATTATTATAAAAACAGTGAGGATACAAATCAGGACTTTGATTTCAAAGAACTTCTTAACGCTATATTTAATAGCAATAAATATTTATATGTATTTTCATCCCACAGCCACCAGGATCATTTCAACAGTGAAGTATTGTCCTGGTCCAAGGAAAAAATGAACACATACTACATATTAAGCAATGACATAAAACTGTATAACAGCGTAAACAATCTTTACACAGCAAAGCAAAATGAAGAATTTACATTAAATAATCTAAATATAAGCACATTCGGTTCAACCGACCAAGGCATCAGCTTCCTTGTAAACATTGACGGAATGAACATATTCCATGCCGGCGACTTAAACTGGTGGAAGTGGATGGATGACACACCGGAAGAAGAAAAGGAAATGGAAGATGCTTTTAAATCAATTGTTGATGATGTGGTAAAGGCAAATGTTATAATTGATGCTGCCTTTTTCCCCGTTGACAGAAGACTTGAAAACAATTATCTATGCGGCGGGCAATATTTCATTGAAAAACTGAATCCAAAAATATTTGTACCAATGCATTTCTGGGATAATTTCAAGACAACGGCTGATTTCAAACAATCTCAGGAGAATACCTCAACAGATATAATTGTAATCAGCCATTCAAACCAAATATTGATGTAGTATAAATGTCGCAGCACGTAGCGACATTTTTTTTATCATATAGTTAAATCCATCCCATTAACTGAATTTATTATAAAGAATTTTTAAAAAATATATTATAAATTTTAAAAAGCTTAATATATTTTACAAATAAATAGTATCAAGGGGGATGGAACATGAAAATTACCATAACAAATGAAAGCGGTGATTTCAAAGAAATGCTTTACACTAAGGATAAGGTTACCTATGAGGTGAAAAGTCAGGAAATATTGGATTTCTTTTCTCAATTGGCTGAAGCATACTCTAATAACGACAGCATGGATGAAATGTATGAATGTCTTTATAATTTAATAAATTACGGATACCTGTATGCTGATGCTGATGTCGATATTGATTACGATGACTACGACGATTATGATGATTACGATGATGACTATAATTATGACGATGATTATGATGATTATGACTATGAGGATGACCACGATTATGTTTCTCAGGAAGGATTTAAATTAATTGAGTCAGAAATAGAATACTATGTTGACGGTGAAAAGGTTACTAAGGAAGAATATGATGATGCCTGGGATGATAGAATTGGATATCTGGGTTCATCCAACTGGGAAGAAAAAGGACTTTCTATTATAAATGCCGAAACAGACGAAATTATTTTTTTAGGGAAAATATCATAACAATCGCTGAACAATGGGTGAACTATAGGTGAACGGCAGCTGAACAATAGTTAAGGACGCTTTCGCGTCCTTTTGTTTTTACAATTGTTCAGCCATCGCTAGCAATAGCTTATCTATAGTTCAGCCATTGTTCTAAAATCCTCGCCCTGCTCCGCCGCCGCCTGAGCGGCCTCCGCCTCCGAAGCTTCCGCCGCCACCGCCGCCACCGCCGAAGCCGCCAAAACCGCCTCCTCCGAAGCTGCCCGGTCCATGAATTATCGGCGGTATAAAAATACCCCTTCGTCTTCTTCTCCTGCCGCCTCCGCCAAAGCCGTTAATTATTATGATTAATATAATCAATAATATTAATTTGCCGAGAGCGCCGGCATTTGCAGAGCTGCTTTCCCGAGAAATATTCACATCCACATTTCCAAAAATCTCATCACTGTCATAGCCGTATTCTTCATTTACTCTTTCTGCCAGACGGTAAAAAATACTTTCAAGCCCTGTTGAATAATCTCCCTCTGACAGATAATCCAGTGATTCATCCAATATTCTCCCGGATTCTGAATCCGTTATTGCCCCTTCAAGTCCGTAGCCGACTTCAATTTTCACTCTTCTTTCCTCCAGGGACAACAGGACAAGGACTCCGTTGTTAAATTCCTTGTTTCCGATTTTCCATTTTTCAAAGAGTTCTACAGCATATTTATTTTCATCTAAGCCCTGCAGATTAGGAACAGTTGCCACAACTATCTGAGGTTTTTCTACTGTATTTTCATAATTTAAATTAACCTTGATTATGTTGTTTTCAGCTTCTTCATCAATTAAACCAGCGAAATCATTGACATAAAATTCTCTGGTTGGCTCCGGAAGTTTTATATCCTGCCCGTATGCAAAAGTTCCGGTTAATAATAATGTTACTGCTATAATCAGGGACAATAGATTTTTTTTCAAATGTATCACTCCAGACATTAATCAAAATTTACTTTCGGTGCAACATCTGCTCCGGCAGTTGCTTCAAAATACGGTCTTTGCTCAAATCCGAACATTCCGGCCAGTATATTTTTAGGGAATTTTCTCACTGATTCGTTATATTTTCTTACAACTTCATTATATCTGTCTCTTTCGGTAGATATTCTATTTTCTGTTCCTGCCAGCTCATCCATCAATGCGGTTACGTTCTGGTTCGATTTTAATTCAGGATAATTTTCAACAACAACCAGCAGTCTTGACAATGCTCCTTCTAATTCATTGGATGCTTCAACCTTTTCGGTTGTTGTTCCTGCTCCGGCAAGTCTTGCTCTTGCATCGGCTATGGCAGTAAACACTTCCTTCTCCTGTGCCATTGCTCCTTTTACGGATTCCACCAGATTAGGAATTAAATCATATCTTCTTTGCAATTTGCTTTCAACATTCGCCCATTGTGTATTAACACTTTCATCTAATGCAACCAATGAGTTGTAGCTTCCAAATAAGCTGAATACAAAGATTCCGATTACTGCTAATATTACTATTAATACTATCGCGACTTTTTTCATTTTATTCACCTCTTAATCTTCGTCAAACTTTAAAACAGCCAAAAATGCTTCCTGCGGAACTTCAACGTTTCCGATTTGTCTCATGCGCTTCTTGCCTTCTTTTTGTTTTTCAAGAAGCTTTTTCTTTCTCGTGATGTCCCCGCCGTAGCACTTAGCCAATACATCTTTTCTGAGTGCCTTTACCGTTTCCCTGGCAATAATCTTACCGCCGATTGCAGCCTGAAGAGGAACCGCAAATAAATGTCTCGGAATTACATCCTTTAATCTTTCAACTATTGATCTTCCTCTTTCATATGCTTTTTGTTCATGAACTATAATAGAAAATGCATCCACCAGTTCAGCATTAATGAGTATATCCATTTTAACAAGTTCTGAACGCACATATCCGTGGAGTTCATAATCCAATGATGCATATCCTCTGGTCTTGGATTTCAAGGCATCAAAGAAATCATAAATTACTTCATTTAACGGAAGCTTGTAATGTAATATTACCCTTGTTGCCTCCATATATTCCATATTTTCAAATACACCTCTGCGGTTTTGGCACAGCTCCATAATCGCTCCCACATATTCAGTTGGGGTCATTATGGATGCATTGACAATGGGCTCTTCCATGTATTCAATTTCCTGAACAGGAGGCATATTTGTAGGGTTCTGTAAAATAATCATTTCCCCGCTGGTTTTATAAACCTTGTAAATAACACTTGGTGTAGTTGCAATTATATTTAAATCAAATTCTCTTTCTAATCTTTCCTGTATTATTTCCATATGTAGAAGACCTAAAAACCCGCATCTGAATCCAAATCCTAGTGCTATGGATGTTTCAGGCTCAAATGTTAATGACGCATCATTAACCTGCAATTTTTCCAGTGCATCCCTGACTGAATTATATTCTTCTCCCTCTGCAGGATAAATACCGCAATATACCATGGATGTAACTTTTTTATAGCCCGGAAGAGGACTGCTTGCAGGATTGTCGTCATTTGTTATTGTATCACCCACTCGGCAGCTTCTTACCTCTTTCATACTTGCACACAAATAACCCACATCGCCTGAATACAATGCGGTTACGGGTTTTTGCGTAGGTGAGATAACGCCAACCTCTGTTACGTCAAATGTCTTACTGGTTGACATCATTCTTATTTTGTCGCCTTTTTTAACCTGGCCTTCTTTAATTCTGATAAATGCCACAACTCCCCTGTAGCTGTCATAATATGAATCAAATACAAGGGCTTTCAACGGAGCGTCTTCCTCTCCTGACGGCGGCGGAACCTGCTTTACTATGGCTTCAAGAACCTGATCAATATTAATGTTGTCCTTTGCGGATATAAGTGGTGCATTTTCGCAGTCAAGTCCTATTACATCCTCTATTTCCTGCTTAATTTCTTCAGGTCTTGCGCTTGGCAGGTCGATTTTATTGATAACAGGCACTATCTCCAAATTCTGATCAAGTGCAAGATACACATTTGCCAGAGTTTGAGCCTCAATACCCTGGGATGCGTCAACTACCAATACAGCTCCTTCACATGCCGCCAGGCTTCTTGACACTTCGTAATTAAAATCCACATGACCCGGTGTATCAATTAAATTTAAAGTATAGTCATGACCGTCCTGTGCTTTGTATAACAAGCTCATAGTTTGCAGCTTAATTGTTATTCCTCTTTCTCTTTCCAGATCCATGTTGTCCAGTACCTGTTCCTGCATTTCACGGTGGGAAAGAAGTCCTGTGTTTTCTATTAATCTGTCAGCTAATGTTGATTTGCCATGATCTATATGAGCGATTATCGAAAAGTTTCTTATGTATTTTTTTCTGTCCAAAAATATGTTACCTCCCTATTTATCTGAATATAGGGTATTATATCAAAATTTATGTATTTGTAAAAGTATTATTTACTAATTTCTCCAATATACTCAACTAATATTTCAGAGAGCAGTTCTGCCGAATAATTCACTTCATCTATATGATTCAATGTACTGCCTATTTCTATCAAAAGTGCATAATCCGAAAGATACTGGTTGAAATATGCTCCCGGTCTTATGATAATATCTCTGAAAAGTCCCGGATACATTTCCTGAGCTTTTTCATACAGTTTCTGTGCATTTTTCTTTAATTCCTCATAATTTCCGTTTTTATCGCCTATAACAAGAGTGCAGGTTGCTGCCGTCTTGCCGTTAATCTGCGTCGTTTTTACTCCGGATAATATTCTTTCATAGGCTGAATTTTCATCGGCACCATCCCGGTGAATATCTATTATTAAATTTCTTTTGCTGTCTGATAATACTTTTTTCACTGCCTGACTTGAATTCGCATACGATGAATTGTAGTCAGGATAGTCATTGTAATCTTTAAGATGCATTGCGTTTATTCCATAGCCTTGTAAATTGGCTGTAATCTTTGTTCCGACACCCATAACGTTGTATCTTTCGTCCTGGGTTCTGTAATTTCCTTCTTCATGTGGCAGATATGCTTCAGTTGCATGAGTGTGAAAAAGCACAATATTTAACTTTTCATTAACAGAAGCAGCGTCAAAGGATGAGTCACGAGGAGCGCTGCTTCTGTATGTTGGTGATTCTATTACTCTAAAGAAATTTTCATGTCGATTATCAGCTAAATAAACCTGTTTTTCTGTAATTGAAGGATCATTGTTTTCTTGGTATATTTCTAAATCCTCCTCGACTGTCTTTTTTTCCTCTTGACTGTCAATGTTTTTGAAAACGTCCTTAGCTTTCAGCATGTCACTTTCCATGAGTCTGCTTGTATCTTTGTCTTCTTTAAATGTTTTCTCCAGAAAAATATTAAAGTAGGACATTATTTTGTCTATCGGGCTTGCTTTATCCGCACTCTCTTCATCACCGCTATAATTAATTGAGATTGTTGTGATATCCTGCCCTGACTTTCTTTTTTCAGACAAATTATAGACATAGCTGTAGCCTATAAAAAGTATCACAAGACATAAAATTGACATTCCCATATAAAATTTTGTTCCACCCTTATTTCTTCTTCGTCTCTTCATGATTCAACTCCACATATTTTCTCAAATGTAATATATTATTTTAATTAGTAATATATTAATGTATATGTGTATTGTTTCCTGAATAACACTGTTATTTTTTACAATTAGGTTACGAAATTAATTCATATCCCGGATGTACTGCTTTATTAATAGATTCAGCCAACATATCAGATAAAATTTCTATTAGTTCATCAACTCCGCTGGGGGTAACAATGGATTCGCCATACATAGGACTCAATATTTCCTTTATAAACATATGCTTCTCATTATATTCCAAGTCGCTTAAAATGCCCATTATCTGCCCTACATCATCAGTCTTGTCTTTTAGTGTTTCTTCCATAAGCTCAATGGTGTCGTTAACTATAGTAGCAGTGTCCACAACAGTCGGTATGCCTATTGCCACAACCTTAACTCCGCCCAGTGTTTCTTTATTTAAAGAGCCCTGCATATTTCCTATTCCTGAACCAGGTTCAATTCCTGCATCCGTAATTTGTACCACAGAGCAAAGCCTTCTCATTTTGCGGGATGCAAGTGCATCTATTATTATAAGAAGTGTTGGTTTTATTTTTTCTACTACCCCTACAATTGTATTTATAGTTTCAATTCCGGTAGTGCCAAGCACACCCGGCTCCAATATGGAAACCTCATTATAATCTTCGTCATAATCTTTGTTGTAAGCTTTAAAAAACTGTCTTGTAACCTTTATTTTATCTAATGTCTTCGGCCCCAGGGCATCGGCAGTTATACTTCTGTTCCCAAGCCCTACAACCAGCACTCTTTCTCTTTTTAAATCAGATACATCCTTAATTGCCTGTGCAAGTATGTTTATTACTTCAAGTCTAGAATCCTTATTTAAACTTTTTAAGCTTTTGGTTTCATATGTTATGTATTTCCCTTGTTTCTTACCCACTGCCTTTTCTGCTGCCTCATCCATAATTTCAAGTTCCACCACCTCGCCGTGTTTGTAATCATGTGTCTTTAATTTTATTCCTTCTACCTTTTGAGCCAGAGACTCGTTGGCTTCATAAGCCAAATCTGTTCTGTAATACATAATTGCCTCCTTTTAATCCATAATAAGAACCCCACCCACCACGAAATCAAAGATTTCTGGTGGGTACCCGGGAACCTTGTTGCTTCGCAATAAGAACCCACCCACTACAAAATCAAAAATTTCTGCCGTGACACGGGAACTATGAAATTTAATACATATTAGATTTATTATTGAATTTTTTCATTTTTTTATTCTTTATACTTGATTTTTATCTGAATAGCCTGTATAATTGATTTGCTGTCAAAAATATTGTCAATATGCAAATAATGTGCTAAAATATTAGAGCATTTGAATAAGATCACTTGAAGGAGGTGAAGATTTTGGCAAATATAAAGTCTGCAAAGAAAAGAATTTTAGTTATAAATAAGAAAACTGAAGTTAATAAGAGCAGAAAGTCTGAAATCAAAACATATATAAAGAAATTTGAGGCTGCTTTAACAGAAGGAAACTATGAAAAAGCTAAAGAATTATTGAAAGTATGTGAAAAGAAATTATATCAAGCGGCTGCGAAGAATACTCTTCATAAAAATGCAGCAGCTAGAAAAGTTAGCAGATTAGCTCATAGATTAAACAAAGTTGCTTAATTTTGACTAAAATCCGTAAGATTCATCAACTAACCTCATAGTCTAGAATGTGGTGTTAGTTGATGAATCTCTGGAAAAGACTTTGGGGGACGGTTCTTAACCGTCCCCCAATCTTATTTTATTATCCCGTTAGTAATCAATTCAAGTCCTATGCGGTTGTCGATTTCCCCTGTCTTGATTTTCTTATCTATATCTAGAATCCTTTCCATGTAATATTGTATTTTTTCAGGGCTTAGGCTTCTTGACTGCTTGGAAAGTTTTGTTGCCACAAAGTTTTTCAGCTTCATTTTATTCATTATTTCATTGAGGCTATATCCCTTCTTATTTAAAATTACATATTGGTAAAGCATTCTGTACTGCCTTGAAATCATATGAATCATAAACTGCTCCGGCGTGTTGTTTAAAAGCATTTCATCAATTATTTCAAATGCCTTTTTCTTATTGCCCTCACAAATATAATCAACAAGTTTAAATATATTGCTTTCGACTGATTTTATAAGAAGTGTATCAATGTCTTCAAAAGAAACACTGTTCGAATTTGTTTTATACGATGCTATTTTTTCTATTTCATTATTAACATGATACAGGCTCACCGTACTTTCATATTCCAAGTATCCTGAATTATTGGCTATGTAATCTGCATCCTGAAGACTTATACTTAATTTAAGATTTTTAAATTTGTTTATAATATATTTGGACAACTCCGTTTCAGTAAGTTTATTAAGCTCTATAACAGCATTTTTATCCTTTAACTTTTTGACAGTTTTCTTTCTTGAATCCGGCTTGCCACCTTTTATAAGGAATATTATTATACAGCTGTCATTACCGTCGACTAATTTCAATAATTTATCTTCTTCATTTTTATTTAAGCTGCCTGAAGAAGTTAAGAATGCCGCTTCCTTAACAACACATACCTTCTTTTCCGACATAAAGGGAAATGTGGTTACAAATTCATAAAAATCATTAAATCCGTTTTCTATTTTTTCGAATTCCATGTAATTCATGCTTTCATAGCTTTCATCAATATACCTTTTCTTACAGTTTTTTACGGCACTGTCTATATAATATTCTTCAGTTCCGTACAGGGTTATACAGTTTGGAACCTTCATCTTTTCAATCATATCTGTTATAATTTTATAGCTCATAATGCTCTCCTCTATCACTAACTATCCAATACATCAGCAGACAAAAATTCATCAAATTAAATAATATTCCTTCTAAATATAATTCATAATAGTTGTCTGATTTTTCTTTTGTATATGTATTATAATATATTTTGTCGCCTTTTAAAATAAAATTTATTTCCCCTTCATTAAAAGTGGACAGCAGCAAACTCTTTTTCTTCTCATATCTTGCTATTACTTCCTCTGAAGGTATGCCGTAGTTATTTTTACCATAGCTCATAACGGCAATATCAGGACTTACCTGTTCAACAAATCCCTCGGTAGAAGATGTCTTGCTTCCGTGATGAGGCACAATAAGTATATCCGAATGACCAATATCGTTGAATAATATGTTTTCAACTTCTTCCTCAATGTCTCCGGTCAGCAATATGCTTTTATTATTAAATCGAAGCAATATTACAAGTGATTTATTATTGGTGCTGTCTGCCTTATATCTTTCATCCGGCCATAAAATATCAATTTTTAAGTCTCCAAGCTTTAAATTGTTTCCTTTATTTAATATGTTCATTTCTTTGGTTATTTCCTCATTATGGGATGAAGCAAAAATTTTTCTCACTTCAATATGGCTTTCCATCAAATCTGCCAATCCTGAATAATGATCATAATCCCAATGGCTTATAAACACTCCGTCTATGTTTGTAACCCCACGCTTTGTCAAATAAGGCACAACCGTATATTCACCGAAATTTTTGCTGCTTGTGCTGCCGCAATCCATAATCAGATTTGTATTCTTGTAACTGATTAGTGTAAATAGCCCCTGCCCCGCATCAGCCACACTAAAATAAAGACTGCTGTCCGTTACTGGACCAATAAAGAAATTTATGATGTAAAAGCTGGCTAAAGCAGTTATTCCATATTTTTTTACACATGAATCTTTATTGTTATATAAATGTATCATAAAAACAAGCATGATGTAAAAAAATATAATCATTCCCGCAGACATAGCCGGTACTATAATGCCGTTAAATGCAAATTTTTCTGTAAAGTTTATAATATATCTCAAGCTATACAACAAGTAATCAAAAACTTTAAACGGAATATTCAATAAAGCCGGAAATAATCCGTTTATTGTCAAAAGCATGAATCCATATATGAGAATGACAGTAAATACGGGCAGAAGCAAAAGATTATACAGTATTCCCATTACAGGCACATAATTAAAATAATATGCTATGACGGGCAATGTAAACAGCTGCAGAAATAAATACAAGTACAAGGTCCTTAGTACAATATTTTCAGTCAACACATGCTTTACAATATACTTGTTGTATATTATTAAGCTCAGGGCAGCAGAAAAGGACAATAAAAAGCCTGCATCAAACAGCCAGAAAGGATTATATAGAGTTAAAACAAGTGCTGCCAATCCTATTGAATTTAAAGAGCTGTATTTTCTGTAGAGTACCTCGGCACCAAACAAAAGAGTGAACATAACAAGAGCCCTCATTACAGACAAAGGAAAGCCAATTAAAAAGCCATAAAACCAAATCAGCACCCATGATGCGGTCCAGCTCATTCTACGACTTAAACCGCAGAATTTAAGCGCAGTAAGCAAAGTCCCATACATCAGGACAATATGAGTACCAGAAACAGCAAAAATGTGGGCCAGTCCCATAAGCTTTATATTATCATATAATCTCTCGTCTAAATAATCCACATTTCCCAATATAACAGACAATATAATATCTGCATTTTCTTTGTTTAAAGAATCATAAAATGTATTCTCAGTGTAATTTCTGAATCTGACAGATACTTCATTTAAGAAAGAATACTCTTGTTCAAGCAGAGTTACATAACCTTCCGCAAAAATAACAGCACCTATTTTTTTAGCTCTTAAATAATTTTCATAATTGAACAACATTTTATTTTTGCTGAAACTGCTTTCAGCAGCTCTGCCTCTGAATAAAACTATGCTGTTTTCTTTTATATTAACATTTTTATCAAAATAAATTATAGTATTTTCCCCTTCGTTGAGAGCTTTATCATTGATACCTGTTACTGTGGCGTTATAACTTACATAGACAGAATTTTCATTAGATTTATTTTTTGTTTTAATTTTAGCGGTAAATTCCGCATTTTCATTAATGTATTGTGTTAAGATGTATTTTGAATTATAATTACAGTTGATAAATGATAAAATAAGAAATGCAATTATCACTGAGTTATATATAAAACGTTTAGCTGCGAAGGAATTATAAATGAGCAAAACAATAACAGGTATAAAGAAATAGCTGAAGAAACCATACTCAAATGATATTATTCCCATTGCATACGCTGCGAAAATAGAAATTAATATGTACATAAATACACCTCAATTAATTTTACCAAATATAAGGAAATTAATCAAAATATTTTTGTACAAGCTTAGAACTGGAGAAAAAATGATTACTGAATGTAAAGAAATTAATGACATAGCAAAGAATAATAACTTATGCGGATTATTTAAAGAAGCATTTTTTATAGATATTGAAACAACAGGCCTAAACCGAAGCTATTCGGATATAATTTCAATAACAGTGCTTCTTTATGAAAATAATTGCTATAAAATACATCAAATATTTTGCGAATATAAAATTGATGAGCCTGAAGCACTGAAATATTTAAAAAATTTAATATGCGGCAAAAAATACATAATAACCTACAACGGAAACAGCTTTGATATTCCTTTTTTAATAAGTAAATTTCAAAAACACAATATAAATATTGACTTCACTTATGTAAAAGTTGATTTGTACAGCTGGTTAAGGCAATTAAAAAATAAAATTCAACTCGATAATTTAAAGCTTAAATCAGTTGAAGAATATTTCAATATTAAAAGAAACGATGCAATTTGCGGAGAAGATGTTATTACTTTATATGAGGCCTACCGAATAGAGCCGAGAAAAGAGTTTTCCTGGCTGATAATGCAGCATAATTACGAGGATGTTTCCAATCTTCCTGTTTTATTTAACTGCATATTTAATTTATACGATGATATTTTATATTATGATAACTTGATTATAAAAATAAACAATGAAGATTTTAAAATTAAAAAGAATACTCTCAGCTGCAAATTAAGCATTATTACAGGCTATAAGACTGATTATATTCATCAGGGATTTAACTTTAATTTAAGCATCAATTCAACCGCTCAGGCGTTAGAACTGAACATCCCTGTTGGTTTTTTCAAGGATGAAAAAATAAAAGAGTTTTACTTTCTAGACAACAATGATTTTGATGTAAAAACCTACACTGCCATCGAAGGAATAAAACGAAATTTAATGCCCGTAAAATTTAACAACAAGATATTTTATAACAATATAATAAATGTTATTAAAAATATTTTGGATTTAGTTATTAAAAATTAAAAGCAGGACATACAAAAAGACCTATGCATTGCATAGGTCTTTTTTAATTGGTGCCCAAACGCGGAATCGAACCACGGACACGGAGATTTTCAGTCTCCTGCTCTACCGACTGAGCTATCTGGGCACTAAATGGGCCTTCAAGGACTCGAACCTTGGACCTACCGGTTATGAGCCGGGCGCTCTAACCAACTGAGCTAAAGGCCCATAATACATTTGTATTATGGTGGGCTTAGATGGACTCGAACCATCGACCTCACGCTTATCAGGCGTGCGCTCTAACCACCTGAGCTATAAGCCCATATTGAATTGTGGGACATTCATCTGACTTTCAGAGACTTTCCCGTTAGAAAGAGGTGTGTCCCCTTTCCTTTTAAGTCGGGGCGGCAGGATTTGAACCCGCGGCCCTCTGGTCCCAAACCAGATGCGCTACCAAACTGCGCTACGCCCCGAAAAATTTGGGGACATTCCTCTGACCTGCAAAAACTTTCCCGTTAGGAAGAGATGTGTCCACTTTCCTTGTATGGCAGGGGATGAGGGAATCGAACCCCCACTAATGGTTTTGGAGACCACTGTCATGCCACTTGACCAATCCCCTATATTTCATTCATAATATAGTTTTAGAAAGTTACATTCTATAAGCTAAGCTACAATCCTACTATGTAAATGGCGGAGAAGGAGGGATTTGAACCCTCGCATCCTTATCAGATCTACTCCCTTAGCAGGGGAGCCTCTTCGGCCACTTGAGTACTTCTCCATTGGCGGAGAGGGTGGGATTCGAACCCACGCGGGCTTTCACCCAAACGGTTTTCAAGACCGCCTCGTTATGACCACTTCGATACCTCTCCATATTTATTAAATTGGTGATCCATCGGCGATTCGAACGCCGGACACCTTGATTAAAAGTCAAGTGCTCTGCCTGCTGAGCTAATGGATCGTTATTAATTTGGGGACATTCCTCTAACTTGCATAAAATTTCCTTTAGAAAGAGATGTACCCTTTCTTCTAAATTGGCTGGGATGGCAGGATTCGAACCTACGCATACTAGAGTCAAAGTCTAGTGCCTTACCGCTTGGCGACATCCCAATTATTTCTCATTGGCTGGGGTAGTAGGATTTGAACCCACGAATGCCAGAGTCAGAGTCTGGTGCCTTACCGCTTGGCGATACCCCAATATAATGAACCCAGAGGGATTCGAACCCCCGGCACACGGATTAGAAGTCCGTTGCTCTATCCAACTGAGCTATGAGTCCATAGCAATTTTGGAGCGGGTGAAGGGAATCGGACCCTCGCGACCAGCTTGGAAGGCTGGGGCTCTACCATTGAGCTACACCCGCATGA
>DFOA01000046.1 GCA_002381185.1 Firmicutes bacterium UBA3553 | reverse complement strand
ATGGTATTGTAAATTTAATCAATTAATCATCTCCTTTGGGAGCCGAAGCTCCCTATTTCTATTCCTCTATCCACCATGAATACCATTCATCAACTGTTGTAAATAACGGCTTTTCGCCCTTTGCTTTCCTTCTTTCCAAATATCCTGGAAGCCACCTTGCTATTGCTCGTTTATAATTTTCTGCAAACTTAGGATACTTTTTTAATTCCTCTCTTTTACCTGCGCTTATAGGGCACCCTATACAGCCAAGTCTTTTGTACCCCTCATCATATAATTTGCAATGTTCTATATTCCTGCTGTTCAAGTATTGCCATACTTCTTTTTCCGTCCAATCTATTATTGGATTCAGTATGTGTTTGCCTTTGATTGTGCAGTTTTCAATCATTTTTCGTTTATCATCATTGTCAGCAAGTAAGAATATTTCTCTGTTTTCTATAGCCTGTTTGCTCTTTGAGCCATACTTATCAAATTCAACTAAATGTCTGTTGTTTTTTCTTTTACTACTTTCAGCCCAGCGAACGCCTGTTACAACAAATCTACCTGCACCTCCACGCTCTTTTAGTTCTGCGCAACAAAATCTTTTAAATCTTGTAGGCAATCCCATTTCTTCCATCAACTGAAACATTGACTTCTCATGCTGATGTCTCCGCACGTCTGGATAATTTTCTCTGATGAAATACACCAGCTCCGGCGGGTCAATTCCTGTAATATTGTAGTGAGCGTCAAATTTAACTCCTGCTTCCTTACAAAGATGATAGATGACTTGACTATCCTTACCGCCGCTAAAAGCAACATAATAACCCTCTGGAGGTTCAAACATCTTTATTCTTTGTATCGTAACTTCAAACTTTGACTGCCCGTCTATAGTTAATTGTCCAAGCATTTTCCCTCCTCCCTAAAAAGGTATGTCTTCCGGGTCCGCCGGTTCAAATATATCCGATAGCTCATCAAAATTACTTTGCGTCTTAGCCTGTCCGATAAACTCAACCCTATCTGCAATAACATCAGTTGTATATCTCTTTTCTCCTGTCTGTGTTGTATAACTTCCAGTGTTTATACGGCCATGTATTGCGCATTGACTGCCTTTTTTTTAAGAAGTTAGCTGCATTCTCAGCTGACTTTCCAAATACTGTGACTCCTATAAAATCAGCTGTCTGCTTGCCTTGGCTCTGTGCTTCCTGTTTTTTGTCTTTGCTCATTTCTCTATCTACAGCCAAGTTGAATTTTGCCACAGCCATTCCTGTTGATGGTATGAATCTTAGTTCTGGATCTCTAGCCAAGCGGCCTATTAAAACAACGTTATTCATATTATTTATCCCCCTTTAATTCAAACTTTCCGCTTTCTTCTATCCACTTTATTGCATCTTGTTTTGTGTCAAATTTAGTTCGTTCAAAAAAATCACTATTTCCTATGCTATGCCCTACTGGTATTTCTCTGCCTTTATGTTCTACAACAACATTCCATTTCTTAGCGTCTCTGTTGTACTTCGGTCTGGCTTTTAATTTATCACTCATTCCTGTACCTCCTTAGCCATTGCCTTGAACTTTTGTCTTGTGTTTGTCCAATTTCTATGCTTGTATAACCACTTAATGCAGTGATAGTAATATTTAAGCTTTTTCATATTAGTTCCTCCCAGTGCTTCCGAATCCGCCTGTTCCTCTTTCGGTTTCATCAAGTTCGTTTACTTCCTCTAACTCGGCTTGTACCACTGGAGCTACAATACCCTGTGCTACTCTGTCACCTGGTTTAATATCGAAAGGCAATAATCCATGATTTGTTAAGAACACTTTTATTTCTCCTCTGTAATCAGAATCTATCGTTCCAACTCCATGAGTAATACTTATAGCATGTTTCATGGCCAGTCCGCTTCTACCTCTTATCTGAAGCTCATAACCTTTAGGCACAGCTATATATAAACCAGTAGGAACAATTACAGTTTCACCAGGACGAATAATATCCTCATTTTTTATTGAAGCTCTTATATCAAATCCTGCAGCTCCTGAAGTTTCATACTTCGGTAAATCAAAACCACTTTTATTGATTATTCTTACTTTCATTTATCCTCCTAAAATAAACTCATTTGATTTTCTTCTTCTATCACTAACTGGCAATTCTTAACCGCCTGATTGTAATAACTTTCTTTTAATTCAATTCCTACAGCTCTTCGCTTCATCTTGAGTGCTTGGTATGCTTCAGAGCCTATCCCTAAGAAAGGAGTTAAAACAATGTCTCCCGGATTGCTCCACAGTTCAATGGCTCTTTCTATAACTTGGAGCTGCAGTGGGCATATATGGCGTTCATCCCTTTCTTCCCTGGCTTCACTTCGATTTAATGTGTAGCTTTGGTCTATGTCCATCCATACAGGACTTGCATATCTGCGCCATACTTGATGAGAATAAACCGGGTCCGTTTTAGCCATTGATATATCTCTGTGTTTTCTGCTATCTTTAAGAGTCGGTTCTTTCTTTGGACCGTCAGGCTCATCTTCACCTATATATCTCGTAAAGCCATCAGGGTGTTTTATTGGTTCTTCGTTATCGCCTGGCTTTCTCATGGTAATTAAGTAATCAGGAAGTCCGTTTCTACACATTGCCGAGTCTTTGCATAGCTGTTTATGCATTAAGCCAAGTGCTTTTGTTCTAGTTGCTTCAACCAACGGGTCTTTCCAAATTGCCACCCTTGAATGATATATAAAACCGCATTCCTGGAATAATCTGATTAAATCACCCGGGAAGTCTTGAAGCCCTATAACTCCGTCCCGTTCTTTCATAAGCGGAATATCCATACAATGCACGCTCATTAATCGGCCGGGTTTTAATACCCTATAAAGTTCAATTGCAATGAATTTAAATTGTTGGAAGAATTCTTCATTTGTCCGACAGTTGCCCAGGTCTCTATCACTGTTTGAGTATGTGTATAAGCTTGCAAACGGCGGGCTGTATATTTCAAAATGTATGCTGTTATCTGGTATATCTTTTAATATTTCACAGCTATCGCCATTATAAAGGCTCATTTTGTCTGTTATATATTGATTATTGACATTCATTAAATCACCTCTTTTAACCAACTAGGAATTATTATTTCTTGTTGTGGTTTATAATCTATAACATTCCTGGTTGTATTCTTTATTTCATTTTTAAGTATTTCAGAGGTTAGTGCTACCATGTTGCTTGACATCTTTTGCGCTTGTTCTTCTTTTCTTTTGATGTTTTCAAGTACACTTTCTTCTTTCTCTGAAATAATTACATTTACATTTACTTCTTTTGTCTGTCCAAATCTATAACATCTTCGTATTGCTTGATACCACTTTTCATAACTATCTGATATTCCGCAAAATATCATGTTGTTGCAGTTCTGCCAGTTCATCCCGAACCCTGCTATTTTAGGTTTTGTAACAAGGTATTTAACTTCGCCTGTTGCAAATCCCATTAATGCATTTTCTTTGTGTTCCGGCGTGTCAGATCCTTTTACTTCTACTGCTCCCGGAATTGCTTTAGTTAAAGCTGTACTTTCATCATTGTAATCGCACCATACCAGGCAGTTACCCGTTCCTTGAACTAATTCAACTGTCTTGTTAACTCTATCCTTTAGGCTCTCTTTTCTAGCTTGTCTTCTTTCATCTAATGTTTGAGCCGGTAATGATATGAACATATTTTCGGTGTTAGGGCTTTCTACAAAATGAGTCTGAATATTAAGCTTAGGTAGTTTATATTTACTTCCGTCATATCCTAAATCCTCGGGATTTTTAACTACCATTCCCCAGCTTGCTATCCACTTCCAGAACTCTGTCTCTGCATGTCCTTTTAATCTCCATTTTGCTGTGTCACCGCTGTCATGTACGAAGAATGTTGCAAGCATTTCGGTTCTTGACATAACCCCTAAGAATTCAGCGTGATTGCCTAGTTCTTCATAATCATTTGGAGCTGGTGTTGCTGTATATGCCGACTTATACGGTGTGTACCTGAATAAATCAAGCATTTGCTGTGTTGTTTTTCCTGAAAAACTTTTTATTATTGAGCTTTCATCCATGACTACGCCGATAAATTTATTTACATCAAAGTGATGAAGCATCTCATAATTTGTTATATTTATCCCGGCCTTTACATCAATCTGGCTTCTGCAGGGATTGACCTCTATTCCGAACTTCTTTCCTTCTCTGATTGTTTGTTTACTTACTGCTAGCGGCGCAAGTATCAACACTTTACCGCCTGTATGTCTGCATATTTCATCAGCCCATACCAACTGAATTATTGTCTTGCCAAGGCCTGTATCTAAGAACATTGCTGACTTACCTTTTTTTATTCCCCACTTCGTGATGTCTCTTTGGTAGTCAAACATGTATTTATTTGCCGGTATGCAATCGAACCCGGAAGGCTTGATTATTTGCTGCTTGCTTTTTAAAAACTCTTCGTATGTCATTTGCCCTCCTTCTTTAACTTTTCCTTCAATTCAAGCATTTTTCTGTCTAGATTCTCACCTTCAATTTCTTCTATCATGTTCACATTTTCAAAGTTAAGAAGGTGTTGGTCTCCGCTACCTGTCTTAATCAGCACTGCATTACCTTCTTGGACTATCTCAGCAACGTTGTAGAAATTCCTTGAAGTTGATTGACTACTGAACCATACTTTTATCTTTGCTCCTTCAAATACTGCTTTCATAATTAACTCCTTAACCGGAAATTGTTATTTACATCTTTTTTAACTTCTACTATGTAGCTCTTGCACATTTCATAAATCCTGCTTCCGATAGCTTCATCAAAATTCAGT
>DFOA01000055.1 GCA_002381185.1 Firmicutes bacterium UBA3553 | reverse complement strand
AGTTGACTCGATTTCGCCGGATGACCAGTCCCTGCCAGCACTGCAAATATTTTCGCAGGAGGAACTTTATGTTCAAAATCTTTCGTAAAAACTGTTGTGGTCTTGATGTCCACAAAACCTGGATCTTTGCCTGCATCGGCATTACCGACACAAACGGTCGTACTGAGTATAAACAAGCTCGCTTCTCTTCCTTTTCTAAAGGTCTTAATGAGTTGTCTGATTGGCTTGCGAAATACTCCTGTATAGAAGTTTGTATGGAATCTGCCGGCAAGTATTGGATTCCTGTTTTTAACATTCTTGAAAAAAACTGTTTTGTTACTCTGGCTCATCCTAAATACACAAAGCCTCAAAAAGGTAACAAAACCGACCGAAAGGATGCTAAATGGATTTGTGATTTATTCATGTGCGATATGATTAAGCCTAGCTTTATCCCTTCTCCTGAAATACGTCATCTGCGTGACCTGATTCGTTACCGCTTCAAGCTGACTAATATGTTGACCGGCGAAAAGAATCGTGCTCAGAACTGTCTTACAGTTTCCAATCTCAAGCTTGATGATGTTTTCAGTGATGTTTTCGGAAAGTCTTCCAGATCTATTACTAACTACATGTTAGACCATCCCGGTGAGACTTTTGATGTTGCTCCTTTTGTTGACGGTCGATGTAAAACTCCTATTGGAGAAATACAAGCTGCCGTTGATGGTGCTATCTCCCCTGAGCAGGCTATCAAGCTGCGTGAATGCCTCTCTCACATCGACGAGCTTGAAGCCCACAAAGAGAAAATCGAGCAGGAAATACTTATCGTGGTAAAACCCTTTTCTGCTGCTCTAAATTTGCTTCGCACTATTCCGGGATTTGATTCCAATCCGATGACTTCCATTGCTGTTATGTCTGAAATTGGACCGGACATGTCAGTTTTTCCGTCATCTAAGAATCTTCTTTCCTGGGCTGGTTGCTGTCCTCGCAATGACCAGAGTGCCAGTAAGGTAAAATCCACACGTATCTCTCGTGCCGGTTGTTATCTTAAGCCTCTTCTCGTTCAGGTTGCCAATGCACTTCTCAAATCAAAAAAACATCCTGAGTTTAAAGAGCGATATCACAGAATCAAAACCCGCAGGGGTCACAAAAAGGCTATTATTGCTGTATGCAAAATGCTCCTGACCGCTATCTGGAACATTTTGAGCAAGCTTGAGCCATATACCTCGAAAGGGTTCTCAGAGCATCGCCCTGTCAATGAATCTAAGATTCTGACTAAAGCTCAGGCTCTGGACCTTCTAAGGAAAAGAGGATACATCATAACAGATGGCTCTGCTGTAAACACTTAATCTTGTCTCAATATATATCAACTTTTGTCATTCTTGATTTGTGAATGGCTTGTTTTCTTTACCTATTTTTATTGGCTACATGCTACGTATTAGTTTCAAACTTTACCCCTTATAATATTTTAATTTTCTATTGAAATTTCTGCCCTGTGGCATAAACATCTTATTGCTATAAATTTATTTTCTTTTCTAAAAGATAACCTGAGCAAAGGGTTAAAATTATGCTTTGGATTATGAACGAAACATTTAATGGTAATAACATATAAACCAATTCAGTAGCTGTCGGGCGTGTCACAAAAGAAAATGAATTATAATATGGTGTCAGAATGTCGAAAAATTGAGCGGATAAACGAGAGATCCCCCAGTTTAACAGTAAAAATATTACAAAACTCAGGGCACCACCAAATTTAATTTCAGAAAATATACTTTTTCTAATAGTCATTGCTGTGTAAGCAGTGGTTAAAAAACTTATCAAGAATAAAAGTCCGGTCAGCATGAACATGAACACATGGCCTAAATTAAATCCCAAGTTTCCTGACATCAGCCTGTTCACAGCATAAATAATTTCATTGAAGTTAATATCGGCTCCTGAAAGGATGATAATATATGCTCCGTTAATTAATATGAATATAAAATACAGCAATAATATGGCCAATCCTTCAATAATTGCGGTAAAAAGTTTAGACACTATTATTTTGTAACCGCTGTTTGGAGTCATAAACAACATGTATCCGGACCTTTTATTTAAATCATCACTGTACATTTTAATTATATCAACCATGTACAAAATGGACATAATTATTGGAAATAAAGTTAAGAATACCGCACTTCCGCCAGTTCCTTTTGTGAGCAAAAATAAATTCAATGCAGCTGATATAATTAATGTAATAAGAATTAATTTATACTTTTTTATGAACTCATACTTTATTAAATTAAGCATTCTTAAAAACCTCCTTATAAATTCCTTCAATGGACATTTCCCGCGATATTCGAAGTTCTTCCGTGTCGCCTGAAAGTTCGACCCTGCCGTCCTTTAAGAATATGACAAAGTCAAGGATCTTTTCTATTTCACTTACTAAATGAGTTGATATCACAATAGTTTTGTTTTCGCCATAGGATCTGGTTATTAAATCCATTATTACATCTCTCGACAATACATCAACTCCGTTTAACGGTTCATCCAACATATATAAATCAACATTTCTTGATAAAGCAAGTGCAACTTTCAATTTTCCGACTAATCCCGAGGATAGCTTTGATATTCTGAATTCAGTGTCAACGTTGATCTCCTTCAATACCTTATAGGCATTTTCTTCCTGGAAGTCATCGTACATATCTGCATAAAATTTGACAGCATCCTTAACTTTAAAAGAATCATACAAAAAATTTTCTGTTGGCATATATGATAAATTTGCTTTTGTTTTATATGACAGAGGTTCGTTATTTAAATATGCCTCGCCTGATGTCTGCTTGTGCAGTCCTGCTATAATTTTCATAAGTGTTGTTTTGCCGCTTCCGTTAGGGCCTAAGAGCCCATAAATTTTGCCTTTCTCCAGATTCAGAGTAACATCGTCCAGTGCAGTCTTGTTATAGTATTTTTTGTTTAAATGTTCTAATTTTAATAATTCCAACTTATTCATTCCTTTCTTTATAATTATCTTCAATTTCTATAAATTTAATCATGTCTTCCTTTGTGTATCCTATTTGGCTCATGCCTTTTATAAATGTATCTATTTGTTTTTTAGCCATTTCATATCGTAAACGGTCGATTTTTTCTGTTGTTTCCGTAATGAATGTTCCCAGACCCCTTCGGGTAAATAAGATTTCTTCCATTTCCATCTCCTTATAAACTCTTGCAACTGTATTGAAATTAATTCCCAGCTCGGTTGAAAAATCTCTCGAGGAAGGCATTTTATCCCCAGGTTTAAGCTTGCCTGTTACTATGTCTTGTTTAATTTTTTCCATTACCTGTATATATATAGGTATATTATTGTTGAATTCCATACTTCACCTTCTTTCATAGTAGTGCATTAGTATCATAGTTAAATATTACACTAGAACATTTAAAATGTCAATATATAAACTTGTTAATAAAATGAAACAATTATAATATATAATAATAAAGTAATAAATCTTGACACTTAATTAATTAAGGTATATACTTCAAGCAAATTCTAGATGCTCTCGTCCCAATAGGCCGGGAGAGTTTTTGCATGAGGAGGATTATATGCACAAAAAATTATTTATTCCGGGTCCTATTGAGGTTAAAC
This sequence comes from Firmicutes bacterium UBA3553, assembly GCA_002381185.1. GTDB lineage: Bacteria > Bacillota > Clostridia > Tissierellales > Sedimentibacteraceae > Sedimentibacter. The sequence continues at coordinate 5,593 of DFOA01000055.1, read as the reverse complement.
AGGATATTTTGCAAAAAATGTCTTCTAATATGATTGGACACAGAAGCAAAGAAGCTTCAGAGCTTCAAAGAAACATATCAGACAAGTTAAAAAAGTTATTTTACACTGAAAATGAAATTTTGCTTTCCACATCCTCCGGAAGCGGTTTAATGGAAGCAGCAGTTCGATGCTGCACTAAAAATAGAGCTGCGGTTTTTTCAATAGGATCATTTGGTGACAGATGGCACGAGATGGCCGAATCAAACGGAATAGAAGCTGACTTATTCAAGTCAGAGCCGGGCAGCATCACCACACCTGAAATGGTGGATGAAGTTTTATCAACAGGCAAATATGATTTAGTAACAATAACACACAATGAAACATCAACAGGTGTTATGAATCCAATTGAGGAAATAAGCAGGGTTGTAAAAAATTATCCCGATATTATATTTTGTGTGGATACTGTAAGTTCTGCCGGCGGAGTTAAAATAGAAGTAGATGATCTTGGAATAGACATATGCATAACATCATCACAAAAAGCTCTTGGGTTGCCCCCGGGACTTTCTATGTGCGCAATAACCGACAGGTCTGTAGAAAAAGCGAGAACAGTTAAAAACAGAGGATTTTATTTAGATTTAGTTAATTTATATGATACGGTAAAGAAAAAGGATTATCAATATCCGTCAACACCTAACTTATCTCTGATGTTTGCTCTTGACTATCAGCTTGACTGCATTATGGAAGAAGGACTTGAAAACAGGTATAACAGACATCTTGAAATGGCAGAATATACAAGGACATGGGCAAAAAAGAACTTTGAACTGTTTCCTGACGAAAGATATGCTTCCGCAACATTGACAGCTGTCAAAAATACAAAAGGAATAAGTGTAAAAGATTTAAATTTTGAACTTGGAAAAAGAGGATTCGCCATATCGAACGGATATGGTAGTTTAAAGGAAAAGACATTCAGAATAGCCCATATGGCAGATTTGTCACTTGATGATGTGAAGGAACTGCTGCTGACAATAGAGGACATATTATCCATTTCTTGACGAAAATCTTCCTTTATAGTAATATATTCAGGAAATGGGTGATACAATGTTTGATTTAAACAAGATCAATGATTGTCTGAATACAAAAGAAATAGGCCGGACAATAATACAATATGATACACTTGCTTCAACATATTTGAAGTCTAAAAACATATTTAACACATGTCCAGATGGAGCTGTTGTTTTAACTGAAAACCAGACTAAATGGAATGTCAGGATGGGAAAAGAATGGTTTTGTTATCCGGGAAAAAATATATACTTGAGTATAATTTTAAAGCCTTTGACAAATAATCATTTAATATCAAAATATGATATTATTGGTTGTTCTTCTCTGTGTGAAACTTTGAGAAACATGTACGAAATTGACTGCAAAACAAAATGGCCAAATGACATTATAATCAACGGCAATAAGGTTTCCTCAGTATGCAGCAGCCTTGTCAGCAAAAATAATAAGGCTGGAGGTGTTATAATATCTATGGGCATAAATGTAAATATGAATAAAGAAGAGTTAGAATCAAACGAAGAAATAAAAGGCACAGCTACTTCTTTATTTGTTGAAACATCCCGGGAAGTTGACAGAGAAGTGCTCATTGGAGAGATATTAAATAACATAGAAAAATATTATGATGAGCTGGTGAGTGAAACTTCCTCCCTGGGTGCAGTGAGTATTTTCAATGAAAATTCTGTTATTAACAATAAAAGTATTGAAATAATAAAAAAAGGTAAAAAATCCAAAAGAAAAGTTTTTGCGCAGGGAATTGATTTAGAAGGCTGGCTTGCCGTAACTAATGACATAGGAAATGAAGAAATACTAAATCCGGGAGAAACAATTATCATATATGAAAAAAACGATTAAGATAGGCAATATTGAATTAAACACAAATGTTGCTCTCGCACCAATGGCGGGAGTGACGGACATAACATACAGAACAATATGCAAGGAAATGGGAGCAGGGTTGGTTTACACCGAAATGGTCAGTGCTAAGGGTTTGTATTATAAAGATATTAAGACAAAGTCGCTTATGAAAATAAATGAAAAAAACAGACCTGTATCCCTGCAGATATTTGGCAGTGATCCTGATATCATGGCTTACGTTGTTGAAAATTATATTAATGAAAGAAAAGACATAGATATAATAGATGTAAATATGGGATGTCCCACTCCTAAAATCGTTAAAAACGGGGATGGCAGCGCACTTATGAAGTCACCCGGACTGGCCGGTGAAATAATCAATAAAATTAAAAAGGTTTCAACTAAGACAGTAACGGTAAAAATAAGAGCCGGATGGGATTCAAACAGCATAAATGCTCCCGAACTTGCCAAGGTTTTAGAGTTTAACGGCGCCGATATGGTCGCGGTACACGGCAGGACGAGAGAACAGTTCTATACAGGAAAAGCAGATTATGATGTTATTAAAAAGGTAAAAGAGGCTGTTAATATTCCTGTAGTTGGGAACGGTGATATTTACACACCGCAGGATGCGGTAAAAATGCTGGAAAGCACCGGTTGTGACGGAGTTATGGTTGCCAGGGGGATTTTGGGCAATCCGTGGCTTATAAAAAATATCATTAAAATATTAAACAATGATTATAATTTTTACGAGCCGACTCCAAAGGATAAAATAGAAATGATAAAAAGGCATGCTTTAATGCTTGCCAATGAGCTGGATGAAAGAATAGCAGCATTGGAAATGCGTAAATTTGCAGCTTGGTATATGAAGGGCATGAAAAATTCTTCAGAAACAAGAAATAAAATAAATAAAATTACGCGTGCTGCTGAATTATGTAATGTTTTAGACGAATATATGAATATGATTGGATGATAATATGATAAGATAATACGATAAGAATTAACAAAAATCTTGACATTTCTGAGATCCTTGTTTATAATATTTTAATTAATTAAAAGAATTGTTATACAATTATCATAATATATTAAATCCATAATAGAATAAAATATACATCAAGCTTTACATAATATGAAATGCATTAATTTTGTAACAAGCAACATTATTAAAAGGAGCAATAATATGAAAAATAATGAAACTTTGATTACTGCAGAGGGTTTGGAAGAATTAAAAAATGAATTGGAATATTTAAAAATTACTAAAAGGAAAGAAATTTCCGAAAAAATTAAAGTCGCATTGGCTTTCGGGGACATAAGTGAAAATGCTGAATACGATGAAGCAAAAAACGAACAGGCAAACGTTGAAGCTAGAATTGCAAAACTTGAACAAATGATTAAAAATGCAAAGGTGATAAAAACCGGAAAACAAAAGGGGGTTGTAAGCATAGGATCCAAGGTTACAATTAAGGATCTGGAATTTGATGAGACTATGGAATATATAATAGTAGGCTCTGCCGAAGCGGACCCTTTTAAGGGAAAAATATCCAATGTATCACCATTGGGAAAAGCTCTGTTAGGTAAAAAGATAGGAGAAATAATTGAAGTTGCATCTCCGGCGGGTGATATGATAAAATATGAAATACTTACGGTATAAATGTATTTAAATAAAATTTGCAACAAATGATAAGGTGGTGTATTAGTTGAGTGAACAACAAACAGGAGATTTAAGACAGGTCAGGGTAGACAAATTAAAAGACTTAATAAGCGCAGGGAGAGATCCGTATAAAGTATCAAAATATGAAGTAACATCAAATACTCAATACATAAAAGACAATTATGATGAGGTGGAAGGCAAGACCGTTTCCATAGCTGGAAGAATAATGTCTAAAAGAGGACAGGGTAAGGTGGGATTCTACGATATTCAGGACCATTTAGGCAGAATCCAAATGTTTGTTAAGCAGGATGCAATAGGTGAGGAAGAATATAAATGGCTTAAAACTTACGATATAGGAGATATAGTCGGGGTCATAGGCGAAATATTCAAGACAAAGACAGGAGAAATTTCCGTAAAGGCTACTGAAATTAAACTTCTTTCAAAATCATTGCAGACTTTACCCGAAAAATTTCATGGTCTGAAGGACACGGATTTAAGATACAGACAAAGATATGTTGATCTTATAGTAAATCCTGAAATAAAAGATATATTTTTAATGCGTAATAAAATTCTAAGAGGTATCAGAGAATATTTAGATGGAGAAGGATACTTGGAAGTTGATACTCCAGTTCTAAGTCCTATTGCAGGTGGAGCAAATGCAAGACCATTTGTAACACATCATAATACTCTTGATATTGATATGTACATGCGTATTGCCAATGAGCTTTTCTTAAAGAGACTTGTAGTAGGTGGATTAGGCGATGGTGTTTATGAAATGGGAAAGATGTTCAGAAACGAAGGAATGGATGCAAACCATAATCCTGAATATACTGCTATTGAAATTTACAAACCATATGCTGATTTCAACGATATGATGACATTGACGGAAAATATAGTTGCACATGTGGCAAAGAAAGCCAGAGGAACAACTAAAATAGAGTTCCAGGGTAAGGTTATTGACTTTACTCCTCCATGGAGAAGAGTAAGAATGCAGGATATGGTAAAGGAATATGCAGGTGTTGACTTTGACCTTATTAATACAGATGAAGAAGCAATAGAAATAGCTAAGAAAAAAGGTATAGAAATTAAGCCTTTAATGACAAGAGGTCATGTAATCAGTGAGTTGTTCGAAGAATTCTGCGAAGAGCATTTAGAACAGCCTACATTTGTAACTCATCATCCGGTTGAGATATCACCTCTTGCTAAGAGGAACACAGAAGATCCAAGACTTACTGATAGATTTGAAGCCTTTGCGAACACATGGGAAATTGCCAATGCATTCTCAGAATTAAATGATCCTATTGACCAAAGAGAAAGGTTTGAGGAACAGTTGAAACAGAAGGAAGCCGGCGATGATGAAGCACACATGATGGATAATGACTTCATTAATGCAATTGAAGTAGGTCTCCCTCCGACCGGCGGGCTTGGAATCGGTGTTGACAGAGTGATAATGCTGATAACTGATCAGCCTACAATCAGAGATATTATATTATTCCCAACAATGAAGCCAATTGATTAATTCAATATATCAATAATAATAAAGAGCAGTGCAGCTGCTCTTTTTGTATGCCCATTTTTCAGGATGTTTTTAGAAAGATGGTTGTGATGTCAATCATAACAAGTTTCCCCATTTAGAAATATTTTTTTGCTTTTATCTGAAAAAAGCCTTGACAATTAAATATATGAATGTTAAACTTTCAAAACCGCCAGAAATTATAGGCGATATAAAAAAGATATTGACATATATAGTCAAGCATGGTAGCATACTATTCCTGTTCAAAACAAACGGGTAAATAAAGAAATAATTGGAAGTTGACAAAAAGAGTAATAAGTGTTAGACTAACGTTCCTGTCTACAAGCAAGAAATGATAGGAAAAATTGGCAGTTGACAGCATCAGCAAGATATGATAGACTAGCTAAGTTGTCCCGAAGAGCGGTAAGATTTCACTCCATAGGGGCAGTAAATAAAAAGAAAAAAACTAGTTGACAACATCGACAAGATGTGATAAGCTAGTCAAGCTGTCCCAAGAGACGGCAAGTACATTGACAATAAAACAGCAT
>DFOA01000066.1 GCA_002381185.1 Firmicutes bacterium UBA3553 | reverse complement strand
AAGACCAAAAACGGTAAAGCAGAGCTTACCTGGAATCCTAATTTTACTGACAAGTGGCAAGGACAATATGACAAAGCTCAGATGTTCATCGACAGTGAAGTCTTGAGACTGTCAGACCCATATATTCCTATGCAAACAGGTATGTTAAAGAAAAGCGGCATTTTGGGCACTGTAATCGGTAGCGGTGAAGTTGTTTGGAACGCTCCTTACGCAAGATACTTGTATTATGGTCAAGTAATGGTTGGAAGGGCACCGAAGAAAGTAATAAGTGCAAAATTGACTTATCACGGTGCTCCTATGCGCGGGGCATTTTGGTTTGAACGACTTAAAAAAGACAAAGGCAAACAGATACTAGATAAAGCGGCATTGATTGCTGGAGGTGGGCAATGAGCATAATTAAATCATTACAGGATTATCTTGAAACATTTGACGGAATGGATATGCAGCCATTGACTATTAAGACTGATTTCGCAGATGAAAAAGTATCATCTTATAGCATAGCTCCTGCTGGCAACGGTAAAATCAGCACTGATATTCTGGGGAATAAAACATATCAGAACAACTATGTATTCTATGCCCGGGAAGCTGCTGCGGATGAAGTAGACCGGCAGGAAAATTATGATTTTCTTGAGGGATTCTCAGAATGGCTTGAGGAACAAAACGAGGAAGACAATCTTCCGCAACTGCCAACAGGCTACAAGGCCGAAGAATTAAGAGTATCAAACATAATGCTGTTTGATGTAAACGAGGACGGTACCGGGTTATACCAGGTACAGCTTCAATTAGAATTTGTAAAAGAAAGGAAGAAGATAATATGAGTATATCAGGAACAGGATATGTAAAACGTTCTGAATTTATGGTGTTTGCTGATGTTGCAGCATCCGCTACACCTGAATGGGAATTGATAGGCGATAAAGTGGAAGAAATGTCTCTTGAAATGAATCCGAATGTTGAAACGGTGACGGACATTACAGGCAATACCTCAACAACGCTTGACCGATATGAGGTACAGACTTCTGTGTCTCCTATGAGAGCAAAGAAGGAAAGTAAACTGTTTGCGATATTGTATGATATTGTGAAAGAGGAAAAAACTTTATCTGATGTTGAGAGAACATTCCTTTGTGTCAATGTGTTTGACAAGACCGGAGAAGGTGAATCTGCTACTTATGCAGCATGGACACAGAAAGGTGTAATTGCTGTACAAAGCTATGGCGGTAATACTCAAGGGTTGGATATACCATTCAATATACACTGGGCAGGTAAAAAGACACATGGGACTTTTAACCCTACTACAAAGGCATTTACAACTGCATAATAACTAGGCCCTGCGAAAGCGGGGCTTTTTAAATGGAGGTAGAAATGAGTAATATTAATATAAATACTGGAGAAATAAGACTGACAATAAACGATGATGAAAGCAGGGTTATTGCGTTTAATCCTAATGATTTAGAATTTGTAAATAATCTTTATGAATTACTCGCAGATCTCGAAAATAAAGAGAAAGAATATAAGGCAAAGGAAGCGGAAATAGATAAAAATGCTGAGGTCAATTCCTATGGTATACCTGTAAATCTCAAAGAAAAACTTGAACTTTTAAAAGAAACATGCGGCTATATGAGGGGAAAAGTAGATGCTGTTTTCGGAGAAGGTACAAGCCAAACAGTATTTGGGAATGCGAATACTCTTGATATGTTTGAACAGTTTTTCGATGGCGTAACACCTTACATTCAAAAGGTAAGGGACCAGAAAATAAACAAGTATACTAAGAATAATAAAAAGAATGTGATGAGATGATACTTACTGACGGACTACCTACAGCAATTGAAGTTGAAGGCATAGAGTATGATATTAATACTGACTATCAGACTGGTATAAAAATCATAATGGCCTTTGAAGATAATGAGCTGACACAGTACGAAAAATGCATGGTGCTTGTGGAACTGCTATATAAGGAAACGCCGCATAATTTGAATACGGCCGTAAAACAGGGAATAAGATTTCTTGATTGCGGAGGTACTGGGCAAGGTGCTGGAGAGAGTGACGGTGTAAGGAAATATTCATTTACTCAGGATGACAAATACATTTATAGAGCTGTTGACGGCGTACTCCATGGGCGATTAAGTAAAGGAGATTTTGTTCATTGGTGGGAATTTGTACTTGCTTTTATGGAACTTCCGGAAGAGTGTTTTATGAGCCGATTAATTTATTTACGTACACAAAAAGCAAAAGGAAAACTCTCTAAGGAAGAAAGAGAGCTGTATTATAAAATCAGAGATACTGTTGACTTGAAAGAGGAATACAGTATCGAAGAACAAAAACAGATTAGTGAGTTTATGGAGTTGCTGAAATAACTACTCAATATTTATACCTAATTCTTTAGCTTTTTCAGCAAGCTTAATAAAGTTTTTCGATTTGGTGAATTTCATCTTTCGGTATCCACTAAAAGACTTTGGAGCAATATCGGGAAGATGTTCACGAACGAGGTCGTAATTTTGTTTATCTCTTTCGTATGTTTCAATTTCAAGCCTGTTTTGCTCGTATTCAAGCTTTTCCTTTTTAGTGCGTGAATCGACAAATGGGCGATTACTGAATTTTATAGCTTTTATTAACTCTGATTTACTACAAACATCAGTATAAAAAGGATAAAAATCATGGCGACATCCTTCGTGGATTTGCCCTTTTTCTAAGATAAAATCAGGTAGTTTGGGGAAGTTTTTATCTTTACCACTAATACTGAATACCCTGCCTTGATATTTTGAGCACTCTGCGCAGGTGCATTCGTGCTTAGAGCATTCAAATAAATCAACAGATGCATTCTTGAAAGGTGAATATGCTGGCATAGAATCAAAAAAGGTTTTAATTTTTGCTTCTTCTTTACGAGCTTCTTCAAATTGTCCGTTATCTTTTAAGAATTCAACTAACCGAAGATAATCATCAGAAGACCATGTGAAATTGGAATGAGGCATAATTTCATTAGATTTACGTAGGCAAGCTATGGCTAAATCCATGTGTCCGTTTCTTTTATGCTCTGTAGCTTTTCTTTGAAGAATGTACTCAATGTTATTTGTAGGAGAACTTACACCAGACGATAGTTTTTTATATATTGGGATTTTTATTGAATTAATGCCTTCTATTGTTTCAAGGTCAGGTTTTTCTTCAATAACGGATTTAACAAAATTAAATATCCCCATAATAATATGCCTCCAAATATTTTCTAGGAAAATAATAACATAATTTAGTAAAAAAATCAATAGCACTCGAAGTGGTGCTCTTTTTTAACGAGAAAGAAAGGCGGGCGATTACATGGCAGCAGGATATGATGGTAGCATTAGAATAGATTCAAAAATTGACACAAAAGGTTTTAATAGTGGGGTAGGTTCTGTGAATAAAGGACTTACGAGAATAACATCATCTCTTAAAAGTATGGCTATTGCCGCGGGAATTGCATTCGGAGTAAAAGCAATTATTGATTTTGGGAAATCATCTGTTAAAGCTACAACAGAACTTACTAACGCAATGACAGGTCTAAAATCTATTCTTGATGGACAAGGTAGAAGTTTTAAAGATGCGCAGAAATTCATTAATGAATATGTATCTGATGGTTTGATTCCTGCAACAAATGCAATTACAGCATATAAAAATCTTGCTTCCAGAGGCTATACTGATACGCAGATTGAACAGGTGCTTACAGCTTTAAAAGATAGTGCAGCATTTGGACGTCAGGCAAGTTACAGTTTAGGTGATGCGGTAACATCGGCTACCGAGGGTTTAAAAAATGAAAATTCAATTCTTGTTGATAATGCAGGTGTTACGAAGAATGTAGCGAAAATGTGGGAAGATTATGCTAAGGGTATAGGAACCACTGCAAACAATTTGACTAAACAACAGAAAATTCAAGCAGAAGTATCTGGAATACTGGAAGAAACAAAATTTCAGACAGGAGACGCAGCAAAAGTTGCTAATTCTTATTCGGGAGAAGTACTAAAGCTTGGATTTAATTTTAATAATTTAAAGATTGCTGTCGGCAACGCCTTACTTCCTATCGCTTGGGCTGTGTTACCTTCTATAAATGCTATTATTGCGGCACTGACAAGACTTGCAAATGTATTTGCGCAAGTTACAACTGCTATTTTCGGTAAACAAGCCAAACAGCAAGACCAGATTGCTAAAAGCGGAATAGGAGCGGCAAAGGCACAAGAGAAATTAGCAGATGCCACGAAAAAAACCGGGAAAGAGGCTAAAAACGCTACAGCGCCTTTTGATGATTTAAATGTACTGGCAGAAGATACAGCAAGCGCGGCATCTGGAGCAGCTGATGAATTAGAAACTGATTTAGGTCTAGGAGATATAGCAACAGGCGGTGAAATAGGAACTGGTGTAACAGTATCAACTGCAGTGCAGACAGCGGTTGATGCTTTGATGAAAATGTTAGAGCCATTAAAGTCTATAAATTTTGATAATTTAAATAGTGCTTTTGACAGATTAAAAAAGGCTATTGAACCAATTACAAAGGCAATATTTAGCGGACTTGAATGGGCGTATATTAATTTATTTGTACCGTTATCAAAATGGGTTATTGAAGATGCCTTACCTGTATTCTTGGAATTATTATCGGGCGCTCTCGACATATTAAATAGTGTAATAGAAGTATTAAAACCTTTGGCAATGTGGTTATGGGATGTATTTTTGAAACCTATAGCTGAATGGACAGGAGGAATAATAATTTCTGTACTCGAAAAGCTAGTAAGAGCATTGAAAAAAATAAGTGATTGGATAATTGAACATAAAGTTCTAATTCAAGATATTATTTTAATAGTTGGAAGTTTTGCAGCAGCATGGGTATTAGTAACAGGAGCATTGAAATTATGGAATACAGCAGTAATATTGTGGAATTCAATAGGTGCAATTGCGACTGTAGTAACGTCGGCTTTCGGTGCTGCGGTGGCATTTTTAACTTCCCCCATTGGGATAGCGATAATTGCTATTGGTGCAATAATAGCGATAATTGTATTACTTATAAGACACTGGGATGAAGTGAAAGAAGCAGCGTCTAAATGCTGGGATTGGATAAAGGATAAATGGAATAAAGCAGGTGAGTGGTTTAATAAAACTGTTGTGCAACCTGTAAAGTCTTTCTTTTCTGATCTCTGGGATAATGTTAAATTAAAAGCTTCTGAAGCATGGGAAAGTGTAAAAGCTACATGGCAAATTGTAAGTGCTTGGTTTAACGAAACTGTAATCGTACCAATATCGGGGTTCTTTTCGGGGTTAAAGGATACCATAGTAAGTTTATTAACCTCAGCATGGACAGGCATTCAGAATGTATGGAAAGATGCTTCAAAATGGTTTGAGGATAAGATTTCCACACCAATAGCAAATGTATTTAAAGGGCTTAAAGATACTTTAAAAAATGTATGGGACGGCATACTTGAAATATTCAAATTACCCATAAATACTATCATAGGCTGGATAAACAAATTGATAGACGGTTGGAATAGCTTAAAATTCAAAGTTCCTGAAATAAACATTATGGGTGTAAAATTTGGAGGCTTTGAGATAGGAACACCAACTATAAAGAATATACCTAAACTTGCAACTGGTGCTGTAATCCCGCCTAATAGTGAGTTTCTCGCAATCCTCGGAGACCAAAAAAGTGGTAAAAACATAGAAGCTCCGGAAGGTCTTATAAGACAGATTATAAAAGAGGAATTAAGTGGCTTAAATGTCGGCGGTCAGGAAGTAACAATAAATTTTGGTGGTAATATGGCGCAATTAGTAAGATTGCTTAAACCTTATATTGACAAAGAAAATAGTAGAGTGGGAACCAAGCTTATTATAGGAGGTGCATAATAATGATTAAAATAGATGGATTAGAATTTGATGTACCTGTGATTGAATTAAGCCGTAAGGCTGATTTCTTAGATAAGTTTGCTAAAAGAACAGATGATGGAGGACTGCAAAGGGAACTGATAGGGGTTTACTTTAACTATCAGCTTAAATTCGGTTATGTAAAAAATGATACTCAAGCAGTTGAATATCAAAGATTATGGAATAAGCTAACAGAGCCCGTTGAATTTCACACGGTAACAGTACTTGATGAAAAAGGGGAATACACATTTAAGGCGTATTTTTCTAATATAAGTGATAGGAAAAAGACAGTATACCAAAACTACTGGCAGGACCTGACTGTTAATTTCACCGCCCAGGTACCGGCAAGGAGCTGATAAGATATGCGTACTAAAACAGCGATAAGTTTCGGCTTAGTTGATGTGACAGCAAAGCCGGACAGTACATTCATAGCGGATGATAAACAACCCTTTATAGATTTAACGCAGCTGAAACGTGATGAATTGGAAATACGGAAATTTGCAACACTTGAGAAGGATTATTTCCGTCTTGACGGAACCTTTGAATTGTTTCCAGATGAGCCTACGGAATATAATTTCGGGCTGTGGTCTGCGTCCATGAGTGGCGAAAACGGAGAGTTTGCAAGTCCGGTTGTACTAGCTATAGAATTTTCAGAACCGCATAGCAGTTTAGGACTGACCTTTACATTCCATGAACCAACAGATGACTACTGTAACAGTATGAATGTTAAATGGTATGGTGCTTCTAATGATCTTCTCTCTGATATGAATTATGAACCTGACAGCACTGTATATTTTGCTGACAATCCTATAGAAAACTATGAAAAAATAGTAATTACTTTCTACAGCACAAATAAACCTTACAGATATCTGAAGCTATCACAGCTTGATTTCGGACAAATAAAACTATTTAGCGGCAGGGACCTAATATCAGCTAATGTACTTGAGGAAGTGGACCCTATAAGCTCTGAACTAAGAATAAATACGCTTAACTTTACTCTGTATTCTGAAGATGCAGAGTTTTCTATTTTAAATCCAGAAGGAGTGTTTAAGTTATTACAACAGCGACAGCCTTTAAAGGTCTACGAATATTTAGACGGGGTAAAAAAGAATATAGGGACATATTACCTGGACGAATGGGAGAACGAGGATGAATATAATATCAACATGACAGGCATGGATTTGATTGGGGTTATAGACGGGACCAACTTTGCAGGAGGCACATATAACAATGTACCTGCAGGAGTGATTATTGCAGAAATAATGAGCAGTGCAGACGCAGAATATGAACTTGATGAAAGCTTAGGAAATAAAATGCTTTCAGGAATGATTCCTGTCTGCACTCACAGAGAAGCTCTTCAACAGGTTGCATTTGCCATAGGTGGGATTGCGGATTGTAGCAGAACGCATAAGATTAAAATATATCCTATGCCTAACGTCGTAAGTGGATCCATAGGCAAAGATAGGAAATTTCAAGGGCATAAATTGAAATTAAAGCCCCTTGTAACGGGTGTTGAGGTAACAGCGCATAACTATATAAACGGAGAGGATCATCCACAGATATTTGGAGTATATAATACTAACTTATCTCCTGGTGACAAATCAAATGTCTTGACAGTAGAAGATGCAACCCTAGTAAGCAACAGTAACGCCCTTGAGGTA
>DFOA01000037.1 GCA_002381185.1 Firmicutes bacterium UBA3553 | reverse complement strand
GTTTTCATTGTAAATCAATATGAAAATAGAAATTGAAACATTTGATGATTATTCTGCGAAAATTAGTTTGACGATTTTAGGTGAAACCTTTGGAGAAGTTTGGTCTATCCTTGATGAAAATCATCTTTGTACTGAAGGAATCGGAATAGAAGCACAAGTAGCTGAAAAATATCCGGAATTAACTGATAATATAGGAGAAATTCTAAGCAGTATTGACCTTGAAGCCTTGTGCGAGCTTCATGACGAATTGGAAATATGTCCTGATGAAAATAATGAAGAACAGAAAGGCGTAGTATATGAAAAAAAAATTATATGCAAAGTTGATAAATAATAAAAAAGACCGCGATTTAGAAAAATTTGATTTAGGACATATATTTAAAATAAATGATATTTGCTTAGGGCAATCTTCAACTACTCTGTACCTAGATTTAAGTTGTGAAGATGATGCAGATGCAGGTTTTAATTCAGTATATTTTTCGATTTTAGATGAGAATCTGCATCCATACGATATACTTAAGGACAAAGATATAAATAAATACATACATGAAATAGAAGAACAGGGTAACTTGTACAGCGAGCTTTTAGACATACTAAATTATAATGATGCGAAGTTTATGCTGTACTTATATGATTTATTTATTGACGTAGAAGTGGCTGGCATTACTGTAGAAGAGAATTACTGTAAATTATTTATACCAGGTGGTGAAATCACTGTTTGGGAAAATAATAAAATTGAGAAGTGTAGGCGACCCGATAATGCGATTATAGAATGTAAATATTGCTTTAGGCTTTTTAGTCAATATGGCGATCGCATAGGATTTATATATGTTGAGGAGAAACCAAAATGAATGAGAAAAAAGAGCATGGTTTTATAGTCGAATTAGTGCGATAGAGGATACTCATGACAGTTTAAAGAGCCAGAAAGAAACATTGGATATATATGCTTAACAAATGGATTTTGAGGTGGTTGAATCTTCCGAGGATTTAGGAAGTGGACTAGATCTCAATCGCAAAGGTTTGGAAGATGTAATGGATGCTTCTAAAGCTGGAAAGAATATTCAAAAAGCAAAAGAAATAATTTTTCAAGAAGAAGTGCCTGATGATTTATTATCTTTATTTGATGAAAGCAAAATAAAAGAAATTAGGGAGCGCATTCTTAAAAATGTGGAAAAAAAGAAAAGTTATAAAGAGTGTCAAAAAGAAGTATAATAATGATTATTTCACTATATGTATTTAGGTTTCCAGTTTTATTAACACACAAGGTACAAACTAAGTGTGTTTTTGGCTTTTAAAGAACTTATATTATTCATTTGTAACAACTGAAAAGGCTTAAGTAAATATTTAAAAAACTGCTGTACGAAAGTTTATAATGCGGCAGTTTTTTTCTTTTCAGCATGCAAAAGGGTTTATTCCAAAACTCAGTTTAGGAATGGCCAATTGAATGATATCCATGACGATATTATCAAACATATTGATAAATCAAAACATTTAAAAAGGAGTTGATTGATATGGAAAGTATGAGTAATAAACGCAAGCCTGATATAGTTAAAACGATGAAAGACTGTTCTGTAAAGCTTTACTTCTTGAAGGAGGATAATCCGGATGTATTGTCGTTATCAAAGAATATACTTACTTCATCTTATGCAAAAAAGCTTCTGTCGGGAAAAAATGCAATACTTATAGACAAGTAGATTAAAAAAATGCATAATATTATGTGGATAAACACTTATAATGTTCTTTGGAAATTGAATGATGGATGTCTTTCCTGTCATTAAATATTATTTAAAAGACAGGTGATAACTATGACTGTAAAAAGAGTATATTGTTTATATCGTGTATCTACGCTGGGTCAGGTAGAAAAAGATGATATACCTATGCAAAAAACTTCGTGTCATGAATTCACGGCTGCGAAATCCGGTTGGCAAATAATAAAAGAATTTTCGGAAAAAGGTATCTCCGGTTTCAAAGTGTCGGCAAAAGATAGAGATGCTATTCAGGAAATTCAAAAAGATGCTGTGGAGGGTAAGTTTGATATTCTCCTGGTATTTATGTTTGACCGCATCGGGCGTAAAGAAGATGAAACTCCCTTTGTTGTTGAGTGGTTTGTAAATAACGGAATTGAAGTCTGGAGCGTAAACGAAGGGCAGCAACGCTTTGACACTCATGTTGATAAACTTACGAATTATATCCGATATTGGCAAGCATCTGGTGAAAGTATTAAAACCTCCGTCAGAACCAGTACCCGTATGGGTCAAATCGTACAAGAAGGAAAATTCAAGGGTGGCGTTGCCGCCTATGGCTACAAGTTGGAAAAACTCGGCCGGCTGAACAAAAAGAATCGGGAAGTATATGATATTGTAATTAATGAAGAAGAAGCTGCTGTTGTTAGGATGATTTTCGACTTATATGTGAATTCAGGTTTAGGAACGCATAATATAGCGACACACCTTACAGAGCTAAATATTTTAACTCGTAAGGGAAATAATTTTACATCTCCATCTATTAGAAACATTTTAAAAAATCCTATGTATCGTGGTATACTGAGGAGTGGAGACAGCTGGTCTAAGCCTTTTGATCACCTAAGAATTATTGATGATGATACATTCCAGCGGGCACAGGATTTAGCAAAACAACGTTCTAATGAATATGAAGACAAACGCACTTTTCCTCGAACAACGAGAAGTAAAAATTGTCTGTTATCAGGTAATATATTTTGTGGCCATTGCGGAGCCAGGCTTACCGCCACACCTGTAGGAGCAGATTACAGCAAAAAAGACGGAACTGTTGTTAAGCACCGATATTGGAGATATGTATGCTATAATAGAACGAGACACAAGCATCTCTGCAACGGCCAAACGGGTTATAAATCGTCAAAAATTGATTCCGTAATTGAAGAACTTCTTAAGGATTTCTTTTCAGATTTTAAAGAAGTATCTATGTCAGATTTCATGGATGATCAATATTCTGAAAAAAAGAAAGAATGTCAAGTCAAACTTAATTTGGCACAGCGGAGCCTTAAAAAGCATACATCAGACCTTAACTCTCTTAAAGATGAAATTGTCAAAGCTATTCAAGGGAAAAGCAAATTCACTCCCGAGTTATTGAGCGATGCTATCGAAAAAGTCACACAAGAGCAAAAACAAGCTGAACTTGACGTAGCAAAATTTCTCGAAGAATATTCTGATTCGGAAAAAATCGTTGCAGAATTAAAAGCACAGCACAATAGGCTATTAAATTGGGCAAACATTTTTGAAGATAGCGAGATAGAAGTCAAGAAAATGATTATAGCACACCTTATTGATCGGATAACAGTATCTGCGGGTTACGTAATAGATGTTGATTTCAACATAAGTGTAGAACAATTTATAAATTACAAAAATACAATAAAAAAGGTCCATAACTAAGTTATAAACACTTATTGATAATGATGGAGATAAGGGGGCTCGAACCCCTGACCTCTTGAATGCCATTCAAGCGCTCATCCCAACTGAGCTATATCCCCAAATACGGGAAACCATAATTTTATGTTACTATAAATAAATTTTTAGTGTAAACCCTTCATTCGCGCTCCCAGCTGAGCTACGCCCCCGTTATGATGCCGTTAACAAACGGTAGATTTATTATAATACATAAGTAGGTGTTTTATCAATACTTTCATTTAAATTTTTTTAAATTTTATCATTAAAATTATTAGATGCTCATCAAAATTTCGTACGAAAATTGGAAATATATCTGTATTGTAATAGAAAAATTATAATGATATAATAAAGGGTAATTGTGTTAAGAGGTGGACGTGTGGGCGAAATAGATATACTGGCAGTAAATGCTAAAAATGATGAGAATTCAATAAATGTGCTTATATCTCAGTATGAAAATTTCATATTGAAATGTGCATCCGCAGCAGCTCGCAGCTATATTTCCAAAAGTGATGACGAATGGTCAATTGCATTGGCGGCTTTTACTGAGGCAGTTAGAAGTTATTCTCCAAATAAGGGGAGCTTTTTGAATTTTGCCGAATTGGTTATAAGAAGGCGGATTATAGATTACATACGAAGCAAATCAAGATATGCTCCTGAAATATTGGTCAAGCCATCGCTGTTTGAATCTGAAACAGACGAGGAAGATTATTCAATACAGGCAGAAATTGCCGAAAAGGTTTCAGCGGAAGAGGACAATTCTTTAAAAATGGAGATTTATCTCATAAACGAAGTTTTTTCAGGATATGGTTTTTCATTTATGGATTTAGCTGAATGTTCTCCCAAGGCAAGGAAGACAAAAAAGTCATGTGCAAAGGTTGTTGCATTCATGATTAATAATCCTATACTGATAAGTGAAATGAAAATAAAAAGGCAGCTTCCTTTAAATTTAATTGTTAAAAACACAAAAGTACCCCGTAAATTGCTGGAGCGCCATCGAAAATATATAATAGCAGCAGTGGAGATAATGACTGGGGATTATCCGAACCTCGCAGTCTATATGCGATATATTCGTGAGGAGTTAAAAAAATGAAAGCAGTGATAGTTGAAATTAAAGATAATGTTGCAGCTGTTTTGTCTGAAGATGGTAGAATATCAAAAATAAAAAATAAAAATTATGCTATCGGACAAGAAGTAACATTAAAAAATACAGGTAAATATATAAAGCTGACAGCTTCGGCAGCCGCTGCTTTGGCGATTTTTGCAACCCCGGCATGGGCATATCTCACTCCATATTCCTATGTGAGCCTTGATGTCAACCCTTCCTTTGAATTTTCTGTAAACAGATTTGACCGTGTTTTAGAAGTTAAAGCAGCTAATGATGTTGGTGAAAAAGTTATAGGCGAAATGAGTGTTGCGGGACTTAAGAACAAGGAAATTAATGAAGCTGTTAAAAATGTTTTAGTTGAATTAAAAGATAAAGGTTATATTATTGAGGGTAAAGAAGGCGGTGTGGTTGTTGCAGCATCAAGCAAAAGCCAGGTTAAGACAGATGAGCTTGCCGCATCATTAAAAATCACAGTTGAAGAAGCAGTAGACTTTAAGGCTGGTAAACCAGATAAAGTTAAACAAGGTACAGATACCGGAAAAGAAGAAGTAAAAGAAACTAAAGCAATAAAAGCAGGATCAACTCAAGCAAAAGAAGAACCTGCAGAAACAAAAGAAGATTTGGAAAAATCTGAAGAGAATAAAGATAAAGAGGCAAAAGAAGAAGCATCTGCTGTGAAACAAGCAAAAGAAACAGCTAAAGAAGATAAAAAGACAGATTCAGATAAAGAAAAAGTGAAGGGAAAAAGATCTGGAAGAAACAAGTTTTCGATTGAAGTAATCGAAGTAAGCAAGGATGATGTGGAGGGAGCAAAAAAACATAATGTGACCCCGGGAAAGTGGAGCTTAATCGGAAGGCTTAAAGAAATTTATCCCAAAGATAAAACTTTTAAAGAAGAAGATTGGTATGAAGTGCCCGTTCAAACTATAATGAAAGAAATAAAAAATTACAGCAAGGACAGAGAGAAAGAATCAAAACATGAATTTAAGGATGATAAAAAATCCGAAAAAGAATTAAAGCAGGAATTTAAACAAAATAAAAAAGACGTAAAAGAATCTGATAAGAAAGTCGAAAGTAAAGATTCAAATAACAAACCCTTCAAAGATAAAGATGCAGATAACAAATCATCCAAAAATAAAAACAATAAAAACGACTAAAATAAAAATACATAACCCCATAGGGGGTTTTTCAGTTCTGAGGAATAAATA
>DFOA01000067.1 GCA_002381185.1 Firmicutes bacterium UBA3553 | reverse complement strand
CTTTGCTGGGCGCACAATTGGAATTTGTTGCTTCATGTATGCTTATTTACCACGCTGTTTGAACGGTTAATTTATTATGCTTTTTATTTCATCAACAACTTGTGCAATTGTTTTGTGGTCAGTATCTATAACATAATCTCCGGGATGTGGCTTCATTCTTAACCATTGAAATAATACTTCGTTTGTGTCGCCGCGTTTTTTATGGCGTTCAATCAGCGTTTCTTCGGAGCACTTCAATGTGAACGCAATGGTCGTGTAATCCTTCGCGGTAATATCTTTTAATATAGTCTCTCGAATTGCTTCCCCTATCACTACCACGGAGGAAAAAATAACATAATTGAAATTTGAATTTAGGTAGGTAGACAGTGCAAAAGAAATGGTTTTGTCGCCATTCCGTAATCGCGGGTCAGCAATCGAAAACGGATTGACGCACCATGCCCAGTCGCCATCGAAATACGCGCTGTTTTCGTATGACTCAAAAAGGTTTTCTGCCACAGCAGTTTTACCTACACATGGTGAACCGGTTATGATAATTAACTTCTGCCTCAAATAATCGCTCATCTTTACCTCCGCAAACGTACAAAATATAAATAATCCTCAGTCAAAAACCGTCCGGCAAATTCCTATTTATAAAGTCTCGCTTCATTTGTTCCATGAAAAGCGACTTTTTATCGACTACTCGCATCTTAAATCCCATCCAAGTGGATGTATTCATGCTGCCAGAGTTCTGAAAAATCGCCCTCAAGATGTATTTGCTGCCAAGGGGATACGTAGTCCCCTTGGCAGTTATAATTATTTTTACCGTTTCTAAAGAAAGTCCTATACATTATTTAAAGTATGGTATCCGGTAACCATCTCCAGTATACTTCTGCGTCTGGGTACATCTTAAACTGCAATGTCTTTTCCTGATTACCCCAATCTGAATACTTTATTTGCAGGCTTGCCTCCGTATCACTTACATCTAATACCTCCAAGGTTTCCATTTTGTAAATCCTTGTGTATTCTTTGCGTATATCTTCTATATTTCTCACATAAAGGTTTCCGTCTATTTCTTTAAAATACGGCAGCAACATATTGTATATGTCGCTTGTATAATTTCGACAATACGCTAATAAATTTTCACTTGTATATGATTCATATTGTGCAGCGTCGGATGAATAGCCAATGTTTGTATATTTAGTACCTTCTTGTTCTATTGACTTTCCTTCTGTACTGATAAATTCAGATAATTTCAAATTATCAATTATTTCTATCGCAACACTTCTCATTCCTAAAGTTCTCTTGGTTGATTCGCCCAGCTCAATTAATTCTGCTTCTAAAATATCGTCCAGCAACCAAACCCCTTCAACCTTTGAAATAGTATTTTTGTACATTTCTACTCCATCAACACCATCTCTAAAATAATATAATGGATAGTTTATCACGGCGGTATTTTCTGTTACATCAGTTGCGTAAATATTAAACCAATCCTTAATTACATATGCCCTTGAGGCACTATGTATTGCACCATGGGCATATAGATGATCTTCAAAATCCTTATATATAGATATATCTCCTATATGGATTGTTTTATATATTATCTCTTCACTCGAATAAGTTGCAAGCAAAAACTGTTCTATATCTTTTGCTGAATTAAAACCATATTCATTATCATAAACCTTACAATATGTATTAAAATCTTCATCTTCAATATTGTCTTCAAGATCTATTGAGAATCCAATACCTATTGCTATATCATTTGAAATCAAGCTATTCTCAATCAATTTTTTTGCTATACTTACTAATTCCCCGTCATAATATCTAAGCTCACCGTCAACTATTATTCCCCTTGGTTCTTCCCTTTCAGAATTATCAATTACATCTGTATTGTTAGCTGAACAAGATGTTAGACCTAATATAAACAACATAGTAGATAATGAAATTATTGTATATTTAAATTTTTTATAAAGATTACCCTTCATAGCTCCCCCTTATTATCTATGTTTATATTCTCTTATCTATAAACTTCTTCATAAAATGCACTGTATGCTAATTTTATAATTATATTATAATATAAAGAAATATGTCATACAACTATTTTATCTTAATATACATTGGACATTCAACAGTAATTTTGCGTTCATCATGATTAAACATAAGAAAGAGGAGTAATCTCCTCTTTCTTATAAAGTTAGTTATTATCTATTACATAATATGACTCATTAATAGTAAAGTTACCATTAGTATCGCTAACCTTGCTCCAAGACATAGACTCAGTTAAAATGGTGTCTCTTCCGAACATTATTGTAGTCTTGGTCTTATTTGCAGAATCAACTACAAAGAAATCGGAAGCTGCACTTCCGTTTCCCTTATAACCATATACTACAACCCAGTGTTGCACGCCGGTGCCTGTTCCTGTACAACGCAGGAGTACAGGTATTCCAAGATCAATCTTTGCTTTCAATTCAGCAAATGTTGTGTTTTCTGAATTTATGGTTACAAGTTTAAAGGCACCTTTACTTCCGTAGGTTACTGCGGATGTAAGGTAGGAATTATCACAGTTTGGAGGTACCCATCCGAACTCAGTAAACCAATGTGGGCTGATAAGCTTCTTTGAATAGAATGTCAGTAAAGCAGCCATTGAAAATGCCTTGCAGGAAGCACCATATTTTGAATTTAGACCTTGAACCGTACTGCTTGTCTGAGCAAATGGCAGACTAATATTAGCAATCTTTTTTTCACCATTCACCGTTGAAGGAGGTTTAATCTCTCGCTTAGCAGTAATATTTATAGCACCAGGCATAGCAGAAAAATACTCTATTGTATAATTGATTTCATTTACCTTAGTATTTGCATCCACTACACTGAATGGAGGAGCCATATATTCTTCAAACTTCCATATCTGACTATTTAGACCATTTGCTGCGGACCAAAACATTGGTAATCCATCTTCGGCTGCAACTGTCAGAAACTTATTATGATTAACAAGCTTAATTCTATATAAATTCTTGCTTGCATCATGCTCAACCAAAGTTACTAATTGATCAGTATCATATGCAGACTTATCCTCATACATATCACATTTACCAAAATTAGCAGAACCGTTCCAATGGTCTAAAGAAAATTCAGGCTTATAATTTGACAAAATCTTAGTGTTAATATTACTGTTTTTTAATTTCCACTTCTGCGTTCGAGCAGTTGGTTCTATATTCCAAGTAATTACATTACTACCATTTGCTATATAATTATTCCCGTATACATCCAAAACTCGATTTAAATTTGAATATGACTTTATAAAATACACTTTATTACTCAAAACTGCCATAATAAACATCTCCCATATAATATCAATTTTACTGTCATTTGTTAAATCATTTGACCCATTAAGGGATTTTAGATTATACAATCAATTAAAATGTTTTTATAATAAACTTTTTACTGAAATTATCTGTTACATATATTAAAAGCGAAATATATTATTATTTTGTAAACCTCTTTAAGGAAACTTTTCATATTGACAACTCATCTATTAATATAATTTACTATCATAATTAACTAATGATTATTGTTTTCTCCAATTTTTATCTTTATTAATCCAAGTGCTTTTTTTCTTTGTTTATATACAGCTTGTCTCGATATTCTAAAAATTTTTGATAACTTATCATCAGAATAACCATAAATATATCTTCCTATTATGATCTTTTTTTGTGTATTATTTAAATTCTTCATTAAGCTAAAAATATATTCTTCTTCGAGATTTTTATAGTAATCGTTATATATGATTTCTGTATCTATTATCTTTGTTTCAATTTTCTTATTCATTAATTTTCTTAATATATCAATAGACTTATTTTTAAATAATAGTTTAATATAGTTAACTATCTCGCCATCACTTCTATTTCTAAATTTATCAAAGTTGGCTTTATTAATATATTCTAATAAGAAAATGATCAAATCACTTTCTGCTTCTTCATAATTAAGTTTTCTTCCATATCCCTTTATTAAAGGTAAAAATTTATTATATAATTCTATTACATGCTCTTCACTTCCATTTTGAGCTTTTTTTAATATTTCATACAATTTGCTTGTCATTATTTCCACCATTTAATAGTGAAAATATGGACTTCACTATTAAATTACCTTTCTACAAGACCGTTACGGCCCTAATATTACTGCTTATTTATATTAAGACCCACATTTTCAATCTTTTTGATAATGAGTCTTTTAAAATTATATAAACAAAATACAATTTAATATATGCAGTTGTTAAAGGGTTGACAAGCATTAAGGGTATGTCAAGTACTTAGCTCAATTAACCTATCCTCAATTTTACACTAATATACCTCATCTATCCTCATTTCCAAATGATTAGTATTATATACATTAAACATATCTAAATATGAGGAAACGCACCTTCATAAGTCCCAGTCTTCAATGTACTGTCATTTGATATCTGAATATATACACCATCTTCCCCATCTGTATAGTACAAAGAACCTCTACCATTCAAATATGATATCCTATCTTCCACCCATTTATAGCTGCTGCTTGCAGTAATGGCTATCCAATTTTCACATTCCTCTTGATCCATATTTTTCTCTCTCAATATACTTGAATTTTATGAATGAGCCAATCAGATATAGAAAGGCTTCTTCTTTCATTCGAATAAAATGCCTCTCGCAATGAAGAATATAAAGCTATTAAAGCCGGAGAATATATGATATAAATTCACCATATTTCTCCGGCTTTATTTGTCTCTCATTTGTGATTTATAAATTATTATCTATCTTACTGAAAAGTAATCTTTTACATCACCTTTATGCAAAATCTAAAAAATAAGCTTTTGCATTAGTATTTTTTGCAAAAAAAGAGGTCAAAAATCGTGTATTTTTTGCTCCGAATTTTTGCCCTCTTTTGCCTTCAAGCCACTATATGTTGTGGTCAAACTCTATTTTTTGCCCTCTATACCACAATTCTGCATCAGAATCACGCACTCAACGTGCTCCGTTCCCGGAAACATATCTACAGGTACGGCTTTCTTTGCTTCGTATCCTTTTTTTACGAGGTATGATAAATCTCTTTCCAATGTTACCGGATTACATGAGATGTATACTACTTTTTTTGGATTCATTGAGATCATGGCATCTAAAAACTGTTCTGTGCTGCCGGACCTTGGAGGGTCAAGGAATACCACATCTGCAGATTGTTTTTCTTTAGCCATCTGGTTCATAAATTCTCCGGCATCCTGATTGTAGAAATAAATATTATTTACCTTGTTTCGCTTGGCATTTGTTATTGCATCTTTTACTGCGTCACGGTTAAGTTCGACCCCGATCACCTTTTTAACATGGCTGCTTGCAATTATACCGATTGTTCCTATACCGCAATATGCATCTATGATTGTTTCATTGCCTTTTAGTGATGCGAATTCAATAGCCTTGCTGTAAAGGATTTCTGTCTGTACAGGATTTATCTGATAAAACGACTTTGGTGAAATTCTAAAAACTTTATCGCACAAGGTATCTTCTATGTATCCCTTCCCATACAGCACCTGTTCTCTTTCTCCCAACACCATGCTGGTTTTTTTATTGTTTACATTCATGACAATGGTTGTTATTTCGGGATGAATTTTTAAAAGAGCCTTGATAAAATTGTTTTTTGAAGGAAATATGTGGGATGCCAGTACTAATACAACCATTATTTCATTGCTTTTATGTCCTGTTCTGATTAATACATGACGTAACAGACCGACTCCGGTATCTTCATTATATGTCCTTATTTTAAAGGATTTGAGCATTCCGCGAATTGTAACTATTATATTATCGGCACGCTGATCTTCTATCAGGCAGCTGTCTATGGAAACTACCCTGTGACTTCCCGCCTCATAAACACCTGATATAACATTTCCTTTTTTGTCTGTATCAAATACTGCATGGACTTTGTTGCGGTAAAAATATGGATTTTCCATTCCGATAATATTTTCTATCTTGCAAAATTTATCTAATAGGGTACTGACCTGTCTTTGTTTTTCTTCCAATTGTTTTTCATAACTGTAATGCTGTATTTGACAGCCTCCGCATTTATTTATAACCGGGCAGCTCATGTTGTCCAGAGAATTGTTTTTTTCTGTTTGCATTAAAACTCCTTCTGATTTATACAAAAAATCTATTTTCTAATAATACATATTCATGCTATTATCACTATACTATTCTAAAGTTTAATCATTAACCATATTACTTAACCACAATATCGTCTACGGTGATAGTATGAAAATATTGAAACAATTCAGCTACAATACTTACGGTATTAGCCGGAACAGGTTCCTGAACAATGGCGGCTTTCAGCTTCAGCCCCAAAATTCCTGTGGGGTTTTCCGGGCGAACAATGAATCCTATACCGCCGTTTTTATTTACAGGCTCAGCATCCAGATAGTCCTTAGTATAAAACTGGAGAGCTATATTTTCCTCGCATTCATACTCAATTACAGGTAGTAGCATGCCTTTGGGGCATATTTTCAGGAATTTCTTTTCAAAATCCAATTTTGCCTGAGCTATTTGCTCCTTTGTCATTTGTTCCTGTATTCTAGGATCATTGAGAGTTTTTTCAATTTCCGCCCACATATCTGATAAATATATTTGATTAATCAAAAACCAATGTTCTTTGTCGCACAAATCCCTGAACCACAGTCTGTCAGGATATTGACCGCCCACAGTTAACGTAATCGGTTGTTCCACAAGGTATGGCACGCTGTCAGCCCTCATGGAAAAACGTAATTCAGAATTTTCTACAAGTCCTGGTATGGCCGTATATTCGCCTTCCAACTCCAGACTGGTCAGAAACAGCATGTCAATATTCTGATAATCTATGCCCTTCGGCTGCCAGCCGTTATGCAGAAATTCAGAGATTAACAATATATCCTCACAATTCTGTATATTCAATCTATGATTTTCCGCTCCATTCACCTCAAACTCTCTGTCCCCGACTAAAATCTTGCGGACTGTCCAAAAGGGATTTACCGCATCATGGTGCATCTTTCGGCTCAATCGCTTTCGATTGTTCTCAGGTCTGGAAGGAATGTCACAAAATGCTGTCTCATCTTCCTCCACATTATGTTGAAAATTCTCATCATATTGTAGAATCAAAAGCCTTAACTGCAAGCCATTTCGTACCATTCCCATAATATTGCAAATGACACCGTCTACTTTGGCAGTCCTTCCTATTACGGCAATCTCCTCCATACGGCTTAAGAATTCATTTAAATATCTAATATTCATAATCTTCTCCTGTTATTCTGCAGCACACCTGTACTTTGCAATCTTGTTAGTACAATTATACTATTATAATGGGGGTTGTCAATGCTCTCCATGTCTGATTATCCCTCTTCATTTATAGAAAATATGGATGGATTGTGTCCAAACCCACGCTTCCATCCATGTCTTTATCAGGCTAATATTTTATAATATAATCAGATTGATTGCTGGGACCGGACAACACGATTCCTCCCTTGCGTTTTTGCCATGTAAAGTGCATTTATTTCGTAAAATAAACATCTGCAGTAAATCCAGGCTTGAGCAGGCTGTTTGGATCGTCGGGTTTTACAAGTACGCGGACAACGCGCCTGCCGTCCTTCTCCACTGCCAGATCCGGAATTTGTGTCACGATACCTGTCAGTGAGATGTCCGGGGCAGAGGTCGGCACAATTCTGACAGATTCACCGACCTGTACGCTGCCTATGAATTCCTCGTAGACCTCCGCACTGACGGTAATGGAATCCGCGTCAATAATCTGCAGCACTTTAGTCGGCATGCCCTGCACTCCAAGATAATCCCCATCGCTAACCGCTATATTTTGTACAATCCCGTTTTTCACATTGGAAACAATCTGGTTGTCTTTGAAGTAATCCTTTGCAGTTTTTGACATCATAATGTTCAGATCCACCTGTGTGGCTGAAATACCGCTTTGCTGCTTTGTGACGTTCGCGCTGTTGCCCAATTGAAGCTGGGAAAGCTGTGTTTCTTTGGACTTGAGTGAAATATTAAGCTGGTTCAGTTCATCTTTTAAAGCAGTCTTGGTTTTCTGGATGGTGGCTTTCACATCGTCCACAGCTTTCTGACACTGATCCAGTGCAGTCTTATACTGATTTAGAGTCGTTTCCGGAACGGCTTGCGCATCGTACAGTGACTGGTAATTCTGCAGATCATTCTTTGTATTTTCAAGCTCTTTCTGAGCCAGGTTCAGTGAATTTTGCAACAGCTGCAGGTCAGCGTTCGTGCTGTTGTTGTATTCCTCATTCTTCCGAGCAATTTCACTCTGCATCTGGGCAATGTCCGCCTGCAAAGCAGAAATGTCCTGAGCAGCGGCAGGCAGTGCCGCCTGGTCAGCAGAGAGCTGCTGCTTCAGTTTCTCGATGTTACCATTGTATTCAGAAAGGTCCAGTGTCACGAGAGGTTGACCTAGCATGACACGTTCGCCCTCCTTCACCGTCACATCCGTTACAACTGCTGGAATGTCAATACTGATGTTCTCAATGTGGCTGTACCGCACTTCACCCCATGCTTCGATTTCAGCGGTCTGATTTGCGGTAACAAAGGTATCCTCTGCCTGCATGGCTTCGATACTGTTTCTCTTTTGAATAAAGATAGTAATTACGATAATGAGTATGGTCAGTCCACATACTATAACTACCGCCTTTTTGCGTGATAATATCCAGTTTTTCATGTGCTACTCCTCCATCTGTTGCTATTCAACGCTTTTCAGCGCTTCAAATATGTCAATTTCTTTCATCTTACGGGCTATTACCTTGTTGACAATCCATGCAAAGGCCATGGTCATTGCTCCGGCTATCAGCACGTTCGTCAAATTAATGTTGCCTAGAAGGTCCAGCCGTTTGTCAATACTGCTGGCTATCACCCATGACATGAATCTTCCTACAGGGATACCGCACAGCATCCCCAGCAAGACTGAAAAATAATTTTCAACCAGTACCAGGTACTGGATTTCCTGGTGGTGGAATCCGAGTACACGAAAGGTTGCAAGATCCCTGACCCGTTCTACGTAGTTTAGGATACCGGTGTTGTACAGAACCACAAACGCCAGCGACGAGCCCAAAACAATCAACAGCAAGACTGCTAAATTAACAACACCTATGCTTGAAGACAGGCTATCCTGCATACTTTCTCTCGTTGACGAATCAACCACCGCATCGCTGGTGAGAAATTTTTGATCCGGCGGACCGTTCCATTTGACCAGCAGTGCCGTCGGCTTAAATGTCTCGCCCAGCGATTCCCAGTATGTGTCAGTCATATAAATTCCCTGACCGGAAGCAAGGTATGCAACATGGACGATAGGAACTGAAACATAGCCCTTATTTGTGAGCTTAATTCGGATAATGTCACCTCTATTTAAACCTAGCTCTTTACATAGCTTGCGGGTCATGAGAACCCCGTTTTCAGGTAATGAAATGGAATTACCATCAATATCCTGAAGGTGAATCAGCGGGCTTTTCTTCGTAGTAATATTGACAGGCTCCATTTTTTGGTTTCCGTTCGGAAGAATTAACTGGATTGCAGACTCTTCTACTTGCTGAGTTATGCCGTTGAGTTCAAGGTTTTTAAGGTATATTGAATTAGTCTTAGTGGTGTCAAGGACAATTTTTTGGTCATACGTATATGTTGTTCCATACGTATAATCGCTGATTCCTGACAATGTGCTTCGAACTGTCAATGCCGAAATAATCACGCCTGTGCAGCCCATGACACCTATTGTACTCATTATCAGGCGTCCCTTATTCTTCACTATATTTCGTGCGATAAGCTTGCTGCTGAACTTCATTTTCTTCCACACAGATGGTACATATTCCAAAAATATGTGCTGTCCGCTTTTCGGCGGCTTATCTCGAAGAAGCACCGAAGGCGAGTCACTTAGGAGCTTCCTGCAGGCTAAGAACGAGACTCCTCCTGTACACATAAGAATCAACAGTAATACAAATACAAAATGTCCGTAATTGATTTTAAGGCTATAGTCTGCCAGTGTAAGCTTAAGCTGAGGAACCATGATACGTCCGAATGTATTAGGTCCAATTAAAAGCCCGAAAGCAGAACCAAGCACACCGACTATGACACCATAGGAAGTGTAATGCCATAGGATACTTCGCTTGCTGTAGCCCAATGCTTTCAAAATTCCTATTTGCGGGCGCTGGTTTTCTATCATACGCACCATGGTACTTTGTGTAATTAGCGCTGTAACTAATAAGAACAGTATGGGAAATACGACCGAAAGTGTTTTAAACTGCTGAATACGGGAATTTACACTGCTGACGCTGCTGCTGTCTTTTTGCAAAATTATGCCAATCAAATTGTCGCCTATAACAGCACCTGCTTTTTGCACCACTTGTGTAAGGTCTGAACCTGGTGTGGTTTTCACACTGATCTGATTATAGACCTTCTGTCCATAAACACTCTCCAATGCGCCGGTATGAATTACTACAAAGCCATATTCTGAGGAATCCGGTGTCAATGTAGCGGAGTTTTTGACGGCATAAACTTGCTCACCGCTCAGTGCCAGTCCGTCAATGGGAAGGCGCAGCCATACACCGTTTAGCTTAATGGAAATATAATCTCCGATTTTTAAATTGTGAGCCTTGGCAAATGTGCTGTCAAGAACAGCACCGCCGCCGCTTTTACTGAACCTCCCTCGCTGGAGTTCGGGCTGATCGAGTTTACTTCGGTCATCCAATGCGTAGACGTGCAGTGTGGGTTCACCGGGCAAATCCGTGTTGGCATCGGCAGAAAAGCGCTTTTCCACAAACTCCACACCATGAATTTTCCCGATTCCCCAAAGTTGCTGCTCTGAAGGGTTCTCCACAGTCACCCATAAGTCGGATAAATTTGTTGATTGATACATGGTGTCTGAGTGTTTCTCAACGGTAAACCAAATGCTGTCAAGCCCTGTCATAATGAATACAGCCAAAGTTGCCATGATAAAAATGGAAATGAACTGCGACTTCGATTTACGCATGTCACGCATGGATTTTTTGAACAATGCACCTTTTACCATAAAATCTCCTCCACGTCCTTGGGGTGCTCATTGAGTTGTAATTTAGCGATTTTGCCATCCCGCATATGCAGCACCGTATGTGCCATCTCGGCAATAGGAGCATTATGTGTGACGATAATCACAGTCTTGCCAAGATCTCCGGCCACATCGCGGATGAGGCGCAGCACCTTGCGGCCGGTTTCTGAGTCCAGAGCCCCGGTGGGCTCATCGCACAGAACGATCTGCGGGTTCTTCGCCAGTGCTCTGGCGATGGAAACGCGCTGTTGTTCTCCGCCGGACATTTGGCTTGGAAAATTATCCATTCGATTTTCAAGTCCTACACGTCTCAGCATTTCCCGCGCGTCCAGCGGGTCAGGGCAGATTTCTTCTGCAAGCTGTACATTTTCCAGCGCCGTCAGATTAGGCACCAGATTATAAAATTGAAACACAAATCCGATTTGTGTGCGACGATATTCTGTAAGATCATATTCAGACATACCGGAGACTTCTTTCCCGTTCACGACTATCTTGCCGGAGGTCGGTGAATCCATTCCGCCCAGCAAATTGAGCAGCGTAGTTTTACCTGCTCCGCTCTGCCCCAGAACCACGTTGAACGAGCTCCGTCTAAGGCTGAAGCTGATGCCATCCACCGCCTTGATTACGGCATCACCGATGTGATATTCTCTTTCCACGTTTTCAAATGTGATAAAATCCATGAATGATCTCCTTTGCTGATTTTAATGACTATGCAAGCCATCAGTTCTGAGGAATAAA
>DFOA01000060.1 GCA_002381185.1 Firmicutes bacterium UBA3553 | reverse complement strand
AATACAAGAACAAAATTGTAGAATTGTTGATAAATTCAAAAAATCAAAATTATGTAATTTATGATGGTATTTAAAAAAGTTTACTCCTCATCGCTGCCAGCTAATAAATTTATTTGTAAAATACAAGATTATGTGATAATATAAATTGATTTGAGTGAAGGTACATAAGGGAGGACAAATTGAAGTTGAAATTTTGTTCGTTATTCAGCGGAAGCAGCGGTAACTGTCAATATATAAAAACCGAAAATACTACAATTCTTGTTGATGCAGGTTTAAGCGGAAAGAAAATTCAGCAGGAAATTGTAAATATAGGGGAAGATCCTAAGAAAGTTGATGCCATATTCATCACCCATGAGCATATTGACCACATTCAAGGTGCCGGCATAATGTCGAGAAGACTTAATGTACCTATTTATGCAAATAGGAAAACATGGGAGGCAATGAACACATACATAGGTGATATAAAATCTGAAAACATAAAGATTCTTGATGAATGTGCCGAGGTCGGAGATTTGTCTATAATGCCTTTTGATATATCTCATGATGCAGCTCACCCTGTTGGTTATAATATATTTTATAAAAACAAAAAAATTAGTCTTGTTACAGACACAGGCTGTACAAACGACTTGATAATAAACAGTATAATGGACTCAGACCTGCTCCTTGTAGAATCAAACCATGATGAAGATATGGTATTGATTGGACCCTATCCATGGACTCTTAAAAGGAGGGTTTTAGGAGAATTTGGCCATATGTCCAATGACACAGCCGGCAATTTGATTTCAAGGGTTGTAAGAAGAGGAACAGAAATTGTGCTTCTCGGACATCTAAGCAAGGAAAATAATTTTCCTCAACTGGCTTACAAGACTGTGGAAAACATATTAAAGGAAAATTTTATTGATGTTAATCCAGGTATTTGTTTAGAAATGACATACAGGGACAAATCAAGCAGGATTTATGAAATTTAGGAGAAAAAATGGAAAAGGAAATATTAATATATGCATGCAGGGAGCATGTGGAAATGGCAATTGATGATTTTGTGAATAAAAAAGAGGTTGCGCCACAAATTACAAAAGTGCAGAGTGAAAAGTGCAGTTACTGCAAAGAAGATGCAGAATATGTTATAAAAGAATAATATGCAATTAAAATTATATTTTTATAAAAAAGTGCTTGTATAAAAATAATCATGATGCTATAATATATTAGCTATCCTTGCTCTTGGGAAAACAAGAGCCGAAGTCCAAAGGGAGGTGACTCAGATGAGAAAATACGAAGCAGCTTTAATCTTACTTTCTAATTTAGAAGAAGATGTAAGAAATGCAGAAATTGAAAAAGTTAAAAACATAATAACTGACAGACAGGGAACAATTGAAAAGGTTAATGAGTGGGGTCAAAGAAGACTTGCTTATGAAATTGACAAAAAAAGAGAAGGTTATTATGTATTTATTGACTTTACTGCAGGCTCAGACGCTGTTGATGAAATCGACAGAATTTGCAAAATCAGCGACAACGTGGTTAGACATATGATTACTGTAGAAGAAGAATAATAAAAAAGAGGAAAAAGTATGAATAGTGTTGTATTAGTAGGAAGATTAGCCCGAGATCCTGAATTAAGATTTATACCTTCTTCAGGAATGGCTGTTGCTAGATTTACATTAGCCGTAGATAAAGAATTGTTTGGAGAAAAGAAACAACAAGCTATTAGTCAAGGTAAACCTACAGCGGATTTTATAAGTATAACTGTTTTTGGAAAACAGGCTGAAAATTGTGCCAACTATCTTGCAAAAGGTCGTATGTGCGCAGTCCACGGCAGGATTTCAACAGGAAGTTATACTTCACAGACAGGCGAAAAAAGATATACAACAGATATTATAGCAGATAGAGTAGAATTTATTGGTGGGAAAGACCAATCATCATCACCGCAGCAAGGAAGACCGGTTCAGCCAGATAGCAGCTTTTTCGGAGATTTCCCAGATGAAGATAATGATATTTTCCAACCGGTAGATGACGAAGATATCCCATTTTAATTGATTATAATCAGGGAAGGAGGAAATATCAATGAGTTCAAGACAAAATGATAGAAACGATAAAGGCGAAAAAAGCTATGGTCAAAAAAGAAGACCTCGTAAAAAAGTGTGCCAATTCTGTCAGGAAAAGACAACACATATAGATTATAAAGACCTTGGAAAGTTAAAGAAATATACAACTGAAAGAGGTAAAATATTACCAAGAAGAATCACAGGTGCTTGTGCTAAGCATCAAAGAATGGTAACAAGAGCTATAAAGAGAGCAAGAACAATAGCATTATTGCCATATGTAGCAGACTAATATAATTGAATGAATAAGAAAAAAAGATTTGTGCAACGCACAAATCTTTTTTTAAATATAAAAATAGATTAATGGCAGCCGCCTCCGCAGCCCCCACATCCGCCGCCGCACCCTTCTGATGCCGACTGAACCACGGGCTTAAGCCCAACGCCGTTTCCGTTGTTTTCTTCGCTTGAGACAATAATAAATCCGCCATATTGTTCATTCAAAGATTTTTCAACAATAAATGAAACATCCTTTATTTTTTCTACATCGTCCTTGTCAGTTACCTCATCCACATATACACTAAATATCGGACCACTGCATCCGATTCTATCTAAACCTATTCTGATATTATAAGATTCAACCTTAGCATCATCTAATAGTTTTTTAAATTCATTATACGCTTTATCATTTATAAAAATCATTTTATTATCCTTTCTGACTATATTATTCGTAACTTAATCATAACATATAAAAAATTTATTGTACATAAAAAGTTATGTTATTGCTTCAGCGCAATAACATAAACTAGTTTTAATTAATAATTATCATTTCATGCTTACTATCTCCACATCAGTAAAATAATGCTTCAATATTTCCCTATAATTATAGCCTTCATCAGCCATTCCATCAGCGCCCCACTGGCTCATTCCCACTCCGTGTCCGTAACCGGTTGTTACAATTTCAATTTCATTTCCTGATTGGATAAAATTGAAATCAGTTGAATTCAAATTAAAAAGAGATCTCATTTCTCTGCCTGTGATCTCAGTATTATCTATGTAAATAGTTTTGATTTTACCTCCTTCACTGACTTCTCCCAATTGTATTTTTTCACGCAGATTATCTTTTGAAATATTTAAATTACCGTATACAGATTTTATTTTGCTGATAAATTCATCCACCGTTATCTTAACGGAATCATGAAGTTTTGGAGCTTCTCCTTCATATGGACTTTCCACACTTCTTAAATATGGTACAGCAGTTGAAAATACTTCTTCTGAATTTTCAGTCCTTCCTCCGCTGGTTGAATGAAACAGCGGTTCAATTATCTTTCCTTCATAGGTCAGTATTTGACCATCAGTTGAACTTACAGCCTCTTCAATTTTACTCCAATATTTTTCATACCACCCATCCTCGTGAGATGCAATTAAATCCTCCTTTGAAGTCCATACCTGGCAATGAACTCCGGTACATACAGGTGCACCTAAATGCTCTGGCTGCCCTTCGGGATATTTCTTTAATCTGTATAGTAAATATGTTCTTGAAGTAACACTCTGGGCTTTTAATGCTTCAATATTAAACTCTGCAGGCATTTCAGATGCAATAACGCCTTTCAAGTACTCTTCAAAGTTAATAACCATTACTTCGTTGGTTTTCAGGTTGAAAACCTTGATTGATTCCGGCTCTGTGATGTTTGTTTTTGCTAACTCCTCAGGTTCCTCGTAATCTCTTGTTTTTTCAATAATTTGATTCTTTTCCTCCTCTGTAATTTCTGCTGCACTTGGCATATTCATTTTGTGTTCAAGAAAGTTCAGCGAAATATTAGGTATAGTCAAAAGCATAATAAATATAACAAGCGCATAAATTAAACGGTTAAACAAAAAAATCAACCCCCTTTATCATAAGTTTTACTATACATTTTATGAGCAAATAAAAATTTTAGAACAATTTTGTATTAAATAAAAAAAATGGGACACACTATCATCAGGTAATAAAGAAGTATTAAACAGGAGGATTGTATGAAAAACAACAGATTAAAAAATGCAAAAATGAAAATGCAGAATTTCTTTATTAGACTAAAACATAAGGATACAAGTTTCTTTATAATTGCCCTTTGTGTTGTTCTTTTAGCTACTGCAATAGTTTGGAGATATACTTCAAGTCCTGGTCCGAACGGAGAAAATAACTTGGCGAAAAAAGATACAGAAGATGAAGAAATAGGAGCTAATATGGATCCTTACCAGGATTATGTTGAAGGTATAATTGGAGACTATGAAAATGCCAACAAGGATACTGATGAAGAAGAAAAAACTAATGACATTGATTTAAAATCAATGAGAACTCCGTTAGCGGGTGAGATATACAGAGAGTTCACAATGGACGACCTGGTTTATTACGAGTCTATAGGAGAATGGAGAGTACATAAGGGCGTTGATATTAAGCCTAAAGACACATTATTAATTGAATCTGCATTAGCAGGTACTGTAGAATCTGTTAACACTTCAGAATTAACAGGTACAGAAATTGTTATAGATCATGGAAACAACATTAAAACACTTTACAGCAATTTAGTATCAGCAAGTGTTAAGGTCGGAGAACAGGTGCAGCAAGGTCAGGCAATAGGAAATGTAGGAAAAACAGCAAGTATTGAAGCATCTGACGGCGCACATCTTCACTTTGAATTGATTGTTGATGGCAAAAATGTTAACCCAATGGACTATATTAATTAAAGTATAAGTTCTAATAGGACAAAGAAATGCATAAAAATGTAAATAAGACGGTATAATGCCAAAGGGGGTTAAACATGAAAGATTACATAGAACGGAGAGCCATGGAAATCGCGGAATATATTATAAGTACTGAATCTACTGTAAGGCAGACGGCAAAAAAATTCGGCGTCAGCAAAAGCACAGTCCATAAGGATGTTACAGAACGTCTTCCCAAACTGAACCCTCCAGCTGCAAGCGAAGTCAAAAAAGTTTTGCTTAAAAACAAATCTGAAAGACACATTAGGGGAGGTAAAGCTACTCGCTTAAAATATAAAGAAGCACATGACCATGAAAAAGTAAGCAATATGTAATTAACCAATTGATGAGAGGCACCGACTGTGACAGGTCGGTGTCTTTTAATTTTTTTTAAATCTCAAATAAGAAGTAAAACATCACTGTATAATGAAGAAAGGCGAAGATTTCTCTTCGCCTCGCCTTAGCCTTTTTTTCTTCTGGT
The DNA here is from genome assembly GCA_002381185.1 of Firmicutes bacterium UBA3553. Lineage (GTDB taxonomy): Bacteria > Bacillota > Clostridia > Tissierellales > Sedimentibacteraceae > Sedimentibacter. The sequence goes on along the minus strand of DFOA01000060.1, from coordinate 10,177 downwards.
AATTATGTCAAATATTACTGCCACTACAAGTATGATTCCTCTTATAATATATTGATATGATATATCCACTCCCATTAGATTCATTCCGCTTGTCAGCGACGACATTACCAAAGCACCTATCAGAGATCCTGTTATCTTACCTACTCCCCCAGATGTTGAGACTCCTCCTACATATGCTGCAGCAATTGCATCCAGTTCAAATCCAACTCCAGCGGTTGTAGTTGCTGATTGAAGTCTTGATGTATATAGTACTCCTGCCAGTGCGGCCAGCATACTCATAGATGCAAATACGAAGTAGGTAACTTTTGTTACATTTATACCGCTTAATTTAGCTGCTTCCGGGTTGCCGCCTATTGCATATATTTGTCTTCCTAAAACTGTCTTTGTGGTTAAGAAGTGATATACAGCTGTTACTATCAGGACAATTACTACTGTCCATGATAAACCATTATATCTGGATAACATCCATATTACATATCCTATAAGTAAAGAAACAAATATAAGCTTCGAAACAAACATTGATTTTGACAGTACTTCAAATTCATATTTCTGCATATTCTTTCTGGTTCTTAATTCAGTTATTATATAAAGCACAATCCCTGCTAATCCTAAAATCAGAGTTAAGGAATGATAGCCATTAACTAATTTTAATGGATCAGGTATAAATCCGTTACCTATATCATTAAAACTATCATTTGGTATTATAATGGTTCCGGTTTTTTGAGTAGCCAACATCAGCAATCCTCTAAAAACCAACATACCTGCCAATGATACCACGAAGGCAGGTATACCAACCTTACCTATTAAGAAACCATAGAACAATCCAATAACACTTCCTATGGCAAGTATTATCAATATACTGACACCAGTGTTAAGTTTTACAGATGTCATCAATATCGCTACAATTGCGCCCAGAAACCCGGCAACATATCCTACAGATAAGTCTATATGCCTGATTATTAAAATTAATGTCATTCCAATTGTAAGTACAGCAATATATCCGGTAGAGTTAATGAGGTTACTCAAATTTCTTGGTGACATGAATGTGCCGTTAGTCAAAACAGAAAAAGTAATCATAATTATAAATAATGCTATAAACATGCCGTATTCACGAATGTTTTTTCTGAGTAATGTTTTAAATTCTTTAAAATAATTAAGCAGATTTATCTTAATATTCTTTTCTTTCTTGCTAATAGAATCCATATTAATACCCTCGTAGTTAAATTAATTTGTAGCCATTTTCATTATTTCGTCCTGCGTAGCATCTTTTATATCCAGTTCCCCTGTGATTTCTCCATGAGCCATAACATATATACGATCACTCATACCCAATACCTCAGGTAATTCGGAGGATATCATTATAATGCTAAGTCCTTCATCGATTAATCGGTTCATTATGGTATAAATTTCATACTTTGCTCCTACATCGATACCACGAGTTGGTTCATCTAAAATCAATATTTTTGGCTCTGTAAATAACCATTTTCCTACGGATACCTTTTGTTGATTACCACCACTTAAATTACTTAATAACTGCTCTATGCTGGGAGCCTTTATTGTTAAATCATCTTTATATTTGTTAGCTACATTAATTTCCTCATTTTCATTTATAATTCCATTGGATGACAGTGACTTTAGGTTTCCAAGGGTTATATTGTTCTTTATATCTTGGATTAATATAAGCCCTTCCTTTTTTCTATCTTCAGTAACATATGCAATACCAGATTTTATTGCATCTGAAGTATGTTTAAAGTTCTTTGGCTCTCCATTTATTAAAAGCTCTCCTGAGAGTTTATACTCCCTGGGATTTCCAAATATGCTATTAGCAAACTCTGTTCTTCCCGCACCCATTAGTCCTGCCAGAGCAACTACTTCACCTTTTCTAACATTAAAGTTGATATTTTTTAAAACACTTCTGCCAAGATCATTTGAATAAGCAGACCAATTTTTAACTTCTAATATTACTTCACCCGGCTCTTTTCTTGCTCTTTTCGGATAAATATCATTTATTTCCCGGCCAACCATGTTTCTTATTATTGTATTCTCATTTACTTCAGATTTAGATGCATCTAATGAGCAAATTGTCCTCCCATCCCTAAGAACCGTTACTGTATCAGCTATTGATATTACTTCCTTTAATTTATGCGAAATCATAATTGATGTTATTCCTTCTTCTTTAAGCTCCTTTAATAGATTCAATAGATTTTCAGAATCATCTTCATTTAATGCTGCTGTTGGTTCATCTAATATCAAAAGCTTTACGTTCTTGCTGAATGCCTTTGCAATTTCAACTAATTGTTGCCTGCCAACTCCTAAATCCTTTATTTTAACAGCTGGATTAATATTTAAATTGACCTTTTTTAATAGCTCCTTTGATCTTGCAATTGTTTCATTCCAGTTTATTGTATAGCGGCTTTTTATTTCATGACCCAGAAAAATGTTCTCATAAACTGTCATTTCCGGTATAAGTGCTAATTCTTGATATATTATTGCAATTCCAGCTTTTTCACTATCTGATATCCCACTATATTTTTGAATATTTTTGTTTAGTATAATATCGCCTTCATATTGTCCATAAGGATAAATACCGGATAAAACCTTCATAAGCGTGGATTTTCCCGCACCGTTTTCTCCGACTAAACAATGTATTTCCCCCCTTTTAACCTTAAAATTTACGTTGCTAAGAGCCTTGACCCCCGGAAAGTCCTTAGTTATATTATTCATTTCCAAAATATAGCCTGTATCATACGTAGTCATAACAATACTCCCTATAATAAATTAATTAGAAAATAGTGAAAGCCAAAATGGCTATCACTATTTTCGTTTTTTAGTCAATTATTTTAAATTAGTAAACGTAGATGCATCATAATAACCGGAATCAACCAATGCTGCTTTCACATTATCTTGATCTACTACTACAACTTCTGTTTGTTTAGCTGGTACATCAGTTGCATTGTTGTTGTATGATCCTGTAGTTTCCGGAGTTTTTCCGCCTAGTATAGCTACTGCCATATCTATGGAGTCTTTAACCAGGCTGCGGACATCCTTAAATACTGTCATAGTTTGTTTTCCATCTATTATGTATTGTACTGACGCTATTTCTGCATCCTGACCAGTAATTACATATGATTTTATATCTTTGTCTGCCACGAAAGTATCTGCTATTGATCTTGCAGTTCCATCGTTTGGCGCCAATATAAATACATTTCCCTTGTCAGAAGCAGAGGCAGATGTTAGATGAGCTTCTGCTTTATTTTTAGCTTCATTGAAATCCCAGTTTGTAGTAACCTGACCTATAATCTTTCCCATTTCATCTCTTGTTAGTGTAGCCTTATTTTGCAGTGCAACTGCTTCCGAAGAATTTTTAATTACAAATGTACCGTCAGCAATCTTAGGCTGTAATACATTCCAGGCACCTTCGAAAAATAAAAAAGCATTGTTATCAGATGCAGCACCTGCATATAGATATAGTGGATTTCCGCTTCCGGTTGCCTTATCTACTAAATATTGCCCTTGCGCCTCACCTACAGCAACGCTATCAAAGGTTACGTAGTAATCTACCGCTTTTGTTCCTGTTATAAGTCTGTCATAGGATATAACAGTAATGCCTTCAGCTTTAGCAGCTTCAGCGGCTGCTGCAGCTCCATCACCATCGTGTGGGCATATTATAAGAACTTTTATCCCCTTAGTGATAAGTGATTCTACATTTTGTTTCTCATTAGCAGAAGAACCTTGACTAAAAAGTATTTCAACTGAATAGTCAGTACTCTTTAATGCTTCTTTAAATCTAGTTTCATCTTGAACCCATCTCGGTTCATCCTTTGTTGGCAGTACTATACCGACATCTACCGTATTACCGCTGGAAACCCCTGTTGAACAACCTGCTAATGTTCCTAAAACCATCGCTAAAATAACTACAAAAACTATTGCCTTCTTATTACTCATTTTAATTAATCCCCCTTCTTAATTTTGAGTAGATAGATTACACTATATAATGCAATCGTTTACTTAATTATAGAATTATTTTACAATTTAGTCAAGGCTAAACAATACTTATTTAATGACAAAAGCAGACCAACAGTTATAGTAGCTTGATGTCTGTTATGTTTTTGTCTTCTGATAAAAAATAAAAAGCACCACGGGGGGTGCTTCAGTCTATATCTACTGCTAATATGTGTATTCATAAAATTAGAAAGATTGAGTTCATCTGCTCTTTGTTAATACCCTATTGTAATTAATACATTAATTAAACAAAATTTTTCTTGCTTCATCCGGTGTTGCAATTTCTCTGTCAAGCAATTTAGCAATTTCTCTTACTTTTGAGACTGGTTCAGAGTTAGATTTTGCAAGTACACCCTTTGAAATATATAGGTTATCTTCCAGACCAACTCTAACATTACCGCCAAGAACCATAGCAGCTGTAGTAATGTCAAATTGATTTTTACCTGCTGCGGCACATGACCAAATAAAATTATCACCTAAAACTTTTTTAGATGTATTATATAAAAATAACAGATTATCAACCGTCGCCGGCAATCCGCCCATTACGCCAAGTACAAATTGAATATAAACAGGTCCTTTTAATAAACCTTTTTTTACAAAATAAGCGATATTGCTTATCATACCAACCTCATAAACTTCAAATTCAGGTTTTGTTCCATTCTCACTCATTATACGGATATAATCCTCTATAGATTGAAATGTATTGGCAAAAGGAACATTGTAGGTATTTTTGACAAATGGTATTTCCCATTCATATTTTGGCTCTTTTATTTTATCGGCAATTGGTGAAAAACAGAAGTTAACAGAACCAGCATTACAGGATCCTAATTCAGCTTTACAAACAGGAACTGCAGCTAATCTTTCTTCAGATGTCATACCTATAGCTCCGCCTGTTGTAATTCCAATTACTACATCACATTTACTCCTGACTCCTTCGGCAATTTTCTTCATAAGTTCCGGGCTGCCTGTTGGTTGGCCATTTTCTGGGTTTCTGGCATGTAAATGGACTACAGCTGCACCGGCTTTATTTGCAGCAACAGCTTCATTTATAACTTGTTCTGGGGTAATAGGCAGATATTCTGACATGCTTGGAATATGAACAGCACCAGTAATGGCGGCTGTAATAATTACCTTATTATTCATAGTATTTCCTCCTAAGTTTTTGTTTAATATATTATTAGCAAAAATTATGCCAATAAAAAATGTTGAATATGATCATATTCAACATTTTAATTACTGCAAGCAGCAAGGCTTCAAGGAACTTCCGGGAATCTTTGATTGCGTTGGCAGGGGTAATTATTATTATATTGTTGTGAAAAAACTACAATTTGTAGGCTTTTTATTACAATGTGCTATTATAAAGATATATTGTATCGTTTCAACTTGTCATATAGAATACTTCTGTCTATTTTTAACAATTTAGCTGCGGAGGTTTTATTACCCTTTGTATGAATTAAAGCTTTTATTATAGCTTCTTTTTCCAGCTGGTTTTTTTGATCTTCCAATGATGTAATTTCTTTTGAGTCAATTATGTTATTTATATCATCTTTTTTAAAAACACGCGGTAAAAAGAAATCAAAATCATTAATAGTTAATGTAGAACTATATGACATAACGCATGCACGTTCAATGACATGTTCGAGCTCTCTTACATTTCCTTTCCAACTGTATTGTTCAAATAATTTAAACACCTCACCTGAAATTCCAGTTATATAACATCCGCTTTCTCTATTAAATTTTTGTATAAAATAATGGCATAGCAGAGGTATATCATCTAGCCGTTCTCTTAATGGCGGAATATTTAATTCAACTACATTAATTCTATAATATAGGTCTTCTCTGAATTTTCCTTCAGCAACTAGTTTTTCTATATCTTTATTTGTATTGCAGATTATTCTGACATCAATCGGAATTGTTTTCAATCCGCCTACACGTTCCAATTCCTGCTCCTGAATGACACGTAATAACTTAGATTGTAAAAATAAAGGCATTTCACCAATTTCATCTAATAATATAGTTCCATGGTTTGCAAGTTCAAATTTTCCTTTCTTCCCACCTTTAGCAGCACCTGAAAAAGCCCCTTCTTCATATCCAAATAATTCAGATTCTAATAAATCCTTTGGAATTGCCGCACAATTTATTTTAATGTAATTAAACATTCTTCGGTCGCTTAACTGATGAATTGCATTTGCAAAAACTTCTTTACCTGTTCCGGTTTCACCTGTCATAAGAACAGATAGATTAGAGTCTGATATTTTAGGGAGTATTGATTTTATTTCTAAAATCTTATTTGATTGACCAATTATATTTTGTATAGAAAAAGTATTGTTTCTCAAGTTATTAAGTTGTTCAATATATAATTTATTCTCCTTTTTTAGTTGAAGAATTTGTTGGCTAAGTACTTCAACTTTTTTTATATCGTAAAAGGAAGCAGTTGAAATAACTCCCTTTACATTACCATCCTTATCTTTAAAGGGAATACGATTGCAAATTACTGTTTGCCCATTCTTCATACGGAATATATGACCTATCTCAGCTATTCCTGTTTTGGCTACAATGTTAAGTCTTGTATTTGATATAACTTTTTCAACTGGCATGCCTTCAGCCTTTTTAGAATCAATATTAAGTATCTCAGCATAATTATCACTCAAAAATCGTATGATACCTTTATGATCAATAATTATAGTAAAATATAGAGATTCAACTGCAAGTTTTAAATAATCATTTACATTTAATAAATTATCTGACATAGTTATGCCGCCTTTACTAAAGTTTCTGGTATTATATCATAACGTATAAACTTTCTCAATATGGTTGTGTGGAGTTTTACTACAATACAATATTGATAATGTAGATTTAGACTTTCAAATACATTTATTGAAAAAAGAATTCTACCAGCAAATGCAATCAAAGATTGTCAGAGTTTATTGGTGGCCTTCTGCATTCACAATAATAGGCTTTCAATAAAAACTTGATTATTGAAAGCCTTTAATAAATGTATGATTAATTTATTTTTATAGTTCGGGTAATTCAAACATATCAAGGCATTTCATAGTTGGGAAAGGTATTTCACCAGCTTCAAAAGCTTTAACAATTTTAACAATTGTATCATTTGCAGGTGTTGGAATATCTAATTTTATTCCCCATTCACAAGCAACTCCGTTTATTTGATTTATTTCACACTTTATTCCCTTTTCCATGTCCTGAAGCATGCTTGCTTTTAATTTTCTGTGAGGTATGAAATATTCTCTTAACCATTGATTTGCTTTTTCTAATCCTTCTTTATCATCAAATCCTAGACAATAGTAGCTCCATCCTGGAACAATATCTTCTAATTGTATGCCTCTTTTACGAACAATTTTTACTATCTCATTTCCAACATGAGCTGCACATGTTGTAGCTTTATCATTATCTAATATCTCAGCATATGTGGATCCTAAAGCTGCAGACATTCCACTTAAAGTTGCATTTTGTATTAGTTTGGTCCATCTAATGCCTGGAAGATTTTCAACAATAGCACATTCTCCGGCTAATCTTAAAATTGAAGCAATTTGTTCTATTCTTTCAGTTATTTCACCATTGCTTTCTCCAATTTCAAATCTCATTGCTGAAATATCTGATGTCAGTTCTGAAACACCGGGTCTAAGCCAGCTGGCTCCCCAGCCTACTACACCGCCTACAACTCTTTCTGGTCCAACTATTTTTCCAACACTTTCTTCTGGTATGCCATTTTGTAATGTACAAACAACACTATCAGGTCCAAGGTGAGGAAGAAGCTGAGGCAATGCTACATTATTATAAGTTTGTTTAGCCATTAAAATAACTATATCATAGATTCCTTCCATTTGGTCAGGAGTTATTGCAGTTACCGGTACATTATTTAATTCCATTTTTCCTACTACTGTAGCACCATTTTTATTTAATTCATCAACATGGGCCTTATTAGTATCAATTAAAGTGACCTTCCCTCCGTTTTTAGCAATTAATGCTCCTGTAATTGTTCCCAGGGATCCGACTCCCATTATTGCTGCTCTCATAATATTTATCTCCTTTTAAAGGTATTTGTGTAGTATGAGAATGTTTAAGCAATTTTTATGCCAATATTAGGCCAGGTATTATTATAATAGCTTTAATAACCAGTATTTATCTCATAATAATAAAAAAAGTAAAACTATTATTATGTTTTATAAATTATTATATATATGATAGCTGATTAAATTTTTTAAAATCAGCATTTAACTGTACTAAAATACCTACAAGTACTTGTTGACATTTTCCGACGTTTTTATAAATAATCATTTATTAAAAAGGACTTTATAAATCGAAAATTCTTATAAATATGTATTTAAAGTTGTAATAAGCTGAAAAATCAGCTTTTACAAAAAGATACTTATCAAAATTATTATTGGCATGTTAATTGCTACAATACAGGCAAACATTATTAAGGCATTAGACAAAGCTTAAAAGAGAGGTGATTATTATTTATTAAGTGTTTGTCAGCATAATTTGAATATGATTTCTTAATTATATACAAATTAAAAACTATTGGTACTAAACTAATAAAATTTAAACGGAGGTTATTATGGAAGTAATAGGTATTTTAGGATTGTTATTAGCTATTGTAGTATTAATATTTGGAGCATACAAAGGAATAGGTGCGCTGCCATTAACTTTGGGTTCAGGATTAATTGTAATTTTATCAAATAGCATGCCCTTTTGGGAAAGTTATGCAGAATTTTATATGGGTGGGTATGTAGGATATTGGAAGAGTTACTTTTTAATATTTGTATTTTCTGCATTATATGCCAGGATTATGGAGGATACAGGTGCGGTTTTCTCTATTGCTTATAAATTTATTGATTGGTTTGGCAAAAAGAGGGCAATGCTTGTAATATTGCTTACAACTGCAGTACTGACGTATGGCGGTGTCAGTTTATTCGTTGTTATATTTGCCATTGGACCAATAGCAATGCTCTTATTTAAAGAAGCAGATATAGCCAGGCGACATATAGTAGCACCTTTAGTTACGGGGTATGGAACATTTACTATGACATCTTTGCCTGGATCTCCACAGCTGACAAATGTTATTCCATCAAAATATCTTGGAACAACATTGACTGCTGCACCAGTTCTTGGTATCGTAGCAACTGCCATGATATTTGGAATGTGTTATGGTTATTGTAAATATGTTGAAAAAAAATCCAGAGCTGCAGGTGAACATTTCTCATTTCCGGCAAATGTTGATCCTTCGAAATACGAAGTGGACAGGGCTAAACTTCCTCCTGCAATAACTTCATTTATTCCTTTAGTATCAATTGTAGCAATAATTATATTATTAAGAAACGTTATTACGGATTCTACATTTTTAGTTGTAATGGCAATGGGTGCTGCAACAATATTAGCCATAATTTTAAATTACGGAAGACTTAAAAATTTCAAAAGTATTTTCAATCAAGGTATGGGAAGTGCAGTAGGAGCAATAGCAGGTCCGTGTGCAATAGTTGCTTTTGGTGTACTTGTAAAAAACGCTCCTGCGTTCAAGAATATTGTTGATTATGTATTGAGTTTACAAATGAATACTTATGTATTAGGTATAGTGGGCACTGCAGTTATTTCAGGTATAACGGGTTCTTCTTCGGGTGGTATTACTATTACAATGGAAACTTTAGCAGAAAGATTTGTGGCATCAGGTGCTAATCTTGGAATACTTCATAGACTTATTTCTGTTGCATCAGGCACTTTGGATTCACTTCCGCATTCAACATCTTTCTTCCTTGTATTTGACTACTTAGGAGTTACTCATAAAGAATCATATTTCCATGCATTTATAGTATCAGTTATAGCTCCACTTATTACTGTGGCAGTATGTGTCATCGGAGTAATCGCATTAGGATTATAGTAATTGGTTTGTAAATTATATGGGCTCCAAGTCAATAGCTTGGAGCAATTAATTTTTTAAATACATGAAGATTAATAAGATAGGAGAACAGAAATCAATTATGATAATATATATTAGTATTAGGAACTAGGGGAACCGGAAAGAGATGTTTATTTGGTAGGAAAACTGGAAAAGGGTTTTATGAATACAAAAAATTTAAGGAGTGGAATCATGAATTTTCAATTAAGCAAGGAACATGAAATGGCAAGGCAGCTATTCAGAGAATTTGCTGTCAAT
>DFOA01000027.1 GCA_002381185.1 Firmicutes bacterium UBA3553 | reverse complement strand
GTAGCTCGAAAAACACGATCAATTGTCTGGCAGAATATACTCTTTGCAATGGGTGTCAAGGTCGTCGTTCTGGTTCTTGCCGCAGCAGGAATTGCAACCATGTGGGAAGCTGTATTCGGTGATGTTGGCGTTACAGTAATTGCTATATTAAATGCTATGAGGGCAATGAAGACCATTAAATAAAATGCATTCCTTCATTTTTACAGAGCCGTTGAAGTAAAATAGCGTCTCTGTATTTTTACAGTAAAAAACGCTAAAATATTATGGTAGAATGACACAAACAGAAACACATCACTCTGCCTGTACAGTTGATTATTAATTTATAGGAGGTAAATATTTTGCAATATCAAACTTTGTCACTTTTAACCATGGTGGTGTTTTATTCAATATATATCGGAAAAATGCTCGCTCAAAGAAAAAAAGGAATTCAAACAGATTACATTGCAAAAGGTAAAGGGAAAGGTTCCTTAATGACAGTCGAAATTATTATGAAAATTGCTACGTATAGCATTGTAGTAGTTGAGATTGCCAGCATCACCTTAAATTTATATCTTTTAAGCCCTATAATCAGAGCATTAGGCATTTTCATAGGATTTTCAGGTGTAATCATTTTTGGAATTTCGGTATATACAATGAAGGATAGCTGGCGGGCAGGCATTCCGAATAATGATAAAACAACCATGATTACAGGTGGTATTTACAGTATTAGCAGAAATCCCGCATTTGTAGGTTTCTACTTAACTTATATCGGAATCTTGCTTACATTTTTCAACTGGACATTGCTTGCCTTTACAATATTTACAATAATGATATTGCACATTCAAATTTTAAAAGAAGAGGAATATCTTCCAATGGTTTTTGGCAATGATTATATCAAATACAAAAACAGGGTAGGACGCTATATAGGCAGGAAATTAAATTAACAAAAATAAAATATAAAAGCAGTTCCAACACAATAGCCACTGATTTCCTTACTGTGGAGGGTAAGAATATAGGCGTTCTACTTATAACCCTGGTTCTATTAACTGTGCTAGCAAGTGCGATTGGTGCTTTTATGAGGGTGTAATAAAAACTGCTAAACAAATATCGTTGGAGGATCCACATGAATCGTTTTGTATTTGAAAATTTATTTGGAATAGAAGGTTTTAATATTGCTTGGTATGGCGTGATCATTGCTAGCGGCTTGTTCCTCGGCACTCTACTTGCTATGCGCAGGACAAAACAGCGGTACTTCAATCCTGATATAATCCTTGACTTTCTGCTCTTAGCGATACCCTTAGCCATCGCTGGTGCAAGACTATACTACGTTGCTTTCGAGTGGGAAAGCTATGCAGATAACCTCTTACAGGTTTTTGCCATCAATCAAGGAGGCCTTGCTATTTATGGCGGCGTTATCGGTGGAATAATCGCCGCTAAAATCTTCTGTAAGATAAAAAAGTTTCCTTTCCTTACTTTAATTGATTTGGTAGTTCCAAGCATGATTTTAGGTCAGGCTATCGGCCGTTGGGGTAACTTTGTAAATCAGGAGGCATTCGGGAACATCATAACCAATCCGTCGCTGCAGTTTTTCCCAGTCTCTGTTTATATCGAACAGCTCGGGGAATGGCATCAGGCAACCTTCTTCTATGAAAGCGCATGGAACATTGTCCTATTATGCGTTGTCCTTCTGCTGAGCCGCAGAAAAGTGAAGGACGGCACTTTGCTATCTACTTATTTTGTCGGATATGGCATAGGCAGATTTTTAATCGAAGGTCTACGCACCGATAGCTTATATATAATACCCGGGGTTCGGGTTTCACAGATCCTATCTCTTCTGTTGATTGCAATTGGAGTTGTCGTGTTAATTCTCATTCATAAAGGTAAATTGAAAACACCATCATATGAAGGTAAGTATCTGCTGTAATAAAAATAAGCTTTAAATGCATTGTTTGAACAGGAGACTTTCATATAATAATACTTAAAAGGCGTTTAATAGGTAATTATAGTGTAGAAGACCATCTCGCATATTAGGAGTTCACATATCAATTACTTCAGTATTTATTAGATTGTCTTCTGTGCAATAGCCTCTTTCGGTGAATTCTTCTCCTTGTAATATTCCATCTCCTTATAAAAAACAGGACAATAGCACCTATCAAAATAAAACGAAAAAAGAGCGACATCATGGAGTTTGTTTCTGAACTTGTATTTTTTTGCACACTACTGTTAAATGCTGTCCAGCCACTTTCTAACAGCTCTATTTGGGCATTCATATTGATGTCTACATCTACTAGTTCAGTAGGACTACCTGTAATATAAGAATCATCTAGACTGATGCAGACCGTAATCTGGGCTTGATTTTTTCTTTCATCAATTTCCGGATCCCCGTACGTAATGGATACATTGTCTATCGTCTTGCCGGAAGGAATTAATATAGAAACATCACTGGGAGCAGTAAAGGTGGTACTAATTTTAGAATTATCCCCAGCAACGATTTCCGTAGGCGCAGACTTCTCCAACCGTTCTTTTGATATCTTTACAGGCGTAAACACATTAAATCCATAGTCAAATAAGGCTGTGGTGTCTTCCCATTTGTCGTTTGAGTTTGCAGATTTCATTACGACTGCAACCAATGTTGTGTCTCCTCTTTTCGCAGCAGTAACCAGAGTATGCTGTGCATCACTCGTCCAACCAGCTTTGCTCATGAGAATACCCTCATAGGGAATACCGCCATTTAAAAAATTATTGCGGTTCCACAGCATTCGTGTTTCCGACTGTTTGTTAGTGGGGGGAATATCATATCTTTCCTCACCAAATATTTCAATAAACTTTGGAATTTTAAGTGCATAGGATGCAATTTTAGCCATATCGTAAGCTGTTGTGTAATGATTATCATCAGGCAATCCATGCGCATTTGTAAAATTAGTATTTTCTGCTCCCGCTTCAATAGCAGCTTTATTCATCATTTCGACGAAATTTTCNNATAGACAACGCATATAATGCTTGCTCCAATGTAATTTCTTCATCTGCATCCAAAGCAATATGCGCTGAATTTCTATCAATGGAGAATACCGCATCATAGGACATTGTAATCACCTGGGACAAATCCCCTTTTTCGAGAGCTAGCATTCCTGTCATTATTTTTGTTATACTTGCGGGATACATTTTTTTATTCATGTTTTTTTGATACAGTATTTGTCCACTTACTGCGTCAATAAGTACTGCTGATTCGGAGCGTATCTCCAGTGGCTGCGATGACACTGCTGCATTCGCATTTATAGAAAATGCAGTGAAAGTGTAAAACATCAAGAGAATTAGCAGTATCGATACAACTTTTTGCATTATTCATCACCTCTTGAATTTGTTACCGTATTATCTATTCGTTGCATTGTAAATTCATCACTGTATGTTAATTTGATTTGCCTCTTACTACTGTACATTCGTTTATATTAGGATCAAACACCTTGGTATCAACACTTTTGTCAAACGACTCAACAATATATGTCTTACCTTCAGGAAACAATTTCAAAGGTTCTAGAGGCAAGCAGTATTTTATAGTGTCCTATGTATTTATACCGCATGTTATTTTGATTTTTGTATCACTAATAGGAACAATCTCAGTAAAATAAGATATCATTAGACACTGAGTTTTATCAGAACGAATATATCAAATAACACGAAGTTCATCTTTTTAATTTAATTTTTTCTATCTATGTAAGTTAGCTCGTCCACAATAACCATCATTGTATTGGTATAAGAGTTTTTTATAAGTCACAAATCTTTTTTTCTTCTGATAAGCTTGGAATATCAGCTTATCTTTTGAGATTTACATATGACCTTAGGCTACGTATACTCCTATTATTCTAATCACTAAAGCTTACTTAAGAACCGAAATAACGAAACCATATCCAACAAACAACACAGTTAAATTAGGTTATATAATAAAAATATGGTGATATTATGGTGACTACTTTAAAATTATCTGATTTCGTGAATGCAGATGGTATTATACCTCTAAAATACAGTATTATTAAAGTCTCTGAGAGCAGTGAGGTCACCCTGATGCCTCAATTATTTAACGAAAGGAAAAGAGATTGTTAAAACCATAATGTGCTTTGACAATTACCCATGTTATAAAAAGACCAGTACTCGTTCCCCTGTCTATGAAACTTATCAGAACGGTAAAATCTTTTAAAATATAGGAGATATCCTCCTGTGAGATTCCTCTCCTATTATATCGTAACCTAAGAAATAAAGTTTACAGTTCATATTTTGTATTTTTTAATTGAAAAGGGATCATTTCAACCCAATATTGTTCTAAATACTTAATCTATTTACAAAGCTACTCTACACTATAAAGTATACACTTTTGAATCTCCTGACAAATTATATTTCTTCAGAAATAAAAAAGCAGAAGATCTGTCTAAGTTTTCAATTCTGCTACGCACTGTATTACGTTTTTATCTATCTTTTTATAAATAAGACCTTTTTATATATTCTCAATTTACAAAAATTGCATCCACATAAATATATTCTATAATGATATATAAAACATATTAAGATACATTTTGTTTTTTTCTGTAGTAATTATTCTTAGAGTGAAATGTTCTTGTAGGTTCACAGTGAACCGCACCTGGGTTCAGCAAAAAGACGGAATATCACCTTGATGGAGAATCCATCTTTTTGCCCTGTCATAGCCTGCTATTTTTTTAAAATAAAACGATTTGATGTGTTGCTGCCATTTTTCCTATAACGTTGCTTTTTTTCAATGAATCCTGCTTTAACCAGATCATGCAAGGCACGCTTGACAGTACTACGTGAAAGCTGCAAGTCATAGGCAATTGTTTTTACTGCAGGCCAGCATTCTAATTCTTTCCCAGCTCTGTCTTTTAAATACATATAAACAGATCTCGCCCGGTGAGGAAGTTCGTCAGACGAGGCAGAATAAATATGATTGAAATAACTCAACTAATCCCCCCTTAACTTTAGGTTTTAAGGGTAGAGCGACGGCGAATAGTATTTTCATTCATTTCCGTTACATGTGTATAGAGTGCTCCCGTTCCCGATAGCATCTCTGTTATTTCTCCCGTATCATCATCCAGCATCATATACGCGGTATGTTTACGAACAATATTCTCTTCCAGTACATTCTTATCAACATATTTAACGGTTCTGTTTGCTTTTTCTTCTACTGTATAAGGATCTCCAAATCGTATACCCCAATCAAGAAATAATGGGAGTTTTGTTTTCATTGGATGAGTACCTGTCTTCATAACAATAAAGTTACCTTTGGGAATGGATTTTAGCTCATCTGCATTCATAAGCGGTCTTTCTATCATCTGCAGAGATTGGTTAGGATCATTTTTCCCACGGCTTATACTCCCGCTCAAGGCAGTTCGACTTCCTAATGCCTTACTCAATATCCCTGCTGTCTGACTGTTAGGTGCAAACCCTCCGAAAATGGTGTCCTGGCAGTTGTCAACAATGATTTCGGAGCCCTCTTTTCCGTAATTCTTTTCGAGCTGCCCGAACGACTGTATAATCGGTATTATACTAAGTCGACGAGAACGACTCGCAGAAAAAATCAGTTCTAAGGATTCAATAGTTGGGAGTGTCCCCAACTCATCACAATAAAACATCACCCTATTTTTCAACATGCCACCACTTTCATCTGCAACGGCAAGTATCTCCCTATATAGCTGTTGAATCATAAGACTTACCATAAAATATTTGGTCAGGTCTTCCTCAGGTAAAACAATAAAAAGTGCAGACTTTTCCTTGCAGAACTTCTCAGCGTCAATAGCTGTTTCGAAACATAAGATTTGCTCCATTTCACTGTCAATAAAAGCATTAAGCCTTGAGAGTACTGTGGAAAGAACAGATGCCATAGCTTGCTCAGCTGAGTTAAGTGCTGCACCTGCAAACCATCGTGCTTTATGGTCTGATGGTAGTTTGTCCATTAGAAGCTGGAACTGACTTTTACCCTTTATTTTGCTTGGTGCCAATAAATCCTGTACCAATTTAAACACGCTGATGATATGACGACAATCTACCTTCTTGCCGTCCACCTCAGTTGGAGGCATATATTCGGCAAGCAGCAATATGACAGAAGATAGCAACCCTTCTGCTGCATCATAAAAAAACTGATTTTGACCATAGTTTTCGCCACTTGCATTAATAATAGTCTTGGCAATAATCTTGGCATATTTCTCTGCCTTTGCCTTTGCAGCAAGATTATTTTCATCAGCAAGATACTGATCCATGTAGGTATTGACGAGATGCAGCATATTGTTGCCGTCTGATCGTGTCGGATTTCTGAGATCAATGACTGCAACGTTGTAGCCGTAATAGTCATGTGCAATTGTTCCATAATTTCTGTAAAGGTCCCCTTTAGTATCGGTGGTAAGAAAGCTCATTCCACTGGCACATGCATATTCCAAGTTGGGATACAGAAAAAATGCCGTCTTACCAACCCCAGATGCTCCTATCATCATGCAATGTACATCCTCAGTATCTACTAGTGCTGTAACTTTGTTTTTGGTTCCTGTACTACCGAGAATAATTCCCTGTTCTTCTGTAGTTGGAAGGTTTTTTCCTTGCCTCCACAACTCTGGACGAAATGGTATATGGCTATAAGTTTTTTTTATTTCCTGTTTTGTTGCAAAACGTGCAGTACCATGTTGACCATCCCCAACTGTATATGATTTAATTCCATTGAGAGTATAGTAATGAGCCAAAAGAGAAAGGCTGCCGATGACACAAAACATCACGGCGGCAGCTGAAATTAAAATATAAATTTGAAATGACATGAAAACTCCTTTCTTTTCAAAATAGTTAATGATAAAATAAAATATATATCATCATCATAACAAGCGATATAACTATAATACATAGGAGGATATACTTTGAAAAATAATCTTTTTATAATAGGAAATGGTTTTGACCGCAGTCATGATATGCCCACTTCATATATTGATTTCAAAAATTGGCTCATTGAAATGTATCCCGACTCTATAAATACTGATAACTTCATGGTTTCTTATGCTACCAATATGCCAAAAGGCGATATGTATATCGCTGACGAAGATTTAGCTTCTTTTTTAGTTTATTGCATTAATGAGACTGCGGGAGGTAATTGGGAAAACTTTGAAGAAGCTCTTGGCAACATAGATTGGGAATCATTTTTTGATGATATTGAAGATATTACAGACAAAGATGGTGATACCGATTTCTTGAAAACAGCATATGCAAGAGAGGACTTTACATCTACATTAAGTTTGAATTCGCGTGCATTCTCAGATCTTTTTTCACGATGGATAAATACAATTTCATACCCAGAAAACATCTCATGCAATAGTTTTTTAACAAATTCACTCAAAAACTCAAGTATTTTCCTGACATTTAATTATACAAAAACTCTTGAAGATATTTATAGTATACCACCTGAACAAATCTGCCATATACACGGCACTCAAAATAAAAACATTATTATAGGACATGGTGTTAAGAAATTTCCCTCTTCTGCGTACTCATATGATGAATATGATTTTGAAAATAACTATGAATCAGATTATGATTATGGAATGGATGGAATCTATGATATTCACAACTCACTTAAGAAACCAACAAAACAAATTCTTAAGCAAACACCATTTTTTTCAAATTTGAATTCCCATAATATTGATAATATATACTCATGGGGATTTTCATTTTCCGAGGTCGACCTTTGTTATATAAAAGAAATTTGTAATATCCTTGATACTACTAACATTACCTGGAACCTCCATGACTGGAGAAATAAAGGTGCAACCAAATTTGAGCATATTCTTCGTCAATGTGGATTTGCAGGCAATATCACAACATTTAAATCATAGTATTTAAAATAAAATATATTGTTTCATAAAAAAGGATGGCGTAGCTTCAGTTTTTTATGCCATTCTCATTCCAACTCCATGCTGCTTTTGCTGCACCTTAGCCACCAAATCATCATTCCAATCTTTACCCTGCGAAATAAGTCGTTCAAATAAATACCCTTTTTCTAAAAGCAGATTTTTCAACCTAACACCAGCTTTGTGCCCAGCTTCATCATTATCCAAACATAATGAAATGAATTGTAGCTGTGGATATTGCTCCAGCATCCACAGCATCGCCTGGCTTCCCACACCACAGAGAGCAACATAACTGTAGTTCTTCCAATCCTGCGGATGAAGAGTGATATAAGACAGCATATCGATAGGAGCTTCAAAGACATAGAGCTTATTACCTTTTCCGACGCAATGAAAACTATATTCTGGATTACAATTATCCACATTTCCTTTGAATCCTTTTCCAATAGTGTATAGTCCACGCTTGTGGGCATGACGTGGAACACAATTTTCATCATATCCTACAAATATTGCATTGTGATATTCTTTCGTACCGTCCTTGGATTTTTCGCAGCTCTCATACAAAAGCTTCTCTCTGGCAAAATAATTAACAACTTCACGGTCTATATGCCTAGTTTTCACTAAATAGGCATATACGCGACGCATATTGCTGTGAGGACTCGGAAGAGCAAATGGTTTTTTTTGCTCCTGCTTCTTTTGTGAAGCCGGTCTGTATATTTCTCCCTGTTCACCACCCAGCAACATAGTTACCGCTTCGGGGAAGCTTAGTCCGTAAAAGTTCCGAACGAAATCAATTGCGTGCCCTCCGTTCTCCGATGAATGGTCATACCATTCGTTTCCTCTTACAGTGATACTACGGTCAGACTCCAATCTCTTGTCACAACCGCTGGGAATCAGCTTTTCACCTCTCTGTTCCAAAAAGTCTACAAGGTCCACATTGTTGGCACGGTATTTCTGTTCATCCGTAAAGTGTATATATACGCTCATAATCACACCTCCTATTTGTGACGACTACCAATTCTATTAAAAAAAGCCGTCCTTTTTATGGGACGGCAATAGTTATGGAACATCTTTTTCTTGATAGGCATCTTCTTAATCTTATTTTTCTGCTTTTTCATAGTTATCCTCCAATCGTTATAACGAAATTACAAGGTTCTGGGATACACGTACACAATCTTTGATTTTGCACGCGGATCAGATTTTTATAATGACATATTCTGCTCGTGATCATCTCTGGCATGCCCCTGGGCTTGCTTTTTCTGACGTATCTTTCTAAGAAGTTTACGATCGGTACCCTGACCTGATGATTTCAGCTGTGGAGTGTTGTCTGAAAAAATTCGACTCAGATGATGCAAAAGACGTGTTCCCGCCAGCATAACAGAGGGATCTTTGAAATCATCCATATGGTCGAGAAAAAACTGAGCATAAATATTACCCTGTGCCGCTGATAGAGTAAGCCATCGTATAGCAGCATCCTTATCTTTTGGGACTTCCTTTCCCATAAGATAAATTTTACCTACTCGGTATTGTGCATACTGGTTTCCTTGACCGGCAGACCGCTTCAGATATTCCAATGCTTTCGGGATATCCCTCGGAACATCCTCTCCTATGAGGTAGAGAACACCGAGGGCATATTCAGCATATTGATTTTTCCTGTCTCCTGCAAAGGTAAGCCAGTGAACAGCAGAATCAATATCCTTCAAAACACCTTCACCACCAAGGTACAGCTTGCCCAGACGATACGCAGCAAAGTCATTGTCTTGTCCTGCAGACATTGTATAGAGCCTTACTGCCTCTGGTGTATTCTTAATAATATACTGACCTTTCTCATAAAGCTTGCCAAGAAAATATGCAGCATAGGGGTTTTCCGCTTCTACCGCCTTTTTAAGATACTCAATTGCTTTCTCTACTTCCTGAGGCTGTGATTTTTCATCAGAAAGAATAAGCTTTGCAAGCTGATAACAGGCAAAAGGGTTTCCAACGGATGCCGATTTTCCAAAATATTCTTTCGCTCTGACTTCATCCTTTTCTGTTCCTACGCTATTTAGAAGCATCCAGCCCAAACGGTACTGAAGCTTATCATCATGTCCCTTTTCCTCCAATTTCATAAATCCACGAAAGGCTTCTTCAAATCTGCGATCTGAATCCTGCTGACTTTTTACGCAACCGACACCGTCCTTAAGCATTTTTCCAAGCTCAAAGCTGGCGTAAGGAAAGCCTTGATTGGCTGAATTGGTGTAGAGATCAAATGCAGTTTTATAATTCTGCTCCACACCCTTCCCACGATAGTACAGACTACCAAGAGAATATTTGGCGTACTTGTAATCCTCATTTGCAGATATGGTAAGCCAGTCTGCCGCACACATATAGTCCTGTTCAGTACCAAGGCCTGTCAAATACATTTTTCCAATACGATATTCCGTATACTTCCAAGGTTTTTCTTCTTCAGCAGCAAGGAAAACAGCAAGGGCTTTTTCATACCAGCGGTACGCTTCTACGGCATCTGCTTCACAGCCAATGCCATCTGCATACATTCTACCAAGCTCATACAAGGAAAGAGGATTTTCTGACTCTGCTTCCACAAAGAATAGTTCACGAGCTTTTTCAAAGTCCTGCAAAATTCCAGCATCCTCATCACCGTATAAATATTGTTTTGCCAGCTTATAGTTCTCTGTCCACCATAAGTTGTATGGCTTTTTCTTGACGAAGATTTCACTATTTGAGGAGAATTCTTCAACTACATATAAATCTTGCTGATTTTCTTCATCCGTAATGTCATGGAATAAAACATTCATATTATCTTCTTCAGGAAGAGATGCATCCAAATATAGTGGTTCTTCAAATGTCATGGTTCCAATCAATAGTGCTTCATTAATAATCATGTTGCGTATTGATTTGAAATCTTCACATTGCGAAAGCTTCGGAGGCATGGATTGAATTTCTGTATAGATAGATTCAATACTTACTCTGACTTCCAACCACAATTTATAGGCTTCTGAGACACGACTGTCCTTGGCAAGTTCATCTGCAATCTCATCCACCACATTTTTTAATTCTGTCTTAAGGTAGCCATACTGCCTTTTACCCTTTGTATTTTGAAGACGCCCTGCAAGGTGTGTTAGTAACTGCTCCATGCGTTCATTATGCAAAACACCGCTTTTCATTTGTATGATTAGTTCTCTGATTGACTTGGAAGCATGCTCCTTAAGTTCATCTCTCCGTTGAGTCTTCTCTTTATATAGAGGAATAAGCTCCTGACGAAATATTTCATTTGCCATTGAAGACTTCATTTTACTTATACCTTGTTTTGTCAGGTATCCCTCTCCTTGCTCTGTGCTGTAGCAAATCATATGAACATGGGGATGATGTGATTCGTTATGAAAAGCGGCATACCATTTAAAATTGTCCGGATGGATTTTCATGTTCTCCGCAATATCAATAGCCTTCTCAGAAAGCAATGCCTTCCAAGCATAAGCATTGTCAAACCCAAATTGGGAAGCATCCTCACGTCTCAGAGAAATAATCGGTGTCCACACATTTCCGGAGTGTTTGGATACTTCATCGGCAATCTGTGATAAAACTAACGACTCATCTCCTGATGTAAATAAACCGTGACTGCCAATCCTTTCTACACGGGGACGTCTTGCAATGTAGTCCAGGTATTTTTCCCTGTCATTAGATGTGTCAATAATCTGTTCCAATGCAATTGTAATAAATTCAGAAGCATTCTCACGGTTTGGACTTTCAAGAAAATCTGCATACTCAAATAAATCCTTTGCATCGGGATACTCATTTAATATCTGCGTAATCAAATCTTCTTGCTTTGTAGTTGAGTCCTTGAATCTATGACTGCTCTCCATTTTTTTTACACCGTCACGAGATGCAACATATTTTACAAGGTTAGCTAAATGCGAGGATGTCTTTTTACCGCCCTTGATGTATGGGCATTTAATAATGATTCGCGTCATTATTCTTCGTCATCCTTATTACTTTGAAAATCAACCGCATCGTCCATACGGATTTTCCCTCTCGTTCGTTTTACCTCTGCAACGCATCGACCGCGAAGTCTAAGCAATTCATCATCAGTAACATCCAGCGTTGTAGCCAGCAGATGCATCATCATGCTGATTTCCACAGAAAGCCTAAACAGATTATTCGCAACCCTATTTTCTGTCTTTTGCAGTGTTCCTTGTATAGAACCTAATAAAGTTTGAGAGAGGAAGGCAGTACCATTCTTTGTTCCCAGATAGCCAATATAGAAATCCACCGCCTTTGAAATAAACTCAGAATGATTTTTCATATCATTTTCCGCAATGAGAGCATCCATGCTTGCAATCATATTTGGATTAAGCCACGCATTAATTCGTTGCTTAAGAGCATTATTCTCCTTTGTCATTTATTTTTCCCTCCTATCTTTGCATATCACCTATAACATCACGCTGTGAAGCTGCAAAATCATGGGATTTCGGATGACTACAGCACCTCTGTGAGCTCAAAATCCTGTTTACAGCACCTTTTAGTCCATGAAATACTTGTGTTGACAATTTGTCCAAAGCCTTTCATCTTCCGTAGAATGCGGTCGGCACTGCCGTCCGCTGTAACCGCAAGGGGCAGTTTACAGCCCCTTGCTTTATCCTGCTCTTTTTTCATACATATAGATAGCATCAAATTTCGCATTCTGATGTAGTTAGCCCTTTCCTTACAGCTTCCTACAAAGCCCTCAAAATCGATTTACTTTGTTCAGTGGTGCAAACATATCATCCGACATCACAAAATCGCACAAAAGGGCAAATTCTTTGCGACACCGGGTGAGGAAGTCCCTCTTTCTATTTATCATGCACCTTCAGATAAGGTCTGCCATAGAGCACCTGCTTATCGGAATCAAATAAATTCCTATATACAACCTTCCCTTTCCCGTAAGAAGCGTCAACTACCTTGCCTTCACCGGCATATATTCCGACATGAGTTATATTCATAAATCGGTTGTTAGGATTGTGACTCCAAAACACTAAATCTCCGGGAGCAAGGCTTGACTTTGAAATTGTGAGTCCGTTATCCACGCAATATTTACCTTGAGCACCAGCCGTCCCGGGCAGATTTATCCCTAACTTTTTGTATGTCCATTGCACAAGGTAACTGCAATCGGTGTAGCTTCCCTGCCCGCGTTTCTCTTGTGAATATGGATCTCCCAGACGTGAGAGTCCAAGGCGAACAGCCTCATCGCCTATCTCTTTGAAAGGCAAATCAGAAAGGAAATTTTCATGCTGCTCAGGTGTCCACTCATCCCACATTTCGATTTCATCGTACTCAACCGGAGCACCAACACCGTATAAGGAACGGTAGTATATTTCATCAGAATTTGCCTGATTCTCGTAAGTGATGGCTCTATTAAAAAGTGTACTGATGTTGTTATAGATTGCAGGCAGGGACATAATCGGAACAGCTACAATATAACTTTCTTTATGCTCGGTTCCATCTTCGTCCGTCCATGTGTGGGTACGTTCCTCATAAGTAACAAAGCACTCAACATATTCCTTGTGCTCCATACGTGACGGAGACTCCGAGCCGAAAAACAGAGAATAAAAAATAGACTTAACCCTGTAAGAATCAAGGCTATTATCACCTTCCATCTGAGCATTAACAGAAGCTACAGCCTCATCTATAAGCGCAAAGCTGTTTCTCATATCACCTATATATTCTTTGTATTCAGCAGGCATACTGACCGCAACCACGCCTCCGTTAAAGCACAGCTCCATAGCTGAATTGTTATGGCTTGCTGTACCTGATAGCAGGGAGCAAATCAGAACAAGAATTAAAATAAAGGGCGACAGTATTGCAGCAATAATCCAGCCCAAATTCTTTCTTACACGTTCATCAGACAGCGAATAGGCTGCCTTTGTTAATGCCGTTAAGGTTGCGGGACCAGCCATACTATTGCCACCCCTTCATTCCGTCAATTTCGAAAGGGTTCTCCTGCTCCGGTTCATGTTCTATATCCATGAGCTCCTCAGAATACTCTAACGCATCCTCCAGAATCTTAGTGTCAAACCCGGCTGTTTTATATCCTTCACAAATTGTATTGTAGTATGAAGCTATTGGTAATCCCGGGCTATGTCCCGGATTCATTACATAAACCATAGCTGAAACGTTCTTGTCACCCATTTCTACATTCATGGTTTCCTTTTTATATAGTCTGGGAAAACCTTCGTAAATATCAAGGGCTTTTTCATCTCTGGGCGTTATTTTCCACAGCAGTACAGGCACAGATGCGCCCTCTTTAGGTTCTATGGTTGCAACAGCTCCATATCTCCCGCCCCTGAACACAAGGGCATAATCCTTTATTTCAGATGCTCCAACCACCTTCGCAGAAGGACATCTGACTGCCATCTGCGGTAAATTAAGATTGCTGCCATAGGCAACATATAGTTTATTTTTCATACGTTCTCCTTGTATAATGGAACTATAGTAATTCCATTAAATTATTTTCTTTTCTTGATTATTTTCTATATAATCTTTTATAGACGCTGTGGATTAGTTCGCTCTCCTACAGCAGCTGTAAAAAACAGCCGACTGTTCTTATAAAGGCTCTAACCGCAGCTCTATGTTTATTTATTAATTAGTTAGATAACGCGCATGACGTTTTATATATAGCAAGGATACATTCAACATAGAGTTCGTGGAAACATAGCGTATTACATTTTATAAAGGAGTTTTTTACTATGATTTTTGTTGGTATTGACGTTTCCAAAGCAAAACATGATTGTTGTATCATTGATTCTAATGGTTCAGTTTTAACTGATTCCTTACGTATTGATAATTCAAAAGAAGGGTTTGAAACTCTGTATTCAGCCATTCTTTATGCACTTGATTCTAAGGATATTTGTAATGTAAAAATAGGACTTGAATCAACAGGTCATTACAGCACTAATATCACAAATTATCTGTTTTCCAAAGGCTTTGAGGTTCACACCCTCAATCCGTTGGCTACTAATCTTTTTCGTAAGGCCGGAACCCTTAGGAAAACTAAAACAGATAAAACTGACGCCAAAGTCATTGCGACTATGCTCTTTTCTGATGAATCTAAATCCTATTCACCAGTATCTTATCACATTCAAGAGCTTAAGTCACTAACTAGACACAGATTTCGTTTAATTGGCTACCGTTCCAAGCTTAAAATTTCTGTAACCAGACTCATTGATGTTATTTTTCCTGAGTTGCCAAGTCTTTTTTGGTCAATTCATCAAGCTTCCAGTTATGCTTTATTACTTGAATTATCAACACCTAATGATATTAAGTCTTGTCATTTAACTAAGCTTACTAACATTATTACCAAGTCTTCCAAAGGCAAGTATGGTAAGGATAAAGCTATTACCTTAAAAGAATTAGCATCTAATTCTATTGGTTCTGCTAATCGTTCTATTGCTTTTGAACTACAACAAACTATTCGTCTCATACAATCTGTTCAAAATGAAATAGATATCTTGGACAAGCAGATTAAAAGTGTTTGATGAGATTAATTCTCCCATTATCACAATCCCTGGTATTGGATACACCCTAGCTGCTATTATATTAGCTAAAATCGGCGATATTGAACGTTTTTTAACTCCTGCTAAACTTTTAGCTTTTGCTGGTATGGAACCTTCTACTTATCAGTCTGGAAAATTTAATGCCTCTAAAACTCCAATGGTTAAGCGTGGCTCTACTTACCTTAGATGGGCCATCTTGCAGGCTGCTCGTTTGGTTCCTATGCGTGATGCTACATTTTCTGCTTATTTAGCTAAAAAGCGCTCGGAAGGTAAACATTTTAATGTCGCCAGAAGCCATATGGGCAAGAAGCTTTTAAGGGTCATTTTTTACCTCCTTAAAAACAATACTGCTTTTCTTCCTCAAATCTGATATTTAATTGCCATATTTTTTCAGAACAACTCTGTTGTTCTATTTGTCATGCTCTTTTTCTTATTAGTTTTTTCTTATTAATTTCTCAATTTTCTCTTGACTTCATATAGTTAGTCTTTACATTGACATAGCAAAATCGGAGGTGTGCTCTGCCTCCGATTCCATAACAATTTCTTCTCTTTCCTCTGTCTGTCTCTGTGACAGTTCCTCTTCTTTTTTCTGTCTTAATCTCTCTTTTTGTCTCTCAGCCTGTGCAGGGTCCTTCCATGCAATGCACCCTTCCAAGTGATCTAAAAGATGCTTTCGAGCAGTCTTGAACTCATCTCCTATCATGCCAAGCCTCAACAGCCATACACGAAAGGTATATTTTTCATTTGTTGACATTGTTTTTGTGGGGCTTGCCGATCTTTGATTAAGCGCCTGGGCAGCAATTGCAAGACAAAACTGAATATATGCTTTAATTTTTCCCGCATGAAGGTCTCCGTTAAATGCCCGGAATTCAACAGTTCCCTTCTGAAATACACTGTGCAGATTTAGACATCGGTAACGGCTTGAATGATAGTGTTGCTGACTTCCGTCGTTTCCGTTATACCATAGACGCTTAAACTTATCGAGAGTATCAGGCTTATTACGATTGAGCCTCTCTAAAAAAGCAGGGTCAATTTTTTTACAGTAATCATTCTCCCTCCCCCTCGAAACCTTTAATGCCTTATAAATCATATCCTCTTTGGCTGCCATGATATTGACCAAATTACGGAGTTTTATGGCGTCAAAGGGAGCGGCATTAATGTGAATGTGAATTCCACAGGAGGAATTCACAAACGCACCGGCTCCCCTAAGTTTTCGAATCAGCTCCTGAACAGTTTCAATATCTGTATATTTGCAAATTGGACTGACCAGCTCCACACTGTAATTTCTATCTGCACTTACCTTTCTGCGTCCATCCCTTTTTTGGCAATCAATACTTCCGTCGCTCACAAGCTTCCATATACGTCTTTCGCCATCTTTGACAGAATAAGCGTCATATCCTCCTCCGCTATGTTGGCTTGATGTCCCGAAATACTCTGCAATTACATCGGCAGCACGAGTTCTTGTAATCCCGGTCATCTCTATTTCAATACCAAAATTTTGCCCCTGTATCTCCATTTAGCCACCGCCTTTACCACATCCTGTGCTCCAATGTAACGTCTTTCTCTTGTGAAAGTCCTGCAGTCGAAGCTGCTGAATTAATGAAAGCACACAGTCTCTCTCTTCTCCATGTGTCAACCAGATATCCTTCACATGATTCATTCAACTCATTTATTTTTAATACAGCATCTCTTACACATTTTGAAATAAAATCAGGATTGCCTTCTGCGGATATAAGGCAATCTATATATTCATCTAATATTTCTCCTATTGCAGATACATCTTCTTGTGTATAATGGTAGCTGTAAGCGTAAGGATTGGGATATTCCTTTCCATCCATACAGCATCTGAGATGCTCCAGAATAGTCGGGCGTTCCTCATTATCTGACTTTTGATACTTCTCCATAAAAGCTAAAATATCCGCCTCACGATTTGGCGTGTAGCGGATAAAAGAAAGCATGTCTTCCAGAATACCCTTCTTTTCTTCTTTCTGATTTTCAAGTCTATCCATAATTTATTCTCCCTTCTTCATTATCGGCCGCCGGCTTTTCCGAACAGTTTTTCCTTATGCGCCGGAGCATGAACCACAAGGTTATATCTTTCTATTCCGCATTTGAAAAGGCAAACACCCCTTTGCGGGAAGCGGATTAAATTGTATTCACTTTCTTCCAGCTGAAGTGAATCAATATAAAACTGCTTGTCAATGTTTCCGGCGTTGAATAAAAAGGTATGAGTTGGAATAGAAAACAGCGGTTTAGTCAGTTCTCTTATTCCATCGATATTGAAGTCTTCAAGGTTCTGAGATGCCAGAATAACAGCCGACTCCTTCTTTCGAACTCTTTTCATAAAATTCCTGATGTATTCAATGGCGGTCAGATTAGTCAGGAACAGGTATAATTCATCAATGCTGGCAACAGTATTTCCTTCAGTCAACAGCTTGTCACTCATGAAGGAAAGCACATTAAACAACAATGCATTTTTTACGTTCCTGCTTGCCTGCAGAAGACCTTTAACGCCAAACACAATAAAGCGATCAGATGTCACATTGGTGTGGCCATTGAAGAATTTGCTTTCTGCACCAATACACATTGAATGTAGTCCAAGCAGAATTTCCTGCAATAGTTCAGGTGTGTATAGATTGTATTTTGTTTTATCGTAGTCTCTAAACTCACCATCAATAAACGAATAAAGGTCGGACAAAACAGGATAGTCTGTGGCTGACAGTTTCCTGAAATCTGTGCGGTCACTGATACCAAACTTTTCATACAGCCTACCTAACATGATTTCAATTGTATCAATGTGACTGTCTGAAAAATCCTTATAGCAACGGAAAAAGTCTTTCAGAAAGGAAATATGCTGACTGAGTTTGGTGGACTGACAGAATGCCTGAGGTGCATCGGTATCATCCAAACTTTCGCCCTCATTCCATGTTTTCGGCTCCAGAGGATTTATGATATACTGACCATTCATCAGGTCAATGAAGCATCCGCCGAGATTTTTCACAAGCTCAATGTATTCATGCTCAGGGTCTAATCCAATTACATTCTTGCCGGATTCCAGAACATTACATAGAATAAGCTTTAGCAGATAGCTTTTGCCCTGGCCTGAGTTACCCAAAATTAGCACATTGGCGTTGGTCTTATCATCATCACGCTTATCAAAATCTACAATAATGTTGCTGCCGAATTTGTCTCGTCCAAGATAAAAGCCATTAGCATCTGTTTTGCCGCTATAGTTGAACGGGTAAAGATTGGCTACAGAGCTTGCCGGGAGCACACGTTCAAACTGATTCCCGAACACGTTTCTTCCTGCAGGACCCACCGACAAAAAACCCTCCTGTTGCTGCAGAATAAGGCGGTCAACATTAAGCTTCGAGCGAACCAGTTCCGTCAGTACATCGGTCTGTAAAAGCTTTAATGTATCCAGATCATGTGCTGTCAGTTCAATAAAAACAGCACAATGCAGAAGAGGTTCTCGATTTCTGTGCATTGATGATACCAGAGTTACAACGTCCTGCAGATTGCTTTCCGCAGTAACCGTCTGTTGTAAATCATTAGTGCTGCTTTTATCCATACGATTCTTGTTTGCCGCATTATGAATGATCTTCCTCTCCTCTGCTGCATTCACCTGTCTTGTATAAATACGAAGAGTCACGTTATCCTTTTCTCCCAAATGGCGCAATATCGACTGCTCTGAGGTACTGGTAGGGTATTCTCTCAGTGCCCATACACATCGGTAGGTATTGCCGCATATGAAGTAATCTGTATTGAACTTGATAATACTCGGCGATATCATGTCAAGAAAATCCTTGATTTTCGTACCTTCAATCTCTTGTTTTTCTTTTTTTCTGATTTTACTCACCGTAAATTACCCACCTTTCGCCGTCTAAATCCTCAAAGCTTTCTGTAGTTACGTTCTGCTCATAATAGACACCAAGCATACGCTTGATGTCCGGTTCACTTGCCTTGCTTGCAGTAAATCCTTGATCCTTAAGGCTTTTTTCAATACGCGAAAGATATGGCTGGACATCAGATTCTCTCTCATTCCGCAAACGAATTATGATTAAAAACTCCCTTGCAGTAGCCATCTGCACCTGCATACGATCAAGATATGTCTGATCCTGTACAAGCAGTTTTCGTATAGCAGGGTTCTGCTCAGAATCCATGCGTATTCTCATATTTGACTTTACATCTTCAAAATTTTCCCTTGAATTTAGGCAAAGCATCTCAATTTCTGCTATTCCTTTCAAAACGTTCATAAGTGCATATATTCTTGCACCTATGCTGATGTCGGAAAGCACATTGATGTTAGTGGGCTTAATTATAAAAAATACAAGCTCACTATGTTCAGTTACCAAACTGTGAGACGTTATTTCAGTTATACCGATGAGCGCACGTGTTGATTCCTTTTCTTTTTGTTTCTTTTTTCTGTTCATATATTAAGCTCTCCATTTATAGATTTGCTGTTTCCAAATAAAAAAACCGGCGGCATTTCGTATAAAGCAAAGGATGCTTGTATCTTCAAATCGAATTGTTAAAAATGCGTATAGAGCTGTGAAAACAATGGGCATAAAGAAATGGAGCTGTGTCAGTGCGAATACAGAAATCAAAAGACCCACGCCAATAATCCCAATATCCCGCAGCTCCCAAAGCCACAATGTCGCCTTTGCTTTCAGATTGTCAGGGTAAATATACATAGTCATTCCTCCTGTTTATCATGTATTAAGCGTAAAAAATAGGCGATGCCGCGCAGAACGAATTCCACACATGGTATCGCCACACTGTTGCCAAGTGCCTTGTATCTTGCACTATCCGAGGCACCCGGAATCAATGTCCAGTAATCAGGAAATCCCTGCAGTCGTTCGCATTCAAGAGGGGTAAGCCTGCGAATGAGATTTTGCTTATTTTCTTTTACAAGATTTTCGCTTCCGCCGCCATTGTCTCCACCTTGGGTTCGCAGAGTAGCACAACCCTCTGCATAATTTCCATACTGTGACTGACCGAATATTTCAGGTTGACAAATAAGATCAGTTGCATCCTTATACTGCCTGGCACTTTGTGTGGCAGCAACATCATTTTCGGAAAACTCATCACTTCTTTGACGGCTGTACACTGCATGACGGTCACTTGTAGTAATTGTATAGCTGATATTAGGCTGGCATCCCAGACCGTTTCCGCCGTTTTCAGGCTCCCGGTCGATCGTATTTCCTGCGATGCAGATTGTTTCCTGCAGTATAGCAATACCTCCCTGATTCTTGCTTGGGTCAGGATTTGTAGTATCAATAGTTCTGGCAACATCTGTTTCCCTGCATCCCGAATAGGGATTTGATGATTTCATGCTGTTTGACTCTTTCGAGTCAAGAGAAAATGCAACAGGCTTACCCACAAGAGGGACATTGTTACCGCCTGTGCCATAAATGCTTGTCACAGTAGGTGCCACCTCTAAAGGTCCATTGTACCTGCTATCCTTTGCATGATTTTCAAACCGCACCGGCTGGTTGTTGCCGGAGGTTCCTGCAGCTGATGTAATTGTTGGACAGATTCCCTCTCCAATCTCAGCTCCACCCTGCTGACTCGCCATGATTAAGGGCTGATGTCCTGCCATGCCCGCACGAAGTGTAGGTGTCATTTCTTCAGTTATATCCATACGTTCTCCGCCATGGTCGTTCAAACATATCAGTGGCTGCTGTGTTACAAAAGTCTGCATCTGCATGTTTCGAGTTGCCAATAGAGCACCTGATATTCCGTCAAGATCAATCAATTCATCTCTTTGATTTATATGAAATGCATTTATCTTTTCATCATTGTCCATTCTGTCATTCAATACCTTTTTCTCTGTATCTAATTCTGTCATGCGAGTCCTGCCTGTATCATCAATGCTTCCTTGAGCTGAGGAGGCAGTTCCTTTCCTCTGTTTTTCGCTCTTCGAAGTATTCCCGAGCAGGCTGTCTTGCTCAAATAATATTTTGGGTGCGGTGTTTCCTCCAAAATCTGCGATAAGGAAGATTCGACGACGTCGTTGGGGGACTCCCCAGTACTGAGCGTCCAAGACACGCCAAGCCAGACTGAATTCATTTCCCAATATGGCAGACCCAGCAGATTCCCAACGCCCGGACTCAGGTCGAGGCACATTACAGGTGTTATCCTTGATGCGGACGATCTCCTCGATAACCGCCCTGAAGTCTTCGCCGTCTGCGGAGCTGAAAGCTCCCGGCACATTCTCCCAAACGAGGTATCGAGGTCGAATAAGTTCAGCTGGTACGTTTCGTTGTTCATCGGCTATTCTCATCTCCTTTGTAATTCTTACTTGATCCATAAAAAGACCGGAGCGCTCTCCTGCCAATCCCGCACGCTGTCCGGCCACTGATAAATCTTGGCTATCCCGATATCAGGATTACCAGGATTATTCCGATAAAAT
>DFOA01000068.1 GCA_002381185.1 Firmicutes bacterium UBA3553 | reverse complement strand
TTTTATCGGAATAATCCTGACTATCCCGATATCAGGATTACCAGGATTTATCTGTTGCAGGGCAGCGTGCAGGATTGGCAGGAGAGCGCTCCGGTCTGTTTATGGATCAGGTAAGAATTACAAAGGAGATGAGAGAAGCCGATGAGCAACGAAACGTACCAACTGAACTTATTCGACCTCGATACCTCGTATGGGAGAACGTACCCGGAGCTTTCAGCTCCTCAGGAGGGGAAGACTTCCGGGCGGTCCTCGAGGAGATTGTCCGGATCAAAGACAGCACCTGTAATGTGCCTCGACCTGAGTTCGGGCGTTGGCAATCTTCTGGGGCAATCATTCTGGGAAATGAATTCAGTCTGGCTTGGCGTACCATGGACGCTCAATTCTGGGGAGTCCCCCAGCGACGTCGTCGAATCTTTCTTATCGCAGATTTTGGAGGACTCACCGCACCCGAAATATTATTTAAGCAAGACAGCCTGTTCGGGAATACTTCGCAGAGCGAAAAACAGAGGGAAGGAACTGCCTCCTCAGCTCAAAGAAGCATTGATGATACAGGCAGGGCTGTTATAACCGATTCCAATACAGAGAAAAAAGTATTGTCTGAAAGCATGGATAATGGCGAAAAGATAAATGCATTTCATATAAATCAAAGGGATGAGGTGATTGATCTTGACGGAATATCGGGTGCTTTATTGGCAACCCGTAACATGCAGATGCAGACTTTCGTGTCGCAACAGCCAATTATATGTTTGAATGACCACGGCGGAGAGCGGATGGATATAACTGAAGAAATGACACCTACACTTCGGTCAGGCATGGCAGGACATCAGCCTCTAGTTATGGCGACTCAGCAGGGCGGAGCTGAGATTGGGGAAGGAATCTGTCCGACAATTACATCGGCTGCAGGAACATCAGGCAATAATCAGCCCGTGCTGTTTGAAAACCACGCAAAGGACTGCAGATACAACGGTCCTTTGGAAGTAGCACCAACTGTAACATGCTCATACGGTACAGGCGGCAACAATGTTCCGCTTGTGGGAACTCCCAAAGCATTCAGCTTGTATCCAAATGATTCAGGCAGAATTAATCCTAAAAACAACCATTTTGGATGCACGGAAACAGACATAGCCAGAACAATAGATACTGCCGGTCCAGATCCAAGCAAGAATCAGGGTGGTATTGCTATACTGCAGGAGACAATCTGTATAGCAGGAAATACTATTGATCGTGAGCCTCATAACGGAGGTAACGGACTTGGATGTCAATCAGATATCAGCTATACGATTACAACAAGTGATCGTCACGCAGTATACAGCCGTCAAAGAAGTGATGAGTTTTCCGAAAATAATGTTGCCGCTACACAAAGTGCCAGACAATATAAGGATGCAACTGATCTCGTTTGTCAGCCTGAAATATTTGGTCAGTCTCAATACGGTAATTATGCTGAGGGTTGTTCTGCTTTGCGGGCTCAGGGTGGCGATAATGGCGGTGGAAGCGAAAATCTTGTTAAAGAAAACAAGAGAAAATTAATTCGCAGGCTCACACCTCTTGAGTGCGAGCGCCTGCAAGGATTCCCGGACTATTGGACATTGATTCCGGGTGCATCTGACAGTGCAAGATACAAGGCGCTCGGAAATAGTGTTGCGATACCCTGTGTAAAATTTGTCATGAGAGGGATCGCATATTTTTTGCGCTTATTACATGATAGACAGGAGGAATAAATATGTATATTTACCCTGACAATCTGAAAGCAAAGGCAACACTTTGGCTTTGGGAACTGCGGGATGTCGGAATTATTGGTGTGTGTCTTTTGCTTTCTGTATTTGCATTGGCACAGCTCCATTTATTTGTACCAATTGTTTTTACAGCACTGTACGCATTTCTAACAATACGATTTGAGGATACAAGCATCCTGAAATTTATTTTAAATGCAGCAGCTTTTTTCATAGGGAAACAGCAAACCTACAAATGGAGATCATAAAGCATGAACAGAAAAAAGAAACAAAAAGAAGCAGATTCTACACGCCAGCTCATGGGAATAACGGATATCACTGCGCACAGTTTGGTAACCGCACACGGGGAGCTGGTTTTTTTTATAATCAAGCCCACAAATATCAGTGTGTTGTCTGAAACCAGTGTCAGTGCCAGAATCTACGCACTGATGAACGTTTTAAAAGGTATCGCCGAAATTGAGATGCTCTGCCTGAACTCAAGAGAAAATTTTGAGGATGTAAAGGCGAACTTGAGATGTCGCATGGATGAAGAGCAGAACCCTGCCATCCGAAAGCTGCTGGAACAAGACATGACTGCGCTGGATCGTATGCAGGTACAGATGGCAACAGCAAGAGAATTCCTCATTATTATACGTTTAAGAAATGAGAAAGAATCTGATGTGCAACCGTATCTGTCCCGCATAGAAAAAGGTCTCAAGGATCAAGGATTCACAACACGCAAGGCAAATGAATCTGACATCAAGCGGCTTTTGGGTGTCTACTATGAGCAGAATGTAACAACAGAAAGATATGAGGACTATGATGGAGAGAGGTGGGTGATTATAGGTGAGTAAAATAAGAAAAAAAGAAACACATGATATGGAAGGTGTGAAAATAAAAGATTTTTTGGACATGATTGCACCGAGTATCATCAAATTCAGCACAGACCATTTTATATGCGGTAACACTTACCGCTGTGTATGGGCACTTAGAGAATATCCTACAAGCACCCAAGAACAAGCCATCTTACGCCATTTAGGAGAAAAAGATGGTGTAACACTTCGAATTTATACAAGACAGGTAACGGCAGCAGAGGAAAGAAAAATTATTCATAATGCCGCAAATAAAAACCGGATGGATAAGAGCAGTACTAACGACTTACAACAGACAGTTACTGCAGAAAGTAACTTACAGGATGTAGTTACATTGGTTTCATCCATGCACAGAAATCGAGAACCTCTTCTGCATTGTGCTGTTTTTATTGAGCTGACAGCAAATGACCTGGATACATTAAAGCTTTTACAGACCGATGTGCTGACAGAGTTGGTTAGATCAAAGCTTAATGTTGACCGTCTTATTCTGCAGCAGAAGGAAGGTTTTCTATCAGTGGGACCTGCAGGGAGAAATGTGTTCGGCAATCAGTTTGAACGTGTGCTCCCGGCAAGCTCTGTCGCCAATCTTTACCCGTTCAACTATAGCGGAAAAACAGATGCTAACGGCTTTTATCTTGGACGCGATAAATTCGGAAGCAACATTATTGTAGATTTTGACAAGCGTGACGATGATAAGACCAACGCCAATGTGTTAATTTTGGGAAACTCAGGGCAAGGGAAAAGTTATTTGTTAAAGCTTATTCTATGCAATGTTCTGGAATCGGGCAAGAATGTAATTGGATTAGATCCTGAGCATGAATACAATGAATTAGTGGAGAACATTGGCGGATGTTTCATCGATTTGATGAGCGGACAGTATATTATAAATCCTCTGGAGCCGAAAACATGGGATGAGGACGGAGGCTCGGATGATACCGACGTACCTCAGGCATTCCGTCAGTCTACCAAACTCAGTCAGCATATTTCCTTTCTAAAAGACTTTTTCCGCTGCTATAAGGATTTTTCAGACAGTCATATTGATACAATTGAGATTATGTTAGGTAAGCTGTATGAAAAGTTCAGTATCAGTGACCGAACTGATTTCAGGAAACTGTCGGCTGCAGACTATCCTGTTTTGTCCGACCTTTATTTGTTGATTGAGGGCGAGTTCAAAGATTACGATAAAACAAAATACAATCTATACACGCCTGAGCTATTGCAGGAAATTCTGCTTGGGCTGCATTCAATGTGCATTGGTGCGGAAAGCAAATTTTTTAATGGTTACACTAATATTATATCTGACCGCTTTATTGTGTTCGGTGTTAAAGGTCTTTTGCAGGCAAGCAAGAACGTGAAAAATGCGTTGCTGTTCAATGTGCTTTCCTTCATGAGTGACAAGCTATTGACAGAGGGAAATACTGTTGCCAGCATTGATGAATTATACCTGTTCCTGACCAATCTGACTGCCATTGAATACATCAGGAATTTTATGAAACGTGTAAGAAAGAAAGATTCGGCTGTTATTCTTGCGTCTCAGAATCTTGAAGATTTCAATATCGAGGGAATCAGGGAGCTGACTAAACCGCTGTTTTCTATTCCGACTCATACCTTCTTATTCAACGCAGGAAATATTGACAAGCAGTTTTACATTGATTCACTTCAGCTGGAAGAAAGCGAATACAATTTAATCCGATTTCCGCAAAGGGGTGTTTGCCTGTTCAAATGCGGAATAGAGAGATATAACCTTGTGGTTCATGCTCCGGCGCATAAGGAGAAGCTGTTCGGAAAAGCCGGAGGCCGCTAATGAAGAAAGGAGAATATGTTATGGACAGACTTGAAAGTCAGAAAGAAGAAAAGAGCGTTATTTTAGAAGATATGCTTTCTTTTATCCGCTACACACCAAATCGTGAAGCGGATATTTTAGCTTTTATGGAGAAGTATCAAAAGTCAGACAATGAAGAACGCCCGACTATTCTGGAGAATCTAAGAAGATGTATGGACGGAAAGGAATACCCTAATCCCTACGCATACAGATATTATTATACTCAAGAAGATGTATCTAAAGTAGGAGAAATATTAGACGAATACATTGATTGTCTTTTGTCTGCAGAAGGTAATCCTGACTCTATTTCAAAATGCGTAAGAGATACTGTATTAAAAATCAATGAATTGAATGATATATGCAAGGGATATTTAGTTGACACATGGAGGAGAGAACGACTGTGTACCTTTATTAATTCAGCAGTTCTAAACGCTGGTCTTTCACAGGATAGAGACTTTACATTGGAGTACAGGATGTGGTAAAGGCGGTAGGTAAATGGAGATACAAGGTCAGAATTTCGGAATTGAGGTGGAGATGACCGGAATTACAAGAATTCGTGCTGCCGAGATAGTTGCAGAGTATTTTGGGACATCAAGCCAATATGATGCAGGGGCATATGAAATGTATTCTGTAAAAGATTGCGAGAGACGATTATGGAAGCTTATGAGGGATAGAAGTATTGATTGTCAAAGGAAAGAAAGTGGCATAAGGGTAAGTGCTAACGATAATTACAGTGTAGAATTAGTCAGTCCGATATGTCAATATAAAGATATAGAAACTGTTCAGGAGCTGATTCGAAAGCTTAGAGAAGCTGGTGCGTTTGTAAATTCATCCTGTGGAATTCATATTCATATAAATGCGGCTCCTTTTGATGCTGCAAAGCTTCGCAATCTAGTCAATATAATGGCGGCCAAAGAGGATATGATTTATAAAGCATTAAAGGTTTCAAGAGGCAGAGAGAATCACTATTGTAAAAAAATTGATCCTGCTTTTTTAGAGCGTCTCAATCGTAATAAGCCTCATACGCTTGAAAGGTTTAAGAGTCTATGGTATAACGGAAACGACGGAAGTCAGCAACACTATCATTCAAGCCGTTACAAATGTCTCAATCTGCACAGTGTGTTTCAGAAAGGAACTGTCGAATTCCGAGCATTTAACGGTAATCTGCATGCAGGAAAAATTAAAGCATATATTCAGTTTTGCCTTGCTATTACTGCACAGGCGCTTAACCAAAGGTCAGCAAGCCCCACAAAAACACAATCAACAAATGAAAAATACACCTTTCGGGTGTGGCTTTTGCGGCTTGGTATGATAGGAGATGAATTCAAAACTGCCCGAAAACACCTTCTGGATCACTTGGAAGGATGCATTGCATGGAAGGACCCTGCACAGGCAGAAAGACAAAAAGAGAGATTAAGGCAGAAGAAAGAAGAGGAACTGTCACAGAGACAGACAGAGGAAAGAGAAGAAATTGTTATGGAACCGGAGGCAGAACATGCCTCCGATTTTGCTATGTCAATGTAAAGGAGATCGTATGAAAAACAAACTATATGTTGCCTACGGCAGCAATCTGAATTTACCGCAGATGTTAGTCAGATGTCCTACTGCAAAGGTAGTGGGGGCATCTGAAATAAAGGATTATGTCCTTGTGTTCAGGGGTGGGAGATACGGAGCCGTTGCAACCATAGAACCTAAAGAGGGCGCATCTGTGCATGTACTGCTGTGGAAAATAACACCGAAAGATGAAAAAGCCCTTGATATTTATGAAGGCTTTCCCAGACTATATAAAAAAGAAACCATGAAGCTTGAAGTGGATGACAAGAATGCTTCAGCTATGGTTTACGTAATGACTCCGGGACATAGTCCCGGAATACCAACAGCTTCATACTACAATACAATTTGTGAGGGATATAAAACAGCGGGGTTTGATACTAAGATTTTAGAGAATGCGGTAGAGTATTCTGAGGAGCTCATGGATATAGAATATGAATCGGAGCAGGAGAACCCATTCGAAATTGACGGAATGAAGGGGTGGTAATAGTATGGCAGGTCCCGCAACCTTAACAGCATTAACAAAGGCAGCTTATGCACTGTCTGATGAACGTGTAAGAAGGAAGTTAGGCTGGATTATTGCTGCAATATTGTCGCCCTTTATTTTAATTCTTGTTCTGATTTGCTCCCTGCTATCAGGTGCAGCAAGTCATAACAATACAGCTATGGAGCTGTGCTTTAACGGAGGCAGGGTTCCAGTCAATATGCCTGCTGAATACAAAGAATATATTGGTGATATGAGAGACAGCTTTGAACTTATAGATGGAGCTATAGCTTCTGTTAATGTGCAAATGGAAGGTGGTAATAGCCTTGATTCTTACTTGGTCAAGTCTGTTTTTTATTCTCTGTTTTTTGGCTCGGAGTCCCCGTCGGGGATGGAGCACAAGAAGTACGTGGAGTGTTTCGTTACCTATGAAGAACGTATACGTACATGGACAGATGAAGATGGAACAGAGCATAAGGAAAGTTATACGGTGGCTGTTCCAATTAAATCTTTGCCAACTATCTACTATAATGTCAGTACATTATTTGAAAAATCTATCACTTATGAGGATCAGGCGAACGCAAGTGAAATCTATTACCGTACATTATACGGCGTTGGTGCCCCAATTGAGAATGACGATTCCACCATGTGGGAAGATTGGACACCGGAACAGCATAAGAATTTCATTTCTGATTTGCCTATCGGAGAGGTGGGTACTGAAGCCGTCCGACTTGGGCTTTCTCGTCTGGGAGATCCATATTCACAAGAAAAACGTGGACAGGGGAGCTACACAGATTGCAGTTATCTCGTTCAATGGACATACAAAAAGTTAGGAATAAATCTGCCTGGAACGGCTGCTGCCCAAGGTAAATATTGCGTGGATAACGGACTTACAATCTCAAAGTCATGCCTTGCTCCCGGAGATTTAGTGTTTTGGAGTCACAATCCCAACAACCGTTTTATGAATATAACCCATGTCGGAATATATGCCGGAGATGGCAAGGTTGTGGATGCATCCTATGGGAAAGGAAAGGTTGTATACAGGAATTTATTTGATTCTGACAAGCAGGTGCTATACGGCAGACCTTATTTGAAGTCTCATGATAAATAGAAAGAGGGGCTTCCTCGCCCGGTGTCGCAAACAATTTGCCCTTTTGTGCGATTTTGTGATGCCAGATGATATGTTTGCACTACTGAACCAAGAAAATCGATTTTGGGGGCTTTGTAGGGAGCAGTAAAGAAATGGTTAACTACATCAGAATGCGAAATTCAATGGTATATCCATGCATGAAAAAAGAGCAGGATAAAGCATGGGGCTGTAAACTGCCCCTTGCGGTCACAGCGGACGGCAGAGCCGACCGCAATTCTACGGAAGATTAAAGGATTTGGTGACATCGTGGACAATAAGGATTTTGGGGTTACTAAAGATGCTGTAAATAGGGCTTTTGGTTTTTGCAGGTGATGTAGCCGTTCAAAAGCACGAATATTTGCACCTTTGCAGGGTGATGTTACAGGTGATATTGAAAGACAGGAGGGAAGAATGAATGGCAAAGGAGAATAATGCTCTTAAGCAGCGAGTTAATGCGTGGCTTAATCCAGACATGATTGCAAACATGGATGCTCTCATTGCAGAAAATGATATGAAAAATCATTCTGAGTTTATTTCAAAGGCGGTGGATTTCTATATTGGCTATCTGGGAACAAAGAATGGTACTGCCTTTCTCTCACAAACTTTGTTAGGTTCTATTCAAGGAACGCTGCAAAAGACAGAAAACAGGGTGGCGAATAATCTGTTTCGGCTTTCTGTGGAAATAAGCATGATGATGCATCTGCTGGCAACTACGTTGGAAGTTACTGACAATGAATTGATAAAGCTTCGCGGGAGGTGCGTTGCAGAGGTGAAGCGTACGAGGGGTAAAATCCGTCTGGACGATGCGGTTGATTTTCAAAGTAATCAGGATGATGAAGAATAATGGCTCGCATCATTATCAAATGTCCTTACATCAAGGGTAGAAAAGGAGCTTCTGCACATTTGGTCAACCTTGTAAAATATATTGCGTCTCGTGAAGGTGTAGAAAAAATGGAAAACGGTCATAGATTCAATGACTCAACAACAAAGCAAGAAGATTTGATTGCACATATATTAAATGAGTATCCCGATGCAAAAGATTTGTTTGAATACGAAGATTTTCTTGAAAATCCTAATCGTGAAAATGCTTCTGAATTTATTTCAATTGCAATGGAGCATATTTTTGATAAATCTAATGACAAGGAAAAATATATGGACTATATTGCAAGGCGTCCTCGTACCGAAAAGCTTGGCAGTCATGGCTTATTTACATCAGGAGATGAGCCCTTGGTTTTATCTCAAATTGCTGATGAGGTATCCAGCCATACAGGAAATGTTTGGACACCAATTATATCTCTCAGACGTGAGGATGCTAATCGATTTGGTTATGACAATGCTTCTACGTGGAAGGCATTGCTTTCTGAAAAAGCTGTTGAGATTGCGGAGAACATGAAAATACATCCGGATAATTTCAAATGGTATGCCGCTTTTCATAACGAATCACATCATCCCCATGTCCACATGGTTTGCTACAGCACAGATCCAAGAGAGGGATACCTGACAAAACAAGGGATAAGCAAGATGAAGTCTTCGCTGGCAAATGAAATATTTCGTCAGGAGCTTATTCCA
The DNA here is from genome assembly GCA_002381185.1 of Firmicutes bacterium UBA3553. Taxonomy (GTDB): domain Bacteria; phylum Bacillota; class Clostridia; order Tissierellales; family Sedimentibacteraceae; genus Sedimentibacter. The sequence goes on along the minus strand of DFOA01000068.1, from coordinate 17,173 downwards.
TTGTACAAAGAGAAGACTTATAATCGAGATTTGCTAAAAGAACAGGCCGCTGAATCTATGAGAGAGATGATTCAACAAATGAGGGAGGGTGTTCTGCAAAGCGACCGAATGGAATATCTCATCAAACAACTTGCAGAACATCTGAAAAGTACAACCGGCAAAAAACAATATGGCTATCTTAAAGCAGAACTAAAAAATGCAGTTGATGAGATTACAGATGAGCTTGCCAAGGACAGCCGTGTAGCAAATGCATATCAGCTATGGTGGGAAGTTAAAGCAGGGATAGAATCAATTTATACAGAAGCCCCGTCTAAACCGTTGCCGCTTTCTCGGTGCAATGATTTCAAGTCTATTCGAAATATGATAATACAAGAAGCACAGCTGATTGGAACTATGACATTTGAAGACCCCACATATGTGGAGGCAACTCTTCCTGAACAGGAAGATAATATGGATGTTTTATTCCATGACATGACGGATGAAGAAAATCAGCAAGATTTATATGAAGTTGAGGAATCCTCCTCGAATATTGAAATCCCCGTCAGGAAAAAGCCATACAATATATGGTGGACAGAGAACTATAAGCTCGCAAAGCAATATTTGTACGGTGATGTGGATAATGAAATTCTGCAGGACTTCGAAAAGGCTCGTGAACTTCTTCTTGTAGAAGCGGAGTCAGATAATCCTCTTGCTCTGTATGACCTTGGCAGAATGTTAGCAGATGGTATTGGGTGCAGGACAGACATTGATGAATCATACGGTTACTATAGAAAGGCACTTGAGATTTTCCATGCTGCCGAGGAAGAAAAACCTTGGAAGTATACCGAGTATCGCATTGGAAAAATGTATGCTGCAGGGCTTGGTACAGAACAGGATTATTTATCTGCGGCAGATTGGCTCACTATGTCAGCAACTGAGAATTATATGTATGCACAATATTCTCTTGGCGGTCTGTATTACCATGGTAAGGGTGTTGAACAAAATTACAAAACTGCATTTGAACTCTATACCAATTCGGCAAATCAAGGCTTTCCTTATGCCAGTTTTGAACTTGGAAAAATGCTGCGAGACGGTGTCGGATGTGAAAAAAATCAACAGGACTCAGAATACCGATTTAAAAAAGCTTTTCTCGGATTTACGTCTTTGGAGGAAAAGGGACATGATGATAAACTTCAGTACCGCTTGGGCTGGATGTTACTGAATGGTGTAGGGACAGAAAAGAATGAAGTAAAAGCAAAGGAATATTTTGAAAAATCTGCATCCGTAGGAAATCCCTTTGCCTGCTACCAGCTTGCAAGGCTGATTCTTTCCAATGAAAATATTAATCCTCAAGAAGCAGAGGAAGCTCTTGGCTATCTAAATAAAGCTGTGGAAGGAGAAAACCCCTACGCCGCATATTTTCTCGGAAAGCTCTATGAAAAAGGACAATATGTTTCCCAAGACACAGCTGAGTCAATAAGGCTCTACACCATGTCCGCAAATAAAGACAATGATTTTGCTGCATATCGGTTGGGTAGGTTGTACCTTGGAGGTGCAGATGTGCTTAAGGATACTGAGTCTGCTATTCGCTGGCTGACCTTTGCCGCAGAAAGAAAAAATCAGTTTGCTGAATATACCCTTGGTATCTTATACCTCAAAGGAGAAGATATTCATATAGATATCGTTAAAGCGTTGGAATATCTGAAACGGTCTGCCAATCAAGGAAACCAGTTTGCACAGTATCAGTTGGGCAAGATTTATCTTATGGGTGATGATGTAACAAAGGATATACAGACTGCTATTCAATTTTTAACAGCAGCTGCTGAACAGGGAAATCAATATGCTCAATATACGCTTGGTAAGATATATCTCATGGGAAAGGAAGTACCAAAAGATAAGGGAGCTGCCGTGCGATGGTTTACTCTCTCAGCAGAACAGGGAAACATTTATGCTCAGTTTTTCCTTGATCATATGGACGATTTGAAAGATCCTTCCGCTTTGCTGGCAGGAACTCGTCTCCTGCATCATTTGAGTCGAATTTTTTCAGACAATACTCCACCTTTGAAAACCTCCGGTCAGAGGACCGACAGTAAACTTCTTCGTAAGATACTTCAGAAAAAGCAAGCTCAGGGGCATGCCAGAGATGATCGTGAACAGAGTATGTCATTATAAGAAAGCAAATTAAATCTTGCAGCCTATGCCGTACTGTAAAAAGGAGGGCATTTTTTAATCGAATTATTAATTATCACAAGTAGGAGGTGTGTTTATGGGTGTATATGTACATTTTACTGATGAGCAGAAATTTCGCGCAAACAATGTGGACCTTGTTGACTTTTTAGAAAAGAGAGGTGAGAAGCTCATTCCCAGTGGTCGAGAGAAGAGATTGGAATCTGACCATAGCATCACTGTAAGGGGAAATGAATGGTATGATCATTCATCGGAGCAAGGCGGGTATGCTATTGATTTTGTTAAGAACTTCTATGGACTGACTTTTCCTGAAGCTGTCACTTTGCTTTTAGGTGGTGAGCAAGGAGGAGTATATAGACTGGCTTCGGAAAAAAAGCAGGAGGTAAAAAAACAATTTGCCCTTCCAAACCCTCACAGCGATATGCGTCGTGTATATGCTTATTTAGTTAAAACAAGGTTAATAGACCGTGAGGTGATTAATTATTTTACAAAAGAGAAACTCCTGTATGAAAGTCGTGAAAAATCCAAGGATGGAATGAAAGAATTCCATAATGCAATATTTGTAGGATACGATGAAAATGGTGTCCCACGTCATGCACACAAGAGAGGACTATATACTATGGGAAAAGGCTTCAAAGGAAATGTGGATAATTGTAATCCTGAATATAGTTTTCATTGCATCGGACAAAGCAATCAGCTTTATGTCTTTGAAGCTCCTATAGATATGCTGTCATATATAACTCTTCATCCAAAGGATTGGGTGAACCACAGTTACGTTGCTCTTTGTGGTGTTTCTGAATATGCAATGCTAAAGATGATAGAATTGAATAGTCACTTAAATTATGTGGTTCTTTGTCTGGACCATGATGAGGCAGGAATAGAAGTATCTGAGAAATATCAAGACCTTTTGTCAGAAAAGGGCATCACGTGTGAAATTGAACAATCAATATACAAGGATTGGAACGAAGATATAAAGGCCAACCAAGGACTGCCAGCAATACTGGCTGAGGAACATCCCCAGCATTTAATTCGAGATGAAATATTTAAGGAACTTGCTGAGACGGTAGTGAATGTAAAAGAAAATCATTTTGCAAATACTTTGGTGACTTTGTTAAGCAAGACCCGTTTGTATCTTAATAGTGGAAAGTTTGCAGAGGTAAGTGATTGTCTGAGAGAGATGTGTAGTTTATCTGTTGCAGCTGCCGCAAAAGAATATACCCAAATGAATTACAGACGGGATATATCAGATGTACTTAAAGAAATGTGCGATGGGTTTAGGGCTTATGAAAACCGGGGTCATCTGAAAATTCGGCTTGATATGTTGGAATCAGATATTATATCATTGCAAGGTTTTGAGCGTGTTGTGACTTCAAGTGAAAAAGAGAAATTGGCGGCATGCTATGAGAAGATTGCATCCAATTGTTTCAGGGGTGCAATTTTAACAGTGAAGCATCTGCAAAAGATGGAGCCAAAACAGAGTCAGCCTTTGAAGATGGTATAAAAAAATGCAGAACATTCATTTTGTGACTGCTCCTCATAAGTAACAATAGGTATATAGTTATAAATGGACATTAAGAATTCTCAATAAATTGGAATTTGGCTGTTTCATATTATGCTTATAACTGAGCCTCGTATTATCAATCAAATAAAAAATATTTCCAGTGCGGCTTCGGCAAATCAAGTTCAACGAAATATCCTCTATAGCTTTCAAATTCTTCCGGTGTGAGACTGAAAATAAAGCTTGGGTGGCTTCTAATAATATGTTCATCCAACTTATTGTACATGACGATTTCCCGTGCAAAGAGATCAGATGATAATTGCTCAAAAAACAGATTATACGCCTTTCCGTTTGGCTCATAATAGTATTTTTCTATACCCATGACATTTGTGTCATAGTCTTTCCACAATCCTTGCAGCGAAACAGGGTATTGCCCGTATTCCGAGTAATATTCCTCTAAATCCTGTATCACGACACTGCTTTGCTCTATCGCATAATTTGTGCTGTAATCCACCGCTGGAACGATCAGAGTGCTTCGAAAGATGACTACAGCTAACGGGATGATCACCATATAATAGGGAATAATACTTGGCTTAAGAGCGTTTGGATTCCTCATTTTTTTTATCTGGGGAATAATAGTCTTAACTGTAATATAAACAAAAATGGCCGGTATAGAAATCCCCAGCGTTAAAGAGCCTCTAAAATTACCAATACCGCCAATGGCAGCGAATGAAGAAACAATAACAATCAGAGTCAATACCACTAGGGCCGCTATTGCAAAGCTGCCGCTTTTTTTTGAGCCGTCTTTAACTTTTTTCCTCTGTACCTTTTCATATATTAACCACAAAACACCGATAGGAACAAGCAACAGAGAAATAAAGCTTGTAATCTGAATAATACCAGAAATCATTACAGCTAAGTGGTCATATCCTCCTGGAAAGTAAGGAAGAAATGTGAAAAGGATGGCCAGTATGCAAATGACGATTATGCTAATAACATGTAGTGCCATATATGCTTAAATCTCCTATCTTCATTATATAAATAATCCGCAGTTCAAATCTACTCGACAAATTCCTGCTTATCACTCTGACATGATTAAAACAGTGTAATTTTAAAACTACTTTACTACAAAACAGATTAAAAAGAAAGGAGTTTTTATGTTGTCTCAAGTTTATATTTTAATTTCAGCTGCCGCCGTGATGTTTTGTGTCATTGGCGGTCTTTCTCTTTTGGCTCATTACTATACATTGAACGGAATCAAATCTCGTACAGTTGGTGATGGTCAGCACGGTACGGCCCGGTTTGCTACTAAGCAGGAAATAAAAAGCACCTACAAACACATTCCATTCCAGCCGGAAATGTGGAGAAAGGGAAAAAATCTTCCCACTTCTGACGAGCAGGGTATCATTCTTGGAAGTACAGGTGTGAAAAATAAGGTAACTGCGCTGGTGGATACGGATGATGTCCACTGTATGATGATTGGTGCATCGGGGGTAGGTAAGACTGCTTTCTTTCTATATCCTAATCTGGAATATGCATGTGCCTCAGGTATGAGCTTTTTAACTACGGATACCAAAGGTGACTTATATAGAAATTATGGTGCTATTGCCCGTGACCATTACGGTTATCATGTAGCGGTTATTGACCTTAGAAACCCCACACGCTCCGATGGCAACAACATGCTGCACCTGGTAAATACCTATATGGATCAATATATTGCAGATGAAAATAATCTTGCCGCAAAAGCAAAAGCAGAAAAATATGCGAAGATTATTGCAAAAACAATCATTAATGCAAGCGGTGAAAACTATGGTCAAAATCAGTTTTTCTATGATGCTGCAGAAGGATTGCTGTCTTCAGTTATACTCCTGCTTGCTGAATATATGCCTCCAAATGAGTCATATGGCAGAAAAGATGACTGTCGGCATATTGTAAGTGTATTTAAATTGGTACAGGATTTATTGGCGCCCAGCAGAGTGAAAGGAAAAAGTCAGTTTCAACTCCTCATGGATAAGCTTCTGCCAGATCACAAGGCACGCTGGTTTGCAGGTGCTGCACTTAACTCTGCTGAGCAGGCTATGGCATCCGTACTCTCTACAGTGCTCTCAAGACTTAATGCTTTTCTCGACAGCGAGATGGAGCAGATTTTGTGTTTTGAAACTAAAATTGAAGCGGAGGGGTTTTGCAAAGAAAAGTCCGCAATATTTATCGTACTGCCTGAAGAAGACATTACGAAGTATTTCATGGTCAGCCTGATGATCCAACAGCTTTACAGGGAAATACTTGCAGTTGCAGATGAAAACGGCGGAAAGTTAAAAAATCGTGTAGTCTTTTACTGCGACGAGCTTGGGACACTTCCAACTATCGAATCCTTAGAGCTTATATTTTCCGCAAGCCGTTCACGACGTATTAGTATAATACCAATCATACAGTCATTCGGTCAGCTCGAAAAAAATTATAACAAGGAAGGAGCCGAAATCATAGTTGACAACTGTCAGGATATTATTTTCGGAGGCTTTGCTCCAAACAGTCAGACCGCAGAGTTGCTGAGCAAATCATTAGGAACGCGCACTGTAATGAGCGGTAGCATCAGCCGTGGGAAAAATGATCCTAACCAATCACTGCAGATGATAGAAAGACCTTTGATGAATGCAGACGAGTTGAAATCAATTCAAAAAGGTAATTTTATAGTTATGAAGACAGGTACTCATCCTATGAGGACAAAGCTACCATTATTCCTTGATTGGGGTATACGATTTAAAGAACAGTATAAAATAGAAGAAAAAGCAAGCAGAATAGTTAAATATGTTGATAAACTTGTTCTGGAAGAAAACATCGTTCGTAAAAACAATGCATATATGCTGATGGACGATGATACGGGAGAAATAACAGAAATGCTATCGGGAACGGGAGCACTTCATACACATGTAACGGAAATGAATGAAAATACTGTTCGTCGTCGCTCTACCCTTAAAACCTAAAGTTAAGGAGTGATTAATTGAGCTATTTCAATCATATTTATTCTGCCTCGTCTGACGAACTTCCCCATCGGGCGAGATTTGTTTATATGTATTTAAAAGACAGAGCTGGGAAAGAATTAGAATGCTGGCCCGCAGTAAAAACAATTGCTTCTGATTTGCAGCTTTCACGTAGTACTGTCAAACGCGCCTTGCATGATTTGATCAAAGCAGGATTCATTGAAAAAGAGCAACGTTATAGGGAGAATGGTAGCAACACATCAAATCGTTTTATCTTAAAAAAATAGCAGGCTATGACAGAGCAAAAAGATGGATTCTCCATCAAGGTGATATTCCGTCTTTTTGCTGAACCCAGGTGCGGTTCATTATGACCCAACCAGAACTTCTCACTTTAAAAATATTTATTACAGAAAAAGAACAAAATATAACTAAGTAAACGTTTATAAATGCATAGTTTTTACATAATAAGAATAGAATAAATTTTTGTATCTACAAATAGATTACTATAGGTATTAAGAAAAAGGATTAGTTAATCGCATAAGAAGAGAGAATGAGCTCATACCGGATTTTTCTTTCTGAAGATTTAATATATTTAACAATAAATATTAGGCATATCTGGACATAATATATAGGCAGTATGCATTTCCTGATATGTATACTAAAATAGAGATGATCAATATTCGCATCCTTAACTGCGATTTGAACTGAGAGCTAAATAACTGACAGTTCAAATTGTAAATTTTCAACTATATTATATGCAGACACTTACATTCTGTCGATTGTATTTTTTAATGATATTCGCCGTGATGTCCGCAGCCTTGTGTTCCTACATCGTCAGTCATACCGCCCGGAGCGCAGTCTGGCGAATCATCTTCTCCTGCGCTGTTATTACTATTACCATTATGCTTAGCGTGTAAATATGCAATCTGAAATATGTCCAAAGCGTATCACTTTTGGTTTAACCAGCCTATTGTCATTTTGCCCTCCATCAACAGAAAGACAAATTGAAATATCTTTATTAACCACCAAATTTTCGGGAATAGAAGAAAGGAATTAATTATACCATCTCACCATGTTTATACTGGCGAGAATATTAATCGATTAAAAATCATTCGTTCATTGCGGTGCACAAACTATTCTTTAAGCCTTTGATTTAAGCCCAAAACATGGTGTAGCTATTTTGTACTAATGACATAATTAAGCACATGAGAGAACCATATATGCTGATAGCATAATAAGATCTGGAACGGTTTTCACAATCTATTTTCTTTCCGTTAAATAATTTAGGCATAAGGGTGACATCTACTGCTCTTGGAGACTTTAGCGATATCTTGTATTTTGGAAATATAATGTCATCTGTATTTATGAAACCAGATAACTTTGAAGTAGTCACCATAATATAACCATAATTTTATTGTATAATATAATTTAACTGTGTTGTTTGTTTGACATGGCTTCGTTATTTCTGCTCTTAAGTATGCTTTAGGGATTAGAATAAAAGGAGTATACGGAGCTTAAGTCATCTGTTAATCTCATAGATATAGGTTGATCTCTTGAGCTTATCAGAATAAAAAATTTATGACTTATAAAAATTCTTATTCCAATGCAATGATGGTTATTGTGGACGAATTAACCTACATAGATAAAAAACTAAATTAAAAGAAGAATTTCGTGTTGTTTGATATATTCGTTCTGATAGAACTCAGTGACTAATGATATCTTATTTTACTGAGACTGCTCCTATCAGTGATACAAAAATCAAAATAACATGCAACATAAATACATAGTACACTATAAAATATTGCTTGCTTCCAGAAACCTTTGAAATTGTTTCTTGAAGTTAAGACATATATTATTGAGTCGTTCGACAAAAGTGTTTATACCAAAGTGCTTGCTCCTAATTAAAACGAATGTACAGTAATAAGAGGCAAATCAAATTAACATACAGTGATGAATTTACAATGTAACGAATAGATAATCTGGTAACAAATTCAAGAGGTGATGAATAATGCAAAAAGTTGTATCGGTACTGCTAATTCTCTTGATGTTTTGCACTTTCACTGTATTTCCTATAAATGCAAATGCAGCAGTGTTATCGCAGCCACCAGAGATACGCTCTGAGTCAGCAGTACTCATTGACGCAGTAAGTGGACAAATACTGTATCAAAAAAACATGAATAAAAAAATGTATCCTGCTAGTATAACAAAAATAATGACAGGAATGCTAGCTCTGGAAAAGGGGGATTTGTCCCAGGTGATTACAATGTCTTATGATGCGGTATTCTCCATTGATAGAAATTCAGCACATATTGCTTTGGATGAAGATGAAGAAATTACGTTGGAGCAAGCATTATATGCGTTGTCTATAGCTTCTGCAAATGAGGCTGCAAATGGAATTGCTGAGTCTATAGGTGGCAGCATAGAAAATTTCGTCGAAATGATGAATAAAGCTGCTATTGAAGCGGGAGCAGAAAATACTAATTTTACAAATGCTCATGGATTGCCTGATGATAATCATTACACAACAGCTTATGATATGGCTAAAATTGCATCCTATGCACTTAAAATTCCAAAATTTATTGAAATATTTGGTGAGGAAAGATATGATATCCCCCCCACTAACAAACAGTCGGAAACACGAATGCTGTGGAACCGCAATAACTTTTTAAATGGCGGTATTCCATATGAGGGTATTCTAATGAGCAAAGCTGGCTGGACGAGTGATGCACAGCATACTCTGGTTACCGCTGTGAAAAGAGGAGACACAACATTGGTTGCAGTCGTAATGAAATCTGCAAATGCAGAAGACAAATGGGATGACACTACAGCCTTATTTGATTATGGATTTAATGTGTTTACACCGGTAAAGATACCAAAAGAAAGGCTGGAGAAGTCTGCACCTACAGAAATCGTTGCTGAGGACAATTCTAAAATTAATACTATCTTTACCGCTCCCAGTGATGTTTCTATATTACTTCCTTTCGGCAAGACAATAGACAATGTGATCATTACGTACGGAGATCCGGAAATTGATGAAAGAAAAAGCCAAGCTCAGATTGCGGTCTGCATCAGTCTAGAGGATACAAGTCCTACTGAATTAGTAGATGTAGACATCAATATGAGTTCCCAAATAGAGCTGTTAGATAGTGGCTGGACAACTTTTAACAGTAGTGTACAAAAAAATAAAAATTCAAAAACAAACTCAATGATGTCGTTCTTTTTTCGTTTTATTTCGATAGGTGCTATTGTCCTATTTTTCATAAGTAGATGGAATATTACAAGAAGAAAGGTTCGCCAAAAGAGGCGATTGCGCAGAAGACAAACTAATAAATAACTGAAATAAATAACAGTAATTTTGAATAATTGCTGTTATTTATAAATTTAATCTATATTAATAGGAACTTCGATTTTCAGAATATCACAAATTAGCTTGATGCTTTACTTTTCCTTATTCAAAAATACCCAGTGGATTCATCTCATCAATAGTTATTTTTGATATTGAAAATTACCAATTCATAGGATTACAATCATCAGGGACTTTCCCCGCTAAAATATCCTTACAATGTCCTACTTTATATGTTAAGGATTACTTTAAGAATGTGTTCGGTGTAAATATAGGAGAAAGGTCTGACAAACAGATTATGAAAGAAGGGTTAGAGCAGATTTTGCACTTTATCGCAAGTATGGTTTATTGCAAGAACCTGACCCAAAAAGGTCAGGCTTTTGTATTTACAGGAGAAATATTGAAAATAGATAATTCTGCTGGGTACATTATTATATATAATTAAATATGATATTTCAAAATTAGATTATATTAGACCAGTAATACTGAATCTATCGCGAAAAATACAGAATGCCTTTATATTTGTTATACTAATTTTCTGCCTATATAGCGTCTTACTCGGCTTTTGTATTTGATATAATCATTTCCAAAAACCATTGGAAGATATTCCTCTTCTTTTAAAATTTGAATGTGCAATATCATTATTGAAAATATCGTAAAGGCAAGCAATATCCAGTTAAAAAATGTAAGCAAGATTCCTATGTAGGTTAAGTAGAAACCTACAAATGCGGGATTTCTACTAATACTGTAAATACCATCTGTAATCATTGTTGTTTTGTCGTTATTCGGGATGCCCGCGCGCCAACTGTCCCTCATTGTATATACCGAAATACCAAAAATGGTTACGCCTGCAAATCCTATTAAAATGCCTAATGTTCTGATTATAGGGCTTAAAAGATACAAATTTAAAGCGATGCTGGCAATCTCAACTACTACAATACTATACGTAGCAAATTTCATGATAATTTCGACTGTCATTAAGGAACTCTTGCCTTTACCTTTTGCAATGTAATCTGTTTGAATTCCTTTTTTTCTTTGTGCAAGCATTTTTCCGATATATATTGAATAAAACACTAGCATGGTTAAAAATGATAAAATTTGATATTGCAAAATATTTACCTCCTATAAATTAATAATAGTAGACAGGCAGAGTGATGTATATCTGATTGTGTCATTCTACCATATATTATTAGTGTTTTTCACTGTAATAATAAAGAGCTGCTATTTATTATTCAGTGTCTCTGCAAAAATGAAAGAACGTCTTTTAAGTATTATCATATGAAAGTTTTCTCTTTAAACAATGCACTTTAAGATTATTTTTATTACAGCAGATACTTACCTTCATATGATGTTGTTTTCAATATTCCTTTATGAATGAGAATCAACATGACAATTCCAATTGCAATTAACAGAAGAGATAGCATTTGTGAAACCCGAACTCCAGGTATTATATATAAGCTATCAGTGCGCAGTCCTTCGATTAAAAATCTGCCCATGCCATATCCGACAAAATAAGTAGATAGTAAAGTGCCGTCCTTCACCTTTCTGCGGCTCAGCAGAAGTACAACGCATAATAGAACAATGTTCCATGCGCTTTCATAGAAAAAGGTTGCCTGATGCCATTCCCCAAGCTGCTCGATATAAACAGAGAATGGGAAAAACTGTAACGACGGATTGGTTATGATGTTTCCGAACGCCTCCTGATTGACAAAGTTACCCCAACGGCCGATAGCCTGACCTAAAATCAGGCTTGGAACTACCAAATCAATTAGAGTAAGGAAAGGAAACTTTTTTATCCTACAGAATATTTCAGCAGCGATTATTCCGCCGATAACGCCGCCATAAATAGCAAGGCCTCCCTGATTGATGGCAAAAACCTGTAATAGGTTATCTGCATAGTTTTCCCATTCGAAAGCAACGTAGTATAGTCTTGCACCGGCGATGGCTAAGGGTATCGCTAAAAGCAGAAAGTCAAGGATTATATCAGGCTTGAAGCCTCGCTGTTTTGTCCTGTGCATAGCAAGTAGAGCGCCGAGGAGTAAGCCGCTAGAAATGATTACGCCGTACCAAGCGATACTAAAACCTTCTATTCCGAATAAATTTTTAAATACAAAACGATTCATACGAAGCCTCCAATGATATTTATTTAGTATTTATTATTACGCCCTTACAAAAGCACCAATTGTACTTGTTAGTACAGTTAATAGAATCGGTTTTATAAGTAGATTACCTTATTCTTTCCCTCTAAAGTAAGGACATCAGTGACTAATGTGTTAGAACTGTTTTCATATTTTATTTTTTTATGCTAATTTTCTACCTATACAGCGCCCGAACCTGTTTTTTATTTGATATAATAATATCCAAAAAATCATTGGAAGATATTCCTCTGAATTAATAATCAGCAGTGCGGGCAGAGTGATGTGTTTCTGCTTGTGTCATTCTACAATATATTTCAGCGTTTTTTACTGTAAAATACAGAGCCGCTATTTTACTTCAACGGCTCTGCAAAAATGAAGGAGTGTCTTTTATTTAATGGTTTTCATTGCCCTCATAGCATTTAATATAGCAATTACCGTAACTCCAACATCACCGAATACAGCCTCCCACATGGTTGCAATTCCTGCCGCGGCAAGAACCAGAACGACGACCTTGACACCCATTGCAAAGAGTATATTCTGCCAGACAATTGATCGTGTTTTTCGAGCTACCCGAATAGCTGAAACAATTTTGGAAGGCTCATCAGTCATGAGTACCACATCCGCTGCTTCAATTGCTGCATCTGAACCCAGAGCACCCATGGCAATTCCAATATCTGCTCTTGCCAGTACAGGAGCATCGTTGACTCCATCACCGACAAAGACCAGCTTGCCCTTGCTTTTTTTGTTTTTGTCCAGTTTCTCAAGCTGTTCAACTTTTTGGTGGGGAAGAAGCTCCGTATAAACGGTGTCCAATCCAATTTCTTTTGCTATGGTTTCACCTACGGCCTTGCTGTCTCCTGTAAGCATTGCTGTATGATTTACACCCAATTTTTTTAGATCACGAATCGCATTTTTACTGTCTGGTTTTATCTCATCAGAAATTACAATGTAGCCGGCATAATTACCATCTATAGCCAGGTATACGACACTGCCTAATGCGTTTGCAGGCTTCCAGTCCACGTGCTCAGATTCCATCAGCTTACTGTTTCCTGCCAGAACAAGCTTACCGTCAATTTTTACACGGATTCCCAGGCCGGGAATCTCTTCCTGTTCAGTAAGTCTTTGTGCATCAATTTCCTGTCCATACGCTTTCTGAATGGATAAGGCTATTGGATGGTTGGAGAAACTCTCTGCGTGGGCAGCATATGATAAAAGTTCCTGCTCCGACCAGCTACTTGTTCCAACAACAGAAGTTACTTTAAAAATACCTTTTGTCAGTGTTCCAGTCTTATCAAAAACAATGGTATCAATGTTATTTAGTGCCTCAAGGTAATTGCTGCCTTTGACCAGAATTCCGTTTCTGGATGCTCCGCCAATTCCGCCAAAAAAGCTGAGCGGAATAGATATAACCAATGCACAGGGGCAAGATACTACCAAGAATGCCAATGCACGGTAAATCCAGTCACTGAAAGAAGCACCAGGAATAACAAGAGGCGGAATAATTGCCAGAGCAAGTGCCGCAAATGTTACGATGGGTGTATAGTATCTCGCAAACTTTGTAATGAAGTTTTCGGTTGGAGCCTTTTTGCTGCTTGCGTTTTGAACCAGATCAAGAATTTTAGAAATCGTGGATTCACCAAACTCCTTGGAAACTTCGATAGTTAATACTCCGTTTTTGTTTATTGAGCCAGACAGTACATCACTGCCGGGTTCTACATCACGAGGAAGGGATTCACCTGTTAGAGCAGAGGTATCCAGAGCAGAACTACCTTCTACAACACGACCATCCAACGGAATCTTTTCTCCTGGTTTTACGATAATAAAGTCACCGATGCCTACTTCTTCCGGTGAGACTTTGCGTATCTCATTGCCAATTTTCAAGTTTGCAAAATCAGGTCTGATATCCATAAGTGCTGAAATTGATTTTCGGGAACGATTGACTGCCAATCTCTGAAATGCCTCACCAACTTGATAGAAAAGCATAACAGCTACGCCTTCAGGGTATTCGCCAATAGCAAAGGCTCCGATTGTTGCCACACTCATAAGGAAATTTTCATCAAACACCTGCCCTTTAGATATGTTTTTCAGCGCTCGAAGAACGACTTCGCCTCCTACCAGAAGATAGCTGACAAGAAAAACAATAAAACCAATCTGCGGGGTAAACTCAAATATATTACCGATAATAAACAGTACTGATCCCACAACAAGAATGAGGCGGTACATCCACTTTTTTAAGTTTGCGGATTTGTCTGCTTCAGGTGCTCCTTTATCTGTATAAGAGATTTCAATGTTAGGTTCGATGTCCAACGCTATCTGTGAAGCCTGACGCACAATGACCGGCAGATTCTTCTGATTGTCCGCTTCAATGGTAAGCTTTTGTGACACAAAATCCAGTGATACTGCTTTGACACCTTCTATGCGATTAACCTGTGATTCAATTTTCTGTGCACAATCTGCACAGCACAGACCATGCAGATACAGAATCTTCCGACCAGGCTGTGCAATTTCTTTTTCATTCATGGTAATTTGAGAATCATGACGTTTAACTATAGCATCCGATTGGGCAATGAGACTGCTTGTAGTTGAGTCGTCCGTAATTTCCATTGTTAGAGTCTTTGATACAAAATCGACTGTAGCATGAGATACTCCACTAAGCTTACTTATATCACGCTCGATTTTGGCAGCGCAGTTACCGCAGCAGAGACCTTCTAGTATAAACTCTTTTTTTATAGCCGAATTCACTTAAATTCACCATCGCTTTCTATTAAACTTCTTTAACAACAATATCCTCGTCATGAGAAACAGCGATACGTGTGATATCCTCTACTAATGTATCTATGTCTGAATCAAACTCAATGGAAAGAATGGTTGTAGTTGCATCAACTTCTGCATTTTTAACACCACTTAGAAGCTGAATATCATTTTGTATTTTAGCGGCACAGATACCGCAGCATAGTCCTTCCAAAACATATTGTTTTTTTGTTATAGCCATATTTTTAATCTCCTTCTCACTGTATTATATAAAAATATCAATATTTGATTGAATAATTGTTTAATCATTCAACAAAAATCGTAAAATACCTTAAAGTCCGATAAATCCAATTTTAGCAGCTATTCCTATTGAAATAACAGCTCCAATAATTGCAATAGTGCGGTAAATTTTTACCGAATTTTGATCATGTTTTTCTTTTATTAAGTAGTAAAGACCTGTTCCTGTTACTGCAAAACCAATTAAAAGTCCTAATATTGAAAAAATGGCAGATGACATGTTATATACCTCCTTCCTTAAAAGAATAATAAAGTACTGATGTTAAAATGTTTATATATCAGCACTTTTAAAATTATCAGTCAAAAAATATCTGTGAGATACTATTTCTCACAAACATGACTTAATCCTTGGTCAAAAATAGATTTGACGTGATCATCATCAAGAGAATAGTAGACAATTCGTCCATCTTTACGGGATTTCACTAGCTTGGACTGCTTTAGAATCCGAAGCTGATGAGATATTGAAGACTTTGTCATACCCAATAAAACAGAAATATCACAAACGCACATCTCTGCACGAAATAAAGCACTAAGTATTTTTACCCGTGTCGAATCACTGAATACCTTGAATACATCGGCTAAATCAATAAGAATATCATCATCCGGCATATGCTGTCGGACATCATTTACAACCTCTTCATGTATTGTAGTACAGTCGCATCTGTCAATATCAGGTTCATAAGCACACATTAGAGTACCTCCAAATAGTTGAATGATTGAAACATTATTCAACTATATTATATGTAATTACTATTTATATGTCAATGGAAATCTAATTAAATAAATCATATTTTTTATAAGAACAATTGAGCAACTGCTCATATAAATATTGACAGGTCCCTAATTACTAAATATAATTGACTATATAAAATACATACGAATGAAATTGGTATTAACAAAAAATACAGTGAAATTTGAAAAGAAACTTGCACAAGGTGCTGTCTGTTCGGGGATGAAGGAGACATTCTGAAAGGTAGGGAAGTTTGACATATTGAAAATTGAGAATGAAAACAATGAAAAGAAAAGGGCATTAAATATTATATGGAATGCCTCATCTGATTATTCGTTTCAGCCTGAGATAGAGGCTTATGATGAAGATGGGAAGGCAGATCTATATTGGAACCATATTATAGGTTCTGTCAACAAGTATTATGATTTTCAGCTTCTTGAAAGTGCATTCAAATATTTGAGTGAAGATGAAAACGAAAATTATGTTTACTATGAAAATTTGCTATGGCTTGGCTTGGAGAACTGTACATTTAATAAAGAAAAGAATGAACGGCCTGCATTGGAAAAATTACGCCAAAATTATGCAAGGAATGCTATTAATAAAAAAAATGCCGCAAATATATTTGATGAAATTTATATAGCACACTTTCAAAAGGCTTTAGGACAGGAACCAAAGGTAAAAGGCCGTATATTGAACATTTTAAATGATTTGGAATTTGACGAATCAATGAATACGGAACAGATAATAGTACGTATGAATGAAATTTTCAAAGTTTATTTTAAGTTCAGTCATTCCGACAGTAAAGAAAGTGTGTTTGATAGAATGGTAAAAAACAGAAAAAAATTTTCTTATGGCGGAAAAAAAAGGATGCAGTCTGGTGGCGGTTCTATCCGGAGGCAATTTCATATTGGAGCTGTTGGGTATTCCGGGGGCATTAATTTAGATGGAAAGCATAATGTAAATAAAATTGCTTTGCATTGGCGTAAGCTTGCGGACAAAGCAGACATGCATGAAAGAGAATATATAAAGAGTTATTTCGGAGTCTCAATTTTTCCGGACGAACACACCAAAAATATAGAAAGATATCTGTGTGATGGAAATCATAAGAATTGCCATCTTCATTTCACTCGCGGTGAATTTGATAATAAAAACGAAGTTACTGTTCAAAGAATGATTGTTTTAAAACAGAGAGAAAAAAACAAAAATCATTATAATGAAAATTTTGTGATGATTAATAATAATATAATAAAGCTTACAAATAAAATAAGGAAT
>DFOA01000023.1 GCA_002381185.1 Firmicutes bacterium UBA3553 | reverse complement strand
AGCCATTAAGGCAAGCGATTTCTGCCCTTCCAATGTAAGTCCTTCCGGAGAAGGAGCATTTGTTAAAATCACATAAATAATTACACATAAAATTCCGATACTTAACTTCTTAATATTTAACTTTTTAACATCTACTTCCTTGCCTCTAGTCATGTTATTTCTCCTTTTTTATTTTATATTTTAGAGGCATCGCAGTTACAATGCCTCTTTCAAGGCCAGAATCTGATAACTTATCTTATAAGTCTTAACTGAACAATTATAATACTACGCATCCGCCAACTTACGAAGTACATTCATTCTATGATCTACCATGTTTTGAAGCTGCTCTATTTTTTCATCATCTAAGTGCCTAAACTTGGTTATCCCTTTGACAAATTCAGAAACCGGCATCGGATTTTTATTATCCTTTAACGTCAGCTTTCCGTCTTCATACTCCAAAAGAGGAAAAAAGTTTGACTTAACCGAATTTTTTGCAAATTCAATACTCTTATTAGATGCATAACCCCAACCTGTTGGACATGGCGAGCATAGATGAATATAGGCAAATCCTCTCTTGCTTGCGGCCAATCCTTTTTCAACCTTCTTAGTAAAATCCATCATATTTGAGGGAGAAGCAGTAGCTACATACTCAACATTATGCATCATCATAATCAGCGGAAGATATTTTTGATGTTGGCTTTTACCTTTAATAACTTTGCCCACAGGCGTAGTGGAAGTTCTTGAACCCAATGATGAAGTGGAACTTCTTTGATATCCCGTATTCATATAACCTTCATTGTCGTAGCATATATACAGCATTTTATCTCCGCGTTCTGCTGCTCCTGATAAAGATTGAAAACCACAGTCTGCAGTAGCACCGTCACCCGCAAATCCTATAATATTAACATCTCCTCGACCTCTTCTTTGATAAATTTCACTAACACCTGTAAGGAATGAAGCGGTATTATCTAGAAGAGTCATATGCACAGGTATTTTCATACCGCTTAGTGTATCCCAGCCAACTGAACCGGCTCCTGCCATACATCCAGGCGGAACAACTATAACTGAATTTTCTCCGGCAATTTTTAAAACTCTTCTTAAGAGCATTTCTCCGCCGCATCCTTTACAGGCAGAAGTGCCGGGAGTCAGTAGGTCCTTAGCCTCTTTAAATGTATCAATATAAGTCATTACACAATCCTCCTATAAATTCTTATTTATTAATCCAACCAAATTGTTTCAGCTTGTCCCATTGGATTTTTACTTAAATTATCCAAATGTTCTATGCAATTTAAAACATGCTTAAGAGTAATATCTGATCCTCCCAGACCCCCGATAGCAGAAAAGTTCGGTGTTTCATTTATCAAATCGCTTACGGCTGATTTAACTTCTACATATAATGCACCTGCATTCCAGCCAAATGAAACACTCCTGTCAATTACGGCAAACCCTTTTTTGCCTTTTAATATTTCAGCAATCCGAGCGGACGGGAATGGACGCATAAATCTTACCTTAATCAATCCGACTTTTTTACCTGCAGCTCTGGCAATATCTACTGCCTCTCTTGCTGTACCTGTAGTTGAGCCTATTGTTAATATGATCAATCCGGCATCATCGCATAAATATGTGTCAATCACACCGCCATATGAGCGTCCGAACGTTTTTTCAAATTCATCGTCAACATCATCTATTACCTTTAAAGCATTTTGCATTGCATTTAAATGGGATTCTCTGTATTTCATTGCTCTCGGACCGGAAGTCATAGGATCAACTGCCATAGGATATTTAGGGTCAAAAGACAAATGACTCAAATTAAATACTTTAACAAAATCGGTTACCATATCTTGATCTGGAATTTCTACCCTTTCATCAAGATGTGATAAATAAAAACCATCATAGCATACATTGACAGGAAGAAGCACATCATGATTTTCAGCAATTTTATAGCCCTGAATAATCATATCTAAAATCTCCTGATTATTTTCGCAAAATACTTGAATCCATCCGCCTTCTCTTATTGACATAGCATCTTGCTGACCGCTGAATACGGTATGAGGCGATTGCATCTCTCTTGTAGCTATTGCCATTACCGTAGGTAATCTAAGTGTTGACTGCCTGCAATATGGTTCAAACATCAGTGCAAGCCCGTTTCCGCTGGTTGCTGTAAATGTACGGCCTCCTGACATAGATGCTCCTGTAACTATGCTCATAGCCGAATGTTCAGATTCTACCTGCACCATTTCAGAATCAAGTTCTCCGTTTGAAACCATAGAAGCTAATGTTTCAACAACGGATGATTGAGGTGTAATCGGGTAAGCAGCAATTAAATCGGGTTTACATAATGCTGCGCCTATTGCTGCTGATTTATTGCCTGTCAGTGCTTTTACAGTTGATGCCATTATTTGTTTCCTCCTTCTCTTTCAGATACCATATCTATAGCCTTGTGCGTACATTCATTTGCACAAATTCCACATCCTTTGCAATGACTGTAATTGATATCGTATTTTTCGCCGCTTGTCCATTCTATGGAACATACAGGACAAAATGTCATGCATATACCGCATTCAATACACTTATCCTTGTTCATCACCGGTTTTTCTGTTCTCCAGCTGGCTGTATCAAGAACATATAAACCCTCATCACCTATAAGCGAATAATATTTCTTTTCTGACATATGCTTTCCTCCTTAACCTTTAATACGTTTTACCGAGTCATATCCGGCTTGTGCTGCTGACAAGTTGGCTTCTCCAAATACGTCTTTTATATTTTTTTTCATAATATCCCAGTCAACGCCACCCATAACCTTTGCATAAGCTCCGAGCATGACAGTATTAGGTATATCTAGTTTAATTTTTTCCAGCGCAATGTTGGTTGCGTCGACAGTATAAACAAATCCTGCCTCTTCCGGAAGTTCAAGCTCATCTAACGCCTTGCCTGTATTGATCAGAACTGTACCGCCGGATTGTAATCCTGAAAATGTAGCAGGCAATTTCATTAGTGAATCATCATAAATTATAATTGCTTCTGGTTCATAAACCTGTGATTTTAATCTGATGTCCTTGTTGTCCGTTCTAAAAAAACCATAAACTGGAGAACCTTTTCTTTCGACTCCGAAAGAAGGAATAAAATGAGCATAGGCCCCTGCTTCTACAATTGATTGAACAATTACCTGCGCCGATTTGATGACTCCTTGTCCACCTCTGCCGTGAAAACGAATTTCTCTCATAAGTAATCAATCCTTTCTAATACCTTTTTAGATTTCAAGTTTAAATTCTAAATGTAGTTCTGTAGTTTCTTTATTATAAACTCAATTTCTATATTATAAATTATATGTCTTTGTTATCGTTCTGTCAATAAATAAAATAAAAAAATTTGCGTATTATAAATCTAGTTTATAATACGCAAACTATAGAGGATATTTTTGCTAAATATAAAATCTCTAAAATTGATAATTTTAGAGATTTCTTGTCATTTAATATTGTAGCCTATCGACTTTGATATCTTTTCAGCAGTACTTTTAATTGAATTTATAATGCTTTCTTTATTATTCTTAACTCTGTAGGATGGACCGGAAATGCTGATAGCCGCTATTGTTTCTCCATGAACATTATTGACTGGAGCAGAGTAGCTGATCAGTCCTACTTCATTTTCTTCTATGTCTTCCCCATATCCTTGTTCTTTTGTTTTCCTCAATCTATCAATCAAACTGTAATAATCAGTAATTGTATTATCTGTGGCACCTTTTAAATTATATGATTTAAGTTTTTCTATCATTTTATCATCTAAATTATAGGCAACCAACACCTTGCCCAGAGCAGTCAAATAAAAAGGCATTCTGACTCCTACCCTAGATGTCATATGAACTGAAGCATTGCTTGTTTCTTTAGCCAAAAAAATTACATTAAGCTCGTTATCCAAAACTGCTAAATGTACCGTTTCATTGCATTTATCCCTCAATTCCTGCAAAAACGGCCTTGCTATAGTTGTTACATTATACTTTTCTGATGCTATTGATCCGTAGATAATAAATTTTAATCCAAGCTCATATTTTCCGTTATCTGTTTTATTTATATATTTGTTCTTTTCCAGTGTATAAAGCATTTTGAAAGTACTGGCTTTATTAATGTTTAACGCTTTACTTATATCTATGGCTCTCAACTCATTATGTTTACTGAGCAAATCTAAAATCTCCAAAGATTTACTTAATGAAGTCATCAAATATTTTTCGTCTTTATCTTCTTTTTCGTTAAGTATCATTATAATATCCTTCCAAATTGTCTAATTAACTTAATGCATTATACCATAAACAAAATGTTATGAAAATGCCTTTAATTAACAAACTATAAATTGATTATACTGTTAACAACCTTTTCTTCAATTCATCAATTTCCTCTTTTATCGGTTTCCAACATTTTCGCAAACGCTTCATAGCGAGTTCTTAGTGCTTTTTCATGATTTTCTTCATCCATTCTCAATTGTTCAAAAAATTTCTTAACTTTTGGGTCCTCTGCTCTTTCAGCTAGCATTTGATAATGCTTCTGGGCTTTTATCTCATCTTCGATTGCTTCTAAAATACCATTCAATATCTGCTGCATACAATATCCATCCTTTATCTCATAAGTTTCGATTATACTACTTCAATGTTTTTGATAATTTTACTACAACTAAGGTTATATCATCATTGATTTTCTCATATTTTAAAAAATCATTAAAATCTTCATGGACTTTTTGGACAATATTAACGGGTTTCAGACTATAAACTTCGGCAAACAACTTTTTTAGTCTGTCCTCATAAAATTCATTATTAGATCTTTGCTCCGGCAATCCATCAGACATAATAAACAAAGTCATCCCCGTAGACAGATGCAGAGAATGATCCTCATACTTATATAAATCCTCCTCTATTGCTGTTGAAATTGGAAGTCCTCCTTTGTTCAGCTCTATTATGTTTTCTTTATCTCTGACCAATACAGGACACATATGAAAACCTGCATTACAATAAGTCAATTCATTTGTCTTTAAATCAAATACAACCAAGAAAATGCAGACAAGATATTCTATTGGATACCCTTCTTTTATATATTGTTCAACAAAAAAATGCATGATTTCTTTAGGTGACAGTACTTGTCCCGGTATATGTTTAAGTCTGAAATAACTTCTTATAGTATCCTTAACAAAGATAGCAAGCATAGCGCTATCTAACCCATGTCCCGACACATCGGCTGTAAAGCATACATACTGTTCAAAATAGTCGTTTAGCAAGCCATTGTCTACCTTAAACACATCAAACAAATCTCCGCCTAACTCTTGTGCCGGAATATATAAGGAAGCAAAAGAGATATCTTCTGTATCGGGAAGACTCTCCGGGAGAGACCTTTTATGAATCTTAATGGCATTTGCAATTTCAACATCCAGCTTTTTTCTTAATCTTTCATACTCCACATATTTTTCGTTACCATAAACAAATATAAGATTATTCTTCTGAAATAGCCTACTATGAAGTTTCGTCAAGCCGTGTTTGCCATTAAATAAAAGTTCCTCCAAACCAGAAGGTTTTTCTGATGCATTTTTAATAATAGATTTTGCCTTATTTGTGTGAATATCTGCAATGATATCTAAAAAGCTCTTTTGTTTTAATTCTATATCAGAATAACCTAAGTACGACTGCATAGCCTTGTTTGAGAAAATAATTTCACCTTCTGGATTACAAACCAAAATATGATCATCAATCATATCAGCTATTATCTCATTTATTTTCAGCATATCAAAGCTACTCTCCATCGCTATTATCCTCCTGATTTGTTAAGTTTATCACATATTTTTATATCTTCTATGATTATATCATAAATGATTTTTATTATCTATAATGATTTTATGTATGCTCAAATGTCCGTTTCCCTGTAAGCAATTTAATATGTAATTCCTCCTCAAATAATTTAATAAAGTTTATTTCATCTACATGTCAGAATGGTTTAAGTATATTTATATTTATATTTCAATTTTATAATTTTTTTTGTTATAATAATATAGTAGAACATATTAGCAGTTTGTTTTATGGAAATACTATTATTTAAATATCCGGGCAGTACTGACATTAATACTTGGGGTGGGCAATGAGTAAAAACAACAGGATAATTCAATCAGCATTTTTATATACCATCTTGGTTTTCTATATTATTTTATCTCTATCAATAATAATTTTCAAGTATGTTTCTCCCTTGGAATTATTAAACGAAGGCAGGCCTATATTCAGAAGCATCAACATATTGCCTTTTCGGACCATTAAAGGCTATTTAACAGGAACTTTTTATGTCTCACGTTCTGTTGTTCTTAAAAATATATTAGGCAATATTGGCTTATTTATTCCCTTAGGAATTTATTTGCAGTTATTAAAAAAAGACAAAAGAATATTTGTCAGTATCTTTTTTGTTATTATTATAAGTTTGTCAGTCGAAATCATACAGTTTGTGCTTGCTATTGGTGCTGCTGATATAGATGATATCCTTTTAAACTGTGCCGGTGGAATAATCGGGATTTTGTTTTATAGGCTTTTATCTATCTTAATAAAAAATGATGATAAAATCCGAACTGCAATTACAATATTAAGCTCGGTTATAGGCATTCCCTTAATTCTCATGACAGTAATTCTGTTAATATTTCAAAATTGATATTTAAAAACTCAAATTATATTGACTCCATAATTGAATGTCCATAATTGAGAAGAAAGTCACTAATGTCTATGCTATACTTACAATATCGGAGGTGATTTTTTGTATTTTGAATACGGCAGTAAAGAGATTGAATTTTTAAAAAAACGCGACAAACTTCTTGGTGCTGCAATTGATCGAATCGGACATATATACCGGGAGGTTGACTCGGATCTTTTCGCCTCCATCGTTTATCATATTATCGGACAGCAGATATCTACCCGAGCGCAGGCAACTATCTGGAAAAGGCTTAACGGCAGTATTGAGATTATCAATGCTGATGCAATATGCTCACTTGAACTTACTGAACTTCAAAAACTAGGTATGACATTCAAAAAGGCCGGGTACATTAAAGATTTTGCAGTGAAAGTCAGAAACGAAGAATTTGACATTGATGCACTTAACTATCTGCCTGATGCCGAGGTCATAAAGGAACTTTCGGCCTTGAAAGGTATTGGTGTATGGACTGCGGAAATGATTATGACCTTCTGCATGAAGCGTCCCGATATTGTAAGCTTCGGAGACCTTGCAATTCACCGCGGTATGAGGATGCTGTATCATCACAGAAGCATAGATAGAAAAAAGTTTGAAAAATACGCAAGACGGTACTCACCCTACGGAACGGTGGCTAGCCTGTATCTTTGGGTGATTGCAGGAGGAGCTATTCCAGAAATGCGAGACTGTGCACTAAAAAAGAAAAAGGAGGCAAAGAAATGACGCAGGAAGAAATGTGGAAAGCTGTGACCGAAAATGATGCATCCTATGACGGTATCTTTTTTTATGCAGTAAAATCTACCGGTATTTATTGCCGTCCCTCCTGTAAATCAAAACTGCCGATACGTAAAAATGTATGTTTTTTTGATACCGCGCAACAGGCCAGGTCCGAAGGATTTCGCCCCTGCAAGCGCTGCAGAAGCGATCTTTTGGATTATCAGCCAATCAAGGAAATTGCAGAAAAGGCAAAACAATTGTTGGACGATTCTTTTCGCAAGAGATGTAAATTGAATCAGGAACTGCGGCATCTGGGGGTGTCACAACACCGAATGTCTGAAATTTTTAAAGATGAATACGGTGTTACGCTTTCTGAATATGTGGGCAATCTGCGTTTGGAGGAAGCAAAACGGCTGCTTTCGGACACCGATACTGATATTATTGATATCGCATATTCCGTAGGATTTGGAGGATTGTCATCGTTTTACCGCTTTTTCAAAAACAGCACGGGATTATCTCCTGCTGTATACAGAAAGGAATATAAAAAATGAACAGATATGCTTTTTATGATTTTGAATTCGGAATTTTGAAAATAGGGTATACCGATACTGCAGTCACTTTTTTGAGACATACAAAACAAATCGACTCCTGCAACGAGCATTCAGCACTTTCCGATCTGGCTTTTGACCAGATACGCGAGTATCTCAAGGGTACACGCAAGACACTCAACTTCCCATATGAACTTCATGGTACGGAGTTCCAGAAAAAGGTGTGGAATGCACTTTGTCAAATTCCATACGGGGAAACACGTACATACAAGCAGATAGCTGAGTCGGTAGGCAGTCCGAAATCAAGCCGTGCGGTGGGCATGGCAAACAATAAAAACCCGATGATGATTGTAGTTCCATGTCATCGGGTAATAGGAACAAATGGCAGTTTAATTGGTTATGCCGGCGGCCTTGGCATGAAAAAGGCTCTGCTGGAGCTTGAACGAAACCAAACAACACTCAAGGAGGCTCAATAATGGATGGGATTCGGATTCCGAGTATTAAAATTTCTGGTATTGATTTAGAAAAATGTTACTTCAATCCTGGATGCGCATTAAGTATCTACAAGCCTGAATCCGGACGAAAAATACTGGATATGTTGAACAAATACTTTGGACCAGTACAGTTTCACGGTTTTTGCTGTCATCATAATCCCCGGCTGCCTCATGGCGCTACAATTATCAACAACTGCGCAGGCTGTGACAGAAGATTTCGTTCGCTATACAAAGGCATACAGACAAATTCACTATGGGAAATATTGGATAACATTAAAAGTCTGCCCTTGCCGGACCATACAGGGTTGACGGTTTCTGTTCATGACTCTTGTTCGTATCGTCCAAAGCCTCAGGTGCATGCAGCAGTCAGAAGTATTTTACGGAAAATGAATATAGAAATCATTGATTCTGAATACAGCGGAACAAAGTCCATCTGCTGCGGAGATAATTTCTATCCTCATCTTCCAGTCGAAAAAGTTGCAGAACTTCAAAAAAAGCGTGCTGCTCAGATGCCTTGTCAGGATGTTGCGGTCTATTGTGTTTCCTGCATTAAATCCATGGCTATAGGTGGGAAAATCCCTCACCATATGGTTGATTTGGTTTTAAATGAAGGAACAGAACCACAGGAAACGAGAATCGATGTGTACCATGATAAGCTGAATCATTATATTGATGAGCACTAATCAAAACATGAAACTGACAAATTCCTATTTATTAAGCAGGCCGCATCTTCTTAAAGATGCGGCCTGCTTAATAATATTTTGTTCATTGTATTCTATTTCATAAGTGAGTTATCACACTTATAATGTTTATTCTTCAATTCCATTAAAATCATAGTAATAGCTATCAATCCAGCCGTAAGATCTGCAATAGGACCGGCGTACAATATTCCATCAATTCCGATAAACAGCGGTAAAATCAGTATGAGCGGCAGCAGAAAAATAATTTGCCTGGTCAACGATAGAAAAATACCCTTTTGAGGTTTCCCTATTGCCGTAAAAAAGTTAGAAGTAATAGGCTGCAAAAAGTTTAAGAATGTAAATAGTAAAAATATTCTAAAATAGCTTTCAGCAAACTGATAATATTCGTCAGACCCGTTTCCAAACAAAGAAATAATCTGGCGCGGCAGAAACTGAAATATTATAAATGCTGTCAGCGCTATACCAAGTCCATAAGAAGCTGCACGCATATATGCATTCTTTACGCGAAAATACTTCTTTGCACCATAATTAAAGCTGACAATCGGCTGTAACCCTTGTGATATACCTATTATAAAGGAGAAAAACACCTGATTGACCTTTGTAATAATTCCTGCACTGGCCAAAGGAATTGCTTCTCCGTAGGCTGACAAAGCCCCATAATGTGTCAGTGATTTGTTCATTACAATCTGAACCACCATCATTGCAAGCTGATTGCTGCAGGGTGCTGATCCAAGAGATATAATTCTTTTGATATATTTTATATTTATTCTTAAATGTTTTTTTCTTATTGCAGCTGTTTTATAATGCCTAAAATAATTAAATGCCATAAATCCGGACACCGCCTGGCCTATAACAGTTGCAGCCGCAGCTCCTGCTATTCCCATATTTAAGCCGAACACAAAGAATGCATCAAGAATTGTATTAATAACTGCACCGGTAAGATTGCATATCATGGTAAATTTAGGGCTGCCGTCTGCACGTATCAGATGGCCTCCTCCTGCCGCAAGTATTAAAAATGGAAATCCAAAAGATGTAATGCTGGTATAAACCCTTGCATAATCCAATACATTTGCAGGTGATCCAAAAAATTTAAGCATCGGAGTCAAGAAAATCTGTGCAGTTATACATAATACTGTACCGCAGAGAAAAAGCATGGCTGCAGCATTTCCTACATAATAAACCGCTTCCTCTCTCTCTCCTTTTCCCATGGAAAGATTGAATGCAGATGCTCCACCGATTCCAAACAGCAACGCTATAGCTATACAGGAAATCGAAAGCGGAAATGCAACATTTGTTGCGGCATTACCCAATTCTCCTACACTTCTTCCGATAAAAAACTGATCTACTATGTTGTACAGTGCACTTACCAGCATAGCAATTATACTGGGCACAGCAAATTGTCTAAGTAAATTGTTTACGGGTTCTGACCCCAGTGGATTAATTTTATTCTCTTCCATCACTCGTCTCCTGTTTCTCTGTCTTTTATTTTCTGTCCGTTTTCCCCCAAGAATTCCATTTTAACGTTGTCTACCATGTGTTCAAGCAACTCATAAACATCATCTTGCTCTTTTTTATTCATATCCATCATTAAAATAGCGTTCCATTCATCTAATGCTTTATCTATATGAGCCTGCACATTGTGCCCCTTAAGCGTCAAATATATTTTATTGCATCTCTGATCGCCTTTGTCTTTAATTTTCTCTACAAATCCTTTCAGTACAAGAGATTGTATTGCTCTTGTTACTGCTGATTTATCAATGTATAAATGTGATGACAATTCTTCCTGCGTTATACCGTTCTTTCGATCTAAATAGATTAGTATAGGGTATTCCCCAGATGTAATATTATATGGCTCTAATGCCTTTCCTAAATATATTTGACTTTTCCTGTAAAGAATTGAATTTAATCTGCCTATGCGCTTTGCCATAATTCCTTATCCTAAATTCCTCTCACCTTATTATAAATGTATTAATTCTAGCAAGTATCTATCTCTATTAGTTGACTACGCAACTAATGAAGTATACTTTCTTTTAATTGCGTTGTCAACTATTATTTGCTTTCTGATAAGAAGTGCTTAACAATAAAGCCTATGATTCAAGTTTTGCCTCACTTTTAACTGTATATCGCTATCCTTAAATATGTCACCGCCAATTAAACGTCTGATGCATAAAAAATACACCTTTACAAATGCGGATTTCTTCCAAACCCTGACCATCTGTAAAGGTATATTTTTATATTTCATTACATATAGTGCATGTTAACACCAACTTGCTAAGCAGATTGTTCAAATTGACTATTATATAGTTCAGCATAGAATCCAGCATTCTGGAGCAATTCATTATGAGTGCCGCTTTCAATAATATCTCCATCTTTCATTACCATGATCAAATCAGCATTTTTTATTGTAGAAAGTCGATGTGCAATTACAAATGATGTTCGTCCGTCCGTCAGTTTATCCATTGCACGTTGAACAATTTGTTCCGTACGTGTATCCACAGAACTGGTTGCCTCATCTAGTATCAAAAGAGGTGCATTCTGTATCATTGCACGAGCAATGGTAATTAACTGCTTTTGTCCTTCTGAAAGGCTTGCCTTGGAATTCAAAATAGTATTGTATCCCTCCGGCATGGTTTTTATGAAATGATGGAGTCCCACAGTCTTACAAGCAGAAACAACTTGTTCTTGTGTAACCCCTTGCTTACCATATACGATGTTATCCCGGATAGTTCCTTCAAAGAGCCAGGTATCCTGTAAAACCATACCAAACTGTTCATGCACATTCTCTCTTGGAACCTGACTGATAGGGATATTATCCAGCCTGATTTCACCACCATCAAGCTCATAAAAGCGCATCAGCAAATTTACTATGGTCGTCTTTCCTGCACCGGTGGGGCCTACAATGGCAACCTTCTGCCCTGCTTTCACATTGGCTGAAAAGTCATGAATGATAGTCTTATCAGGGGTGTAACCAAATTTCACGTGTTTAAATTCGACATCACCTTTTACATTATAAAGCTGTTTCTGCTTCTGATCTTCATTAATCAGCTCCTCTTCATCAAGGAACTCAAACACACGCTCTCCCGCTGCAGCTGTTCTCTGCAGATTATTAAATGCCTGAGCCATCTGCGAAAGAGGCTGCGTAAAGAAACGAATATACAACATAAATGCAACAATAACTCCGAAGGAAATAGTTCCATTCATTGCGAGCGCTGCTCCTACCACACATACTGTTACATAACCGAGATTTCCTACAAAGCCCATGAGCGGCATCATAAGTCCTGATAAAAACTGAGACTTCCAAGCACTGTGATAGAGCTTACTGTTAATATCTTCAAAGGTTTTCTTTGCATCCTTGCTTCCGTTATACACCTTTACAACATTATGTCCGGTATATATTTCCTCAATATGCCCGTTAATCCTTCCAAGCTCTCTCTGCTGCACTACAAAATGTTTCTGTGATTTAGCCATTATAAGCATCATCAGAGCAAATCCGATTACACTGGAACCAACCGCGGTCAGCGCCAAAATCCAGTTGTTGTAAAACATCATAATCAACGAGCCAAACAACATGGTTATAGAAGTTACCAGGGTTCCAATGCTCTGGTTCAAAGTCTGTCCGATAGTATCCACATCATTGGTCACACGGCTTAATACATCCCCGTGGCTGGTGCGGTCAAAATATTTGAGTGGCAGGCGGTTAATCTTCCTGGAAATATCCGTGCGCATCTTTTTTGAGATTTTCTGTGTTACTGTCGCCATCATAAGACTCTGCGACAGATTCAGCAGCATTGAACCTAAATAAAAGAACACCAATAACCATGCAATATGTGCTACAGCATCCATATCAATGTTATTCATTACCGGTACCCCTTCTATCAGAGCCGGAAGACCCTTGCTGATTTCATTGGTCATGTCCTTTAGTTTATCCGGTCCGACAATCTGCAAAATTGTTCCTGCCGCAGCTGCAACCAGCGCAGTGATAATAGCCGGTAAGTAGCCTTTGCAGTACTGGAGCAGCTTGCTCATGGTTGCTTTAAAGTTCTTGGGTTTCTCTGCCGGTCTGGCCATTCCGCGACCGCCCATCATAGGTCCCTGATTATTTCTTCTTACATTATTTTCACTCATATTGCAAGTTCCTCCTCACTCAATTGTGACATTGCAATTTCCCTATATACATTACAGTTATCCAATAGATATTTATGGGTTCCTTTGCCAACAATCCTGCCTTCATCTAATACAATAATCTGACCAGCATCCATAATGGTTCCGATACGCTGAGCTACGATTAAGCTGGTCACGCCGGCAGTTTCCTCCTTTAACACGGATCGCAGCACCCTGTCTGTCTTATAATCCAGTGCAGAAAAACTGTCATCAAAGATATATATCTCCGGCTTACGGCATACTGCACGGGCAATCGCCAGTCGTTGCTTTTGTCCGCCTGATACATTGGTGCCGCCCTGAGAAATTTCTGCATCATACTTTCCATCCATTTTCTCAACGAATTCTGTTCCCTGTGCAATCCGTACCGCTTTCTTAATATCTGACATGGAAGCTGCTTCACGGCCATTATCACCATATCCCACATTAGATCTGACTGAACCCTTGAACATTACTGCCCTCTGTGGAACATAACCAATTTTGTTATATAGCGCTTCTTGGGTATAGTTCTTCACATTGACGCCATCAACCAGAATTTCTCCCTCTGTAGCGTCAAAGAATCTAGGTACCAGATTAATCAAGGTACTCTTTCCGCTTCCAGTAGAACCGATAAATGCTGCCGTTTCTCCCTTCTTCACAGAAAAGCTTACATCCTGAAGCACATAATCGGAAGCACCAGGATATCGGAAGCTGACATGGTTAAATACTACTTCTCCTTCCATTCCGTCTTTACCGCTTGTTAAACTTCCATCTATGATAGACGGCTCGGTTTCCAGCACTTCATTGACACGCTTTGCAGATACCATTGCCCTTGGCATCATAATGAATATCATTACTACCATCATGAACGACATAATAATCTGCATTGCATAGGATGAAAAGACCACCATGTTTGAGAATAGAGTCAATTTATCCATAGCGTTGGCGCTGTAGATCAAATGTGCTCCAATCCAATAAATTGACAGACTCAGTCCACTCATCATCATACTCATCATTGGCTGAAATACTGCCATTCCCCGGCTGGTATACAGCTGGGTGGCCGTCAACTCTTCATTGGCTGCCTCAAACTTATCATTTTGATAGTTCTCTGCGTTATAAGCACGAACTACACGCAGACCTGTCAGATTCTCCATTGTTATTCGATTCATATTATCTGTCAGCACCTGCATTTTTTTGAATTTAGGCATAATGAAAGAAAAAATCACTGAAATTACGGCAATAAGTATAAATAAAGCAACTCCGGTTGCTACTGTCCATTCAAAGCCCTTTCCGGCAATCTTTGTGACTGCCCACACCGCCATTATCGGAGCTTTTATAAACATCTGAAGCCCCATAGTTATCAAGACCTGAACCTGTGTGATATCATTGGTGGAACGGGTGATCAGGCTGGCAGTGGAAAAGCGTCTGATCTCTTCCATCGAAAATGAATCTACCTTATTAAATAATTGACTGCGTAGCTTCTGCGAAAATGATGCACCTATCCGAGCTGCAAAAAATCCCACAATCATAGCCGCTACAAAGCTTCCTAACGCACATAGCAGCATATAGCCGCCGGCTTTCCATATCTCCGACATCTCACTTCCAGGTGTCTGGGTCAGCTGTGTAATCTTTGACATATAGTCCGGAAGCTTCAGGTCAAGCCAAACCTGAGCGGTGATGAATACAAGGCTGATTCCTGCTTGTACCCATTCCCTTAAATTTAAACGTTTTAATATTTTAAACATTGTATTCTCCATTCTAATAATAGTGTTAGTATCTAATAGCGTTAGCTTTATGGAAATAAATGGCGGTCACTTAAACCGCGACCGCTGATTAATCGGTTTCTCTATATTGTGCTGCCACTTTATCAGCAAGCTTTCTGCTGAGCCTGACATATTCTATGGCATCCTCTTCCCCAAGCATTGATAATAGTTTTATAGTATTTTTCATCATGTGGCGATGTTGTTCCTCAGCCTGGGCTTTTCCTTCCGAAGTCAAATCCACCAAGATTCTGCGGCGATCGTCCGTGTCAATCCGTCTTGTTATCCATCCTTTTTTCTCCAGACTGTTCAAAGTAGCTGCAATCCGCGCCGTGCTGATTCCCATGATATTACTGATTTCACTTGGTAATACAGAGCCTCCATGATGTGAAAGAAACTTAATGACAAACGCTTCTCCTCTCATGGATTCTTCGATAGGCTTTTGGTGCCCGGCCCTTCTTATCGTATGCATGCATTCCATAAACTGCATGGCTAATGCTTCATAATCCATTTCAATACCTCCAAAATCATATTAACTAACCATGTTAGTAATATAATACTGTTAGCTTTATATGTCAATGGGAATTTTAAAAACCTAAGTAATAATTTTCCAGGCCCGACTTTGTTGTACATATCTTATAATGCATCTGATATATTCGTCTCTAAAATAAAGAGTATTTAATCTTCCTTTATTAACTACATAAAAAACTGTGTCAGCATAATGCCGACACAGTTTTTTAACCTTTGCTCATTTCATTTTTTCTATTTGAAAATTCTTTCTTTATCTCAAGCAGTAAATTTTCTTCGCTTATTAAATCATAGCAGGTTGCAGCTAATATTTTTGAGGCAATCAATGATGCATTATGAGCATCCTCAGACTTTCCCGCATTTAAATATTCCTGCGAATGAGGTGATGTACCCTCAGGTACAAAAGCTACCCTTATACATGATCCGGGCACATTGTACATAACATTACCAAAATCAGTAGAACCTGTTTTTTCTCTTGGAGGTCTGATTGTAGGAGCTTCTACAAGCTTTGCATTCTTCATTAGAACATCATTGAGCTTTAATACAGGAATTTTACTGTCAAATGGCCTGTCCGCAGCAATTTCGTAAGAAGTTTCTGTCATAAGTGATGCGCCTTCAATAATTTTCATAAACCTCTCAATTACAGTATCCAGATATGCCCTGTTGTAAGACCTCAGGCTGAATGTACCAGTTGCTTCCGCCGGAACAACATTATCGGGCCCTCCGGCATTAGTCACTGTATAATGCATCCTTGTATCTTCCTTAACATGCTCCCTTAAAAATTCAATCCCATTGAAGGATAGAAGCAAAGCATCAAATGCGCTTCTTCCGCTATCAGGCTGTATAGCAGCATGGGCGCTTTTGCCTTTAAATTTTACTTTAAAGCTTGATAATGCCATGCATTTGACATCTGTTGTCGTGGTTGGGCTTCCATGGAACATAAGTGCTACATCAATATCTCTGAAGCAACCGTTCTCTATCATAATAATTTTTCCTCCTGATGTTTCCTCTGCAGGAGTCCCGTAAATAACAAGTTTGTACGGTTTATTTTTATAAATTTCTTTAAATGAAACAGCTGCTGCCGCAATAGCAGGTCCCTGCATGTGATGTCCACATGCGTGACCAATATTTTCAATAGCATCATATTCACATAGCATACCAATTGAAGGTCCATTCACTCCGTTTTCATATGATGCCCTGAATGCCGTTTCCAGTCCGCCTATTCCTCTTTCAAGCTTAAAGCCTCTATTTCCAAGGTAATCCGTTATAGTTTTCATCGCTTTATATTCATTGCAATCATACTCAGGGTTGTCAAATATATAATCTGACATATTAAAAATTTGATGCTTTATTGATTCCAAATAATCAAATATCATATCTTTCATACTGCTACCTACTTTCTATTAAAAAGGACCATATCCAAACATATTTCCTACAACTACGAATATTAAGCCGGTTACAAACCACATGCCCATAACCGGACCAATAAACTTCAGCCATTGAGGGTAAGTTATCTTAGACAGCGATAAATAAGAATTCATGTTTGATGATGTAGGGTTAATTGAGTTTGTAATTCCGTCAGACAGTGCAAATGCCAACACAGCGATTTGCCTTGTAACACCTGTCAAATCGGCAACAGGTATCATCAAAGGCATTGTGGCAGCAGCCTGACCGCTTCCTGAAGGAATAACAAAATTTAAAAAGGCATGAATAATATACATTCCGACTGCCGTAAGCTGGGGTGGAAGCTGACTTAACACCTTTGAAAATGAAAGCACAATTGTATCAAGTATCATTCCGTTTTGTAATACGACGAGAATTCCTCTTGACAGCCCTATGACCAGAGCACCAAATGCAAGTGATTTTGCTCCTGTAACGAATTCCTTTCCTATACGGCTTGGATTTAATCCTCCAACTATACCGCCTATGACGCCCATGGCAAGAAAAATCGTAGCCATTTTGTCAGTTCCCCATTCATATTTAAATACGCCATAAACAAGATAAATAAATCCTATAAGAACAGTAAGCAATGCTAACCAATGCTTAAGCTGCATATTGGCTTCTATGGTAATATCATTGACATCTCCCGCTTCCTCCTGCTCCAATTCATATACTATGCTTTTAGAAGGATCTTTTTTGACTTTATCTGCATATTTCATTAAATATATACTCAATATAGTCAATAAGACAATGTGAATAACTACCCTGTATTCTACACCTGAAAACAGAGGCAGTTCAGCAATACCTTGCGCAATACCTATATTAAATGGATTCATAATGCCTGCTGCAAATCCTCCAGCCATACTTACTGTAATCATGGCCGTACCTACCAAAGCATCAAAGCCGACCCTTCTTGCTAATGCTATGCCTATCGGTACAAATACCAGAGATTCATTTGACATGCCCATAAATGCTCCGCCCAACGAAAATGTAAAACACAATATAGGTATTAATATCTTTTCCTTTCCGTTCATTACCTTAACAATTTTACTTATTCCAATATCAATTGCACCTGTTCCCGTTATTATCTGGAATGATCCACCGACAATAAAGACAAAAAATATCAGGCCTGCAGTATCTTTCATTCCTGTAGGAACCGCATCAAAAACATCAAGAAAGCCTGCCGGAGATTGTTCAACACTATGATATGAATCGGGATTTATAACTGTAATTCCTTTTTCATTCTCATATCTGTCATACTCGCCTGCGGGTATTATATAGGTAAATACTGCAGCTATTACAATTATGGAAAATATTATAACATATGTATGTGGTATTTTTATTTCTGTAAAATTGAATTTAGACTTTTTTCCTTTCTCCATTATATTCCTCCATGAATTCTATATATGTTATGCATTAATTTTATTTCGTTTCTTCACTCTTTTTATAATATCTATCACACTTCCATCTCTTGCTTCGACTATGCCTACAATTTCATTAACAAATTCAGGCTGTCTAATTCGTCCTGCTGTTCTTTCCGCTTCAAGCTGCAGATTTTCAATAGACATTAAAGGTAGTTCTGAATTTTTTAGTTTTTCAATTAAATCTTTTCTCTTAGGATTTACTGCAATACCCTTATCTGTAACAACAATATCTATATTACATCCCGGTGTGACTATTGTTGTAACCTTTTTTCTTATTATTGGAATGGTTTTCCGAACAAGCGGAGTTGTTATTATTCTTAGCTTTGCTCCATCAGCAGTGTCAGGATGGCCGCCCTGAGCGCCCATGATAACCCCGTCGGAACCTGTCAATACATTGACATTAAAGTTTATATCAACCTCTGTTGCGGAAAGTACAACTATATCGAGCATATTTGTAACTGATCCCTTATTGTAAGGATTCGCATACATCGAAGCAGACATTTCAATATGATTTTTATTTCTATTTAAA
The DNA here is from genome assembly GCA_002381185.1 of Firmicutes bacterium UBA3553. Taxonomy (GTDB): domain Bacteria; phylum Bacillota; class Clostridia; order Tissierellales; family Sedimentibacteraceae; genus Sedimentibacter. Next base: position 25,898 of record DFOA01000023.1, on the reverse strand, counting down.
GAATCTGCTGATTTCGCATCAAATGTCTGAACATCCAGCAACGCATTGAAATAATTTTGCTCCAGAAGCTCGACCAGAACGGATGTAATTCCTCCTGAAACAAATCCCCCTCGAATTTTTTTTTCCTTCATATATTCCTTCAGAAATTTTATAACTGCCAAAGATGCTCCACCACTCCCGGCCTGAAATGAAAACCCTTCCTTAACATAGCCTGTCTCTTTCAGAACTTCAGCCGCGTACCTTGCTATTCTCAGTTCTGTTTCACTCTGTGTCATTCTTGTCGCACCTGTAGCAATTTTGTCAGCATCACCTATTTCATCAACTAAGACCACATAATCAACATCAGTCTGATAAATACTTGGCATATCTAAAGGATATTCAACAAGATTATCTGTAATGGCAACAACCTTGTCAGCATATTTTGCATCAACCATTGCGTAGCCTATTGACCCAAATGCTGACTTCCCAGCTCTTCCATTCATGTTTCCCATTTTGTCGCAAGCAGGAGCACCAATAAAAGCTATATCTATTTTAACCTCCTTGTTCTCAATTGCCCTTGCTCTCCCTCCATGAGTCTGAAATACAACAGGATTTCTAAGTATGTTGTTATACGAAATTTCCTTTGCAAGATTTCCTCTCATTCCGCTGGTATAAATTCTTGTAATAACGCCGCATTTAATGTAATCGATTAGAGGTTCATGAATTTTTTGCAGGGATGAAGGCATAATTGTGAGGTTTTTAATACCCATATCTGCAATCTCTTTCATAACCATGTTAATTATATAATCACCGTCTCTCAGGTGATGGTGAAAGGAAATAGTCATACCATCCCTGATTTTACATTTTTCTAAAACGGTTCTTATGCTTTCAACTAATTTGCACTCCGTTTTATTTGCAATATAAACTTTTTTGCTGAATTCTTCCGTAACTTCAATTTTTCTTAATCCTTCAACAAAAGGTATAATCTTGCCATAACCTTCCACATATACCGGCAACTCATTATTAGTCATTAATTTCACTTCCCCTCAAATTGTGTCAGACTCACCTCAGATAGTCCCATAGTTCTTTGAGCTTTTTCTATAATAGGCTTGTCTATCATTTTGCCGTCAACCGTAATAACTCCTATCCCTTTTTGTTCCGCTTCATTATATGCCTTTATTATCCTTGCAGCTTTTTCTATCTCTTCCCTGGAAGGTTTATATATTTCATGAACCTTTAGTACTTGTGACGGGTGTATGCACGATTTTCCGCTGAACCCGAGATTTCTCGCTTCTGTTGTCTCTCTTTCGAAGCCTGCCAAATCTTTGATATCTGAGTAAACCGTATCTATAGAATCAATACCCGCAACATTTGCACAAAGAACAATATGGCTTCTTGCGTACAGAAACTCCATAGAAGTTCTTAACCTGTTTATGCCCAGACAATTAGTATAGTCTTCCGCACCAAATGATATGGAATTAATACGTTCGCTGGAAGTGGCAATTTCCAAAGCATTCAATACTCCTCTCGGTGTTTCTATAGCACCTTGTACTTTAATTTCACCTGATATCCTTCCGAATTCCTTTTCATAGTGAGTGAGCATATCTTCCAATTCCTTGATATTTTGTTTGCTCTCGCACATGGGAAGACGGATATTTTTGATGCCGCTTCTTACAAGTTCTTTGACATCGTTTTCGCAGAACTGTGTATTCAGACCATTAATTCTTGCAAAAACTTCACAAGTACCATAATCTATTGTTTTTATCGCTTCACAAAGCATGCTTCTTGCCCTATCTTTTTCAGAGAAGGCTACAGCATCCTCCAAATCGAAGATTATGCAGTCAGCTCCCTTTAAGTGAACACTTGTCAGCATTTTATTGTTGTTGGCCGGACAAAATAACATGCTCCTTCTAATTCTCTTCAATTTTCTCTCCTATAGTATCTTATAATCATCTCGAAATTAATTGAACATTCAACTAATTTCAGTATAATTATAATTAGTAGAATTGTCAACTATTGTTTTGTAGAAAATTCAACTTTCTATATTGTTAAAAATAAATACACATGTTATAATGGATTATATTTTGAGAGAGGTATTTTATGGATAACAAGCTGGCGAGAAAAATTAACCGTGAAATCATGACAATTTCGCGCTGCATAACCTACATAAGAAATGAACAGTTCAAGAAATATGATATAGGGAGAGGACAGCACGCCTTTCTTACAAGAATATACGAAAACCCTGGTATAAACCAAGAAGAATTATCATATATGCTTAAAATGGATAAAACTACTGTCGCTAAGGCATTGAAAAAACTTGAAGAAAATGGCTTTATTGAAAGAATACGTTCGGAAAAAGATAACAGGCATTGGCTTTTATACCCCACAAAAAAACTGTTATCTATATATGATGTGTTGGAAGAACTTATTTTATCAACATGTCGTAATGCAATAAAAGGATTTGACATTGAAGAAGCAGAAACTTTGATGTCATCATTGAGCAAAATCAGCGAAAATGTCAATGAGGACTGGAACCAAACTAAAAAAGTAAAAAAATAAAGCATGCTTTTAACTTATAAGTGTTTTTGTTTAATATAAATAATATCTTATCAATTAATAATATGTTTATAAATACGAAAATAAGAGCAAACAATATTCACCAAATTGTTTACTCTCTAGTCTCGGTAAGGTGTTAACTTGAATCAATTTAATGCCATTGCACTGAAATCACAAACTACTACTAATCTTTTCAATTGCAGCTTCAATTCGATTAACAGTCTCTTCTCTTCCAATAATCTCCATTATCTCAGTTGCTCCACAGGGGGTCACCTGTTTGCCGGACAATGCTGTACGAAGAGGCCACATAACATAGCCGATCTTATATCCCTTTTTGTCTGCATAATCTTTCAGCATTTCATAGAGAGCATCATTGCTGTAATCTTCCTGTGCATGGAGCAATGACTCAACATCCTTTAACACAGTAAGTGCCGAATCAACAGTTGTTTTCATCTTCTTATGTACATACATTGTTACATCATACTCCGGCACAGCCTCAAAAAAGTCAATTAAAGAGCTAATGTCAGGGTATATTTCAATTCGGGTTTTTACCATCTCGCTTATCTTTCTGAAATCATAGTCTCGTGAGATTACTTCTCTGATATACGGTAACGAATATTCAAAAAACTTCTCCGGATCAATTTGCTTAATATACTCACCATTCATCCATTTCAGTTTTCCATAGTCAAACACAGATGGAGCTTTTCCCATGTGGCGATAATCAAATTTTTGAATTAATTCATCTAATGACATTATTTCCTGATTATCTTCAGGCGACCAACCAAGCAATGCAACGAAATTTACGACAGCTTCTGTAAGAAATCCCTGTTCAGTCAAATCTTCGTAAGAAGAATGACCGCAGCGTTTGCTCAATTTCTTATGCGTTTCATCTGTTATTAAAGGACAGTGTACATAGACCGGAATCTTCCACCCAAATGCATCGTACAAACGATTATACTTCGGAGAAGAAGAGAGATATTCATTACCGCGAATTACATGAGTAATGCCCATCAAATGGTCATCTACAACATTTGCGAAATTATACGTCGGATAACCATCGGACTTAATTAGAATCATATCATCCAGTTCCGCATTATCTACAGTAATATCGCCATAAATCTCGTCGTGGAACGTAGTGGTTCCGACATCAGGATTATTCTGACGTATAACGTACGGAATTCCGTCAGCCAATTTTTCCTCTATCTCTTCCTTAGACAAATGGAGACATTGTTTATCATATGTGGAAATTTCCTTGCCGCCTACTACTTTCTTCAAACCATCCAGACGATCTTTATCACAAAAACAATAATAGGCCTCTCCTTTTTCAACTAACTGCTTCGCATATTTAAGATAAATGCCAGATGCCATACGCTCACTTTGAACATAAGGACCCACGCCTCCATCTTTGTCAGGACCCTCATCATGAATCAATCCTGTTTTTGCAAGAGTACGATAAATAATATCGACAGCCCCTTCAACAAACCGTTCTTGGTCGGTATCCTCAATACGCAGCAAAAAATCTCCGCCCTCATGTTTTGCAATTAGATACGTGTACAGTGCAGTCCGCAGATTTCCGACATGCATTCGACCTGTAGGACTGGGTGCAAATCTTGTTCTTACTTTTTCCATAAATTTTTACTCCTTACTTCGTATAATACAATACCTTAAATTAGATATAGTTTTCATTTATCGACTTAATGTATTAAAAATAAATTCTGTCATAATAAAGCTGGACACAAAGCTTATCTCCGTAAATCATGGCAATGATAACAGAATTAATTATATTATCTTTCATGCCTATTTACAATACAAAACAGTCTTTTCAGGAATATATTTACAGGTCTACCCAATCAATTGACATGGTATCTTCCCTTAGGAACAATAAATGGCGAATCGGAAACCGGATCTTTTATAACCGCACATTCCAGTCCAAAAACCTGTCTGATCAACCCTTCTGTTATTACCTCCGAAGGAGCACCCTGGGAAACGAGATTTCCCTTACTCACCGCAAATATATAATCTGCATATCGAGCAGACAGGTTTATGTCATGAAGTACCATTACAATAGTAGTTCCTCTCTTACGGTTTAAGTCTGTCAATAAATCGAGGATTTCAACCTGATAAGTTATGTCAAGAAATGTTGTGGGCTCATCCAGAAGAAGTATGTCAGTCTGCTGGGCAAGAGCCATAGCAATCCAAACTCTCTGGCGCTGTCCGCCCGACAGTTCATCCACGCTGCGGTTGGCAAGGTCTGTAATGCCCATAATATCCAAAGCTTCTTCAACGGCTTCGTAATCCTTCGTTCCCATACCTTTTAAAAATGTTTGATATGGAAATCTGCCCCGTGCCACTAAATCCGAGACAATAATGCCTTCTGGTACAACCGGCGATTGAGGAAGAAGTCCCAAAGCCTGTGCTAACTGCTTTGGAGGGATTTTGTTGATTTGCTTCCCGTCAAGTGTAATTTCTCCTGAGACCGGTTTTATCAGTCTTGCCAAAGTTTTCAATAAAGTAGATTTTCCACAGGCATTTGCACCTATAATAACACTGATTTTATTGCTTGGAATAGTTATATCAATACCATTAATTATAATTTTATTGTCGTATCCGGCAACTATGTTACCGGCTTTAAACAATTGTGATTTTTTCATGCTGCTCCTCCTGTTCTATTCATGCATATCAGTAAAAATAGAAGATACGGCGCACCTAGAATTCCTGTGATAATGCCGACCGGAAACCGAACATCAAAAATAAACTGTCCGATTATATCCGCGCTAAGTACCAGGACTGCTCCCACAAGCCCTGAAGGAAGTGTACGTGGAGAGCTTGAACCTACAAGCCTGCCGGCTATAGGTCCTGCCAGAAAGCTAACAAATGCAACCGGTCCTGTTACCGCAGTTGCAAAAGCAATTAAAAATACGGAACTCAACACCAATAAAATACGTGTCTGATCAGTTTTCAGTCCAAGAGTCACAGCAGATGCTTCACCCAATTCCAGAATTTTAAGATGCCTTTCGAATAAAATAATTATACTTCCGAAAACAGCCACAACAAGAAAAAGCCTGTTAATATCTTTCATTTGCATTCCATTTAAACTTCCGCTGAGCCATCTCATTGCCGCAGGAACATCATATTGGTTAGCCTTTATTAATAAGTATGAAATTACTGCATTGAGCATTGCCTGTATGCCGATTCCGATTAAAATAAGCTTTCCGCCTGAAAAGCTGCCGCCTCTCGACAGGGAATAAATCAATAATGCAACTGAAAGTCCGGAAACTACTGCAGCTATAGAAACAAAACTGCCGCTTGATTTAAGGATAATTATACAAAATACCGCAGCTGCACTGGAGCCGGAAGTTATGCCTATAATATCCGGGCTGGCCAAAGGATTTCTGAGCATAGTCTGGAATGTATTTCCGGCCATGCCGAATGCCATTCCAACCAGTAATCCAGAAAGCATTCTTGGTAATCGTAATGTGCCTATGGCAAAAGAGGCTCCTTGTATCTGTTCTCCGGAAAGAACCCGAACAACTATATCAAGAGGATATCTGGTGTTTCCGAGCAATAACATAACTGTGGAAAAAAATATAGTTAAAGCAACAAGCAAAATCGTAAGGGTAATCCAACGTGACCTTCTGCGGCTGTAGCCTTCTTTAATAATATTATTTTTTATCATAATGATCGCACCTTCACTCTCATAGCAATAGATATAAGAATCGGAGCACCCAGGAATGCTGTAACAATTCCTGCCTCAAGTTCACCCGGCATACCGATAAGTCTTCCTATAGTGTCAGCTAATGTTAGGAGAATTGCTCCTCCAACAGCCGACATCGGAACTATATATCTCATATCAGGTCCACAAATAAGACGCATAATATGCGGAACTATAAGACCTATAAATCCAATTGGTCCGGTCAGCGCAGTTGTTGCCCCACATAACAGAACACCGGCAAAAGCACCTAACATTCTTACAGTTCCTGTACGCACTCCCAAGCCTGTTGCAACATCATCTCCCAATGCCAAAGCATTTAATGCGGTCGTTAAAAGAATACCGATTACCATACCAACTATAAGAAATGGAGATACGGTTATAATTCCGTCCCATGTTGCACCACTGACACTCCCTACCTGCCAGAATCGAAATGCATTCATTACTTCAGTCCTGGGCAATATAACCGCACTTACCAGAGAAGACAAAGCAGCATTGGTAGCTGCACCTGCCAGAGCAAGTTTTATTGGTGTTGCACCTCCATGACCTAAAGAGCCTATTCCATATACAAAAATAGCTGTTATAGCTGCCCCTGCCAATGCAAGCCAAATATATTGATTGGCAGAGCTTATATTAAAGAATGCAATTCCGCTTACAACAAATAACGATGCACCAGTATTGACGCCCAGAATACTGGGGTCAGCTATAGGATTACGCGTGATTGCCTGCATCAGGGCGCCGGAAATTCCAAGAGAAGCTCCGGCAACTATAGCGAAAACAGTTCTCGGAACACGTTCACGAACTACCAATGCACTGAAAGAAATATTATCCGGATGTAACAAACCATTTACCACTTCATGAAAACCTACGTAACGTGCCCCAAATGCCAGAGATATCATAATGCTTATCCCAATAAAGATAACACTTCCAAGTAACAAGGTTATTATTTTAGAAAATTTCATTCTACCTTATCTGCTGCCTCTCCTATTAATTTCAGGTATTCATCTATAGTTGCCGGAATAGAAAGCGCACTGGGAGTACCTGATGCTGCCAGCGGTGTACCATCAGCAATCAGAGCCACAGATCCTCTTTTTATTGCCGGAACCGTTCCTAGAAGAGAATCTGCCTTTAATGCTTCAAGTAAGGTTGTATCACCGTAGGCTATTATAATATCTAGATCCTGCAATGCATCAATCTTTTCTGCACTCAGTTCAATTCCAAAGTTTGAGGAGCTTTCAGCGATATTTAACACGCTTTCAGGAAATTCCATTCCTAGATCAGTGAGGTATGCCGCACGTGGGTCAGCAGGAAGATAAATATAAATCTTTCCTAAATCTGTGGGATTAAAATATAAAAAGGCGGCTTTTTTTCCTTCAATTTGCGGATATTCACTTGTTTTTTCAGCTATGAGCTCATCTAACTGCTCAATTAACTGTTCTCCTTCAGCTTTCATTCCCATACCCGCTGCATCCATAATTATCTGTTCACGCCAATACGTCTGCCATGCAAGAGTAGGATATGCTACTACCGGAGCAATTTCACTTAATAAAGCATATTCCTCCTGGGTAATTCCTGAGTAAGCAGCCAAAATAACATCCGGTTGTGCATCACTTATAGCTTCATAATCTAATCCGTCAGTATCGTTAAAAAGTGCCGGATTCTCCACACCTAATCTTTCAAATGCTTCTTTTGTCCAAGGCAATAGACCGCTGTCATCAATTACACCATAATTTGCTTTAGACACTCCTACAGGAACCACTCCCAATGCCAGCGGAACATCCTGGTTTCCCCAAGAAATAGTTGCAATACGTTCCGGTTTCTTTTCTATAACTGTTTCACCAAATGCGTGTTTTATCGTAATCGGATATTCGGCTGAAATTTCATCATTTGAAGGCACTTCACCTGTCACTTCAGAAGGTGCTGCATTATTTTCACCGTTAGAAGATTTATTGTCTTGATTTGAACAGCCGGCTAATGATATAGCAAGTGCAATGGCCAGAATTGAACTGATTTTTTTGAATTTCATATGTATTCTCCTTTTATTTTATTCTGATAGAATTTTGCTTCATATTTACTAGCAATTTAAATTATAATAATCGGTTAGCTTGAACTAACAATTTATTCTATAGTAGATATTCCATTTTGTCAATGATTTTGATAATCATTATCATTTACATCGTCTACCTTCTAGAAATTTATGAATTATTGCATTTTCAATACTCATGTCAATTAACATCAACCACAAATGACTACCATTTGTCACTATTACCAATCATTTCATATACATTTACACACATTAATCAGATTCCAAAAGCAAAATGCACCCATCTATTTAAAAATGAGTGCATTTCTTATTGCAGTTAGTTTTCGTTAACCTATATTCGTTAGTTTTCGTTATCGATTATTAACCGTCAGGAGCTGATAATCTTTTATTTGAATATGTCACATAGATTTATTTCTAATTTATTAAATATATCAGATATTAATTTAATAGACTTAGTATATTCTTTATTTGTTTTATTTTCAAAGTTATATATGTTAATTGTCTCTAAATCAGGATTAGCAATCCAATACTCTTTAACTCCAAACAGTTCATATTTGTATAGCTTTGTAAAAGAATCGGTATATCGGCTGCTGGGGCTCAAAATTTCAATTACAATTTCAGGGGCTTTTTTATATCTTTGTATTTCTGTATTTTCTATTCCACAAATTACAGAAATATCCGGAATTAAAACATTATCCTCGAATTGAACTTCAATCTCCGTAAATATCTTACAATTCTTCCCTTTTAAAAAGTTTCCTATTTCAAGATATAAATTCCCCATTACCTCTTGATGTTTAATATTAGGTCTGGGAGACATTAAAACAATACCGTCAATTAATTCATATTTATTTTCATCATTATTTCTCATTTCATTAAAATCAGATAACGACAATCTCTTTAATGAATAATTTTCCATAATCCCTCCACAATTAATATTATTATTAATAGTATATCAAATAGAGTTACTATTTAAAAGAACAAATTAATAATTTAAAAATCAAAATGGCTGTAAATTACTTAAAAGATGCACTTATCATAAGACTTCAAAGATATAAGAGGCTGTTCCATTTTGAACTCATGAAATAGCCTCTTAACAGAAAAGTTATTTTATTTCTGGTAATGATATAATATTAAGAATGTCAACTATGACATAGTAGTTGCAAATTAAATATTTTCTAAAGCTAAGGACATGCCCTGCCCCCCACCGATACATAAAGTAACCAAACCAGTTTCTGCAGACCTTCTTTTCATTTCATAAATTAATTTAGTAATAAGAATAGATCCTGTAGCACCTGTTGGGTGTCCCAAAGAAATGGCTCCCCCATTAACATTTACCTTATCTATATTTAAATTTAATTCTTTTATTACGGCAAGACTTTGTGCTGCAAAGGCCTCATTTAGTTCTATTAAATCTATGTCCGAAAGTTTCATGCCGATTTTTTTCATTAAAATTTTTGTAGCAGGCACAGGTCCTATGCCCATTATATCTGGTTCACATCCTGCAGAAGCCCATCCTAAAACCTTTACTAATGGTTTTACGCCTAGTTCCCTTGCTTTATCTTCACACATAAGTAGCAGAGCTGCTCCAGCATCATTAATTGTTGAAGAGTTTCCTGCTGTAACAGTACCATCATTTTTAAAGGCTGGTTTTAATTTAGAAAGTCCTTCCAAACTGGTATTAGGTTTTATACCCTCATCTTTCGAAATAAAAGCACTTCCTTTTTTATTAATTATTTCTATAGATACTATTTCTTCATCAAAATAGCCATTTCTTTGTGCTCTTGATGCTTTCATTTGACTATGAAATGCAAATTCATCCTGTTCTTCTCTGCTTATATTGTATTTTTCAGCTAATCGTTCTGCAGTCAATCCCATTCCTTCTAATAACTGATTCAATAAATCTTCAACTTTCTGTTCTCCCATACGAAAACCCTTTCTGGCATTTCTTAATATGTATGGTATTCTAGTCATGTTTTCCATGCCGCCAGCAAGTATAATATCAGATTCACCAGCTTTAATCATGGTTGCTGCAAGAGAAACACTCTTTAAACCAGAAGCACAATTTTTATTTACAGTAAAGGCAGGGACATTAATAGGAAGTCCTGCTTCCAAAAGTGCTTCTCTTGCAGGATTTCCTTTTGGTTCTGTGCAAACAATATTACCCAATATGACTTCATCAATTATAGATGAATCTATTCCAACCCTCTTTATAGCTTCACTCATTGCTATAGCACCTAATGTATGAGACTTGAGTTCAGAAAAAGCTCCCATGAAAGACCCTATAGGTGTCCTTGCTGCACTTACTATAACTACATTTCTACTCATATATTCCTCCCAAAATAAAATTAACATTTTATATAAACTTTCTTACTGAAAAGAAGGAGACAACGCCTCCTTCCTTTTTACTTAACTAAGCCTAATATCTGTCTAACATCATCAAGCGATGCTACCTCATTTCCCGATTCCTTTATTAAATTAGATGCTCTGGTAACTAACTGTTCATTTGTTGCTAAAACCCCGGGTCCATAGTATAAATTATCTTCTAATCCTACTCTTATATGCCCTCCAAGTGCAATTGCTGCCAGCATTATAGGAACATGACCTTTACCTATGCCAAATGCCGACCATGTTGAACCTTCAGGGATTAAATTTTTCAAATACACTAAGTTTTCCACGGTTGCTGCCATACCCCCTGCTGCTCCCAATACAAATTGATAATGAACAGGAGCTTTTAATACTCCTTTTTTAAGATAGTACAAAGAATTATATATCATACCTGCATCAAATATTTCAATTTCAGGTTTTACATTATATTCCTGCATAGTCATACCAAGTTCTTCTAAAAATTTGGGATGATTTATAAATAAACTGCTATGCATCCAGTTCATAGAGCCACAATCATAAGATGCCATATCAGGTCTGATTAATTTCAAATGCTCTTGTCTTGTTTCATCTGTAGCATTTAAATCTCCTGAGGTAGTAAGATTTAAAATAATGTCGCATCTTTCTTTTATTAAAGCAACTGTTTCCTCAAATTTTTCTTTACTCATTGTTCCATTTCCATCTTCATCTCTCATATGAAGATGAGCTATTGAAGCACCAGCTTTATAACACTTATAAACATCTTCAGCTATTTCAGCAGGCGTCAACGGTACATGGGGACTTTGCTCTTTCTTAGGCCATGCACCTGTTGTTGCTATTGTTATAATAATTTTATTACTCATTAAGCCTTACCTCCCAATGAAGCATATTTTTGTAATATTAAATTTCCTTTGTCAGTTATTTCAACCTGTCTTTTAAACATTCCTTTTTCTTTTATATATCCTCTTCTAGTTAAATGTGAAATCATGCTAGACATTTGCAATGAACCCATTTTAAATTCTTTAGCAAACAAACCGATTTTTTCAGGGTTGTTTTTAGCCATTTCAATAAATTTCAAATATTTTGAGTTTAAGTAGTCTTCCATAAGTCTACCTTCAACTTCATTTAATTTCGGTAACACTTCATTAGATTTTTCAGTAATATTGAACGTAAAAAACTTGCTGCCTTTAAGGCCTGCCCTTTCTATATAGCCGCCTTGATCTAATTTTTCTATAGATAAATTGGAAACTTTAGCATCAACGCTAAGCCCATCACTTATATCAGCTAAATATTGATGTCCATTTCTAATCATAGTTAATACTTTTAAGTCAAATTCATCAAGTTTAACATTTACTCTATTGTTTTTGCCTGCTTTAATATCCCAATCAGTCTTTCCATAATAACTTGCCGGAGCAGTAAGCGATGCACAAACACCAACAATTAAAGATACTAAGAATCCTACTATAGCCATATGTGTCCATTGACCGATAACAAATGTTTTAGTTAATTCTAGTACTGTCAAAGCCACCATAGTAACCATTCCTGAAAGTACTCCCCAGTATGCACCTTTGGCATTAAATCTGGGCCAGAATGCTCCTAATAAAAGAAGTACTGCCGGTGGAGTTAACCAGGCATTCGCAAAGGCAAATAAGTAAGTTGGTCCACCAGGGAAGAATGTCATTACCCATGTTGCAACAATGATTAATGCCATTGAAACTTTACTTGCTTTTAGTGTAGCAGCTGGGGTAGCATCTTTATTAATCATTCTTTTATAAATATCACGAGTAGCTGTAGATGTAGCACCCATTGCTGATGTAGATGCTGTGGATAATGCTGCAGCACAAGCTCCAACTATAAATAACGACCCAAGTGCCGGCGGTATTACTTTTGCAATAACACCGTAAGCTGCTGTATGAGCTACAGTTCCTCCAGCTAATGCAAATACTTCAGGCATTACAGTTCCCGCATAAATTCCAATTAGTGATAATGGAATCATAAATACAACGATTAAATAAATTGAACCAATAGTATAAGACTTTTTAGCAACACTCTCATTTCTACAAGAAGCCATCTTAATCCAATAATAGTTATTACCCCAAACTAACGCCGTACCAAATAAGATTACAAATGTCAGTGCACTAGGATATTTAAAAGTGTACATAGGCATAGTAGCCCCGGCTAAACCTGTATTTAACCAATTTCCGCCTTTCCAGCCTTCAAAAAATTCAAATCCGCCATATTTATTCACCAAAATTCCTAAGAAAACCGGAACTGCTATTGTACCTATAGAAACCTGAATAAAGTCAGTTATTGTAGTTGCCCACATACCACTCATAGTAGCAAAAATTAAAATTACTAAAAATGCAGCACCTGTAATTATCGGAATTGACCACCCGGTATATCCTGACACTATTGATGATAGTGAAACTACATTGTTTGCAAGAATACCACACATTCCTATTACTGAAGTAATTGCTATAAGTCCGCGTACCTTGCCATTATATCTTGTCTCAAAATACTCAGGAAGTGTCTGCGCTCCGGATCTCCTAATAAAATTAGAAAATATATTAGCATATACCATTAGTCCGGCTATAGAATATATTACACCCCACACAATACCTCCCTTTACTCCATATAATACGGAAAAACCGGGTGCTAAAGTTATACTTGTTCCGGCAAAACCTATGGCAACAACACCTAATGTATTAATTGTAGTGCCTATTTCTCTTCCGGCTAATATAAAGTCATCCGAGTCTGATACCCACTTTTTGGCTACAAAACCGGCGCCAATTAATAGTGCAACAAATATTACAGTATAAACAGCAAAAATCACATTGACCATTTCTTATCTCCTTTTATTTTTAAGATTTTTTATTTATTAAAAGCAAAATTAATCTTCTACAAAAGCAACAGCACGAATCCAGCCTGCACTGGCAGCCTTGATTTTAAATGGGAAACAGAAAAACTTACTTCCAATTACAGGAAGAGATTCTAAATTAGTTAGCTTTTCAATATGGCAATAAGCTTTTTCAGCACCAGCTCTATGAGCCTCCCAAATTATTTCTTTATGATGCGTTTCATTAAATTCTTTCCCAATAAAAGGAAGAGGTCTATCCCAGCTCCATGCGTCAGTACCTACAACCCTGACACCTTGTTCAATTAACCAAAGCGTAGCTTCCTTAGACATACCGCAGCCGGATGTTAAATATTTTGCGGTACCCCAATCCTTACTTGCACCTGTATTTACTAAAACAATATCACCAGGTTGTAAAATATAATTAATCTTTTTAAAATACTCTTCAAAATCTTTAACTTCTACTTTATAACCATCTTCCTTATCCCTGAAGTCTACTACAACTGCAGGTCCGTAAAACCAATCTAATGGTACTTCATCAATAGTCCATGCTCTTTCGCCGCCGTTCATAGTTGGATAGTAATGATAAGGTGCATCAATATGTGTACCTGTATGAGTTGATAATTTTATAAATTCAATTGCCCACCCATTACCTTCTGGTAAATCATCTACTGTGGCATTTCCAAAATATGTTGACATTTCCTCTGCGGTATCCTTATGATTTCTGTACTCAATAAAAGGAATTTGTGCCGGTGGATCACTAGGTAATCCGTTTTCTAATGTAATACTTAAATCTACAATTTTCATTTCTGCCTCCTGATATATTATGATTTCAATACAATATAATAAGAGCAAAAACAATGCCAAAAAGTTAACTAACATATTTTTAAATTGCAAAAAATTGTTTTTTTCTTTAAATCTCAATACTTATAAAAATAAAAAAGCTGAGTTAGAATGTTATCTGTACTCAGCTTTCAATCATCAACCTGTAAACAAAAGTTCACACTTTTTGGCTTTAATTTTTCATTTTTATTTAAATTTAATAGATCTCTTGATAAAGTGTAAACTTTAGTTTACGCAAACATAAGTTTACATTATATTGTATAGTCTCAATTTCCTATAAAGTAAAGTTCTTGATATTCCTAATTCTTTAGCGGATTGAGCCTTATTATTATTATTTTTCCTAAGGCATTCAATAATAATATCTTTTTCTATCTCACCCTTTGCTTTCTTAAGCGGTAAAATGTCCTTATTGCTAATATACGATACAAACCTTAGCAATTTATTTTGGAAATATTCCTCAAAATGATTCCAAGTCAAGTTTCCTGTTAAGGCTATATTCATTCCGCGTTCAATGACATTCTGCAGCTCCCTGATGTTGCCCGGCCAGTCATATTCCATAAACTTATCCAATACCTGTGATTCAATTCCTGTGATGTTCAACCCTAATTGAAAATTAATCTTATCAATAATATTATTGACTAACAAGGGAATATCTTCTTTTCTTTCTCTTAAGGAGGGAATTCTTATACTGATAACATTTAATCTATAATACAAATCATCTCGGAACTTTCTTTCCTTTATCATTTTTTCCAGTGATGTATTGGTTGCAACTATAAGACGGACATCTATGGGTATACTTCCCTTGCCTCCAACCTTTTCAATTTCCTTCTCTTGCAGAACACGCAAAAGCTTAGGCTGTGCAACTGCTGATAATTGATTTATTTCATCCAAAAATAAACTTCCTCTATTAGCCAATTCAAACTTTCCCTGCTTTCCTTCTTTTTTAGCTCCTGTAAAAGCACCATACTCATAGCCAAAAAGTTCGGACTCAAATAATTCTGAAGGAATTGCTGCACAATTTACTTTAATTAAGGGTTTTATTGATCTGTTGCTCAAATCATGAATTGAATGAGCAACTAATTCTTTACCTACTCCTGTCTCACCTTCAATTAATACATTTGAAGTTGAATTTGCAGCACGTCTGATTTGTTTTCTAAGATTATTAATAGAATCGCTTTCACCGATAATATCATCAATGCTATACTTTGATTTTCTTAAATTTCTTAATTCTTGTTGATAGTAATTTAACTCGTCGCTCATTTTATTAAGCATTTTAGCAAATTCAACGGCTTTTTTCTCATTATTAAAAATAATATGTATAAGCCCTGCAACAACATTATCGTTTTTAATAATAGGTATATAATTACAGAAACTTTGATGATTTTCTCTGGCTTTAAGAGGTATGGGATAGCCTATTATAGGACGTTTAGTTTCTAAGGCTTCATGAATTCTCGTAGTTGGAACAACATCTCTAACGTATTTTCCTATAACTTCTTCCAACCTTATTCCAAAGTATTCTTCCCACGATTTTGTCACATAAACATATCGTCCATCTTTATCAGTGATAACTGCACCGTCTAGCTGCTCTACAATTAATTTATAAACTTCATCATCTAATTTAAATTCAGGCATCTCTTTCACCTACAACATGTTTTTTATTTGCATAAATCATTTATAGTATATCATAAAAATGTTTCTTTAAAAACATTAATGCATTATTTTACTGGAACAGAAAGTATACTTATCATCAGACTTCAAAAATATAAGAGACTGTTTCATTTTGAATTTATGAAATAGTCTCTTGACAGAAAAGTTATTTTATTTCTTGGCAAGCGGTTCCAGGCAGCTATAAATACTTAGCTATTTTACAACTGTTAACAGCATTTTAAACCATGTAACTGGCTTGATACTTTTCCCTCCCCTTTACGGAGTGTTGCAAATGTTATTATACTTATAGCTTTTTTGCCTTGAAATATATATGGGATAATCTTTCTAGCGCCATATTTAATGTTTCATCTTTTTTTGCAAAATGGAACCGTATAAATTTATTTACATTGTTTTTAAAGAAGCTGGAGCCAGGGACCGCTCCTACTCCAACTTCTCTTGCCAGCCACTCACAAAATTCCAAATCATTATTGCAATGAAATTCACTTATATTTACTAAGACGTAATAAGCTCCCTGCGGTTCTGTGTAGGTAAGCCCAATCTGATTTAATCCGTTTAAAAATAAATTTTTCATATGTGTATAATGTCTATGTAATTCCAAATAATATCCATCTTTAAAATTCAAACCTACGACGGCTGCCTCCATAAGGGGTGCTGCAGCACCGACTGTTAAAAAGTCATGGACTTTCTTAACTCTGTCTATAATTCTTTCATCAGCGATTACATATCCCAAACGCCATCCGGTAATTGAATATGTTTTAGACAGTGAGCTGCATTCAATTGTTCTTTCCCTCATTCCGGGAAGGGAAGCTAAATAAGTATGCTGATAAGGTGCGTAAATTATATGTTCGTACACCTCATCCGTAATCACATAAGCATCATATTTAACGGCCAAATCCGCTATTATCTGCAATTCGTCCTTAGTAAATACTTTCCCGCAGGGATTCGAAGGATTACACAAAATCAATGCCTTTACTCCCTGCCTGAACGAATCCTCCAGGACATTTGCATCAAAATCAAAGTTAGGTGGATTTAATGGAACGTAAATCGGCTCCGCTCCTGAAAGAATAGTGTCTGCACCATAGTTTTCATAAAATGGTGAAAATATTATTACCTTATCTCCAGGGTTAGTTACTGCCATCATCGCCGCTATCATTGCTTCTGTGCTTCCGCAGGTCACTACGACTTCCTTATCGGGATTTACCTCCATTCCGGAAAAACGTTCATGTTTCCTGGCAAGAGCTTCCCGAAAATTTTGCGCTCCCCATGTAGTTGCATATTGATGTGGGCCTTCCCATGCTACCTGTGCCAGCCTTTGTGTAATCTCCACCGGCGGTTCAAAATCTGGATAACCTTGTGACAGATTTATTGCATTATATTCATTCGAAATTCTGGTCATCCTGCGGATGACCGAATCTGTGAAAATTGCCGTGCGTTTACTTAATTCCTTCATGCTTATTCCCCATTTCTTGTACATTTATTTCCATGCCGGAACATACGCTCCTTTAAAGGTGCCTGCATATATTTCCTTTACCGCTTCTGACTGGTATGCTTCAACAATTCTGGAAAAAACCTTATTATCAGCATCTTCAGTTCTTGCTGCAATCAGATTGATATAGCTTTTTCCTTCATAGTAGCTAACATCATCCTGGAATATGGAATCTTCTCCCGGATTCAACCCGTTATCCAAAGCGTAGTTGCAGTTAATAACTGCTGCTGCAACGTCCGGAAGAAGTGCGTATACATTTCCTGCATCCACCTCAACAAATTCCAGGTTTAACGGATTGGAAGTAATATCCGCTACTTCCGGGCTGTCTCCTGCATCTGCGTCTATTTCAATAAGCCCTGCAGCCTCTATTATCTTAAGTGCACGTCCTTCATTGGTTGCATCATTAGGTACCGCAATTTTTGCCCCTTCACCTATTTCACTTACATCGGATACTTTATCAGAGTAAATGTTCATAGCAGAAATAAAGGTATCGCCTATTGATGTAATCTTATATCCATAATTTTCTATCTCGCTGTTTAAATATGCGTAGTGCTGGAATGCATTCAAATCGGTGTCTCCATTTGCCAATGCTTTATTTGGTGTTGCATAGTCCGTGAAACTGATTAATTCTATATTAATTCCCTCTTTTGCCATTTCTTCAATTACCGGAACCCACATTTCGTTTGATTCACCAACCACTCCTACTTTTACTGTTGTTTCTTCTTTTTTATCTGTGCTTGAGTTTCCGCAAGCCGTAAGTGCAGCTATGATTAATAATGCCGCTAAAATTAATAATACTTTTTTTGTCTTCATATTTTTATTCTCCTCTTTTTTTAGTTGTTATCAGAATAAGATAACCTTTATTTATAATTAAGACTCAATAATTTAATTCTTGCATATGTTTATAAGGTTAATGCCAAGTCATAATTTCTTTTCATTTCTTCACATGAGGCATCAAATTTTTCTTTTTCTTCACCAGTCATATTAAGCTCTATAATTTCCTCCACACCGTTGATTCCCAGTATCGCCGGCACAGAAGCGTATACGTTGTGCTGGCCGTATTCTCCGTTAAGCAGTACAGATACCGGAAGAACTCTTTTTTCATCGGCAAAAATCGCTCTTGTTACTTCTGCTATGGATGCCCCTATTCCAAACTCGGTTGATCCCTTGCCTTTAAGCACATGCCATCCCCCTGCTTTACCTTCTTCCGCAAGTGCCTTCAAATCCAAATTCCCATACTTCTCAGGTTTTTCCTTAATCAGCTCCAGAATTGGTTTCCCTGCAATAGTAACAGAAGACCATGGAACCATTTGACTTTCTCCGTGCTCACCCAGCGCATAAGCATAAATTGATTTCTGATCTATTCCTGTCGCTTCGGATATAGCCCTTCGAAGCCTTGCAGAATCCAGGGTAGTGCTTGTGGAAATAATTCTTTCCGGCGGATAATCCAATTGATTTTGAATATAATGGGCAACTACATCTGCCGGATTTGAAATACTTATAATAATACCTTGAAAACCAGACTGCTTAATATTTATCACAACACTTTTTAATATCGCAATTGTATCAGCAAGAGTATCCATCCTAGTCTGGTTCAAATTAGGCAGAGGCCCTGCCGCTATAATCATGAGATCCGCATCAGCCGCTTCTTCATAATTTCCCGCTTTTACATCCACATGGTGAGGCAGATAAACAGTAGCGTCATAAATATCAAGCGCCTGTGCTTTTGCTTTTTCCTCTTCGATATCAATATATACAATTTGTTCTGCAAGACCCTGAGAGACAAGCGCATATCCTGCATGTGAACCTACATGTCCCGCTCCGATAATAACCACTTTCCTTGGTGTTAATGCCATTTTGATTCCTCCCTTTACTTACTTTTAATGACTGTTTTTCTTTACTATGAAATTTCCTATAATTTGAATTATGCTGACCATTGCTACCAACACAATAACCGAGGCATAGGTGACATCAATCTGATTTCTCTGATATCCGAATCGTATGGCGAAATCTCCAAGCCCCCCTGCACCGACTGCACCGGCCATAGCGGTAAGCCCGATCAGGCTGATAGCTGTAATTGTTGTTCCCCTGATAATACCGGGAATACACTCTTTAAGATATACGCGGTATATAATTTCCAGCGGTCCTGAACCCATAGACTGTGCCGCTTCAACCAATCCCGGGTCCAATTCAGCCAAAGCCGATTCTATCTGCCTTGAAAAGAACGGAACCGTACCGAAGACTAGCGGTACAATCGCTCCTTCCACTCCGATTGCAGTGCCTGAAATTAATCTTGTCAACGGAATTAAACTGGCAAGTAATATAATAAATGGTATGGAGCGTAAAAAATTAATTATATTATCTAATATCTGAAAAAGCACAGGATTTTGAAGGATACCTTCTCTTTTTGTAACAGTCAGGCTGATACCTAGCAATAATCCAAGTGCAAATGAAATTGAACCGGACCATCCAACCATAACAAGAGTTTCATAAATACTTTCGTAAAAATCCGGCAGCTTCGACATCACATTCGGAAAAATGTTAATTAGAAGTTCTTGCATCCAAAATCACCTCCACTCCCACATTTTTATCCCGTAAATAGGCAATTGCATCCGTAATATTCTTTGCCTCACCGCTTACAACAGATACCAGGCCGCCAATGGGATTTTCTCCAATCAGTTCAATATTTCCAAAAATAATATTGACATCTAAATTGAATTTCCTCGAAATCTGTGATACCAGAGCCTCCGAAGCATTGCGCTCTAAATAGGTAAACTTTAATATACATTCACCCTCCTTAAGCTCTGCAATTGATGCCTTCTGAGTAATTAATTCATGTATCTTGGATAAATTCGACGTACTGTCCACAAAATCTTTTGTAATTTGTTCTACAGGACTTGCAAATACGTGGAAAACATCTCCCTGCTCCACTATTTTCCCATTTTCCATAACAACTACATTATCACATATTTCTTTTACTACCTGCATCTCATGGGTTATAACCACAATGGTTATCCCCAATTTTTCATTCAATTGTTTCAATAGCTTCAATATTGATTTTGTTGTCTGGGGATCTAAAGCACTGGTGGATTCATCGCTTAATAGTATTTTGGGATCATTGGCCAATGCACGGGCGATTGCTACCCTCTGTTTCTGTCCCCCGCTTAATTGTGATGGATAGGCATTTGCCTTATCTTGCAGATCCACCAATTCAAGTAAATAATTCACCCTGTCTTGAATCCCTTTTTTCTTCATTCCACTATGTTTTAACGGATAGGCTATATTTTGATAAACAGTTCGGGATGCGAACAAATTAAATTGTTGAAAAATCATTCCGATCTTTTTTCGTTCTTCTCTTAACCTCTTCTCAGAAAGTAATGTAATTTCCGTATCTCCTAAAATAACTTTTCCTTCTGTGGGCTTTTCAAGAAGATTGATACATCTGACCAACGTTGACTTTCCTGCTCCTGAAAACCCGATAATTCCATGTATTTTTCCTTCCTCCAAACGTAAATTTACGTTATTAACCGCTTCAACAGTTCTTCCATTTGCTTGAAAGCTCTTACTTACATTTTCGAATACAATCAATGCTTTTCCTCCTTTCGGCATAGCACAGTCTCATTTCTCGGTGTATTTGCTCCCTTACGGTCGCATACATTGGGGAGCGCAGCTTCGTTCACATATTTGCTTACACCTTCGCTCATGCAAATCTGAAACTCAATGCGTTTGAATTACCTGCATACAAAAAGCAGGTACTGTATGCACCTGCAAAATATCATCTACATTTTTCCAAATAAGAATAGAATCATATCAGGTAACATAAGGCGCACAAAACAAAGACATTTTCCCCTGCATCTGCATCAGCATTTGCATGTCATAGGTACCCATTACCATATTCATTTCATAATTAAATAATTTTGTACGCATTTTGCTTTTTCCTTTGCTTTAATATTTTTAATTCATCTTAATTTTGTAACATCAATGTTTATTTATAAGTTGTATTATACATAATTTTTTGGATTAGTGTTAATACGTAAAACCGACAACTCGTTATAGAAAAAAACTATAACACTCTTTCTTTATATTTAATCAGTTCATCAACATATTTCTTCCCTAATTGGCTCATTGTCGTATTTTTTCTGCTAATATAGCCGATGCTCATAATTTCATCCGAATCCAGCGGTATCGCCGTATAATCATCTCCGTTTAATTCCTGACAGATAATTCCTGAACATAAAGTGTATGCATTGAGTCCAACCATAAGATTCAGCAGGGTTGCTCTGTCATTCGCTTTAATTATTTTTTTATATTCATTCGTGCTAAGTACTTCCTCTGCAAAATAAAACGAGTTGTTCATTCCTTGGTCAAATGAAAGGCAAGGATACTCCTCAAGGTCCTCCATAGTAATTAAATCCTGTTTCGCCAAAGGATTGCCCTTCCATAAATAGACATATGTCTTACACTTAAACAATTCGATAAATTCCAGGTTATTCTCTTTCAATATTTTTGTTATGACCTTTCTGTTAAAATCATTCAGGTACAAAATACCTAGTTCACTTTTGAAGTTTTTTACATTTTCAATCACTTCATATGTCTTTGTCTCATGAACCGCAAACTCATATTCATCCATACCAAACTGTTTTACCATTTCCACAAATGCTTTCACTGCAAATGTATAGTGCTGTGTTGAAACACTGAATTTCTTTTTTATACTGTTTTTATCAATATATTTTTTGTTAATAAGGTCATATTGTTCCGCTACTTGTCTGGCATACCCCAGAAATTCCTCCCCTTCGGGAGTTATGGTAATTCCCCGGTTTGTACGCTTATAGATAGCAATTCCGATTTCATTTTCCAAATCCCTTATAGAAGCCGATAAGCTTGGCTGTGAAATGAATAATGCCTGGGCAGCCTTATTCATGGAATTGCAATCTGCTATTGTAATGGCATATCTTAATTGCTGCAACGTCATAGTCTTCCTCCTATCAATTCTAGTTTTAACTGAGCGTTATCCCAGATTTTAAAAAATCCTCAAACTATCAGTCTGAGGATTTTATTATTCTTTATAGTATTTTAATTATTTTACATTAAAACTATAATTTTTTCAAAAAAATTTTATATTATATGGATGAAATTATTAACAATTGGTATGTCAACATTTATTAAAAAAATTCCCTTAAGCAAATGCCTAAGGGTGGGCTATTA
The DNA here is from genome assembly GCA_002381185.1 of Firmicutes bacterium UBA3553. Lineage (GTDB taxonomy): Bacteria > Bacillota > Clostridia > Tissierellales > Sedimentibacteraceae > Sedimentibacter. The sequence goes on along the minus strand of DFOA01000023.1, from coordinate 3,193 downwards.
AATCAACGTATTATTTTTTTTGCCATTATAAAATCTAATAACTTGTATAAAAAAATCAAGACTACAAAAGCTGCGGAATATAAGATCAACATAAAGTAAATTGCCTTGAGTAAAAACACATCTCTGAAAGCTGTATTTACCAGGCACAGTATAAATATAACAGCAGCCATAAAAATTAGGGCATAACCCAGAAGGTAATGATGAGAAGGTAGTTCAAGAATCCCGCTGTTTTTAGAAATCGAATTGAATTCCTGTACCTGAAACTGGCTGATGGCAATTTTTACAGCCTCGTCTTTTGTTTTTCCGTTGGCTTCCAAATCATTTACAAAGTCATACAGATATGTCTTAAGATCATCCTTTTCCTGTTTTTTCATTGCCAGGCTCTCAACATATGCTTCAATACTGTCATGCCTTCTGTAAAGAGTATTGAGTTTAATATGTCCCACATAATTTAAAACACTCCATACAAACGCACATATGACGGAGCTGCCATACGTAAGCCATTCCATCTCCATGCCCATGTCAGGATTAATTCTATTATTATAAAGCGAAAATACAAAGAGAATCATGGATGCCAATAACAGCCACTTATATCTTATATCTGATAGATTAAACATCCTTTTTATAAATAAATTCATACATAACCTCCTAAATAAATTTTTCAACTACCTGCGATGTTTCCCTCCAGTCACTTATTAACTGGGCAAGTTGGGCTTTACCAGGTTCGGTAATCCTGAAATATTTTCTTCTGCCGCCTCCTGATTCATCACCCCAGTAAAATTCTATAGCTTTTTGAGTTTCCAATCTTTTTAATGCCAAATACATAGTAGCCTCTAATATTTCAAACATCCCTTCGGTCCTCGCCTTAATTATCCTTGAAATTTCATAGCCATAATTATCTCCTTGACTTAAAACGCTTAAAATAAGGATATCAATAGTACCTTTCAGCATTTCTTTATTCAAACATCATCACCACACCTTAAAATACTTAATAATGTTATGTACATTATTCTTTTTATTATAGCATGCTTACTTAATAATGTACAGTACTTTCTTCACTATATAAACCAACTACTGAGTTACAATACTTCTTAATATCTTTCTTTTTAACGAAAAACACATGAACGTGTTCCATACTGCAAGCATCCCATAAACAAATATTACCCTACCCATTAGATATTCGGCATAAGCAGCCATTGAAACAGATACCACCTCATACACCAAAAACAACCCTAATATGCCACCCAGTATAAGTGGCGCGAAAGACAGTATATTAAGCCGTAAAGTCAAATCCTTGCGGTATTCGCGGTCAGTAAGCCCTATTTTTTTCAGCAAGGCAAATTTCTCTTTTTCCTCGTCTTCGTCTCCGGCAATTTTGTAATATAACGCAATACTGGAGGACAGCAGAAACAACAATCCCAAAAACATCATCGAGAATAACAGAAATCCGCAGATTTTCAAAGCGGTGTCCCATCGTTCCGCACTATAAATCGGACGAAGGCATTCCGGGTTATCCTTTTTTCCAAGCTCTGCATCTCCGCCTTTCCATAAATTCGGATTGCCGTTCTTAATTCGCAGGGCGTTCAGGATTCCTTCATAAATTGCCGCGCCATCACCACTTTTTAAGTTAAAAAGGTACAGTTTGTTGATTTGAGCTTTTTGTGACATACTTTCGTAAACATCATCATCCACTACATTGGCGACTGCTCCCGCAAACTCGAAATCTCCGTATTTATTTATGAAAGACATGTACCTGACTCGTGTCTTTTCCTGCTCGTACGTCAGATACGGGACGTCCAAACTGTCAATAAATGAGCGCATATCTGTTGGATCGGAACGAAACGCATCTCCGCGGACTATACCTTCACGCCATGGCTCAACAGTAATTACGCTGTCAAAGTCCATTGGCCGCTCACTGTTTTGCCGGTTGGTATAGACAAGTAGCATTTCATCCGTAGCAAGGTTCAGATATTCGCCGGTTAAATAACCAAATGCACTCTCGCTTATTAACATGCTGTCCACCCTGTAATTCAGAAAAAACTCCGGAAGGTCGCGATAATTCATATCTGTCATAAAAGGCAGTGTTTTAAATTCAGCTATTTCACCCCCATTTTCCGCAACAATCTGCCTAATCTCACCTTCATTGATATTGTTAATGTTTCCTGAAGTTTCAATCATAAAATCGTACGGAAATGCTTCTATGAGTTTATTTTCAGTTAAGTCAGAATTAAACGCCCCCATTCCGAATCCCATAAAGAACAGCGAGAAAGTAACCAGCAGAGAAATCATGTACAAGGATGTTTTGTACGAGAAAAATTTATGAGATAATTCACTGAGTGTTAAAATGCTGCTGTTATATGCTTTCGGGAATTGCCTGATTATTCTTTGTATCCCGCTTGTCAAAAAAGCAACCGCAATGTACATTGAACTTAATAAAGCCGCTATTGTCAGGAACAAAATGACTTCCCCATGATTTCTAGCAATATTCCGAAGGAAGGTATAACCATTTAAAAGAGCATGAAAAAACCACAACGATAAAGCAAACAGCATAACACCGGTTATCCCTAAAACCGGACGACTTTTTGTCCTGCCTCTCGTGTTCTGTGATTTCGTAATTTGTACGATTGATAACTTTTTCAGGAATCGACCGGTAAAAATCAAGTTAAAAGTCATTACAAACAGGAATACACCCAAGGTCAGCGCAAAACATTCCCATGTAATGCTATATATAGCCATGGAAAGTTTGAGTATTTTTGCTAGAACCATATAAAACGCTCTTGAAAATAGCACTCCCCCCAAAAATCCACACACAACTGAACCAAATATAATTACCGCTGTTTCAAGCCATACTATTTTTATTAAGTCACGGCTGCTCATACCGATAGTGAGATAAACGCCAAACTCCCGCCCACGTGATTTGACAAAATATACACCAGTATATGTCACGAACACAACACAGAAAAGGCTGATTGCCACAGACGCAATCTTGATATACAGATCTGCTGATTTTACGGCGGCGTTTTGCGCCAGATTGCGGTTAAACAGCAGACTCATATACAAGAATAGCACTGTCACTATAAAGCTGTTCACAAAAAGATATGACAGATATTTTTTTGCGTTATGACGAAGATTTTGAAATATAATATGATGAAAGGTCACGCAACCTCACCTCCTATTGATTTACAATGAAAAC
>DFOA01000007.1 GCA_002381185.1 Firmicutes bacterium UBA3553 | reverse complement strand
AAAAATCCCTATAAATTCCCAATCTTCTCGTTTTTCAATATAGGACTTATAATATTCAACCTGAGCAACATAGGAAGTATGCTGTTTATTAGAATCAGTACTGACTCTGCAGTAGGCGCATACCCTTTTCTTAGGTCTTAACTCCTGTAATACTTTCTGCCTTACAGGCTCTATTTTCATTACCTTTTTAGCCATATGATTTCTTCTCCTTTCTGGGAATTAACTCCCTTGTTAGCAACACACAATACTCCAACCATCATGAGAAAGCAAGTGTTTTTACACATATACTTTTGCAAGCTGTGGTGAAAAAGTTTGTATATTCAGATTGTCTATTTTTTCATATTCAACTTCTGTTACAATACCTTTGTAAAGCAGTATTTTCAACATCTTCTGAGCCATCTTATATTGAACTTCCTGTTTAGTTTGCTCCTTTGTCATCTCATACTCTTTCGAAGCTTCTGCTCCAATTTTATATATATCAAATCCCATTTTTCTGACTCCTTCTATTTCATCTATATTCATACTTAATCTCACAAAAATAGGGATTACCTTACTGAATTATCCGCTAATGCGAAAACCAGAAAATATAAAGTAATCCCCATTGCTTCTGACATTAAGTCTATTTTCTTCATTTTTATTTGTATTTTATTTGACACTACTTCCCAAGTACAAAGTTTTGTATAAACAAAACATAGGGCAACTTCATAAACTGAAGTAAGTTAAACTTCATCATAGGACTCTCACCTCCTCCGGGATCTCCGCAGGCTGCCCCCATTGCGATGTCTGTGGCTGGGCAGAAGTATCATTGTAGGCTGATGAGGTCATTGCGAAACAATCGAACTTTTTGTAACAGAAGTTACAACAATATTGTTTTAAGGTCAGACGGGTCCGCTCGCACCTTAACTTGGCCGCTTTTATAAAATCAGAAGAGAAAAAATCCACTTACATGGATTCAGGTTCTGATTTTACAGATGGTCTTGGCGCATCTACCTTTGTCGCTTGTCCTTTTCAGGCTCATCAGCTAACGTATTTATGAAATTGGATATACAATTTTCAAAGTACTTTTGAGTGGATAAAAATACCCTCTCACTTACTTCCACGTTAAGCGAGAGGGTTGCACACCTTAGAATTTTATTTTTTCAAAAAATTTTCTAACTTTTTTAATATTCTTATTTTTCTTTTATGAATTGCATTGTGATATACGCCTTTAATTTCCGCATATTCTCTTTCTGTCATTCCTTCGTAAAAGAGAGCCGTAATCAGTTCATGTTCTTCCTTAGTCAGATGTTTTAAGCCCTCAAGAAGTTTATTAATCATAACAGCCTTAATTGCTATTTCCTCAACATTGGTATCTTCATCGTAAAATTGAACATCTGCTTCAATGAGACGTTCTAGGGAGTCCTCTTTGCTTTGAATAAAAAAGACTTTCTGTTTTTCTTCATCAACTATAAACTTTTCTACTTTAAGATCATATTCGTGATATAGAAGCTTTCTTTCTCCCTGTCTTAATAAAGCAATAACTTCTTCACTTGCTTCTGGGTACATCTTTCTGTAATTTGGTATTCTTCTTTCTTTAGCCATGTAGCATTTCCTCCGTTTTCTGATGTTTGAATTTCATTTGTTTCAACATCAGAAAAGGAGGGGATCTACACTTGATTTGTGAACCTTGCACCAACTTTCTCATCTTTCCTCCAAAAAATAGGCAAAGAAAAAGCCGGATGTAACATTTCTGTTACTCCCGGCTTAAATGCCTTATCATTAAAAAAGGGCATAAAAATAGCCCCGACATTAAATAACGCCGAGGCTAATTTCTTGAAATATTTTATTTTATAGCTACCCCATATTAGATATTATAGAGTATTAAGAGTTGAATGTCCGTACACGCTTTATCCGTACTTAGTTCGCATTGAATTCACATTATGTTCACACTTAGACCAAATTTGCTTCGCAAAAGCAAGTATAATCAAGAACACTTTCATTATTTTCAATAAAAATAGCCTTATATTTGGGAAGCGCATATCCCCATAATGCTATGCCAAATAACTTTATTGCTTCTTTTTTCTTCATATAATAACTTGTCCTCTCTAAAGAAAGACATTCTAATATCTCCTGTTCATTCATTAAAATTGCATTGATATAACATTTGGATAATATCTCATGATAAAGTTTTCCATTTGTATGATATTCATAAATCTTTAGCATCGCTGTATCTATTAATTCTATAACCCAAGAGGTTTCAAAAATACAGGACATTTTATTTTTAAACTCTTCTTTTTGCTCAGTTGGTGCAAAATCACTTAAATAAGTAAGTGCTACATTTAAATCTTGGCTATAATAGGATTCACATACTTCTCTTACATAATCAACTTCTTGTATTGTTTTCCATACAACATCTCTGTAAATTTCAAGAAGTAGTTTTGATTTGTGAAAAACCTGCTCTTCATCAAAGTGCATTCCATCATACATAAGAGAAATGCTTTTCATTGCTTTTGTCATTCTCATAATAGTCCTCCGTTAATTTTATTGGGTCATATTTAGATATTTAAATTTTTTACACACCGTACTTTTCTGTTGACAAAATGTGAAGATTGAATTAATATCATATGTAGTTATTCTTCATATTTAATATTATATGAAGATATATTGCATTTGTCAATAGATTTAAATATGCTTTGTGCATTTAATCTGCACATAAGAGGAGGCAACTATGAAATTCGGAGATAAACTTAAGGACTTGAGAAAAGAGAAGGGACTAACTCAAACAGAGCTTGGCAAAGAAATCGGTGTATCACTACGCACTATTATAAGCTATGAAACTGGGAGAAGTTATCCCAAAAAAAGAGAAATTTACTCAAAGTTAGCAAATTATTTTGATATAGATATAAACTTTTTCCTAACTGAAGACGAAATATTTATTACAGAAGCAAAAGAAAAATATGGAAGTCGTGGTGCTAAACAGGCTGCAGAATTAGTTGCTGAAATCGGTGGCTTATTTGCTGGTGGTGAATTATCAGAAGCTGATAAAGATGCTATTATGCGCTCCCTCCAACAGGCTTATTGGGATGCTAAAGAAGATAATAAGAAGTACATCCCAAATAAGTACAAATAACTGTTAATACTTATATAGACTTAAATTTAATATAATTTAAGGGGAATACGGAATATGTTTAATTTATGGGGGTTTATGATTTGATTGATTCTTTTGGAATATTTAATAAGGCGGAACAACTAATACAAAAAGCTGGTACAAACAATGTTATGCAAATTGCAAACGATCTTGGAGTTAAACTTTATTTTGGAAACTATGATAATTTACTAGGTATGTATACTTGCAAGTGGAAACATCGAATGATCTTTTTAAACAATAATTTAGAAGATCATATGTTGCAGATGGTTCTTGCACATGAGATTGGTCATGATATTTTTCATAGAGATTTGGCAAGTGAAGGCTTAAAAGAGTTTGCTTTGTTTAATCTAAAAAACATTACAGAATATGAAGCTAATGCGTTTGCAGCACATATTCTTCTGAAAAATGAAGAAGTACTTAATTTTGTAAGAGACGGCTATGATGTTGCTCAGATTGCAAGCACTCTTAATTCTAACATTAAGTTGCTCTTAATAAAAATGCAAGAAATGAACAAGATGGGATTTGACTTTAATGTACCTTACCGTCCCTGTAGTAATGTCTTTAGAGATGTATCTGCAAATTAAGAGTGTCTGCTACACAGGTTCTATCTGTAAAACAGGCATTTTTAAATTTTATTGATTTATCAATTCCTTAGTTTTTACTTACGTAAGTTGTAGTAAACCCATCTACTCAATATCAGCAAACTAGCTGATAAAATGCTCACTAAATCCTTTAAAATCTGGACAATAATTTTTTGACTTGTGCAAACTTTCAAATATGCCCAGTTATAATTTTGCCCTTACCCTTGATACTTGTGGCATTGTGTATTACGTTAAAAATACAATCCTAAGCTATAAATACAATTATCAGGTATTTAAAATTGGCGTATTTTGTTGTAATTTGACATAATTCAATTATCCTATCTCCATAAAATCTTCACAATGTTTTATTATGATATTTTTTAAGTTTAATAAAAAACGAAAGGATATTTATAATATGAAGAGTAATCAAAAAAATAAAAAAAATAGTAATAAAACTTCAAAGAAAAATAGTAATTTAATTCTTGGAGTTGTAGCTGTTATAGTGATTGGTATAGCAGTATTCACTTTTTTAAATTCAGGAAATGATAAAAATGACTTAGCAGAGCAAACAAAATCAACTGCCATATCAGCAACAGATGAAAATGGTAATATGGTTATTAATGTAGCAGATGTAACGGAAACAGCAAATTTCTACGCATATGATAAACTAAACACTTATATGGAGGTATTAGCTGTAAAAGCATCAGACGGAACAGTAAGAACTGCATTTAATACTTGCCAGGTTTGCTACTCATCCGGCAGAGGATATTACATCCAGGAGGGCGATGTTCTGGTATGTCAAAACTGTGGTAACAGATTTAAAATGGATGAAGTTGAAGTAGCAAGAGGCGGATGTAACCCAGTTCCAATATTTAAAGAAATGAAAGAAGTAACTGACACTACAATTACAATCCCTAAGGAATTATTTGCTGAAGCTGAAGGTATCTTTGCAAATTGGAAATAAATGATGGTTTGGAAACTATGCAGAAATTAACAGAGAAAAAATCAATTAAACTGGGCGGTGTTACCTGTACAGCTTGTGAACATAAAATAGAAAAAGCATTAAAAAAGCTCGAAGGTGTTAATGACGTTAAAGTAAGCTACGCTACATCAACAGCAGATATCATATACAATACAGAAAAAATAGATATAGAAATAATATATGACACAATTGAAAAAGCGGGATATGATGTTATTTATGAAGATGATGATTCATCAGAAGAAGATTCATCTAATACTACCACATTATTAATTTTCTTGATAATTGCAGGTTTGTATATAATAATTAATAATACTGTTGGTTTTAACATCTTTCCACAAATAACTCAAAGTATGGGTTATGGAATGTTGTTCGTGGCAGGACTTTTTACATCAGTTCATTGCATTGCAATGTGCGGAGGTATAAACTTATCTCAATGCGCAGGTTGTGGAGGATGTGAAAACAACAAATTATCCGATAAACTTAAGCCAAGTTTTTTATATAATCTTGGGAGAGTAACATCCTACACAATTCTAGGTGGATTAGTTGGTGCTCTTGGTTCAGTTTTTAGTTTATCACTTAAAGGCAAGTCAATTATCTCACTTTTAGCGGGAGTTTTCATGATTATCATGGGCATTAATCTGCTAGGCATTACGCCTGTTTTAAGAAAAATTATGCCCCATCTGCCTAAAGTTTTAACTGATAAAATTGACAGCAAGAAAAATGACAAAGGACCATTTATTGTAGGATTGCTTAATGGATTTATGCCATGTGGACCATTGCAGGCAATGCAGCTTTATGCTCTTGGAACTGGAAGCTTTATAACAGGAGCATTATCCATGCTTTTATTCAGTTTAGGAACAGTGCCTGTAATGTTTGCATTTGGTGCATTCAGCTCTATACTAAGCTCCAGGTTCACTAAACAGATGATGAAAATAAGTGCGATTTTAGTTATTATTTTAGGGGTTGTAATGGGAAACAGAGGTCTTTCTCTGGCAGGAATTAATATTACTGACGTAGTGCTGTCACCTTTAGGGATAAATATAGCCGAAGGCGGCAAAACAGCAAGCTCAACCGTTAAAGATGACTATCAGGCTGTTACAACAAAGCTTGAATCAGGTAAGTACCAGCCAATTAGCGTTTATGCCGGAGTTCCATTAAAATGGACTATAGTGGCAGAAAAAGGAACATTGAATGGTTGTAATAATGAAATTATTATACCGGAATATGGATTGCAAAAAAAACTTGAGTTAGGTGAAAACACAATTGAATTTACACCAACAAAATCAGGCACTATAACCTATACTTGTTGGATGGGTATGATAAGCAGCACAATAACAGTTAAATAGAAAAGGCTCATGCATATTAATGCATGAGCTCTATTTTTTTAATATTAGTTTCAGTTTTATTTAATTCCTTTAATTTTCAAGAATTCACCCATTACTTCTCTGGCAATTGGTGTAGGGTATCTTCCGGAGCCTCCTTGAAACAAAACAACAGCTACTGCTATTTGTGGATCATCATAAGGTGCAAATGCTACATACCAAGCAAATTCATCATAAGGCTCGCCAGTTTCAGGGTTTATACCTCCCTTTTGCGCAGTACCGGTTTTGCTTCCTACCTCCACCGGAAAATTTACGTATGGCTTAGCACTGTCATCTAATGAAACAAGCCTCATCCCTTCTTTTAGTATTTCCAAATGATTGTAATCTGTTAGCTTAATTCGCTCTGTTTCACGAATGGGTTCATAATCTGTTTTCTTTCCATTGTATGTTTTAACATCTTTTATGACACTAACATTTCTTCTGTACCCACCATTTGCTATAGTTGCAACATAATTGGCCATTTGAAGCACTGTGTATGAATTCGAACCTTGGCCAATTGCTATATTTAAATTGTCACCAGAAGTCCAGTGAGCCTGATTAATAAAAGAATATTTTATGTTATCAACTAAAGGCACATTGCTGTCATTAGTTTTATCAGGATTTAGTCCCAGCGAATTCAAACTTTCATATACCTCTGTTCTTGTCATAGTTTCTTCTTTGTCAACCCAACTTACTATTTCTTCAATCATTTCCTTTTTCATGCCGTCATCTAATTTAATGTCATCTTTTAAATAATGTTCTATATTAGACTCCAAAAATATTCTTAAATATACTCTGATACTATATTTTTTTCCATCAATGCTCGGTACTCCTCCTGAAGATTCTTGAGGAATATCAATTTCGATGCCTGTTTTACTGTCTAACCCCAACTTTTTTGATGTTTCAATTATATCATTAACATCTACTTTTACTGTATGTTTTTGGTCTGTAGCTGGGTTTACTCCTAACATTGTCACAAAAAAATATATGTTGCATGAATTTTGTATTGCCTCATACATGTTCTGCCATCCATGACCATAGCCATAAAGTGTATATGTCCAACAATTGAAATTTCTTTCTCCTACCTTAATGGTTCCAGGACAGAATATTTCAGTTAGAGGGTCAACACCTTTTTCAAGTGCTGCCAATGCAGTTATCATTTTAAAAGTAGAGCCTGGCTGAATGGATGTAAGCATTGCAATGTTATACAGCGGTTTAGGAGCCAGCGGATTCCTAGATTCATTTTGCAGACTGTTCCAGTCTTCAGCCGATATGCCTGTTGAAAACATGTTTAAATCATATGATGGATAATTTGCCATGGCTAAAATTTCTCCTGTTTTTACATCTAACGCAACCAATGAACCGGATGTAGCATTTTTATAATTGTTTCCAAATTTGAAATTTCCCCATTCACTTTCAAAGACACCGCCTTTTTGTATTTGTTCAAGGCCTTTTTTCAGTGATTCCTCTGCTTTTTTCTGCAAATTTATATCTATTGTTAGATATAAGTCATCACCCGGAACAGGGGTTTGACTCGAAACAGACTTTATTGTTTCTCCAACATTATTTACTTCAACTGTTTTCTTTCCTTTTTCTCCTCTCAAATAGTGTTCAAACTTTTCTTCAACACCCGTTTTACCAATTATATCATCCAGACTGTAGCCATTTTCTTCAATATATTCTTTAATTTCACTTTCCTGTGATATCTTACCCAGGTAACCTAATATATGAGCAGCAGATTCTTTTTCAGGATAATTTCGGAGTGGTTCTACTTCAACATTTATTCCATTTAATTCATGGGTTCTCTCTGCAATCATAGCAACAGACTTTTCTGAAATTCCATAAGCTATATCTACAGGTTGATATGAAATATAACTTGTCTTCTTATACCTTTCTCTTATAACCAACATATTCCTAAAGTCATAGTTATTAATATTAGAATCTACTTCTAATGACCTTCTCATCATATTAAACACTTCTTCAGCAGTATAATCAGTGATTTCCCCATATGTGTCAACATTATTGCTTATCCAAATTCTTTTGTTTCTGATTGGAGTATATTCCCAATTATCTATTGATATATGTGGATTTAAATACTTAAACAGTTCAGTTTGGGCATAATATTTTATTTCGTAATTTGTTATAAAGTCATATAGCACGCCATAATTTTTAGTAGCCATTTCTTTTACAAAATCTAAAGCTGTTATTTGACTATCAAGATGAAATTGATTTATATACTTTTGTTTTATTTCCTCATCAGTAAATTCAAAAACACCCGTTTGTCCATTTTCATAATATTCAATAGGTAAATCAGGATAAGTTTCTATTAACTTATCTATAAATTCTTTACCTGGCATGATAATTCCACTTTCAGATTCATAGTTTGTAAGCAACAAATTATCAAGGGAATTTTTTAAAGTAAGAATTACGAAATCATCCTTTGCTGTTGTCCCTTCAGTAATTTCCTCATTGCTCAAAGATAAACTTCTCTTTATATTTTTAAACTCATTATCATATGAAAATGAAAATTCCATTAATGCAATATTATTTACTAAACCCTTGGATTTTAAATATTCATAAGAAAATTTTCTGATTTTAGGATTAGAAAAAAGCTTCTGCATATATTTATTTTCATTTAATAATTTTTCAATTATTATTTCATCAGGACTTTGGTTTTTAACCCCCATACTTTCAGCGGTTTCTTCCTGCTCTTTATGTTTATCGGTAAATATAAACTGTCCATTAACCAGGTCAATATTAAAATCCTCCATATCCTTTTTTATTGTTTTTAATATTAAATCTTTAGGATTATACTTTTCTCCATATATAACTGTTTCGTAATTAAACCATTCATATAAATTGCCTTTTATTAAATCTATTACTTCTTCATGAGCTGTTTTGTCCAATTTTTCGTCATTTGATTTTTCGCTATCTACATATTCAAATGTATCTAAAAGTATTGGAAATTCATCAATTGGATTTTCCGCATTCATATCTAGTATTTTAGCCAAAGTATAGGATATTTGATTAAAATCATCATCTTCATTTATTTGATCCGTATACATTTGAACCGTAAAGCTGGATAGGTTGTCTGCTAAAACAACTCCGTTTCTGTCATATATTTTTCCTCTTGGAGCCTTGATAGGTATGTCCTTAATTTTTTTAACATCTGCTACTTCTCGGTAGCTAGCTCCTTCAACAATTGTCAGTACAGCCATTCTGTAACCTAAAACCCCTATTAATAAAGTAAATATTAAAAATAAAATATTAAATCTGTTAGATAAAAATTTTTTCATAAATAACCTCTTACATTTTAATTCAACAAAAAAGAAATGCCTTTATTGTTGGCATTAATTTTTGATACACTAATAAATTATATTATTTTTTTAATTGTGATTTTTTCTGATTGTATTCTTCTTCTGTAATTTCTCCACTGGCATATCTTTCATTTAAAATATTTAAAGCATTATTATTTGAACGTTCATTAGTCTTAGATGATAGCTGCAGGTAATTAATCAGAGTTACAATTCCTAATACTGTTAAAACAACAACACCTATCATCATGAACCAGCCCCATCCATAGCCCATCATTCCATATCCATAACCCATCATAATATTACCTCCATTTTATTATTGTTTTTAAACTTAATATCAGTTCTTAAAATTATGAATAACTATTTTCTTTAAAATATCACTTTTTAAATTAGTAACGTCGATTTTTGTAAATCCGGCCTTTTTAATATTATCTACCGTTCTTCTGTTTATATTTGCACCGTATAAATTTAGTGTAATTGGATTAAATATATCCATCAGAAGTCCAATTGCCCTATTTTCACTTCTCTCATGTTCAATCATGATAATTTTACCGTCACCCTTACAAACTCGTTTTATCTCCTTTAATCCCTTAACCGGATCCGGAACTGAACAAAAAACACATGTTGTAAATACACAGTCAAAACTATTATCAGGAAACCCTATATTTTGAGCATCCATATGAATCAGTTTCACTTTTTTATTATATATATCTGACTTTTCTCTTGCCTTTTCTAACATCTTTTCACTAAAATCTATTGCTGTTACATTTATATTATCTGGATAGTACTGTATATTTTTCCCTGTTCCTACGCCAATTTCAAGAACATCTCCTTGCAATTCCTTCATAACCTCGGTTCTCCACCTTTTCAATGTCATTATTTCCATAGGCTGCTCTAAAATATCATATAGGCTTGAAGCTCTGTCGTATCTTTTTCGAATTTTTTCATTAATATCCAATTTAAAAGCTCCCAAAATATAATTAATATAAAAAGCTCTTGATAAATAATATTATTATCAAGAGCATTCTTAAATAAAAATGGTACTGATACTGAATTAATTCAGCTTTTATTATTTATCTTCTAAACCATTGCACCAGCCATTTTTTTGCATTCATCTGCACACATACGGCAAATATCTGCACATTTCTTGCAATGTTCATCTTTAAACATTGCACATTCCTCTGCACATTTGTCACAAACTTTAGCACACATCTTGCAATGTTCTACTGAAAAGCTGCCTCCCATTGACATAGTTGCAGCTGACATTTGACACATCATTGCACATTCCACCAGCATTTTTACACAATTCTTTCTAGCATTCAAATCCGGTTCATTTAAACATGCATTAAAGCACTCAAAGCAAGCCTGTGCACATTTATTGCAAGCATCTATGCATGATTGCATATGATTATTTGATACTATACCCATTGTAATTTCTCCTTTTCTTTAAATAATCTTGATATATAAATATTATTTGAAATTTAATGGATATTATTCTTAAACTTTTTTATTCTATTGGTTTATTTAATTCAAGTTGCACACTGGAATTATTTTCTTTGCTTTCACAGCAACTTGATTTTTTATTATTTTTTCCTCCACCTAACATCATAGGTATCATTCCTATCATCATAAGTGGACAAATAAATGGTGCAATTACTGCCAATATTCTGCTGGCACCAGGGCTAACCCTTGATATAAATGGCAATGCTGCAAAAATTAATATTGGTAATCCACAACAAAGTATCATATGAAGCATATGTTTTATTGGACTATGGTTATGTGTTCCTTTATTTTCGTTATTATTTTCGTTATTATTTCCATGACAACTCATTTCAGTTCCTCCATTGTACTTTCATTAATTGAAAGTTTTAATTATATAGAGTTTACAGTATAACTATGAAGAACTTATGAAGCATTGTAATTATTTATAAAACAAATTATTTACTCAAATTTATTTTTTATAGCTGATTCCATTAGGTTCCTTTAGCAACTATAGCTAAGCGGTATATTTTTGATAACATAGTCTTAATGTTTTAAAAACTAATATTTGAATTAAATTAATAACCTTATGATATCATCTTATAATCATTTTCTGTAATACAACTTATAAATGCATCCACAACCATGCAATCATATTGTGTTCCTTTAAATTTTAATATTTCATTTAAAGCTGTATCCCTCGGAAGGGCTTTCCTATATGGTCGATTTGATGTCATAGCATCATAGGAGTCTGCGACAGCTATGATTAGTGCTTCTAAAGGTATTTTATTACTATTTATGCCATAAGGATACCCTGTACCGTCAACTCTTTCATGATGATATAAAATAATTGGAATAATATCATGAAGTAGAGTTACATCTTTTAACATATCTGCACCAATAGCTGAATGCTCCTTTATTTTAGTGTATTCATAATCATTCAGTTTGCCTTTCTTTTTAAGAATTTCATCAGGTATACCTATTTTTCCTATATCATGAAGTAATGCTGCTGTATATAATGTATTAAGTTTTTCTTCATTTAATTCTAATTGCCTACCTATCTTTAAAGAAATATTTGCAACTCTGCTTGAATGTCCAGCCGTATAAGGATCTTTTGCATCAATAGAATTAGATAATGCAATTATTGTGTTTTTATAAGAATTGTTAAGTTTTGCATAAGCAGATTCTATTTCGTTTCTTTGCTTAATTAATTCTTTGTTTTGAAATGATAAGGTTTTAGAGCTGCTGTATACAATTTTCATCAAAGAAACATATAATAAAATCAGCCCTAAAATTACTATCACAGTTATTTCTATTGTTATCTGTTTTATATGAGGGTTTATATTACCAGACTGCATCCATATTTCATTTGTTATAAAATTATTAATATGCAAATCTACTACAACAATTAAAATCAACGACATAAAAACAAATATAACTAAACTTTTAACTATAAAATCATTAAACAAATTTTCATTATTATTCATAAACATGCACCTTTAATCCTCTTGTATCTTAAATTTGTTTATTAATCCCTTTAAATGTTCTGACGATGTATTTAAGTTTGAAGCAATTACGCTTAAATTTGAAATTGTAACTTTTTGTTCAGATATAGTAGCAGCTGCCTCCTGCATACTTGCTGTGATGGTCATATTACTTTCTTTAATGGCTTCCATTGTCGCCGATAACTCTTCAGTGGAAGCACTTTGTTCCTCAGCAGTTGCTACTATATTTTGTACCTTATCATTAATATTGCTTACCTTATTGATTATATTTTGCAGCTGTGTATGAACATTTTCAACCATTACACTGCCTTTTTCAATATTTTCACCAACTTCAGTGAATATGACGGCATAAACTG
>DFOA01000049.1 GCA_002381185.1 Firmicutes bacterium UBA3553 | reverse complement strand
ATAGTGTATTATATGCTTGTACTGAGCTAGTGTTAATAAAAAGAGGTATTTTTATATTGTATTATTTAGCCTAAAAGGTTATAATACGGTATAAAAATAGACAGCCCTGAGGTCTTAATTACCATAAAAAGAGTCGCCAAAATTTCGCCAACACACCTTAATTTTGTATAAAATTAGTTGGTACGCCATGAGATATGGATATTGATATTTCAATGAAATTAGTACAAGGCGAAACAGAATAAAATGATAAATTAGTACGGTGGAATCAGGGGTTCGACTCCCCTATGGGTTACCAACAAGCTTAAAGGCCGAACACACAAGTTCGGCTTTTTCTTTTTCAAGCCAATCTTTTACGGTTGCTTTATCGGATGTGAGATCAATTGCCCGCATCCTTATCGCATAACTGATTCTGAGCAGCAATTGTTGCAAGTGTATCGCCTAGTTGATTAAAGGCAGAAGATAATACTGCTATTTCATCGTTTGAGCAGCATTTTGAAATAGCGCAGGCAAGGGCGGTTATGTAAGAAACAAGCTCACAGGATTGCATATTTTTCACCTCTGATAAGTTTATGCTGAATGATTGTAAGTGTTAAGGGATTTTATAAAAAAGAGAATGATTTAACATAGCAGCATAAGAATATCTAAAACACATATTCAAGCTAGATGAGCAGATAAATAGTCCTATAAGATAACTTGAAGCAAAGGCAAGCGCAGGTTACTATGTATTAAATCCGGATAAGGTTGAAAAGCACACAGGAAGTTTAAGAGCTCTTTGAGGGTTCTTATATATATTGATTATAATTGCAATATATCGGGTATAATGTAATCAAATAGTTTATATAAACGAGGAGGTGCATTATGGGATATATTGCATGGTTAATTTTAGGAGCACTATCAGGATGGATAGCAAGTAAAATAATGGGCAAGGACTCTGAGATGGGTGCATTTGCAAATATTATAGTCGGTATCGTAGGAGCTTTCATTGGAGGTTTTATATTTAATCTTATAGGAGGCTCAGGCGTTACTGGGTTAAATATATGGAGCATTATAGTATCTGTAGTTGGTGCTTGCATATTACTGTACATAGTAAATAAAATTAAGAAGTAAGTTATTTAAAAAACAGCAAAAGCAGCAGAAATTAATCTGTTGCTTTTTTTATGCAACCAAAACATTGGATTGCATAGAGGAAGTATCTACCAATAGCGTCAGTTTTGAGACAAGCATAAACAAACTGCATATAATGTAACAGGGAGCTTATGAGCTCTCTTTTTTGAAGGGAGATGTAACCATTATGGAAAATATAACAACAGTAAAAGTAAGTGTATTAGGGATTGCAGGAGTAATTGGCAGCATAATAGCAAATGCACTTGGAGGCTGGGACATGGCATTAAGGGTATTGGTTTCATTTATGGCAGCTGATTATATTACGGGATTAATTGTTGCCGGAGTATTTAAAAGGTCCCAGAAGACCGAATCGGGAGGTCTAGAAAGTAAGACCGGATTCACAGGTCTATGCAAGAAGGGTATGATACTTGGTATTGTGTTTATAGCAGCTCAATTGGACCTGCTGTCAGGTACAGAAATGATACGCGATGCCGTTATTATCGGATATATTGTAAATGAGGCAGTCAGCATAATAGAGAATGCCGGATTAATGGGTGTTCCTATACCTCCTGCAATAGTTAAAGCTGTAGAACTGCTTAAAAACAAAGAAGGTGCAGATAATGACTAAAAATGAATTTCTTGAATTCATAAAAGAATTAGCCATAGAAAATATGATTGAGACTGGTATACTTGCCAGCCTCACAGTTTCGCAGGCCATACTTGAAAGTGGTTGGGGTTTAAGCGGATTAACAGTCAATGGAAATGCTTTATTTGGAATCAAGGCAAATTCATCTTGGAAAGGCAAGGTATATAATGGCCAGACTGTAGAATATTATGACGGCGTGAATGCTACAAATATAACAGCAGCGTTCAGGGCATATGACAGTTGGAAGGACAGCATAGCTGATCATTCAGCTCTGTTAACAGGACTTCAGAGGTACAGAGCTGTTATAGGAGAAACAGATTACAAAGCAGCATGCAAAGCAGTTTATGCAGCAGGATATGCTACAGACCCTAACTATGCAGATAAGTTGATTAACTTGATAGAATCGTATAATCTTTATGAATATGATATGGAGGCGATGGAAGATATGAAAAAGATAGAGGAATTAGAAAAGAAAATTGCAGTACTAGAAAAAGAATATGATACTGTCAAAGAAGTACCTGAATGGGCACAGCCATATGTTCAAAGATGGGTTGATGAAGGCATTATTGCCGGAGACGGTAAGGAATTGAACCTCACAATGAATATGATACGAGTGCTGATTGCAGTTGAAAGAATGCTTAAACTCCGGGCGGAATAGTTGCTGTTTCCCTCATAATATCACATATAATCTGTACAAGCATAGAATAAGACAGAGTTAAGCATACTCCTTCTTTCTTTAGAGCATTATTTTACCCCGGACATTGTGTTCGGGGTATTTTTTTAATTGTACGGCCGGAGTTAATGCCTTCTACCTATAGTATGTAACGAATAATGTGTACAAGCATAGAATGTTATAGCCTGTTCTAATCTATAATTGCATAATGTTTCACCTTTTTCTATATACCCGGGCATTATTATATGTCCGGGATTTTTTTATATTATAAAAGGCGAAGATTGTACTCCGCCTTTTAATGATTAGCATCTTCTGCAGCAGCAATTGTGGCAATTATTGTTATTGTCATTTTCTAATGCGTCTTCTAATAATTCTATTAAACATTCATATACGAAATTACATCTTCTTCCAAAATCCGGAGCCACACTGCCTCCATTGCATCTTCTTCTGCAGAATTCTTCTGCCGTGATGCAGTTCCCTGTTCCAGCTACATTATTCCAACTCATAAATAACACCTCTTTTATTATTTTCGAGACAAGCTCAATAGCAATATATTCTTCTATCAGAAAGGTGTGCTAATATATACGCACTTGTATCAAAGTCCCGAAATTATCTCAACATGCCATTATACAAATTTTAGGGCAGCCATACGCCAAAGCGCAGGTTCTGCCCTTTTAATTTTACTTTACCCAGCCAGCTCATGTAATGACCGTTTAATTACTATTGTAATTATCTTCATAGGAGGTGGCTATACTGTATTATATGCTTGTACTGGATTTATGTTATTCCTTGACAAAATTTAACCGCAATTTTATAATATATTAAACTATAAGACGTAAGATTAAACATTTAAGTTGATTCTGCTTAGAAATAATGTGAACCTGTTTACATAGAAGTTATGTTAGGTTATTGATTCTAAGCCGTTACCCAAAAATATTGAGGGGCGGTTAGTTTATTTGAACACCGTCCTTTTTATTCACAAGAAATTAACCAATCGGAGGATAAAATGGATTATAAAAAGCTGGCTGATATTTTGTTTCCAGATATAAATGAAACTATAGGTTATTATGAAAATGAAGTTTTCCCGAAAAGAAATTTACCGGCAGGAGCAAAAGTTACGAGATTGGCACCAAGCCCTACCGGATTTATTCATTTAGGAAACTTATACGGAGCTTTTGTGGATGAGAGACTGGCTCATCAAAGTGAAGGTGTATTTATGCTTCGTATAGAGGATACAGATGAAAAACGTAAGGTTGAAGGGTCAGTTGAAATTATTATTTCATCTCTTAAATACTTTGGACTGAATTTTGACGAAGGAGCTTTGTTGGACGGCGAAACAGGAAGCTATGGACCGTACTATCAAAGCAACAGGGGCAAAATCTATCAGTGTGCTGCAAAATATCTCGTAGAGCAGGGAAGAGCATATCCGTGTTTCTGTACTGAGGAAGAGCTTGAAGAAATAAGGAAGCAGCAGGCAGCAGAAAATGTAAATACAGGCTACTACGGGAAATGGGCAAAGGACAGAAACTTAACATTAGAAGAAATTCAGTCTCATCTGGACAATAATGAAGAATTTGTTATCAGGTTTAAATCAATGGGAAATGAAGAAGGTACTTTTGAAATAGAAGATGCCATAAGAGGAAAGTTGGCTATTCATGAAAATTATCAGGATATTGTAATTTTAAAAACTAACGGTATTCCTACATATCATTTTGCCCATGTTGTGGATGACCATTTAATGAGGGTTACTCATGTGGTAAGAGGAGAAGAATGGCTTTCAACCTTGCCAATTCATTATGAAATTTTTACAACATTAGGGTGGGATACTCCTGTTTACTGTCATACAGCACATTTGATGAAAATGGATAACGGAGCAAAGAGAAAACTTTCTAAGAGAAAGGATCCTGAACTGGGACTCGGATTTTACATGGATTTAGGATACCATCCTGCAGCTGTGAGAGAATATTTGCTGACAATTTTAAATTCAAATTATGAGGAATGGAGAATACAAAATCCAGACAGTCCTACTGAAGAGTTTGAATTTACTCTGGAGAAAATGAGTAATTCAGGTGCGTTGTTTGATTTAGACAAATTAAATAATATAAGCAAGGATGTATTGTTGAAAATTCCTGCAGAGGAAATTTATGAATTTTTGTTAAACTGGGCAAGAGAACATAAGATTGAAATATTAAGTATTCTTGAAAATAACAAGGAATCAGTTGTTAAAATGCTTTCAGTGGGAAGAAGCGGCGACAAGCCCAGAAAGGACCTGATGTACTGCCAGCAGATATTCGAGTTCATCAATTATTACTTTGATGAATACTTTGAAGTGGTTGACAGGTATCCTGAAAATATAAATGATGAAGAAGCTAAGAAGCTTCTTAAGGCGTACCTGGAAACCTATGACCAAAGCGATGATCAAAGCCAGTGGTTTGAAAAAATAAGAGTTATATCACAAGAAAACGGCTATGCAGCAAAGCCTAAAGACTACAAGAAAAACCCGGATATGTACAAAGGTCATGTGGGAGATGTTAGCTCAGTTATAAGAATCGCCATAGTTGGAAGGGCATCATCACCTGATGTATGGGAGCTGCAGCAAATTATGGGAGAAGAAAAGGTAAGAAGAAGAATCGAAATGGCAATTAAAGAATAATACTGGTGCAATCTAAAGATAGTATCACAAAAAGCAGCTGTTCCATGAAGACAGTATATTTGAAAGAGAGAGTGTATGATATATTCACATATAATTTGGGATTTTAACGGCACAATACTGGATGATCTCATAGCGGGCATAAAAAGTGAAAATGTCCTGCTATCCAGAAGGAATATGCCACTAATAGACAGCGTGGAGCAGTACCACAGGTATTTTTGCTTCCCAATAATTGAATACTATAAAAAACTGGGGCATGATTTTGACAAAGAGGATTATAATGACCTGGCAATCGAATGGGTTACGGAGTATTTGAAATTTTCCGCAAAATCGAAGCTAAATGACGGAATAAAGGAAGCTCTTGATAAATTTAAGAAGGAAGATTGCCGCCAGATTATTTTATCAGCCTCAGAAAAAGAGATGCTGACAAAGCAGGTCAGAGAGCTTGGAATATACGATTATTTTGATGAAATACTCGGTCTTGACAATATTCACGCCAACAGCAAGGTTGAAATAGCGAAAGAATGGGTTGAAACGAAAAAGCCAAGGAAGGCACTTTTTATCGGAGATACAACACACGATTATGAGGTTGCTTCTCACATGAATGCCGACTGCGTCCTTGTGGCAAAAGGTCATCAGAGTAAAGATACGCTTCTTAAGTGCGGAGTACCTGTATTTGATACGTATCATGAAATGCTCAGCTATGCAGGGAAGCAATAAGTCAATATATATGTTTTTGCAAAGCTAAATTAACCATAAAATGCCCATTATATTCGACAACAGTTTTGTATGAGAATAACAGTGCGTTCAAAATAATTGACCAAAGATAAAAGAGCCTGATTTTTGCAATATGCGAGAATCAGGCTTAGATTTTACGGTAATTTTTAAAATATAAGGCCGTATATGCGTGCGGTCGTAAAACATACTGCAAATGCTATGCATGTAGGTATTAAGAACGCAGCAACAGTCCATTTTATGCTTCCTGTTTCTTTTTTTATGGTCCACATCGTAGTGGAGCAGGGCCAGTGAAGAAGACTAAAAAGCATGGTGTTCAATGCAGTTAATGTAGTCCATCCGTTATCCGCAAGAATTGTCCTGAATTGTTCAATACTCTCAAACTCCGTCAGTGTTCCCGCAGAAAGGTAAGCCATAAGCAGTACGGGTATAACAATTTCATTTGCGGGGATTCCCAGAATGAATGCCATTAAAATAAATCCGTCAAGCCCTATAAGTTTAGCAGCAGGATTCAAGAAATCTGAAACAAGAACAAGTATGCTCGAATCACCTATATAAATATTTGATGTGAGCCATATAAGAATACCTGCAGGTGCTGCAATTATAACTGCTCTGGATAAAACAAAAATGGTTCTGTCTATAAGAGAAGTATAAAGCAGTCTTCCTATTTGAGGAACCCTGTAGGGAGGAAGCTCAAGGGTAAAGGTTGACGGCAGTCCCTTTAAAAGTGTTTTTGATAACAGGTATGAAACAAGCAGGGTAATGCATACGCCCAAAAGAACCAGCAATGTTATAAATATTGCCGGAACTAATCCATTTACAAAGGAGCTGGATGTTACCGCAAAAAATGCAGATGCTATGGCTATTATTGTTGGGAATCTTCCATTACAGGGAACAAAGTTATTGGTTATAATTGCTATAAGCCTTTCTCTTGGGGAATCAATTATCCTGCACCCTATAATTCCCGCAGCATTACAGCCGAATCCCATGCACATAGAAAGACACTGTTTTCCGTGAGCGCACGCCTTTTTAAATAAGTGATCCAGATTAAATGCAACTCTCGGCAAATATCCCAGATCTTCCAGCAGTGAAAACAATGGGAAAAATATCGCCATGGGAGGAAGCATTACAGAAACAACCCATGCCAGGGTTCCGTACATTCCGTCAACCAATATGCCACGGATAAAATCAGAAGCTCCCAGCTGAATAAACCAGACAGTCAGGGCTGACTGAAAGCCGAACAATATATTGCTAAGTATCTGAGAAAGAATGTTTGCTCCTTGAATAGTAATCCAAAATATTAGACCCAGAAGCAGGAGCATAATCGGTATGCCGAATATTTTTGATGTGATGATGTCATCTATTTTCTTATCACGGTTTATTTTTGCATAATCTTCTGTTACATATTTTTGTTTTAATAAATTCGCATAACTGTAATTTTGTTCGGAAATTTTTTCTCTTATAATAGTGTTGTCTGTTTTAAGATGAAGAAAATCAATTATATAGTTGGCCTGACTTTCGCTCAGCATATTGGTTTTTTTATAAGAAAATATGCTTGCAGGGCTGTCTAACAGACGCAGCGCGGACCATCTCGGATTTGATATATTCATTTCTTCCAAATAAGGTATTATTTCTGAAGCCTTTTGTTCAATTTCTTCGTCGTACTTTATTGCGACCGGGTTGAGCCCGGCATTATATAGTGCAACTTTTTCAATAGCCTTTTTCAATTCATCCATACCTGTTCCACTTTTTGCGGATGTTAAAACAATGGGAATGTTTAATTCCTTTTCTAAATCCTCCTTATTTATAGTTATATTTTTCTTTTTTGCTTCATCAATTAAATTGATGCATAATATTATTTTATTTGTTATTTCAGAAATTTGAAAAGCTAAATTTAAATTTCTTTCAAGACAAGTAGCATCAGCCACAACTACTACTGCATCATAATCACCATAACATATGAAATCCCTTGAAACTTCTTCATCCTTTGAGGCTGCAAACAATGAATATGAACCTGGTAAATCTACCATTATATATTCTTCATTGTTGTAGCTAAATTCGCCCCTGGCTGAAACAACGGTCTTGCCCGGCCAATTGCCGGTATGTTGCTTCAGTCCTGTTAAATAATTAAATACAGTGCTTTTGCCTGTATTAGGGTTTCCGGCAAGGGCTATAACATGCTGGGCATCGGTTTTGGAAATATTGAAAACATCCTTCATTGCATCTAATTTAACAGATTGTGCAGTAAGACCCAAACAAGACACCCCCTCACATAATTTCTATAAGTCTTGATTCTTCTTTTCTGAGGGCAATCATAGCACCTCTTATTCTGAAGACTGTTAAATTGTTTTTAGGACCTCTTCTTAAAACCTCTATATTTGCTCCCGCAGTTAAACCCAGAGCAAGCAATCTTTCTTTTAACGAATCCTGAGCCTCATTTTTTTTAACCTTTACAATTTCTCCTACATTTGCGTCAGTCAAAACTTTCATAATATTCTCCTTGTTTTACTTTTAGATAATTAATTTAGATAAAGGTAACTTCTAGCTTATATTATGATTTATATTAAATTTTGACACCATTTTTTAATTTGTATAAAGGAGAATCAGGAAGACTGTTACAAATTGTTAATAAAAAAAATGTTGTGCTAATATATTATTGTATATATAATGGGCATGTAAAAATTCCCCCTCTATTTATTATATATTTGTTATTGTTTGAGCTAGGCTGGCCTAGTTCATTTTTTTAATCATTTTTCATTGTCGTCTACGTCTTTTTTGCGTTCTTCAACTTCGAAATCATTTGGAATATATACATTTCCAGGGTTAGTTGGCGTACTGTTTTTCATTTTTAATCTATTTACAAGCTTATCGATAATTACCATTGTTTCACCACCTTTCTAAATAAACCGTTTTTTTTATTATGATGTTTTTTTACATTGTTATAACTGTATTTATTATACAGTGTTGTTAAATTTTTATTGATATTTTAAATTAAAATATTGATTAACTAATTTAACTCTATTGAATAACATAATGTAAATAGTTTTTACATCTGACGGAGGTAGTAAATGGAGTATATATGCGAATTGAAAAATATCTCTAAAAGATTTCATACAATAAACAATGAAACAAAAGCATTAGACGATTTGTCACTTAATATAAAAAAAGGAGAAATTGTGTCTATTGTAGGTCCATCGGGTTCAGGCAAGTCCACAGTACTAAATTTAATTGCCGGACTGGAAAAACCATCTGAAGGCGAAATAATAGTCAATACTGACAGTATCGGTTTTATGTTTCAAAAAGATCAATTGTATGAATGGAGAAATATATTTAAAAACTGTCTGCTAGGATTGGAAGTAAGAAAAATGGACACTGATGAAAACAGAGAAAAAGTAATGGGTATGCTTAAAAAGTATGGATTGTACAATTTCAGAAACCACTATCCAAGCCAATTGTCGGGAGGTATGAGGCAGAGAGCTGCTTTAGTTCGTACATTGGCTATAGAACCTGATTTATTGTTATTAGACGAACCATTTTCAGCTTTGGATTATCAAACAAGGCTGTCTGTGGGAAATGAAGTCGGACAGATATTAAGAAGAGAAAAAATCACCACAATATTGGTAACGCACGATATTCCTGAAGCTGTCAGCATTTCGGACAGAGTAATTGTATTTACTGAAAGACCGGCTAAGGTAAAGAAAGAATACGAAATCAGATTTAAGGAGTGCCAAGGAGAAAGGACACCTATGAAATGCAGAAACACTCTGGAATTTGGAGAATATTTCAGACAAATATGGAGGGATTTGGATGTGGGAGAAGAAGAATAAAAACAAGGTCAGTACAACAGCGAATATTACTAAGGAACATCAAGCATATTTAAATTCAATAAAAAGAGAGAAAAATTTTATAAGAACTTCACAAATATTAATATTTGTTATTTTTATTGCCCTTTGGGAATGGGCTGCAACAAACAATCATATAGACAGATTTTTAACCAGCAGTCCAAGTGCCATATTTGGGCTTATTGTAAAATTTGTAGAAGACGGAAGTTTGTTCAAACATTTATCTGTATCCACAATGGAGACAATAGCAGGTTTCTTTGCAGGAACAATAGTGGGCTTGTTGGTAGCAATATTGCTTTGGTGGTTTGAAAAGCTGGCAAGAATTACTGACCCGTACATTGTTATTTTAAACAGTCTGCCT
The DNA here is from genome assembly GCA_002381185.1 of Firmicutes bacterium UBA3553. Taxonomy (GTDB): domain Bacteria; phylum Bacillota; class Clostridia; order Tissierellales; family Sedimentibacteraceae; genus Sedimentibacter. The sequence continues at coordinate 15,863 of DFOA01000049.1, read as the reverse complement.
AAAACCGCATTGGCGCCAATAATTATATTGTGGGCAGGGATGGGCTTTTCAGGCATAGTTGTAACTGCAGCTTCAATATCTGTTATAGTTACAACAATGACATTATATACCGGCTTTATAAATGTAGAAAATGATAAAATAGTACTTTTAAAGACCTTTGGAGCAAATAAATTTCAAATATTGAGGAAAGTAATTATTCCGTCTAATATTCCCAGCATTATGAGTGTTATAAAAGTGAACATCGGATTATCGTGGATTGGTGTAATTGTAGGTGAATTCCTGGTTTCCAAGGCAGGTATCGGATACTTAATACTATACGGAAGCCAAACATTTAAGCTGGATTTGGTTATGATGGGAGTTTTCGTATTAGGACTTATTGCTGCTGTAATGTATTTTTTTGCTGCGTGGTTGGAAAAAAAAGTAATAAAGTATTGAAAAACCGTTTTCTTTATTGTATAATATAACATTAAATAAGTTATTTATTTAAAACAGCACGAATAATTTGTTTAATAATACCAGCGTGAGGTATAAACATGGAATTGGGAGATAAGATAAGGTCATTAAGATTAAAGCAAAAAATCAGCATAGAACAGCTATCTGCAAAGACCGGCTTAAGCAAGGGCCTGATAAGCCAGATTGAAAGGGATATTACCGGACCATCAGTTGCATCATTGTGGAAGATTTCTAAAGCATTGAATGTTACCATGAATTATTTTTTTGATGAATATGATGATTTTAATCAGGTTGTTAGAAAAGATGAACGAAAAAAAATAATGATGAAAAACGCAAACAGAGTATATGAACTTTTAAGTCCTAATTTGAAAAAACAAATTGAAATGCTTTGGATAGAAATAGAGCCGGGTGAATCTAATTCTGAAGATCTGATCAGCCATGAAGGAGAAGAGTGCGGTGTTGTTATTAAGGGTTCTTTGAGGATTATATCCGGAGACAAGATATATGATTTAAACGAAGGTGACAGTATTTATCTTGACAGCACCATACCTCACAGATATGTAAATATTGGCAATAAGTTATCTGTATCAGTATGGGCAATGGTTCCGCCAAGTTTTTAATAATAAAAAACAAGATTAATATCAAATTTGATATTAGTCTTATTTTTATTGCATATAAATCTAAATTCAATATGTTCTAATAAGTTTATTATACTGGGATAAACGTTGACATTTATTTTCTTTTGTACTATAATCTGACTTATATTCAATATATTGAACAGGGTTTAAGGACACTATTCAAGGTTGCTCATATGGAATTTGTGTAAGGAGAGTTACTGATGATTTTTGACGGACATTCGGATATTTGGACAGATGTGACTAAAAGGGTTTTAAATGGTGAAAATGATATATTAAGAAAATATCATTTAAGTAAATTACGAGAAGGTAAAATATCAGGCAGTATATTTGTTATATGGATAGACCCTCCATACACAGATGATTCATATGCAAGATCAATGCAGATAGTTGATTCAATTAAAAAGGAACTTAAATATTGCAGGAATTCGGTAGTTATAGCTAAATCGTATAATGATATTGAGAAGGCAATAGTGGAAAGTAAATTTTATATTTTAATTGGCTTAGAAGGTTTAAGCAGCATAGGCGAAAATTTGGATTTAATTGATTTTTACTATGATTTTGGAGTCAGGCACGCAAGTCTGACATGGAATGAAGAAAATGCTCTTGCAACAGGGGCAAAAGGTAGTCTTGACAAGGGATTGACTGAACTCGGAAAGAAAGCAGTCAAAATAATAAATCAGAAGAATATGCTGTTGGATGTATCACATTTAAATGATAAATCCTTTTGGGATGTAGTCAACGTAACAGACAAGCCGATAATTGCTTCACATTCCAATTGCAGATCATTATGTGATGTGCCGAGAAATTTAACAGATGCTCAACTAAGAAAAATTGCTGAGTTTGACGGGGTGGTAGGAATAAATTCATTTAATGAATTTGTTCATAGAGATATAAACGAGCAGAATATAGAAATGCTGGTGAGACATATCGCACATATGGCAGATGTGATGGGAACCGATCATATAGGAATAGGAATGGACTATTGTGATTTCTTGGATAACAATTCTATGAACAGTTTTAGTTCACAGGAAACCTCGTATACTAAAGGACTTGAAGATTCATCTAAAACATATAATATTATTATAGAATTAGAAAGATCAGGCTTTTCCAATGAAGAAATCGAAAAAATTGCATATAAAAACTTCCACAGAATCATAAGGAATGTAATAAAGTAAGAAAATGTCTCGTAAGGGTACGAGACATTTTTTTCTTTAATGGTGAATGTGAAGCATATGTCTTTTATCTTTCATGATATCTTCAAAAATATTTTTTGCGATATAATTGTCTTCGGAATCCTTTATTTGATTTGTTTTATCAATATTATAAAGACCCTTTGCCCTTAGAATTCTGGTTTCTCTTGTTATCAGCTTAGGTGTCGGCTGACCGCCTCCGGCGATGCATCCTCCTGTGCATGCCATAACCTCTACCAAATCATACTGCTTTTCACCTTTTTTAATTTGCCTTATAAGATTATCCGCATTTTTTAAACCGTGAACAACTGCAAGCCTGATCTCATTGCCATCAACATTTATTACTGCTTCTCTAACTGCATCCAATCCTCTTACGCTGTTATAAATTATTTCGCAGTCTTCTTTTCCATATTTATTTTTTAATACTTTTCTAAGAACGGCTTCAGTGACTCCGCCGGTTGTTCCAAATATAATTCCGGCACCTGAACCGATTCCAAATGGCATATCCATTGCTTCTTCTTCAATTTCGTCAAATTTAATGCCTATTTCCTTTATCATGATTGCCAGTTCCTGAGTAGTTATAACAAGGTCGACTTCTCTTTCACCATCATGAATGAATTCAGGTCGTGCTGCTTCTGCTTTTTTAGCAGTGCACGGCATGACAGAAAGTATGAATGTATCTCTGCCGTCTTCTAAATCCTTATCTCTGTAGGCTTCTCTCAGCACTGTACCAAACATTTGCTGAGGCGATTTGCAGGTAGAAATATTCTTTACAAGCTCAGGATATTTGTTTTCTGCAAATTTAACCCAGCCTGGACAGCATGAGGTAAACAAAGGTAGATTTTCTCCTTTTGAATATCTTTCTAAAAACTCCTTGCTCTCCTCAATAACAGTCAGGTCGGCTGATAAAGTAGTATCGTAAACCTCCTCGGCTCCAAGCTTTTTTAAGATAGCAACAATTTTTCCTGTTGAAACTTCGCCGGGTTTTTTGCCGAATTCTTCTCCCAGGGCAACCCTTACAGCAGGTGCTATTTGAACAATTACTCTTTTGCTTTTATCATATAAAGCATTCCATGCTTTTTCAGTTTCATTGTTAATAATTATTGCACCTGTAGGACATACTATTCTGCATTGACCGCAGTTCACGCAGTTGGTTTCAGCCAGCTTTTTATTGAAAGCAGGTTTAATTATGACATCAGATCCTCTGTCTACAAAGCCAAGTGCTCCGACTCCCTGTATTTCCTCGCATACCATTACACAGTCGCCGCATTTTATGCATTTGTTCGGATTTCTTATAATACTTGGACTTGAATTGTCTACTTCGTTATTTTGAGCTGACTGAATAAACCTGTTTCTCGAAAGACCGTATCTTTTGGCCAGCTTCTGCAGCTGACACCTGCCTGTTCGCTCACAAGAAGTGCAGTCCTTGTCATGATTTGCAAGGAGAAGCTCAAGTATCATTTTTCTGTATTTTCTGATTCGCGGTGAATTTGTATATATTTCCATACCATCCCTTGGCTTTTCAGAGCATGTTGCAATTATTTCACCTTTGGATGTTTCAACAGAGCACATTCTGCATGCACCATAAATGCTTAATTCTGAGTGGTAGCAGAATGTAGGCAAATCAATGCCTGAGTCTCTTATAACGCTTAAAATGTTCTTTTGATAACTAAAAGGTACCTTTTTGCCATCTATTATCATAGTTCCGCCCATACTATACCTCCTTAATTGCCTGGAATGCACATGATTCTATGCATGCACCGCATTTAATACATTTATTTTTATCAATTACGAACGGTTCTTTAATTTTTCCGCTTATTGCATTAACTGGACAGTTTCTTGCACATTTAGAGCATCCTTTGCAAAGCTGCGAGTCTATTTCAAGTGCCATTAAGCCCTTGCACTGCTTAGCCGGACAAACCTTGTCAACTACATGAGCAAGATATTCATCATGGAAATATTCCAATGTGCTTAAAACAGGATTTGCCGCGGTTTTTCCCAATCCGCATAAAGCAGTGTTTTTAACTGTATCAGCAATTTCTTTAAGCAGGTCCAAATCTTCCACAGTGCCGTTTCCTGCAACTATTTTTTCTAATATTTCCAGCATTCTTTTTGTTCCCTCTCTGCAAGGTATGCATTTGCCGCAGGATTCTCTTTGAGTGAAGCTCATAAAAAATCTTGCAACTTCAACCATGCATGTATCTTCATTCATGACAACCATGCCGCCTGAGCCAATCATCGCTCCCACTTTTTTAAGAGAGTCAAAGCTTAATGGCAAATCCAAATGTCTCTCATCGAAGGTTAAACATCCCCCTGAAGGACCCCCTATCTGAACAGCTTTGAATTTTTTACCGTCAGGAATGCCTCCGCCTATATCAAAAATAACTTCTCTAATTGTTGTGCCCATGGGAACTTCAATAAGTCCTGTGTTTACAACATTGCCTGTGAGAGCAAAAGCTTTGGTTCCCGGGCTGTCCTTTGTTCCGAATTTCTTATATTCATCAATGCCGTTACTAATAATAAAAGGCACATTGGCAAATGTTTCTACATTATTTAAAACTGTAGGGCAGCCAAAAAGACCTTGTTCGACGGTTCTTGGAGGTTTAACACGAGGCATGCCTCTTTCACCTTCTATGGAGGCCGTAAGCGCGCTTCCTTCACCGCATACGAAGGCTCCTGCACCTTTGTTTATGTGAAGTTCAAAGTCAAAGCCTGATCCCAGTATGTTTTTACCTAGTAAACCAACTTCTTCAGCTTGTGAAATGGCTATTTTTAAACGTTCAACTGCCAGGGGATATTCAGCTCTCACATAAATATAACCTGTGTGTGCTCCTGTGGCGTATCCTGCAATTATCATTCCTTCAATAATCTTGTGAGGATCTCCTTCCATCATGCTTCTGTCCATAAAAGCTCCCGGATCTCCTTCGTCACCATTACAGACAACATATTTAACAGGATTGTTCTGGGCTAAAACCTGTCCCCATTTCTTGCCTGCTGCATAACCGCCGCCTCCACGTCCTCTTAAACCTGAATCCTGTATCAATTTGCATACATCCTTAGGATCCATTGAACACAAAACCTTGGAAAGTGCTTTATAACCGTCTCTTCCAATACACTCCTGAATATTTTCAGCATCCATATGACCGCAGTTTTCTAAGACTAATCTTGTCTGTTTTTGATAGAAAGGTATTTCTTCCTGTGTTTTAAACAATTTGCCGTTATCCTGATACATTAATCTTTCAACAGGCTCGCCGCCTATAACAGTGTGGCTGAATATGTCGTGGCAGTCCTCTAATTTAACTCTTAAATACAAATAATTGTAAGGTTCTATTCTTACTAAAGGTCCGGCTTCACAAAAACCGTGGCATCCGCTTTTTTTAACGCTTATTCCTTCTTCTTCTTTTAATAGGTCCACATCAGCCAGGGCACCGTTTTCTTTAACAAGTCGCAAAAGTTCTTCGTATATGGCTAATGAGCCCCCTGCAACACAGCCCGTACCGCCGCATACCAGAATTTTTATTTTTTGTTTTTCCAAAGAACTCTTAAAGGTTTTAGCATATGATGACAAATCATTGTAGGTATTAACAAACATTTACATTTCCTCCTTTTTAATAGTCCTTATTAATTCAATCGCTGACTCGGGCGTCATCTTAGGATGCACATGATCATTTATTGTAATGACAGGAGCGAGGCCGCAGGCACCAAGGCAAGATACCGTTTCCACTGTAAACAGCATATCGTCCGTAGTTTTATTTTTGTCTGTTAATCCCAGTTCCTTGTTGATGGCGTTTAGTATGGGAACTGACTTCCTCACATGGCATGCAGTACCATCGCATATTTTTATAATATTTTTGCCTTTTGCCTCCAGAGAAAAGTTTTCATAAAAGGTAGCAACTCCATAAATTTTCGACTGGCTTATATCTAATTTTTCGGCTGTGTAAATCAATACATCTTCAGGCAGATAATGATATTCTTTTTGGACTTCTTGAATGATGTTTATCAGTTCTTTTTTCTCGTAATTATGCCTTGTTAAAATCTCGTCAACTTTTTCTTTAACTTCTTCTATCATAATCTCATTCCTTTCTGGTAAATTGTTTTCATTTGATAATAATATATCAAAATTGTTATAGTAAAAACAATCTGTTATAAAAATTCTGTTTAACATAAAAGAATGGTTAGAAAAAGAAAATTAAGTAAAATGTGAATACGATTTTCATGATATTAAGTAAATAAATTGTGTTGACAAGCCTATGTTACATATGTATCATATAAACATAGGTAATCTAGGTATGTGAGGTGTGGAGATGAAGATTGATAACAGCATGTTAAAGGGCAATACTAAAATGTTGGTTCTATCTATTATTGATTCAGGCAATAAGTATGGTTATGAAATAATTAAAGAACTGGATGCTAAGTCCTATGGAACCTTTGTATTGAAGGAAGGTACCTTATATCCGATTTTGCATGATTTGGAAAAGGACGAACTTATAATTTCAACTACTTATATGATGGAGACCAATCGAATAAGAAAGTATTATAAAATTACAAAGAAAGGAAAAGCTTACTTATATAATAAAAAGAAAGAGTGGGCTGAATTTGTATCTAAGGTAAATCTGGTAATCGGCAAAAACTAAAGCCTTTAAGGAATCATACTCCTTGAATTGAAACAAATATTATGCTAAACTAAATAATATTACATATGAGAAAGGAATTTTATTATGAACGCATCTCAATTAATCTATCCATTAATATTTATCTTTGCCATTTATTTTGTTTATTCTAATTTAAAGAACAACTTAAAGTATAAAAAGGAAGATATGAAGCCATTGTTTTATTTAAACGAAGATGATAAAACAAGGCATCTCATAAGCTCTATAGTAATTATATTTATCATAATTTTGACAGGTTTTTTATTGATGGGAATTATAAGCACCGACGGTTTTACAACAGAAACATTTTTTACATTGGTATTGCTTCCGATTTTGATGATAATTCTTTATATACCTCTTACTAAAAAAACAATGATTTCAACTTTAGGCATACATAAAAGAGGAGCATTAATCAGATGGATTGATATAAAAGGTATCAATTATTTAAAACCTAATGAAAAAAATCAGGTTAAGGCGAAGATAATTTACCCACTTGCAGGAAGAGACACATCCATAGAATTGACATTTAAAAAAGATGATTCTCAGTTTGAAAGTTTTAAGGAAACAGCGAAAGAATATAAAAGTTCTAAGAAGAAGGAAAAGAAAAGTGGAAAATAAGTTTATTGACAGTCATGCCCATTTAGACGACGAAAGATTTGATGCCGACAGAGAAGAGCTGATAAATTCGCTGTACGAAAATAGGGTTGAAACGGTTTTAAATCCAGGCGCAGATTTAAATACTTCAAAATCAGCAGTTGCATTAGCAGATAAATATCCGTTTATATATGCGGCCGTGGGATGCCATCCTCATGATTCAAAATATATGAATGATGATACAATGAATATATTCAGGGAATTGGCTAAAGATAAAAAGGTTATAGGAATAGGTGAAATAGGTCTTGACTATTATTATGACAATTCTGACAGAGAGACACAAAAAAAATGGTTCAGAGAGCAGATACGTCTGGCTAAAGAACTTGACTTGCCGTATATAGTACATGACAGAGATGCTCATGAGGATGTGTTCAGAATTATGAAGGAAGAACATTATTCAGGCACAAGAGGAATACTGCACTGCTATTCCAGCAGTGTTGAAATGGCTAAAGAATTTGTAAGGCTTGGATTTTATATTTCCCTCGGCGGACCTGTTACTTTTAAAAAAGCCAGGACCCCGAAGCTTGTTGCAAAAGAAGTGCCCATAGATAGACTTCTTATTGAAACAGATTGTCCTTACCTGACTCCGGAACCATTCAGAGGAAAAAGAAACGAACCTAAATATGTCAGATATGTTGCAGAAGAAATTGCTCGAATAAGAGAAGTAGATGTTAATGAAATAGCTGAAGTAACCAAATTGAATTTCAAAAGACTATTTAATTTATAAAGAAGTTATTTAACAGGAGAAACATGTCTAAGTTAAACAGAGATTTTTATAACAGAGACGCACGCATAGTTGCAGAAAATTTAATAGGAAAGATTTTGGTCCGAAAATATGATGATGAAATAATTAAGGCCAGGATTACGGAAACAGAAGCATATATTGCGGAAATTGATAAAGCCAGCCATGGCTATGGCGGCAAAATAACACCAAGAACCAAAATAATGTTTGGACCGCCCGGATATACTTACGTGTACTTTATCTATGGAATGTATTATTGCCTGAACTTTGTAACAGAAGGGGAAGGTACATGTAGTGCAGTCCTGATTCGAGGTGCAGATCCTCTGGAAAACATACAGGAAATATGTATTAACAGGTATAATAAGACATTGGAAAACTTATCAAAAAGCCAAATCAAGAATTTATCCAACGGACCCGGAAAGTTATGCAACGCATTTAAAATTACCAAGGAACACAACGGTATAGATTTGACAGGAGATGAAATTTACGTCGAGGATGACGGATTTACAGATTTTTATGTTGAAAAAACCAAAAGAATAAATATTGATTATGCAGAAGAAGCAAAAGACTTTCTCTGGAGATATATTCTTTGTAAATAGTTATTGACAAATTCGTTAAAAATAAATATAATTTGATTATCAAAATAAATTGAGGTGGTTTAATGAGCAATCATGAGACTGTAAATGAAATACTTGTAAGGCTTTTTGCAGATGTTTTGGATATTGAAGAAAAGTGTTTGAAGATTGGAGAATTTTCAGATTTGTCAATATCTGAAATGCATGTAATCGATAACATTGGTGTTAACAGGGAAAGGACCATGTCTGACACTGCCAAGGATTTAAGAATTACATCAGGTACACTTACAACTGCAGTAGACAACCTTATAAAAAAAGGTTATGTGGCTAGAGAACGCTCTGTTGAAGACAGAAGAGTTGTTAAAATTAAGCTTACTGAAAAAGGAACTGCTGCGTACTATTCTCATGAGGATTTTCATAAGGACCTGGTAATAAGTGCTCTTCAGCAATTGGACAGTAAGGAAGAAGAACTTTTAATAAAAGTATTGACTAATATAGATATATTTTTCCACAATAAATATAAATTTTAGCATGGAAGGAAATTCTGGAATTATTTCAGAATTTCTGCAATATATTACTTCTAGAGTCAAAAATTTTGATAATAAAAATGTGAGGTTATTATGAGTATTAGAATAGTTATAGACAGTACATCAGACGTTACAGAAGATATAATCAACAAATACAATTTGAAAATGGTTCCGTTAACTGTTAACTTTGAAAATGAATCATATTTAGACAAAGTGGAGCTAAGCTCTTCAGATTTTTTTGAAAAATTAATTAAGGCAGAAAAACTCCCCACTACATCCCAGGTTTCTCCTGGAGCTTTCGTTGAAGCATTCAGCGAAATACTTATGGAAGGGGATCAGGTTCTTGGCATTTTCCTGGCTTCAGAGTTCAGCGGTACATATGATTCTGCAAGAATTGCCAAGGATATGATAGGAAGCGACAACATCAGAATTATGGATTCAAAAAGTGTGTGCCTTGGAACATTTGCGCTGATATTAGAAGCAATCGAACTGGTAAAACAAAACAAGACTATTGATGAAATAGTTGGCGAATTAGAGGAAGCGAGAGATAAAATTGTTGCTGTAGCCGGACTTGATACTTTGAAGTACCTAGAAAAGGGAGGAAGACTTTCTAAGGGTCAGGCGGTGGTAGGCTCGTTGTTAAATATTAAGCCTATTCTCGAAATCAAAGACGGAAAGTTGTCAGTAATTGAAAAAGTAAGAGGAAAGAACAAAACAATAAAATGGTTTGATGAATGGATTGAGAAAAATAACTATGATTTATCTGATAAGCCGGTTCTTTTATTCTATGCTCAGAACTATGACCAATTAAAGGCTCTAAGAGAAGCTATTGAAGAAAAATATAAAATAAAAAATATTATCGAACAGGAAATAGGAGCGGTTATAGGGACACATGCAGGCCCCGGAGTACTTGGAATAGGGTTTTTAAACAAATAACACTGAAATAAATTAAAAGCAAAGGCAGAATTCATTGAATTCTGCCTTAAGTTTTATTTAATAGTTAACTCTGTTTTGCCTTCATCATTTACTGTAATGCTGACCTTGCTGTTTTCTTTTATGGTTCCCTTTAAATACGCTTCGGATATTTCATCCTCGATGTATTTTTGAATTGCACGTCTTAGCGGCCTTGCTCCGTATTTTGTGTTGTAGCCCTTTTCAAGTATGAAATTCTTCAGCTTGTTGTCTACATCAATTGATATTTTTCTTTCCTTTCCTTCTTGTATCACTTCTTTTAACATAAGGTCAACAATTTGGCCGAGTTCTTCCTTGCTCAATTCGCTGAATACTACAATGTCGTCAATACGGTTTAAAAATTCAGGTCTGAATGTCTGCTTCAGGGCATCCTTTACTTTAGCTTCCATTGCTTCATACTCTTTATTTTCAAATCCTATTTTATTGCCCTTTATTGTATTTCCTGCATTTGATGTCATGATTATTACGGTGTTTTCAAAATTTACGGTTCTTCCCTGGTTGTCGGTAAGTCTGCCGTCTTCTAATATTTGAAGCAATATATTGAATACATCTTCATGCGCCTTTTCGATTTCATCAAGCAATATTACCGAATATGGTTTTCTTCTTATTTTTTCTGTCAGGAAACCTGCCTGGTCAAATCCCACATATCCTGGAGGTGCACCGATTAACTTAGAAACTGTGTGCTTTTCCATATATTCAGACATATCAAGTCTTATCATGGCATCTTCGTTTTCAAACAATTCGTAAGCCAGTGTTCTTGCAAGCTCTGTCTTGCCAACACCTGTAGGTCCGACAAAAATGAATGAAGAGGGTTTTTTCTTTTTCTTAAATCCTGAACGGTTTCTTCTTATGGCTCTGGCAAGGCTCGTTACGGCCTGATGCTGCCCGATAACTCTTTTGTGGAGTCTTTCTTCTAAATGAATTAATTTTTCAGCTTCTGCTTCGTTAATTCTCTGAACCGGAATTTTTGTCCATGCTTCAATTACATATGCCACATCTTCAGTAGTCAGGTGCACATTTTCACATTCTCTGGATAATTCTCTTATTTTAGCTTCTACACGCAGTTCATTGACTTTAAGTTCTGCAGCTCTTTCATAATCGTCATTTTCCGCAGCTTCCTCTTTTTCATCCCTGATATTTGACAATTCTGTTTTCAATGCTTCAAGCTCCACTAATCCGCTGTTTTTCAAATTAGCTCTGGAACCAGCTTCATCTATTACGTCAATTGCCTTGTCAGGAAGGAATCTGTCTGTGATATATCTTTCAGACATCAATACTGCCTGCTCAATTACTTCATCTGAAATTTTAACATTGTGGTATGCTTCGTAATAATCCTTGATTCCCTTTACAATTTCTATGGAATCCTCAATGGAAGGCTCGTCTACCATTACAGGCTGGAATCTTCTTTCAAGAGCAGTGTCCTTTTCAATGTGTTTTCTGTATTCATCCAGGGTTGTTGCACCTATTACCTGGACTTCGCCTCTTGCCAGAGCAGGTTTTAAAATGTTTGCGGCATTCATTGCACCGCCTTCAGCCTCGCCGGCACCTACGATATTATGAACCTCGTCAATTACAATAACTATATTTCCGGCTTTTTTAGCTTCATCGATTATTGCTTTCATACGAGATTCAAATTGGCCCCTGAACTGGGTTCCGGCAACCACAGCAGTTAAATCAAGGAGGTAAATTTCTGTGTTGAAAAGCTTAACGGGTACTTTGTGTTCAGCAATTCTTACTGCCAGACCTTCTGCTATTTTAGTTTTTCCGACGCCCGGCTCACCTATTAAAACAGGATTGTTTTTTGAGCGTCTGTTTAATATTTGTATAACTCTGTCTATTTCTCTTTCTCTGCCGACAATTCTGTCAAGTTCGCCATATCTTGCCTGTTCTGTCAGATTAGTTCCGTAAGTGTCAAGATATTTTAATTTTTTGCGTTTTACCTTTTCCTTTACTTTTGCACCTGACCCGCTGCCGCTGTTAGCAATATCCATTTCATTACCGTCTTCAGTCGGCTGGTATCCGCTGTTTGAACTTGATAGTCCGGTAAAGGCTGAGTTCATTAAGTTCATAATGGAATTCATACCTTCACTATCTTCGGATTCAATGTTTTGAGTCAATTTTTCCAGGTCCATGTCACCCATAATTTCAGACAGCTGATTGTTAATATTTTCAAAATCCTCCGGTTTCATGCCGCTTTGTCTCATTATCTGATCCATGGGTGCAAGTCCTTGTTTTTTTGCACATGGAATGCATAGACCCATGGTTTGCATTTTGCCTTCAATAATTTTATTAACATATATTACTGCCACATTTTTTTTGCATACTGAACATAACATTATTTTCATCTCCTATATTTTGCGATACATAGTCTATATTTAACTATAATCAGTAAATTTATTTCAGTTATTTATCTTATTCTAATTTAATTTATTTCCATAATAGTTATACAAAGTTGATTATAATATATTTTTCTTAAAAATGTCTTAAATGCTCATTTTATATTGAAATCACCGTCTTTACAAAAATCGTCAAAAGAATTCGTCAAAAAAATTTTTTAAAAATATTGTTAACTGCTTTCTTTGCATTTTTCATCATGTCGCCTGTAAAATGTGAATAAGTTTTAATGACCATCTCTACGGTATCACCTATTAATTCGGCAACAGTTTTAAAATCAACTCCATTTGCTACAAGTCTTGAGGCATAGGTGTGTCTTAAATCGTGTATAGAAATATTATAACCAATTTTAGTATAATGATATTTTAAATTAGAAGCAAGACTTTTATTATTCTTGATTGGGAATAATCTTCCTCTAATGTCGATAGGGCGTATCTTTTTGTAATTTTCAATCTCTTCATTTAAAGCTGCCGGCAAAGGTACAGTTCTTTCTGAATTAGTAGCTTTTACCCTATCAAAGCCGTATTCACCCTTTTTATTTATAATTTTCCACTGACGATATATTTCAAGTTCAGATTTTTTATAATTGTGGCAATCAATAGTCAAACCGACAATTTCACCAAGTCTTAGACCTGCTTCTGCTGCTATTTTTGACATTAATCTGTAATCTTCTCTCTTTAGCTTAGAAAGTAAATCTTCTGTTTCTTCAATATTTAAAGCTGTTATTATTTTATGCTCAACAGCATAGTCAAATACTTTTTTAGTTTTGATCTATATTCATTTATTGCAGAGGCTTTTAAATCTTTTCTGACTAAATCATCTATACATTCTTGTATTTCGGAGGAGTCAATTTCAGTAACAGCCTTTTTATCCAATTTTGTGAAGTGTGTCATGGCTGTTTCAATGGAAAGCACAGTATTAGCTTCTAAGTGCAGCTCAAAATGCTTAATAGCTTTTTTAATCAATTTTTCGAATGTTAAATCCATCATTTCGATATTGATATTGATTTTAACATCATCATCTTTGATTATCTTTTTTAAATCATCAACCTTATTTTGAGCCCAAGTCTTTGCATCACCCTTTTTTAAAATCCTTGCTTAGATTTCTGTTTCCATTCGCCATTTTTCTTGTAACTTACAATCGCTTGTATACCACCGTCTTTTTCTCGATAGGTAATATTATAGTCCATTTAATCCTTTTTATCCTCCTGTTTTAGGGTATAAAAAATAATCCTTGCAAATTCAAAGGATTAAATGCTATAATTTATGTACTTGGAATGCATTTAGCCCTTTGTGGCAAGATGTGTTTAATAGTACCTGGTAGTGGTGTACCGGGTGCTATTTTTTTATAATTTATTTATTTAAATTTTTAAAATTCTGATATGCTAATTCTTGAAGCATTTTGTACAATGGCTGAATTGCATATTTTTTCGGAAATTCAAATTTATGAGAGTCTACTGCAATATTGTTAGATTTTAAGTTTGGTGAAGAAATATAAAAAATTGTAATTTCACTATCATCTACTCCGAACCCTGCCGTTTCTGCAGTAACTGAAAATATAGTTTCAAGATTAATAGAAATAACTCTTGATTTAGATCCCGTAGCACCTTGTTTGTCGAAGAAAAGTATTCTCTTGTCTGTAAATATTACTGCATCTCTTACAAGTTTAAATCCCATTGTTATTTCTTCATCATCCATAAGATAACCAGAATATTCTTTTGTAAGTTGTTCTACTGATACCTCACTTAAATTTCCTAAAACTCCTTGGATTAAATTATTTCCTAATCCTAAACCCTTAAATGCCATTTAAATTTCCTCCCTAATTTTGATTATATTTACACACAGCAAGCGGATATTGGCTTACCATGTACAATTTTTATTTAAATAATTTCATTACATATAAATTGGGTTCAAAATAAATTATGTAGTTATCTATTTTAACAGATATACCATATTTGCTTTTATAGCATTTAAGTGCATCTGATAAGAAAATCTTCAGTAACATTTAAATATTCAGCCATTTCACTCAAATCTTTACATCTGTTCTCGAAAGCTTGTACAATTCCTAGCAATCCTATATGTTTGTTGTAAGCCCATAACCTAGCCTGTAGTTCTTGTTTTCTGTTACGAACATCAGACAAATCAAGTATATTTCCGGCAGTAGTGTAGTGGTGTCCTAGTTCTTCTGAAAGGACGCACTTCTTTTCTATAGTAGTATTGAGTTTATTGCTGATTGCAATGCAATTATCAGAATACAAGCCCTTTAAATCACTCTTAAAATCAAATTCTATTAATTCAATATTTTCATCATATATAGCTTGTACTATTTGTTCATATGTTATAGGCTTATTCTCTATTTTTTCTTTTACTTAAAACATACTTTTTAAAGTTTTCTATATCTTCTAATTCTTCTTCGGTCCAGTCTACCCCGTCATGGTGAGCTGCTAATGTTTGGACTTCATTGTCTATATTTTCTGTAACATTGTCATCTACTAAAAAATCTAAACTACAATCAAAATAGTTTGCCAGTTTCCTCAAAGTTGAAAGTTTTATGTTCTCGGTCCCCTTTTTATAAAACCCGTCAATTGTAGTATACGGTATTCCTGTTTCTCGTGACAATTGACTTATATTTTCTATTCCTTTATCAGACATTAACTTTTCCAACTTATTTAAAAATGACATTTTATAAATCCCTCCAATATAGCTTGTACTTGTTTAAAGACATTATATACCAAAGTTTTTACGTTGTAAAGAAAAAAATTACCCTAAGGCGTAAAAATCGTATTGACATGTTAGATGCAAGGCATATAATCAAATCAAAATTACCCTAAAGGGTAAAAGAGGTGATTGCATGTTTATAAATCTAAAAATAGAAATGCTCAAGGCGGGAGTCACCGGAAAGAACATATCTGAAAACTTAGGCACTTCATTTTATAGATACGGTGAGGCACTGCTGTTAAAGTTGGAGAGGCTTGCAAGTAACTGGTAGCGGAACTAATGCCGTATACCTGTGTAATATCACCTATGGAGTGTACAAGCATATGATATCACCGGGGGTGAAGAAAATGGC
>DFOA01000017.1 GCA_002381185.1 Firmicutes bacterium UBA3553 | reverse complement strand
CCTGTGTTAGTGGCTGCACTTTGGTATCCTGTGTTAGATTCCTTTGCATTTTTCCAGTCGATATTAGATTTTATGTACTCAACTCCTGCAGCAATTAGTCCTGGAATGCCTATTTCTGCTTTTATCTTTATCTTTGAAGCGGCAACCTTAGTATCTCTGTAGTCACCGTCAAGTTTTCCATCTCCTTCAACTTCACAATACCTACTATCTGCCGGAGGATAGTATCCAAACACATCCAAAGGATTTTCACAGAAATGGAATCCTTTTTTACAGCATACAGCATCTTTTTCTTCATAATCCTTACCTACTTCATACTGAAATCCTCTACATTTTAAATCCTTACCAAATCCTTTATATCCCTTCATTTATTTATCCTCCGCTATTTTATTTTCATCACCTTCAAACAGTAATTCATTTGTTAGTAAGTAAAAAGCCACACCATCGACTTTTGTTTGATATTCATATTTATAACAACTCCCGAACCGTCTAACTGTATAATCTCTTCCAGATGATAATTTTCTAAACCCTTCTTCTGTTAATGAAAACTGATCTGAATATTTAGCATAGCCGTTTATTCCAAATTCTTCTGCCTTTAAAGTTGCTATTTTATATTCCTCTGCAACTTCTGATAATTTCGCAATATTTATTTGCATTCCTTTACCCTTTCTGCTACAATGTAGCTGTAGATTTTTTATTTATTGCCTGTTGCCGCAGGCTCTTTTTTATAATTGTGATAATTTATTTCTAAGCCTAAATCTTTTCTGTACTGCCCTACGCTAGAAGGTGAAATTTCTAATATTTCAGCTATCTTTCTATCGTTACAGCCACTTTTATAAAGCTCTAAAAACTTTTCATCTAGTTTTTCTCTAACTGTTTTCTTTGGAAACACTAATTCATCAAATCTTTTCTTATAGTCTTGTATTTCTTTTTCTCTTCTTGCAGCCTCCTCTTTTCCTGCTTTAGCAAAACAGTTTTCTGTTTGCTTGCTATTCAAAATTTGACAAGTATCACCTAGGTTATATACACAACTTTTGCACACGCTCAATATCTACACCCCCAAACTATGGACCAGATAACACAATTTACAAGGAGGCTTTGAATCATTATTGTTAACATATAACCCTCCTAAATTGATTTTAAGTATTCTGGTATATCTGAATATCTAACAGGCAATATCATTGCTATTTCTTCACCATTTTGTGCATAGATTGCATTGCAAGGTCCTTTTCCGAATAAATTTGTTCCAAATTCCATGTCGTCAATGAAGTCCATGTAAATTTTATTGATAAAAATGTAATTACTTGGTGATTTTAAGATTACATCTTCATCCATGTTGTTTCGCTTGTTAAAAAGACCTGTGTATTTTATTTCTGTCTCTGGCATCTTTTCTATAAGCTCAATAAAAGTCCTGATTTGTTCTTCCTTCATTGGCTCTACACCTTTATAGGTAAGCTGCAACCCCTTTGAGATTTCTGGTATATCTTGAAACAGGTTTATAAGAGTTGGGAATATACCTTTTTCTACATGTAGGCGCTTAGTTGTCCTTATAGCCCAATACCCTGTTAATAGATAACTGTATTTTTCTGTTCTGAACCAATACACTTGTGATGACCTTGTATGTTTTAGTGCTTTACTTAAATTTTTAAAATTAATCAAATCTTTATCTCCTTTCTGTTCTATTTCTTAACTACCTGCATATACTGGTAGGTTAAAGACTTTTTATCTGTTAATGTTTTTTATAAAGAGCATGGAAGCTCTTAAAGTTGTCTACCTTCTTTTGTAGCTTTATCTAGCCATTCCGAAAACATGGTGCTGTTTACTTTATAAATTCCTTCCACCTTCAGGATAGGAATATCAGGTTCTGTCTTTATCATGCGATATAGCTTATTTCTGCCTATGCCGAATTCTTGGACAGCTTCGTTTATTGTTAGTAGCTTTTTCATACGTCCTCTCCTATACAGCACTTTGATATTTTATGAGCATGTCCCTGATAATGGCTGTGTATATCTCTTTCAATTTTTTATCCTGCTCAATTACATCCATATTTCCGGCTTCTTTTATTACGTTCTTCTTGGCCCCGGCTTTTTCTAAACGCTCTTTCAATTTTTTAAGCCTTACCTTTAAATCACAGCCTGCACGGGATTCTAATTCTTTGTAAGTATTTGTTCTTAATTTCTGATATCTTAAATCTCCGAATTCCTCAATAATTAATTCTGATTCTGCTAATTTATTGATTGAAGCATTTGCCCATTTACGCCAATTTTGTGTATCTACAACAACCGCATTTTGAATATTATCAATACGAGCGTTAGTATCTGCAACGGCTGTTTCAAGTTGCTTTTGTTTAAGCTCCATGCCAATCAGTAATTGTAATTGAGGACTTAATCCGCTTATTTCCGATGGTACGCCAACTTGCTCCATTTCATTGAACCGTTTCACATATTTTGCTGTGAAAATTACTCCTCTTTCTCCGGTAAACTTATTTGCTATAAATTCACAACCCATTTTGGTGAATTGATAGCAGATGTATTTTCGCTTATTTCCTTCAACGCTATATGTATCTGGTATGAAGTAATCGAGAGAACGGATTTTTCCGTTTTCTAAAATTTCATTGTAACTTGCAATTTTTTTAAGCAAATCTCCGTGCCTCATTTCTACCATTTCCGCTATGTCTCTGCTGTCGATTGTTTTTATTTGGTTATTGATTTGTAATTCATTCATCTTTAGTACTCCTTTCTTTTTACATTTTTTTACTTTTGTGTTATAATCAACCTCGAAGGAGGTGATACGTATGGATAAAATAGGTTTATCTTTTGAAGAAGTAGATAAAATCTTATCAGAATCGATGTCTTTAGATAAAAAAGCTGATATAGAAGCTGCACGTAAGTCTATAGCAACAGTTATTATAAAAAATAATGATAAAATATTAAAAGACATCAAAGAAATAATTTCTACCAAATAAGATTTTCTTTTGCTTCTTTCCAGCAAGCAAGGTCATCCTTTGCTTCATTCCATGTTTCAAAATTACTAAACTTATTTTCCTTAGGCTCTAAGATACTGCGAATATCTTGGAGCAACTTTTTTATTTCCTGAAGTTCTTGTAATACTTTTTCTTCCACTTCCTCACCTCCTTAGTTTTTATAATCATTGTCCTGTTCGTTACCTTCAACTAGAAAATATTCAATTGGAACTTTAAAATAATTTGCTATTTTTTTGAGTTTCTCAATTTTGGGTGTACTTCTTCCGTTTTTCCAGTCGGTAAATGTTGACGCTGTTATATTAATTTCTTTTGCAACTCTGTATGCTGTTACTTTTTTTTCTTTCAACAGCTTTTCAAACTTTTTATACAAAAAAATTCCTCCTTTCCGAATTTTTCTCTTGCTTTTAGTTCGGAAATCAGTTACAATATATTTGCTGAATAAATTATAACTAAGGGTTTGATGTTTTGATTTCCGAACTGTATATTTTTATTATAGTTTGGATTTCATTACTTGTCAATACCTTTTTGTACTGATTTCAAAATTATTTTTGAGGTGCGATTATGTATGAAATATATTGCAAGTTGAGAGATTTAAAAAACCGTAAGGATTCTGATGTTGCTAAAGCTACCGGTATTACAAAATCAACATTTACCGATTGGAAGAACGGCAGAAGTTCTCCAAAGCAAGATAAACTTCAAAAAATTGCCGATTATTTTGGAGTCACCTTAGAATATTTGCTCGGCAGGGACATTGCGAAAACGCCCGAATCTAAAAAAGGCATTCGTATAAATGTTTATGGAAGCGTGCCAGCGGGAATCCCTATTGAAGCTATTGAAGATGTAATAGATTGGGAGGAAATTCCTTCAGATTGGACAAAAGACGGACAAGAATACATAGCTTTACGTGTTAAAGGCGAAAGCATGAGTCCCAAATATCTAGACGGAGACATTGTTATTATTAAACTTCAGCCAAACTGTGAAAGTGGACAAGATGCCGTTGTATACGTGAACGGATATGATGCTACGCTGAAAAGGGTCATCAAGAAAGAAAATGCAATCATTTTACAGCCGCTTAATCCTGAATTCGAAACTAAGGTTTACGGTCCGGGTGATGAAGAAATTAAGGTACTTGGAATCGTGATTGAATTGAGAAGGAAAATATAGCCTCTTTTATAGGAGTAAAAGAATGGAAAATATAATAGATGTATCAAGCGAAAATATGGATATAATCCGACTTATCAATACACACAACCAATTCAAACTAATAAAAATTTATCAATATAAAGATTGCAGAGTAATTTATTCTATAACTAATTCTAATAAGCTGCATGTAAGCGCATCTGCTCCTACTAGAAAAGTTGGCGCAATAGAATTAACGCGTATTTTCAAACTATTAACTAATAAATCTCTTAACGAATTTGAATTTTTAAGAATGCCTAGGGGGTTATATTTATTAGAAAAGGAGGATGAATTTTTAAAGGCGTAGGATTGTACGCGTTCGAAATAAAAAAATAGCACCCGGTACACCACTACCAGGTACTACAGAATACTTGCCACAAAGGACAAATACCTTATCACAGCTATATTATACTGTATAATCCTTTGTGAGCGCAAGGATTATTTTTATACTCGTTTTTAGGAGGTAACAGTAATGGCAA
The DNA here is from genome assembly GCA_002381185.1 of Firmicutes bacterium UBA3553. GTDB lineage: Bacteria > Bacillota > Clostridia > Tissierellales > Sedimentibacteraceae > Sedimentibacter. Next base: position 323,836 of record DFOA01000017.1, on the reverse strand, counting down.
ATAAAGCAAAGACAAATGCAAATGTGAACGGCAAGGATTATTTCCGTGTACGTGCAAGAATCGGAGAGGATAGTCAAGGAAATCCGGTATACAAGAATTTCTACGGCACATCCAAGTATGATGCAGAGCAAAAGAAAAGGGAATATCTCGATTCACTTGCTCAAGGTGTTAATCCAGATTTAGGCAAGCAAAGCTTAAGCAAGGCTATGCATACATGGTTATGGGAAATCGAGAGGTACAATGGGAATAAAGGCACCACATTTGAACGTTACGAATGCACATACAGAAATTATGTACAGAATAAAACTTTTGCGTTCAGTGATATAGGTGACATTAAAAAATTAAACATCCAAAAGGAATACAACCGGCTATTACAATCCGGTAAAACTGCATCACAAATTTTAAGCTTGCATAGGTTGTTGAGAAAATTTTTTAATTATGCGGAATCAGAATCATACATTACTAAGAATCCTCTTAATGGCTTAAGACTTCCCAAACTCGCAGACGAGGATGAGATAGATGACGATGATATGCTAAAAATTGAAGTGTTCACGGAAGATGAAATAAAGAAATTAAAAGAAGTCGCAGGACATAGTAAAATACGATATGCGATGATGTTTTCATTAAACACAGGTGCAAGAGAGGGAGAAATATTAGCCTTAGAAAAAACAGATATTGCAAATAATGTTTTAAAGATTAATAAAACTCTTAAGATTACTAAAAAGTTTCATGATGATACCGGGAAAAAATACGATTATGTAACGAAAGTAACTAAACCAAAAACTGAGGGTTCTGTAAGAGAATTACATATAAACGAATCTTTACAGAGAGAATTGAAAGGTTTAAATAAACTTGTAGCGGAAGAGAGACTTAAATTAGGAAATTTATATGAAGACAATAATCTCTTATTTCCTTCGGCTACCGGAACATACATAGACGGTAAAAATTTTCGTAGGTCTTGGGAAAGACTTTTAGAAAGAGCCGGAGTTCCACATAAGAAATTTCACGCTTTAAGACACACCTTCGCAACTACGCTTTTAAGGAACGGAGTTGACATTTTAACGGTGTCAAGGTTACTCGGCCACTCCTCTATAAAAACAACCGAGGTTTATCTGCACGTGCTTGGCGACACAAAGACAGAATCACTCTCGGTTTTAAATAATATTTTTTAAGTTGGCGAATATTTGGCGAATATTTGATTTTTAAGATTTATAATCGCTGTAACCCTTGAAAAATAACCCATAGGGGAGTCGAACCCCTGATTCCACCGTGAGAGGGTGGCGTCTTGACCACTTGACCAATGAGTCATTGTATTCGACGAAAGTAATTATATACTATAATACTTATTTTGTCTACATAATTTTCAAAAATTATTTTACCTCATCAATAAAAAAGTGTTGCAATATAAAATTTTTTGTTATTGCAACACCCTTTTATTATTCATATTATTAGTCATTGAAATTAGCCCGTGTAAAATAAATTAATTTTATCTATTCTCACAAATTAATAGTACATAATTATTAGCAAACTCCGATTGCTTTAATTTTCTCCACAGCTTCCCAAGGCGTGTTTATAATAATAGCCCCGGCTTCTGATAATATCTTGCATTTTTCTTGGAATCCTTCCCCGCCTCTTGATATAATTGCACCTATATGCCCCATTCTTGCACCTTTTGGTGCACATCTGCCCAATATATAAACAAAGACCTTTTTATTCATCTTTGAAATAATTTTTGCGCACTCATTTTCTTTCATACCGCCTATTTCTCCAACCAGCATTATAGCATCAGTATCAGGATCATTTTCAAAAAGCTCAAGATATTCAATTGGGTTCCTGCCGATAACCCGATCTCCCCCGCTTCCTATGCAAGTAGATTGTCCTATTCCTGCCTCGCTTAGTATACGTACCATTTCAATGGCAATAGTGCCTCCGCGGGTTATTAATCCTAATCTTCCTTTTTTAGCATAATCAGATCCTAAAGAGCCCAACAGACACTCTCCAGGGGATATCAGACCTATAGTATTAGGCCCTACAATCCAAACATTGTTTTCTTTAGATTTTCTTTTGATTTCCATGCACTCATGCAGCGGAACTCCCTCTGCTGCTACAACAATCAGCTTTACTCCCGCATCAATCGATTCTAATACTGCTTCTTTAACAGCAAAAGGCGGTACATAAATGAGGCTCGCATTGAACTTCTCATGCTTTGCAGCTTCTTTTACTGTATCATATATGGGAATCCCATCTATAACTTGTCCTCCTTTTCCTGGGCTTGTTCCTGCTGTAATTTTAGTTCCGTATGAAATCATGGTATGTATTTGACTTCTTCCATATTTTCCTGTAATTCCTTGAATAACAACTTTAGTGTCTTTATTTATTAAAATGCTCATGTTATACCTCCATTTTCATATTGCTTTGAAAGTCTGACACATTCATTAACAGCCTCCTCTAAAGATTTGTATATTATGACACCTGCATCTTCTAACAGTTCATTTCCTTCTTTTAGGCTCATGTTTGATACAGCTGCTCCTGAAGCTCTTATGCATGCTATAAACTTTTTATGAGGTTTAACTTTTTTAATAGCCTCTGCAATTGTCGCTACATAATTTTCAAGAGGCTGTGCAGTCAGTGTAAAATTAATCATGACAGCCTTTATCATATTATCTTCTTCAAATTTTTTCAAAAGATCAATGTACAAATTTACAATTACTTCATATCTGTTGCTTCCTGTTATGTCAATAAAATTCGCCGGCAATCCTCCCAAGTATTTAATGGTGTCAACCAACATCATGGTATTGCTGGCACCAACACTTACTATTCCAATATTGCCTCCCAAATTTACATAAGAGAGGCTGTCCGATTTAACAGTGTCAGTTTTTCTATTTTTTCCAAGCTCAGCAAGCATCGGTTGTCTAAATATTGCATAATCATCTGTAATAACCTTAGAATCTCCGGCCCATATCTCACCGGTGTTTTCGTTTATCAATACAGGATTAATTTCTACTGTATCTGCTTCGTATTGCTTAAATACATTATAGAGTTTATATGCCAAATCTGATATTTTAACCAGAAGTTCTCCTTGATAGCCTGCATCCAAAGCTAAATCAATTAACTGATATTTGTATATTCCCCTTATAGGATCTATGATTAATTTTGCCGGCTTTGATTCTGCAGCAATCTCTTCAATATGTATTCCGCCCTTTTTATTAATAATAATTACAGGTACTCCAATTACATCATCTATTGTTATACCTATATAGCTCTCGTTGGTTGCATTGATACATTCTTCTATTAAAAGACTTTCCGAATGTTTAATCTTCTTAAATATTTCAGCTGAATTTTCTATTAACTCTTTTTCGTCACCGACCTTTTTAATTAAACCGGCCTTCCCTCGGCCGCCTTGAAGAACCTGAGCCTTTATCACAACAGGATAGCCTATTTTTTCGGCCTCCATTTTTGCATCTTCAATTGTATTTGCCATACTACTTCGGGGAACAGGAATGTTTAGATTTTTAAATAAGATTTTCCCTTCATACTCATAAAGTCTCATATTTTCCTTCCTTTTTTGTTATTCTAAAAAATTTTAGTTCTTGCTTTGAGGATCTTCTGACATAATTGTCATCATAAGCATATCGTTAAGATAATTAAAAGATTTCATAAATTCCATATCCTGTATCGTATAATATGCCTCTTTTCCCAGCTTTATAATATCTTGGTTATTGCAGCATATTTTTTGCGCTAATTCAATTGTTTCTTTTTCCAGGTTCTCTTGAGTTGATACCTTGTTAATCATGCCATATATCAACGCCTCCTGAGGCAAAATGTGCTCTCCGGTAAACATCATCTCTAAAAGTTTCCTTTTATGAACCACTCTGTTGACAGGAGACATAATATTCATGGGCATCAGCCCTTTTTTAACTTCCGGCATTCCCAATTTCGCATCATCGGAGCAGACAACCAAATCTGCAGACATAGCAAGACCAAATCCTCCGGCCAAAGCGAAACCATGAACTTGGGCAATAATTACCTTACTCGAACTGTTCATAGCTTTAATTACATCCGGAAGACCTTTCATATACTCTCTTTTTTGTAAAATTGTCATGGAATTTGAACATATTACATTTAAATCCGCTCCAGAACAAAAACCTTTGCCTTCTCCTTTTAGGATTATTACATGAACATGTTTTTTTGCATCCAGCATTCTGAAGGCATCCAGGAGCTCTTCTAAAAGTTCTTTATTCATGGCATTTCTTTTCTCAGGACGATTTAATATTATTTGCGAAATCATTTCTTCTTTGACTATAATTGTTTTATAACTCATATATAATTCCTCGCATTAAACATTATATCCGTGCAATAGGCTTATAATCAAAATCAAACCCAAAGTATCTTGGCCCAAATGCAGCAATTGCATTATCAGACAAAAACTCCTCTCTTGCCGGAACAAGTATTATTCCAATCTCTTCTCCTTCAGAAAGAATGGTATTTGTTAAAGGTTCGCCGTCTCTCCACCTTAAAAGTATTATCATATCGGGACTTGCAGCTATTGGCTTATCATTTTCCCATATAACATGATTCTCATTTTTAAACCATATTTTATAATTTTTGCCTTTAAGATCATCCATGCCTTCTATATTATAAGTTCCCCAATAGTATCCTTCCCTGTTATCCGTTTCTTTCTTTATGATCTTTCCTTTGCCTATAAAATATCCCTTAGCCGAATCAGCACCAGCCCTGCAAGGATTTTCACCTTTTTCACGTGCTATTCTTATAGTTCGTCCGACTTCAAGGCACTGTGAAAGGGTGTAATATACTAAAGATTCCTTTATATCTTTTCCATCCATAAGACAAGTGGCCTGAGCTGATTCCCCGTATGAAGCCTCGCTTACCATTTTACCGATACGCTCCATGGCAGAGTGGTTGAAAGCATATGTTGTAATAGTTGTGTTACCCCATGAATCTACAAAAGCTACGGGTAAAAAACTCTTCCCATTTATGGTTGGAAGCCCTTGACCCATTTCAGGAACAGCACGACCGGAACAATCACCGTCTATAACCGGAATTCCTTTATGATATGCAGCAGCCATGCAGCATGCGGAATTGGAGCCGCCAAGTTCTGCTACAAATAACCCTGTTACTTTTTTCCCTATGTATTTTTCTAAATTATCAACCGCATTTACAAGCATTTCTGTCGGTGAATATTTGCGATTTACAAATCCTTTCTTTTCCATTTCATTTAATACTTCAGGAGTTTTAGGCGCTATGCTTCCCGTAAAACAAACAGTACAGAAAATATCATCGTCCTGTATTTCTTTTGGATCCATAAGAGTCAACTTATAACCTTTTTTCAGAGATTCTATTAAAGCATCACGCCCGCTGCTAACCTTTCCTCCGCCTCCGGTACCAAAAAAGGCACATCCCGTAAGGAAATCGTCTATATCTTCATATGACTTAAGTTCAAACTTATTCATTGATATTACCTCTCTTCTCTATATTAATTTTTATTTTGAGTATAAATGACATCTAACACTATGGTTCCCCTCAAAGTTTAGCATCCGCGGATCATCTTCCTTACATATTTCCATAACAAATGGACAACGAGTATTGAAGCTGCAGCCTTTTGGTACATTTACAGGGCTTGGTATCTCTCCTTGGGAATGTATACGTTTTGGTTTATACTTTTCTTCTTCTTCACTTACTACTGGTATAGAAGATAATAACATCTGTGTATAAGGATGCTGCGGATTTTGAAAAAAGCTCTCAGTAGGTGCAATTTCCGCAATTTTACCTAAGTACATTATGGCCACCCTGTCAGCAACATTTCTCATCAGACTTAAGTCGTGTGTTATAAATAAATAAGATAAATTCATCTCCTTCTGCAGTCTTAGCAGCATGTTAATGATTTTTGCCTGAACCGATACATCCAATGCACTGGTGGGTTCATCTAAAACAATCATAGATGGTCTCGTAGCCAATGCCCGTGCTATTGCCACCATCTGTTTCTCGCCGCCGCCCAGCATTCCCGGATATGTATGCATATATTCATGTGGCAGTTCCACCATGTCCATCAGTTTAGCTACTTCTTTAGGATAGTCCTTGGGCGGGCATATCTTGTGTATTTTTAAAGGAAGCTCCAGTATTTTATATACTGTGTGCTGAGGATTTAATGATGTACCCGGATCTTGAAACACCATTTGTATTTCCTTTTTCATATTTAGAGGACGTTTCCCTGTATCAACACTTATGTCTTTTTCTTTAAAACTAATTGATCCTTCTGTTATACCGTACATACCAATTACTGTATAAGCTGTTGTGCTTTTACCCGATCCGGACTCTCCGACCAACCCAAGAGTTTCTCCGCTGCATAGGGTAAAATCAATTCCATCTATGGCTTTAACAAACTTATTCTCATTGCCTTTTCCATCAATGGGAAAATACTTTTTCAAACAATTTACCTTCAAGATATCTTCTTGCATTTACATTCTCCTTTCACTCCGTCTGAAGTGTCAAATATGCGGACATATTCGAACACGTAAACGCTGATATTTAATTTTATATTCTTTAGTTATAATTCTTATCGTTTTAATATATCAGATATTTGAGTCTAATTTTGATGCTACCTCTAACCATACAAGAAGCAAGAAACCTGATGATCTTTTATCGGTTCAAATATGGGAGGTGTAGATTCATGACATACTGCCAATGCTTTTGGACACCGCGGAGCAAAACGGCATCCTTTTGGCGGATTGAGATAATTTGGGATACGTCCTGGTATACCCGTTGCTATGCCGCCGCCTGAAAGCTTTGGAATACAGCTCATCAATCCCTGTGTATAAGGATGCAACGCCTCTCTGAACAACTCATCTGAAGTCGTAGTCTCAACCATGCTTCCGGCATACATGGCATATATCCTGNNTACATAACATATATCCTGTCTGCAACCTCCCTGGCAACGCCTAATGAATGGGTTATAAGTATAAGCGCACTGCCTTTCTCCTCTACTCTTTTCTTTAAGGTTTTAAGAACCTGATCCTGTATTGTCACATCAAGATTTGTGGTAGGCTCGTCAGCTATCACCAGATTTCTGGGTGTTGACAAAGACATAGCTATGCAAATACGCTGCCTCATCCCCCCGCTAAGCTGGAAGGGATAATTCTCCATAATGCGTTCCGGATCTGGAAGAGAAGTTTCTTTAAGAGCATTAATTACTCTTTCATGCTGTACTTGTTTGCTGGAAGCTCCTTCTATCCCTGAATAATGAATTACCTCTTTCATTTGTGCACCAATAGTAAATACAGGGTTTAATGAAGCTATAGGATCTTGGAAAATAACTGATATACCCTGACTCCGCAGATTCTTTATTTCTTTGGAAGACATTTTAAATATGTTTTTTCCATTGAAAAAAATCTCACCACTATCTACCTTCGCCTGGCGGGCTAAAATCTGTGCAATAGAATTTACGGTAGTGGTTTTGCCGCATCCAGATTCTCCAACAATACTTACCTTTTCACCGCGGCGTACCTGCATATTAACACCATTAAGCACTTTTAAATAACCTTTAAATGTACGAAATGATACATGTAAACCTTTTACATCAACAACATTTTCTGAATTATTATATTTTTCCATATTATTAATCTCCCTCATTAGACAGCATATCTTTGATACCATCACCTGTAAGATTGAATCCTAAAACTATGACCATGATTACAAGTGCCGGAAAAATCGACAGCCACCACTGATCGGGTAAATAATTTACACCGTTGGAAACCATTGCTCCCAAAGATGGAATAGGTGCCTGTTCACCCATACCTACAAAGCTCAGTGTAGCTCCTGCCAGTATTGCACCGCCAATATCCAATGTCATTTTTGTAAAAACAGGTGCCAGACAGTTAGGCAATATTTCTTTCATCAATATATGCCATTTACTGGCTCCAAGTATCTCCGCCGATTTTACATAAACTTCATTTCTTGTTGATACGACCATGCCATATACCATACGTGTATACCACGGCCACCACGAAACGCATAATGCCAGCATTGCGTTGGTTAAATTAGGTTCCATAATAGATGATACACAAAGCACCAATATCAGTGCAGGCAAAGCTAAGAATACATCCGATATACGCATGATTACAGTTGATATAAATTTTCCTCTCCAGTATCCTGCGATAAGACCAAGTATTCCGCCAATAGGTACTACAACAATCAATACGCCTATACCCATGGTTAAAGCACCCTTAAATGCATAAATGACACGGCTGAACACATCACGACCCAGAGTGTCTGTTCCCATTAAATGCTCAAAAGACGGGGGCTTGCTTGCATTGGCAAAATCTACAAACGCACCTGCGTGTTCGGGATAAGGAGCTATCCATTTGCGGCATAGTGCAACGATAATAACAGATACGACTATAATTAATCCCACTACCGATAGCTTATTCATAGAGAACTTATACCATAATCTTCTGACCTTTTCAGTACGGTCTAATTTTGGCATAATGGCATTTTCATTTTCAATTTGTCTGCTTATTCTGCTATTTCCATCCATATCATTCACCTACCTTTGTATATCTTAAACGGGGATCAAGAAAAGTTATTAATAAGTCTGTCAAAAAATTCATAACAACAAATACAACTCCCATTAAAAGTACTACCGCTGAAACAGAAAAGACGTCTTTATTCAACATAGCTTGAAGACAGTACCTGGATAACCCTGGATAGTTGAATATTTGCTCCACAATAAAAGCTCCGCCAACCATAGCGGCAATATTCAGCGACATGACAGATACAGAAGAATTAAGAGATGGCTTAAGTAAATATTTAAACAATATTTTGTTTTCCGGTATGCCATAGGCATGTTCTGCTAAGGCATATGGCTTATCCATATTTTGTGTCATACTGGAGCGGATAATACGTGCTGCCTGGCTAATGCCGGCAAAAGACAATACCACAGCGGGCATTATGATATGCTTTAAACTATCTGCCACGCCTTTGATATTACCCTCTAATAAATAGTCTATAGTATACATGCCGGTTATTTTAGCCGGAGATGACATAAATTCACTAATTCGCCCCGATGAAGGCAAGATTGGTATAATATACGCAAATAAAAGCATTGCGAGCACTGCCCATAAAAATGCCGGTGAAACCACACCTAGATAAGAAAAAATTCTAATTGCGGCATCTTGCCACTTTCCCGAATATTTAGCCGAAAGTACACCTAGCAATATTCCAAATATGACCATTATTACAGCTGATAAGGCAACTAACTCCAACGTAGCCGGAAAATAACTCTTTATATCATCCAAAACTGGTCTTTTGGAAATAATCGAAGTTCCGAAATCGCCTCTTAAGGCATTTGTAATCCAATAATAATATTGTTTATACAAGGGATCGTGAAGATGCATTTCTTCCCTCAATGCTTCTACAGTTGCCTCAGGTGTTCTGGCACCTAATGCAAGACGAGCAGTATCTCCTGGCATTACTCTCACGATAATAAATATTAAAATTGACAACCCCAATAAAACAAGCACGTACGAAAAGACTTGTTTGACTATTCTCAATAACATCACTAACCTTCTTTCTATAGTTTTTACTAAATCATCCGAATCATCTGGCATCCCGGATGATTCGGATAGTGTTTTATATCAATTAAGTTAATATTAGCCCGCAATCCTGAAATCCCGGAAATAATATTGATATCCCATTGCATAGAGGAAAGATTCTCCTTCAATACTTTTTTCAACAGCAGGCCATACTTCTATATGATTAGAACGATAGGCACATCTTGTAGCAGAATCAAAAAGCCAGATTGTAGGACATAGCTCAACAAGTTCTTTTCCAATTTCCTTGTATTTATCATTTCTTTCTTTCTGGTCTACAATAACAAGTGCATCTGATATCATGGAATCTATCTTGTTATCTTGAAGCCATTCCATCTGTTCCCATGATCCGCATGAACTGGAATGATATCTCGTTTTCAAAATACTTCCCGCGTCTAAATAAGCAGGTGCAAAACTTACAATTGATGCATTGGGAGTGGTCTCAGCTGTTTGTGCATCAGTCATCATAGTTGCAAAAGGCTTTCCTGTGATTTCCACATCAACACCAATCTCTGCCATGCTGGCTTGGATAAATAGTGCAAGTTTCTCCTGCTGCAATCCACCTTCCGAGCACCATGTAAATGATATAGCCATCTTGCCTGCTGTCAGTTGGTCATAATATTTGGATTGTTTAAGCTCTTCTAGTGCCTTTTCCATGCTAAAATTATATGGCATATCATCCTCAGTTAATGCAGCTGCCGTCATACCAGCTACTACAGGTCCGGTAGATTTTTTACCGCCGATGTAAATATTATTTATAATAGAATCACGATCTATGGCATAAGCCATGGCGCGACGTACATGTACATCATCTGTGGGTGCCTTTTTAGTGTTAAGCATTAAATTAACATTTACCCCGTTTAGTGAGCGTGTAACATCTACTCCATCCATAGCATCCATAGCATCGTATGCTTCAGGTGTTTGGGCATCATTAGTGATGTCCAGCTCTCCACGGGATATCATAGTCCGAACGGCAGTTCCATCAAGTCCTCCCACTATCTTGATACTCTCAGGAGCCTTCTCTTCCCAGCCTGCCCAATAGTCTGCATAGCGTTCCATAACAAGATATTCTTCTGTCTTCATTTCTCTTACTTTATAAGGACCTGAACCTGCGTCGTTGACCAATAGCCATTCTTTGCCATAGTCACCGTTCTCACCGTAGGAACCGTTTGGATTTATATGAGCACGAACGGTTTCTTCATCAAGAATATAAAGACGGGTAAGCATGGATGTGAAAGTTCCTGAAGGAACTTTTAAAGTAAATTGTACTGTCTGATCGTCAATAACTTTGACCTCTTGTACCACATCAGTAAAAAGATACGCAAAGCCTTCCCCTATATTCAGTAAGCGATCCATACTGAATTTAACATCTGATGCCGTAAGCTTATTGCCGCTATGAAATATAACATCATCGCGCAAATGGAAAGTATAAATGGCGCTGTCATCTGAAACATCCCAGTTTTCTGCCACATGGCTACTTATCGTACCATCACTGTTGGGAAATATGAGAGTATCATACATGTTAAGTGCTGCAACTGAATCACTGCCCTTACTGCCTACAGCAGGGTCTATGAATAGTGGCCAATCCATACTCATAACGATAGAGCCTTTTTCTCTGCCGGCACCTGTTCCATCTGCGCCATTATTAGATGAAGATGATGTTTCGCCGGTATTGCCGCAACCGACAGTACCTGCTAAAATAGTCACTAAAAGAAGAATTGCTATGGTAGTTTTAAAACTTTTTTTCATTATTTTCCTCCTTAAAAGTATTTAAATTTCTGTATCTTTAAATCTTACTAAAAAATAATCAATAACGAATGTTGTCAAAATATTTCTGTATGCATTGAAGCAGCGCTACCTGTGCCAATCGTTTTCCATACTCCTGCAGCCAAACCCAGTATTCGCTTACATTTGGATTTTTCTCATTTCAGCTTCCTGGATTGACCGTTTCACAATAAAATTAAGGTTTAAAATTCAAACTGCAATATTACCACTTTTTCGAAGGAAAATTGGGTTTTCTCTTATTGTAAAAAGCATCTAAACCTTCTTTAGCATCTTCGCTTGTAAATGCCTTATAGCCAAGCATCGCTTCAGTTTCAAAAGCCTGCTCCAATGGCATTTCTCTAAGCTTTATGACTGATTCCTTCGCAATTTGAACCGCGGTTGTACTCAAAGAAAGAAATTTATCAGCTATTTCCATCGCCTTGTCCATGACCTGACTCGATTCAACGACATAATTAAGCACTCCGTATTCAAGTGCCTTTTGGGCATCAATTTTATCACCGGTAAGAATCAGCTCCATAGCCTTTACATAAGGAATTTGTCTTGCTAATCTGGCTAAAGTTCCTCCTGCAGGTACAATTCCCAATGAAACTTCCGGTAATGCAAAGATTGAAGTACTCGAAGCGACTCTGATATCTGTTCCAAGCATAATTTCAAATCCTCCTCCCATGCACATTCCATTAATTGCACTGATTATGGGTTTATTCATTTTAATATGCTTCAAATGCGCTGCATCCCACTCATCAATATAATGTCCTTGATTCAAATATGGTATGGATTCCACTAGGTCCGCACCCACACAAAAGGATTTTTCACCTTCTCCCGTTAAAATGCAAACTGCAACTTCTGGATCAGATTGAGCCATTTGAAAAGCAGCCCCTAAATCTTCATACATTTGCAATGTCAAAGTATTCAGTTTTTCAGGTCTGTTAATTTTAATGACAGCAATTCCGCCTTGAACTTCATAGCTGATATTTGACATTACAAGACTCCTTTCTCTTTATATTTTTCAAGTTCTTTCTTCTCTATGCCTAAAAATTCCTTATATATTTTTTCATTATCCTGCCCTATTTCAGGAGCTCCTCCTGAAGTATCGCAGGGAGTGGCGCTGAGTTTAATCGGGTTTCCGAACAATTTGCCATGAGCTTTGCCATAATAATAGTCAATAAACATTTCTCTGAAGTTTAATTGCGGGTCTTCCAAAACCTGATCCATGGAATGAATTGCCGTCAGCGGTAATTTTTCTGCCAAAGCGTCTTGCAGCTCCTGACAGGTATAATGGGAAAACCATTCGTTTATTTTAGGCAAAACTCTTCTATTGTATGTTTCTTCGTTAAATCGCTTAGGCATTGTATCAATTTCAGGATCGTTAATAAGTTCCGGCTCTCCGAAAAATTCACAGGTTGTCTTCCAGAACCTGTCTGTGTATCCGCCGAAGAATACATATCCGTCTTTGGCTTTAAATTTGCCATAAGGTCTGCACAGTGGATGATCATTTCCTAGAGGCTGCTGAATCTGGCCGCCGACTGTATAATTGGAAACTGCATTTTCTGTAAGAGCAAGAGATGAATCTAACTGTGCCACATCAACAAACTGTCCCTCTCCTGTTTTCTGAGCATGAATGTATGCTGACAAAGTTCCGATTGTTGCAAAAAATGTTGCAGCTTCATCACCAATTATAGTTCCGATTCTTGTAGGTTCACCCGGCATACCGTTTATTGACCAAAGTCCGCTTAGTGCTTGTCCGCTGTTATCATACGCCGGCCATTTAGAATATGGTCCTTTCTGTCCAAAACCGGAAATAGCTGTATAAACTAATTTTGGGTTGTATTGTTTAAGGTTTTCATAACCAACACCCAGCTTATCCATTATTCCTGCTCTGTAGTTTTCAAATACTATATCTGCTTTTATAACAAGGTTCCTGAATATTTCCTTGCCATCCTCTTCTTTAAGGTTTAGTGTTATAGCTTCTTTGTTTCGATTATATTGGGCAAAGAATGCACTCTGTTTTTTATCTTCATCAACTAAATACGGTTCAAAATCTCTGGTATAGTCCGGATCATTAGGATTTTCAATTTTTATTACTCTGGCACCTAAGTCGGATAAAATCATTGTTGCATATGGTCCTGCAACCACTCGTGTAAGATCTAATACTGTTACTCCTTCTAAAGGTCTCATTTTTTCTCCTATTCTTGTCACCAAGCCTCCGGCTAAGCCGAAGGCTTTTAAAATTGTACTTTTATTTGCACTATGTATAAATGAGGATAGACTCCAATTATACATATATAATTTTAAGAAATTTAATTGCTTGTTAATTTTTTGCAGCTTTTTTTACTTTCTTTTCTTCCATATCAGCTAAGTAATACTTACCAGGTGTGTTGAAGTACTCTTCTTGTAATTTTACAACCTGCGGTACCAGCCAAATAACTGCAATCATATTTGGAATTATGAACAGTGCAACGAAAAAGTCTACTAATTGATACATAACTACAAGATCCATACCGAATGTAACAATGACCATAGTAACAATGGATAAAACTCTCCATGCAACAGCTGCCTTAGTAGTCTTAAATAAGAATTCAGCCTGTTTTTCATCGTAGAAAATAACTACAGTAATAGTTGTGAGCACAAATAGCAGTACACAGATTGCTACAAAATAATCTCCTGCCGCACCAAATACAGTATGGAATGCCGCCTGCCCTAATGCTCCAGAATCAATGCTTGAATCTTTCCAAACACCAGTCGTAAGAATTGCCAATGCAGTAGCTGTACATACGATAATTGTGTCAACAACCACTTCAAATACGCCCCATACGGCCTGTCTGATCGGGTGGTCGGCAGTAGATGTACAGTGCGCAACAGGAGCAGAACCAAAGCCTGCTTCATTGGAGTATACCCCACGAGCACCACCCCATCTAATAGCCAATGCAACTGTGGACCCTGCGAATCCGCCAACCGCAGCATGTGGTGTGAATGCATATACAAAAATACTGGCAAGAGAAGGAATAATTTCACTTGCGTTGCGGAAAAGAATGATGATAACTCCCACCACATAAACAACTGCCATAACTGGAACGACTTTTTCCATTACCGCGGCAATTCGCTTGATTCCACCAAAGATGATTAATCCTACAATTACTGCAACGATAATTCCAAATACTGTTTTATTCATTCCGAATATTGCAACCTGTGAAACTGCAGATAGTGTTTGAGCAGCGATTGAAGGCAAACCTGCAATCATTGTGAAAAATGCGCAAATAACAGCGATTACATAACCGGCTTTCTTGCCGCCGAATAATTCTTTAACATATGAGAACGAGCCTCCCGTCCATTCACCTTTTTCATTCTTAGTTCTGTACTTCATGGCAAGAGCTATTTCTACGTATTTAGTACAGCACCCGACGATTGCAATAATCCACATCCAGAAGATAGCACCAGGACCTCCTAAAGCTATAGCTACCGGAACACCCACGATATTGGAGGCTCCAATGGATGCCCCTAGGGCCGAACAAGCCGCTGCAAATGGAGAAACTCCGTCTTCGCTTTTACTGAACATCTTGCCAAATGTCTGTGAACAGATATAACCAATTTTTGTAATCTGGGGAAATCCAAGACGAATGCTCATATATAAACCGCCGCCAATGATTAGAATCAAAATCGGAAGACCCCAAAACCAGTTAGCACATGCTATAAAAAAATTCATAATTCCTTGCATAATATTATTCCTTTCTTATTTTTTAAATTTTTCTACAATTAAATTTAAATACAGTCTTATATGTCATTTACTTCTTTTTGTAAACGCAATCGCCGTTTATATAAGTTTCTTCTACAAAAACTCGATCAATATCTTCGCCGGCAACATTAAGAATGTCTTCACTCAAAATTACAAAACTACCTTTATAACCTTCCTTTAGCTGACCAAGTTTTTCAAAACCTGCTATCTCTGCACCTTCCTTGGTATACATTTCAATAGCAGTTTCGATATCTATGCAGTTATTTCTGCCGCAGTCTGTTCCATCGTATGCATATCTGGTTACTGCACATTTGATGTTAGGGAATGGATCTGATGGAACTGCCCAGGATGTTGCCGGTGCATCTGTTGATAATGCAACCTTAACTCCGGAGTCCAGCATATGCTGAATCGGATAAATTCTTTCAATCCATTCAAGACCCAGGTTATTCATATAGCTTTCAATTTCTGAATACATGAAAATTGATTGGGTAACAAATGCGATTTTGCTGTCTGCAGCTTTTTTGATCGCTTCCTCTGAAGGATCTGTTACATGTTCGATTCTTATGTGAGGTAGTCCTTCAATCCAAGGTTTTTCTTGGTAAGTTCTTTTCATAATACGGTCTATGGTTCTCATTCCCATTGCATGGACTGATAGCTGACATTTGTTTTCTTTGCAAAAATCCATTGCACTGTCTATTTCTTCATCAGTACATACCGAAATTCCGTATTCATCTGTCGTACCTTTGTATGGCTGGTTCATCCATGCCGTACGTCCGCCAACGCTGCCATCCGCAATGATTTTGATACCATTCATATGTATCTGTTTGCTTCTGTCTGAACGTTCCTGATCCCACTTGAAGTCAGGATTCTTTCTGATTAAGTCCCAGATGTAAAACATACCAAGTTCCTGTTTGAAGCCTTTTTCAGCAGCTTCTATATAGTAATCATAGTAGTCAACAGAATCCAGGTTTCCCATGTCAGTAACAGCTACAATGCCCTGTGACAGCAATAATTCTCCCAATTCTGCCAGTCCTTGCACTTGCTGCTCCCTGGACTTTTCAGGAAGAATTTCTCCTACCAAGTGACGGGCATTTTCACGAAGAATGCCCGTAGGCTCCCCATTTTCATCTCTGTCAATTTCTCCGCCGGATGGGTCCGGAGTTTCTTTAGTAATTCCTGCAAGCTCCAAGGCCTTGCTGTTAACAGACCTTACATGTGAGCATGAACGAAGCAGTTCAATCGGATGGTCAGTTGAAGCCTTATCAAGGTCCCATCTGTTTGGTGCACGATGCTCTGCAAACTTTTCTTCATCATATCCCCATCCCTGAATCCATTCTCCAGGTTTTTTAGTCTTGGTTTCTTCCTTAATAGCTGCAATCAATTCTTCGATTGATCTGGCCACCGGAGGAAGGCAGGAAATTTTCTGCGCGCAATCGGCTAAAATGACTGGATGCATATGTGCGTCAACAAATCCGGGAATCACTCTCTTTCCCTGTAAATCAGTCTTTTCGCAATCAATTTCCGGCATATCTTTTTCCTTGCCAATCCAAATGATTATTCCATTTTCTACGATGAAACTCTCGGCATACGGCATATCTTTGTTTGATGTGAAAATTTTACCGTTTTTAAAAGCTTTACAACTCATCTGTCTTCTTCCTTTTCTTATATTCTTTCTTTTAATGAATGCTCTGTTAATGCAGAAAGCCTTTCAATTCTCTCATTTACCATATCTCTGAAGCAGAACGGTAAATGATCCATGCCGCCCCTGTGCTGCAATACACACTCTTTACATTTTCCATGATACATGCAGGGCTCCTTGCAATTGCAATGATCTTGTCCGCTATCTTCTATTGATTGCAGAAATTCTTTAATTAAACGCCTGCCTTCTTTAACATTTCCATCCTTAAATGCTTCCATACATTCTCCCATCATTATGGGATTGGCATCAATTTTCACCTTATCACACATTTTGTACTCCTTTCTCTCCTGTATCCTAATGAACAGTTACTTCACCTGTATTCCCATCAACTTCCACAATTGAACCGTTTTCAATTGCAAGCAGTTCTTCTTTGCTGATTCCATCAACCATAGGTATTTCTACACTGTAGAATGTCTTAGCCATTACTCCGCCGCCTGCAGTAATAATTTCAATGTTACAGTTTACAATTGCAGCTGGTGCACAGCCAGTTCTTGCAAGTTCAAGAATAATTGCCGCACCTACTGTAGAACCTCTTCCCTCCGGATAAATAAAAACTTTTCCTTTGATGCTTTCTCCGTAAAGTTCATGCCACTTATCAATTATAATTCCCGTACCAGGATTGACTCCTCCGAAAAATCCGAAAGGTTTGGCTGATATAATAGCTTCGCCTTTAGCCTTTCCTTCTACGATACCCTTTCCTTGAAGTGTCTTCATATTGTTTCTCCTTATTTAAAAATTTCCAATTTTCCTGAAACAGCAGATTCTACACATTCTTCTACGCTGGCAAAAATCATTTCTGTACCACATTCAGCCGGTCCATAATATGAGCACTTACCGGAGTCTGTCATCATCGTCTGGAATCCCCAGTCCTTGACGGGTGAAATAATCATACAAGTTTCTGCACGAAATACTACGCCTGCTTTTTCAAGGTCATGCCTGATACCCATTTTTTCCGCCAGTCTTAATGCGTATGAATTTGCATAAATCCAGAAAGCGGTATTTGGATGCACCTTACGTCCATTTAATAATTTATGAACATTTACTATTTCATTAATAGTATAGTGCGGGCAACCCAAAGCAACAAAGTCAACCCTTTCTGTTGTATTGTTGCACATTGACTTGCGTGTAGCCTTGATATCCTCTTCTGTAACTTCTATTACTTCAACAGGCGTATTGCCGCCAAAAGCTTCTTCTGTTGAACCAGCTTCAGGAGTAACTCCTACTATATGCATTAATGCCACTGATCCGGCTGCTGCAGCTGCTCCGCAGAAGTTCTTTAAATCTTCGCTTGCAGGGCTGCCCTGCATACCTTCTACAACCCCGATTCTAGCTCCAAGCTTTTGTCCTAACAAATATCCTAATGCAGGATATTCCCAGTTAACAAGAGGTCTGTCTACGTGCAGTTTAATCAGTACTTCGCCTTTTCTGTTTGCATCCAGATGAAGCCCCGTTAAAGGAGTCCTCCCCACGATTCCGCAGAAAATATCAACTATGGCAGTTTGTCTGTTAGTTCTTGCTCCACAAGCAGTGTTTGCATATGCTACCGCTGAGGATTCCGACCAGGCAAGATGCTCTCCTTTACGGGGAGCAGTAAATCCGTAATATGGAGTGCATGTCCAGTTAGGGATAACTCCCATCTTCATAACAGCTGCCTCAAGCCTCATTTGCTGTTTAGCATAATGTTCAGGAGTTTTGGCTCCCTTCCAGTCTTCTGCATCCATTCCATAGGGATCAATTGTTACAGGTACTATGAACTTACCTCCCATTTCAGCTATCTTTTCTGCAGTTTCAACTCCTGCATCAAAAGCACTCTTGTATGCATGAAGTACAAGGTGAACATTCTTAATCGGAATAAAGCGTTCCGCTCCATTGATATCTCCGATTTTAACCAGTGTTTCCATTGCCAGTTTAGCTGCTTCTCCTTGAGAACCGGCCAAAATTTCTTTTTCCTCCGGTGTTAAATACATATCACTATTTTCCTTTCCTTCAAAATAATGTTTAATTGTTAACCGTTAAATAGTTTCATTTTTCATTATATTTTTTAAACAGCTCCTGTGCATATTCAAGACGAACCTTCTTTTCTGCAACCATTTGTTTAACAATCTTTTCTAATATTTCACCTTTAGCACCTGCTGTATTTGCTAAGTTACGGGCATGCAATGACATGTGTCCTCTCTGAATCCCTTCTGTTGCAAGAGCCTTCATTGCCGTCATGTTGTTCGCAAGACCAGCTGAGGCGATAATCTGTGCCAGCTCTGCTGCTGTTTTAACCCCTAAAATTTTAACCGCCGCCTGAGCTGCAGGGTGAATCTTTGTGGCTCCGCCTACTAAACCTACTGCCATTGGCATTTCAATTGAACCAACCAAATCACCATTTGCATCTTTTTCCCAGGCAGTAATGGAGGTGTATCTTCCGCTTCTGCTTGCATAGGAGTGAGCCCCTGCTTCGATTGCTCTTGTGTCATTGCCTGTAGCTGTTACAACAGGAATGATTCCATTCATTATTCCCTTGTTATGAGTGGCTGCTCTGTAAGGGTCCGCTTCTGCAAATGCGTACGCATTTATCATCTTTTCTACAACTTCTTCGCCGCCGATGTCTTCTTTTCTCCAGGTTGCTCTTACTCTTACCAGTCTGTGATCTGCAAGATTTGAAAGAATTCTCAATTCGACGTTCCCGCCTGTAATTTCTTCAATATAAGGTGCAACTGCTTCTGCCATTGTATTAACTGCGTTTGCTCCCATTGCATCTCCTGTATCAACAAGCAGGTGGACGATTACCATTGGTCCCACCTTTGTGTCAAGTACCCTTGCTTCTACATCCTTAACTCCTCCTCCAAGTTTTACAAGCACAGGGTCTTTTTCATTACAAATTCTCATGATTTCATCTTTCTTTTCTAAAATCATACTCTTCGCTGCAAACGGAACTGCGACATTTAAAACCTGAATTTGTGCAATCATAATATTTCCGGAAGTTGATGCGATAAATCCGCCTGCCGGTCTGGTCATCTTTGCTGCATTAGAACAAGCTGCAACTACGGATGGCTCTTCAACTACCATAGGAATTAAGACATCCTTACCATTAATCATAAAGTTCATAGCAATGCCCATAGGAAGCGCATACTTCCCAATAACATTTTCAATCATGTGATCTGCTTTGTCTTCATCCAGTGAATCGGCAGATGTAATAATTGCCTTTTCTTCCTCTGTCAAATCAGCAAATTCAGCAACTTCATTTAATCTTTCTTCTACAGATAATTTAAAGAAACCTGAATAATTACTTGTTTTCATTTTTATATTTCCTCCTTTATAATGCGGTTATTATATAAGCAGCTTGTGTAAGAATCCAATTTTCTTCCCAGGATACGTTCCACCATTTTTTCAATCTTGTAACACTTTTTTTCGTCTATGCCTGTTTCTATCTTCATTTCATTCAGCATAGTAACAAAGTCGCAGGTCTCAACAAGTCCTGTACGCTCTTGTTCAAAGTAATACTCTCCAACACCTTTAACTGGCACGTTGTCTACAATGTTTGCGACTTGTCCTCCAATACCGCCCATTGAACAATCAAAGGCAGTTACCCCGGCCTCCATTGCCGCATAATAAGAAACGATCCCCATTCCTCTGATATCGTGCACATGGAAAGAATGCATCTTGGTATCGGGATATTTATTCATAATTTTTGAGAAGTACTCGTAAACAGCACTTGGCGTTGCTATTCCATCTGGGTCTGAGTGTTCAATTTCATCAAATCCAATGTCAAAGGATCTGTCTACAAATTCATAAGCATTTTCAATAGGGATTTTTCCTTGAATCGGGCACCCAAAGATTGTTCCGATATTGGCAAAAACTTTTTTTATGCCGATGTTATGTAAGAATTTAACGTTCTTTTCTGCTTCATCAAAAAGCTCTTCATGAGTTCTGTTCATATTCTTTCTGGCATAAGCTTCGCTTGTTGCAAGTTGACCGCAAAGAACACGGTCTATCTGAATTCCTGCATCTAAAGCCTCAGCGACTCTTTCGCATGCCCTGGTATTAAGAGCAAGAACTGTGTATTCTACACTATCATCGTGTGGTAATGCTTTAAGTAACTCTAAAATGTCTTTAAACTGTGGAATATATTTAACATGACTGAATGTGCCGATTTCAATTCTTTTGAAACCTGCATCGATCAGCTTGTCTGCAATCCACAATTTAGATTCTGTAGGTACGAATATTTCTTCATGTTGGAATCCATCTCTGAGAGTAACATCTAAAATATCCACCTTTTTTGGCAAATTGTTTTTCACTTCTTTTACCTCTCTAATGTTATCTAATGTTCATAAAAGAATAGAGCAATTTTCATGCCAACTATTTTTTATTTAAAGTTCACATTTAATAAGCGTTAAAATTTCAACAATTTCTAAAAATAAAAAAACTACGTCTTTGCAGCCATAGTTTTGCTTCAAACATCTGTGCCACTTATGGCACAAATGTTATTGAATTCATTTGTGCCATTTCTGGCATTATTTTGTTTTTGTGTCAAATTTGGCAAGCTTTCTGTAAAAAGTCCTCTTCGGTAGTCCTAACAGTTCTATCGCTTTATTTTTATCTCCATCATAATAATTTATGGTTTGTAAAATTATGTTCTTTTCAAAGTTTTCTACTTCTTCTTTCAGTGTATCAAACTGCATTACATATTTTTTAGAGTCAGGCAGTTTTATTCCAACGGTTTGAATACTTTTAGCATTCATATTTTCAGGCAAATCATCTACCTTGATCAAATCGCTGTCACAAAGAACTACAGCACTCTCTATAGTATTTTGTAATTCTCTGACGTTTCCCGGCCAATCATGGGCTAGAAAAATTTGATAAACAGCTCTGTCTATTTTCAGATAGCGTTCATATTTTTTACAATACTTTTCAAGAAAATAGTCTGTAAGAAGCAGTATATCATTTCCTCTTTCTCTCAATGCAGGTATATGAATTGAAACAACATTTAGTCTATAATATAAATCTTCCCTGAAGGTTCCTTCCTTTACCATTTGCTCCAGCGGCTTGTTAGTAGCTGCAATAACTCTTACATCTATAGGAATGTTATTTTGGCGGCCGACTTTTTCAATTTCACCCTCTTGTAAAACCCTTAAAAGCTTGGCTTGCATTTGATAAGGCATGTCTCCGATTTCATCCAAAAATAATGTCCCGCCATCAGCCAACTGAAATTTACCCATTTTGCCGCCTTTTGAAGCACCGCTGAAAGATCCCTCTTCGTAGCCAAACAACTCGCTTTCAATTAAAGACTCTGGAATTGCAGAACAATTAACAGTTATAAATGGTTTGCTTTTGCGTACACAATTACTCTTAATTACATTTGCAATTATTTCTTTTCCTGTGCCGTTTTCACCTCTGAGCAAAACCATCATATCAGTATTTGCAACTTTTAATGCCTTATTTACACAATCTAAGTATATTTTGCTTTCCCCGATTATTTTGTTTTTTTCAAGGAATTTCTCGGCTTTCACCTGCTTCCCATATTCTTCTGCAACTGCAGAAATACGTTTTACTTCCTTGTGCAATTCATTTACATCTGTTACATCAGTAAAAATGGAGTACGCTCCAACCATCTCATTTCCGTCCATCAATGGATGAGTGTTAATATCTACATATGTACCGATACTTTTAATAAACTGATTATCTACATGCTGGCTTTTCTTGGTTTTAAGTACATTGAGCAATGTAGCTTCAGGCTCAATTACACTCAGGTATCTGCCTAGAATCTTACTGATATTTATATTCAATATGTGACCATATGCCTGATTTACATAAAAAATTCTACTGTCTCTGTCTATTGCCACAAATCCGTTTTTCAACGTATCAAGAACCTGCGTTAAAAGGTTTTCCCTTTGTTTATTTATAAGGTATTTTAGTCGCTCAGTTTTAACCGCACCCACAATATTGTGCTTTTCATCAATCACATTCACATATTCATGGATTACAGACCCGAGCTCTTCCAAACCTATATCTCGCAAATATGTAGTTTCCATTAATTCTATCTCAGATTCTTTGTCTTTTATATTTGGGTTCATTAAATCTTTTATAGTTAGCATGTCCTTGCCTCATTTTCATTTATTTAGCACTTTTTGCCTCTTACGCATATTTCCGCGCGTTAATAAACCTATCTGCCTTAAAGTTATTCCTATATGCATCCTCCTCCCACGTCTCCTGCCTTCATCATCAATGATTTCCCGTCCTCATATTCTCCTGTTACAATAAATCCTATTTTTACAAATAGATGCTTGCAGGTACTATCAACTAATGAGTAAGTGTTTTCAGCTCCCATGTTAACTGCTCTTCTTACCAGCATGCGCACGATTAAATCTCCGTAGTGCCTTCCTCTGTGTTCCTTAAGAACACATACATTGTCTATAAAGTATTTTCCCTCTTTAAATAACAGTCTTCCGCATCCAACAGGAATTTCATCCTCATATATTACCACATTAAAAGCAAACTCATCATAAATATCGTGCATCAAAAATTTCTCTTGATTTAATTCATCAAAAAATACCTTTTTTCTGACTTCCAGAACATGGGCTATATTGTTTACGCCTTGGAACCATTTAGTAGATATCATATTCAACCTCTTAAAAATTTTTTTAAATTATAACATTATTTCTATGTATTAATCAACATGTATTGCACAATATTAAAAAGCTTTGGCATGAAGATAATGCTTCATGCCAAAGCTTTTTTACATCTATTATAAATTATTTTATATTTTGTGCTGCATGTGATCCCGCTATTCGTCCGCTTGTTAAAGCAAATTGAACTGCGCTTCCCGACATGTATACTTGATTATACATTACTTTGTTCGCGCATTCTCCGCCTGCATACAAATTTTCTATGACAGTTCCATCTTCTCGCAATACCTGATAATTTTCATTGGTTTTTACACCACCGAAAGTTCCCATTGTTTTTGGATATAATTTTATTGCGTAAAACGGAGCCTTTTCAACCGACACTAAGAAATTCTGATTCTTTCCTAATATGTCAACGCCTTTTTGTACGCCTTCATTATATTGTTCAATTGTTTTAACTAACGTATCTGGTACGCCCATTGCTTCAGCTAAAGAATCTATTGCATCTGCTTTTGCTGCTTCATCTGTAGGCATTGCTGCTTCAATTGATGCTATTAAACCGGCATTTGCTTCACTGGAATCAAAAACTGCCCAAGTAGAATTCTGATCTATAATTTTATTTGTTACTATGGCATAATGTGAGTCTTCATTTATAAAGCGCTCTCCATTTTCATTAACATAGACCTTAGTCCAATCCCAAGCCAATCCTGCTGTTCCATCTACTTTAGTTCCACTTGCCAGTCCGATAATCCAAGGTTCTTCGTACAATGCTGCTCCTACCTTCTCAGCCATTAGAATGCCATCGCCTGTTGTTCCTGCAGAGGCCGCACTCAATTCAGCAGTTCCCGCTACTTCCGGTACAAATCTTTCAAGCAGATCCTCATTTTTAGCAAATCCTCCGGCGGCTAATATTACTTTTTTTGCATTAATGACTATTTTACCATCCTTACCTTCCGCTTTAACACCTGTCACACGGCCATCTTCATCAACAATAAGCTCTGTTGCTTTTGTTTCGGTAAGTATTTCGATTTTATTTTTATCTAAGAAGTTTGCAATGCTTTGAATAAGAGCTGCGCCTCCTTTTTTACCATCTACTTCAGATGGAAAGTGGAGTCTCTTAACGGTATCCACTCCATACCCTTCTATACTGCCGTAACTGTGTCCAACATAATCAGCCAGCCACTCAGTCGTTATTACGGCTTCATCCATAAATTTATCAACTACCTTATAATCAGGATATATGCTGTTCGGATTGCTGGTTGCCTGTCGTTCCTTCCAAAGTTCCATCCATGATTCTTTTGTATCTTTGATGCCTGCTTCTCTTTGGAATCTAGTATCGGTAGCTGCGATTCCTCCTCCTGATAATCCTGTGGAGCCGCCTATCACTGCAAGCTTTTCTAAGACAATGACATCCGCACCACCTTCATAAGCTGAAGCAGCAGCAACTAATCCTGTACCTCCCGCACCTACGACAACCACATCTGTATCCATTACAGTTTCAATTTCATTGCCGCCGTCTGAACCTTTGCTGATTTTTAAATTCTCTGCATTACCTCCGGCCTGTTTAACACAATCTTCAACAGCAGCTAAAATTGCCTTGGATGTATATGTAGCACCGGAAACAGCCTCAACTGCCAATGTTTGTCCGCTTACAATCTCATCTGGTATTCTTTGAATAGGCGTATCACTTATCCCCGGTGTTTCAGAATGCTCAAGTACCTTTACTGATACTATGGAGTTTTCATCAAATATCACTTCTACCTTTACATCTCCATTATTTCCTTTAGCGACAGCTGTATATGTTCCCGCCTTGTATAAAGCCTCATTGCCGTTTGCTCCTTCAGGACCCTGAGAAGCAGATTTGCATGCAACTATGCTTAACAGCATTACTGCACATAACAATAAACTAAATATCTTAGTTTTATTAGTTTTCATTTAAACCTCCATCTTTAACTTAGTTTGTTAATTATCTAACTATAAATATGCTAACTTATGGTGCACAGACCATGTCAATAGTCATGTTGCAGGATATTTCGACTGAATTATAAGAAAACCTTGACCTAACCCAAGATTCTTTTGCATGCATATATTGCCTGATACAAATCTAATCCCTTTATTCCTGTCAGATCCATATTAAATGGATTTTCCCCTGCCGCAGGTCCTATGTCTGATGACCTTATTAATTTTAGATTATATTTGTCAAATCTTTCATTGTAATTGTTTTTATTATATCTTTTTAGTATTTTTTTATCCAAGCCTATGACGGATGAATTTTCTATTAAGTAGTAATAAGATCCGGTAATAATACCATTGGGTTTCATTAGAGGCAATATCTTTTCAAAGAGCACCTCGCCCGTAGATTCCTCATAATTTTCCGACATGTTATAATCAATCAAAATATCCATTGATGATTTTTTTATAGGAAGCTCATCATAGTCGCAGCATAGGAAAATGAAGCTCTTATGATCATAGTACATTTCCAAATTAAGTTTTAACTTAGTTAGCCTTTCTATATCGTAATCTATTAAAACATACACTGATCCCTTTGGAATAAATCTTATATACTGCAAAAGAAAAAAACCGACACAGTTATCAATTTCCATGATATATTCCGGCTCCATGCTGCACTTGTTGATAAATTCTATTATTGCATTCATGCCTTTATATAAAAAATTATTGTATTCATATGGTGTACACGCAAGATATTCTTCCTTTGACGGCATTTTTTTGCCATATAACATTTTTGTTCTCACAGATTTTTCATATATGAATATTCCGTTTCGAATAACTGCCTCATATCCGCAGCTGCACTTAATATTTGCATCCATAATATTATTTTCTTCGATTGTACCTTCATTTAATGTTAATTTTGACTGACATTTAGGACATATCAGCAAATGTAATGATGATATGGGAAAGCCAAATCTTTTTTTATCTTTTATTTCTGTCGACTGTATTTCTTGAATCTTATCCTTCAGCAGTTCATTAAACTTATTATATTTCTGCAATTTAAAATCTACTTCTTTTTTCTTTTCTTCCATGAATGTTAAGAATAAATTTCTGAACGTATTGGTATTTGAACCGCTTATTCTTTGAATAGTCAATATCTTACGAACTTCATTCAAAGAAAAATTTAATTTTTTCAGCTCAATAATTTGCATTAAATCGTGGCAGTCAACTTCACTGAAATCATATTGACCACCATCTTTTTCCGTAACAAGCAGACCCATATCCAAATAATGTCGTACCGTATCCTGCGTAATGTTATGTTTTTGAGCAAATTCTCCTATTTTCATGTTTCCTCCCTTGGTGATAATAAAAAAACATGCATATTAATAAATTATTATATCATGTACAATTTTAAAATAAAATTATATAATTTATTTTTAGAGAATGAATTTTATTCTTATAAATTGACTTAAAATGAATTTATCGGATTTATCATATTGTAGTTTTTTAAAAATATGATATACTATAAACAAAGACGTACAAAATAAAAATGAGGTAATAAATATGACATTAGGCGAAAAATTAAGGCAAATCAGAAAAGAAAATGACATGACTAAACAAGAGCTGAGTGTTGCACTGAACGTACCAAAAGACAGGATAAAATTATATGAAATCGGCGAAGAAGAACCATCTGAATTTTATTTGTCAAGCTTTGCCCAATATTTCAATATTACAAAAGAAGACTTGCTGTTATGTAAATAACATACATAGAAAATTTAATATATCTGAGCTTAAGGTTATCTGAGAGCAAGGAAAAAAATTCAAGTACATAATTGACTTTTATTCCTTGCGCCTGCAAGGAATTTTTATTTTAAGGAGAATTTATGGATAAAAGAATAGGAGTAGTCGGAATTGTAATTGAAGATTTGACCAACATTTCAGAAGTGAATGAAATACTGCATCAATACGGCAGCATAATTGTTGGAAGAATGGGCATTCCATATAAGGAGCGAGGTGTCAATGTCATTTCAATAATTGTTGATGGTACAACCGACGAAATCGGCGCTCTTACGGGAAAGCTGGGAAAATTGAAAGGATTGAGCGTGAAAAGCGCATTATCAAAAAAATAAAAAATATTTGGAGGAAGTATGAGAAAAGTAAGTTTATTGTTAGCATTAATTTTAATTATTGCTCTATCTGCAGGCTGCGCAAACAAGGCAGATGAAAACCAGAATCCCGCAGAAAATCAAGCGCAAGATATTCAAAAAGAATCTGAAGATGTTAAAGAAATTCCAAATGAACCTGTTGATGTGACCATTGCAGGATTAAAGGGACCAACATCAATCGGAATGATTAAAATGATTGACGAAAAGGCTATGAACAGCGAAAGTTACAATGTTGAATACATTGCTGAAAGTGCTCCCGACGCACTTACAGCCAAAATTATAAACGGCGAAATTCAAATTTCTTCTGTTCCTATTAATTTGGCATCTGTTTTATACAACAAAACAGAGGGCAAAATTCAATTAATGGCTGTCAACACCATAGGAAACCTTTATATAGTAGGTACGGAAGAAATATCATCTTTAACCGATTTGGAAGGCAAGACTCTCGGCATGAGCGGAAAAGGATCTACGCCTGATTTTGCCATGAATTATATTTTAAAACAAAATGGACTCGAGGGAAAAGTTGAACTTGATTATTCCACAGACCATGCAACACTGGCACAATCGGTAATTGCAGGTGATGCTAAAACAGCTCTTCTTCCTCAGCCCTTTGTTACACAAACAATGATGAAAAACAACAATGTTAAGATGCTTGTTGACTTAAACGAGGCCTGGAAAGAAGCATCATCACAGGCAAGTGAACTGTATACGGGATGTATTGTTGTAAATAAGGAATTTGCAGAAAATAACAAAGAATTTGTTGCTGAATTTTTAAAACAATATGAAGCTTCAGTTAAATGGGTGAATGAAAATCCAAAGGATGCTTCTGTGCTGGTGGAGAAAAATGAAATCATGCCAAGTGCGGCACTGGTAGAAAAAGCAATACCTTACTGCGGTATTACTTATGTAAACGCACAAGAATCAAAGTCAGGATTAAACAGTTTTTACAAGGTTTTATTTGACTCTAATCCCAGTTCCATAGGAGGAAAGCTGCCTGATGATGCATTCTATTTTGCACAATAAAAGCAGGAAGTTATTAATAATAATATTTTGGATTATAGTATGGGAGATATTATCTTTGGTCATTAACCAGGAGATTTACCTCCCTTCTCCTTTTTCCGCATTTGAAGCTCTGTTGAGTTTATTAAAATCAAAGGACACATACATAACCATATTTTACAGCTCTTACAGGACGCTGGCAGGATTTTTTGTATCCTGTGCCGTGGGTATAGTAATGGGTTACATCTGCGGTGTCAACAAGCTTTTCTATGATTTGTTCAATCCGTTAATAGCAATTATCCGCACAGTTCCTGTTATGTCAATAATCATTATTGCAATTATGTGGTTTAAGGATACCAATGTTCCTATTTTTGTTGCGTTTCTCATGTGCTTCCCCATAATATGGACAAATACGGTAAGCGGCATAAAATCGACAGATATAAAACTTCTTCAAATGTGCAAAATTTATAACATCAAAAAAGTACGTGTTATTAAATCAGTTTATTTTTATTCTGCTCTGCCCTATATTAAAGCCTCCATGATTTCCGCCCTTGGTATTGGCTGGAAGGTAACATCTGCTGCAGAGGTATTGAGCCTTCCAAAATACTCAATCGGAAGCTATTTGTATGATTCAAAAGTTTATCTGGAAATACCGGACCTGTTTGCCTGGACTGTAATAATAATATTTTTAAGTCATATCTTTGAAATTGCTTTAAAAAAAATATTTAAATCGAGGAATTATGATTAGTCTGATTAATGTGTATAAAAAATATGATAATCTGGAAATCTTGAAAAATTTCAACATTTCTTTCGAAGAAAATAAAATTACGTGTCTTTTCGGACCTTCAGGCGTGGGCAAATCTACAATAGCCAATATTTCTGCCAATTTAATTCCTGTTGACGGCGGTAATGTAGCCGGTACGGAAAAGGCAGTATATTCTTATGTCTTTCAAGAGCCAAGGCTTCTTCAATGGTACAATGTCTATGACAACATTGATTTTGTGCTGAAGGATGTTTATGATGATAAAAAAAGGGTAAATATTATAAACAGCTATATTGATATGGTTGAATTAAACGGATATGAAAATTACAAACCAGATGCCTTAAGCGGAGGTATGTGCCAAAGAGTTTCTCTGGCAAGGGCATTTGCATATCCTTCTAACTTTTTAATTTTAGATGAACCTTTTAAAGGATTGGATTTAAAATTGAAAAATGAAATGATTACATTATTTAAAAAACTTTGGATTGAAAGCAAAAGAACGGTGCTTTTCATAACCCACGATGTGGATGAAGCTGTCACTTTATCGGATTATATATATATTATCAGGAACAGACCTGTTGAAATTATTAAAAAAATAGATGTTGTAAGTCAAAATAAAGATGAAGCAAAAAAAATTCTTCTTTCTGTATAATACAATCAATTATCCATTTTTTCCTTGAACATTTTATAAAATTATAATAATATATATCAAACATAAAAACAATAATCTGAGTTAAACTAATGTGACCGGGTCACTGAAAAAATTATGAAAAAACTTTATAGTGACTATATAATAATTAATGGAGGAATTTATGGAATTTAAATTAACAAGCAGTGCAAAAGAAAAAATGAATGAATTAAAAAATAATCAACAGCCTATTAAGTTAAAAATAACAGGCTATTCCTGATGTGGTGCCGAAATAGGCATTGTTTCGGAGAAACAATCAGACAATGATAAAATATATAAAGTTGAAGGCTTTGATTTAATTGTATCTGATGACTTAGAAGGTGCAATAAAGGGCGCTGAAATTGATTACACCAACGGAGTATTCAGAAAGGGATTTGAAGTTGCTGCAAAATTCAAATAAGGATTGTATATGAACATTAGTATTACTGACAAGGCTAAAGCGAAACTGTCTTTAATGCAAGAACATAATGTGCCTATTATGCTTGTCACATATCCAGTTGGATGAAGCGGTTTTACCTATAAAATTGTTTCGGTGAAGCAATCTGAAGAAGATAATGTGTACAATGTGGACGGCATTGATATTATAGTGCCGAAAGATTTGGAAAAAACATTAAAAGGCGCGAAAATAAATTACGGCGGGTTGCTGTTCAAGGATTTTATAGTAACACCGTTATATTAGTTGGTGAATTATGTATAAATTATGGGCAAAGAAAATTAATAAAAACCATTTAACAGATTCAATAGTGGTTAAAAACAAAGAAGAGATTGATCCCTCTGAAAAAAGGGATAAATGCCTGAAGGAAATATGTCGAAAGTTTGATATCAGCGTACCTGTCTGGCTGAAAAAACACGATCTGGAATTTTCACAATTTAAATATGTTACCTTTTATCCTCAGGATTTCATAGATGAGGTTGATTTCGACAAACTTGAAGTTGAATTAATAGATGATGAAAATAAGTCTGCCTGATAAACAGGCAGACTTATTTTTAAAATTCAAATCTGTTGTAAAGAACTACGAGAAGCAGGAAGAACCAAAGCAAAGTATTCAATTCTATATCGCAATCACTTTGACACACAATAACAACTAACAGTAAAAAGAAGAATAATAGAGATGAATCTATACCACCTGCACCTGCTAATCTGTTTCTATCACAAACACATGGAGGCTGCGGCTGAGGTCTTCTTATTCCTTCTCTTCCGCCTACTCTGTCCCTATCACAATCGCATTGAATATTTATATTATCATTAGCTTCAATATTATCAGGTTTGAAATTTTCCATATAAACCTCCTTACACATACATTTTTAGTTATTATATTCACGAAAAAAATATATGTTAATTCTATACACCAGATTTAATTTTTTTGATTTTGTGCATAATCTAGAAAATTATTGAAACAATAACAATATATTTAATTTAAGGAGGATAATAACCTATGGATAAATTTGCATTGGTATTAGTCATTATAGGAGCTATAAACTGGGGTCTGATTGCATTGTTTCAGTTTGACCTTGTTGCTGCTATATTTGGAGGCCAAACAGCAATATTCAGCCGCTTGGTGTATGGACTTGTAGGTTTAGCAGGTTTATACTGCATAACATTATTATTCAATGAACGTGAACGAGTAGACTAACAAGATAATAGCAATTTAAAAGACAGTCCTTAGGGATTGTCTTTTTGCATGTAAGCTGTATTCACAGGGGAAGGCCGTGACCTTCCCTGCATGTTCTATTCACCTGCTATAGCTAATTTTTTAATCTTTAATGATGGCGAGCCGATATATGCTTCTCCCGGCAAACCAAATTTTAAATCTGAACCCACTTCTTCAATATTCTTAAGCAATTCAAAATAGTTTCCAGCAACTGTTATCTGTTCAACAGGTCTATCTATTTTCCCTCCCTTAATTTCAAATCCAAGGGCTGCCAAAGAAAAATCTCCCGATATTGAATTCAGTCCTGAGTGGAGACCTTGAAGCTCAGTAATCATTATGCCGGAATCCATCCCTGAAATGATTTCATCCAATGATTTCTCGCCTTTTTCAACGTAGAAATTAGAGGGTGAAATGCCTATGGATGCTTTATATGAGCCCTTGCTTGCATTTCCCGTTGTTTCTATGTTGTCTTTCTTTGAAGTTTTTAAGTTATGAAAATATGTTTTTAATACACCTTTGTCGATTACCTTTTTATACTTGCATGCCACTCCTTCACCATCAAAGGATTTTGAAGCTAATCCGCCTTCCATAAAAGGATCATCAACCAAAGTAAATTTTTCACTTCCTATTTGCTGATTTAGCTTTCCCTTTAAAAGAGAAAGGTCTTTTTGTACGCTTTCAGCTGAGAAAATACCTGTAAATGCTTCCAGTAAATCAGCTGCCGCACCATTCCTTATAACTACGGCATAATCTCCTGACTTGACAGATTTTGCTCCTAATAAGGATAGTGCTTCTTTAACAGCTTCTTCAGCTATTTCTTTAGCGTTGAATTTTGAAAAGTCATTTCCTGTCCTGTATGCCATTCCTGTCTTTATATCATCGCCTTCTTTGGCAACCACAACTGCGTATGTATAGGCAATATTACTTTTGTCATGAAGATATAGACCTTTTGTGTTTGACATTACCGTTTCACCATAACCATCTCCATAGACACATGTTTCAACGGAAGTAACTCTCTTGTCTATTTTAAAGGCTTCTTCTTCCAACTGCTTAACAAAACTGATTTTATCTGTTTCAGAGACCTTTTCAAGGCTTGGATTAAATGTATCCACCTTTTTGTATTCCTTTGAACCACCATAGATGAATTCCTCATCATCAGAATCTATTACAGTTGCATTTTCAACAACATTTTTAACCAGCATATCAATGGAGGATTCATCAACTTTTTCAGTGTATGAATATCCCATCTTGCCTTTGTAAACTCCTCTCAGTGATAATCCTTCGCTTTCAGAAAGGCTGTAGCCGTCAAGTTCTTTTTGGAACACCTTCAACGAAAGACTGCTTCCTGCGGAATAATATACTTCCATATCACCAAGACCCTTAAGTCTGCCTTTTTGAAATACCTTTTCTATCAATGGCTTTATATCCACTATTTTTCACCTTCCCTTCCGCCTACAGTTATTTCTGATACTCTTATCATAGGCTGCCCCACATTGGCAGGTATGCTTCCGCTGACAGAGCCGCACATACCCTGACTTTGCATCAGATTGTTGCCCACCATATCTATTTTGTTCAATATGTCTGTTCCCTTTCCAATAAGTGTTGCTCCTCTTACAGGATCCTTTATCTTACCGTTTTCAACTATGTAGCCTTCCATTACAGCGAAATTGAACTCTCCGGTGCTTGGATTTACCGAACCGCCTCCCATATGCTTTGCATAAATTCCTCTTTCTGTATTTGCTATGATTTCTTCGGGAGTTGATTTGCCGTTATCAATAAATGTATTTGACATACGTGATGTTGGAGCATATCTGTAACCCTGGCGCCTGGAAGAACCTGTGATATCCATGTTCATTCTTCTTGCATTCAGCTTATCAATCATATAACCCTTAAGTATGCCGTTTTCAATAAGTACATTTCTTTGGGACTTGGTTCCTTCATCATCAATGTTGTATGAACCCCATTCTCCTGGTATTGAACCGTCATCTATGGCCGTTACAAGAGGGGATGCTATTTGCTGACCAATTTTTCCCGAAAAAACTGAAAGACCTTTTGCTACTGAAGTTGCCTCCAGACCATGGCCGCATGCCTCGTGGAATATTACTCCTCCAAAGCCGTTGTCAATAATAACTGACATCTTGCCGCTTGGGCTGTATTTTGCATTTACCATTGTAACTGCAATTCTCGATGCTTCCTTTGCATAATAGTCCACATCAAGATTCTCAAAAAATTCATACCCCTTGCTTGCACCGGGGCCGAAAAATCCTGACTGCATTTCCCCGTTCTTTGATGCAACCGATGATATGCCAAGACGGCAGCGTACACGTGTATCTTCCCTCCACAAGCCTTCTGAGTTTGCAACCATTATGTTTTGATTGTAATCAGTGTAATTTACTGTTACCTGAGTAATCACGTCGCTGTAATTGAAGGCTGTATCGTAAGCCTTGCGCATGAGCTGCACCTTTCTGGTTTTTTCTATGCTGTCCGGGTCTATTTGTATTGTATTGATATTTTTAACATCTGATTTTTCAAGATTCAGTGTTGTAATAGTTTGATTTCCCTCAACTGCAGCTGCTGCCTTCTTTGCTGTAGCTATTAATGTATCGCGGTCCGATTTGTTTGTATACGCATAAACGCTGTTGAAGCCTTTGAATATTCTTACACCAACGCCGTAATCTCTCCCGGACATAGTGCTCTCAACCTTGCCGCCAATCATGACAATGCCGTTATTTGTTCTGTCTTCAACAAAAATCTCGGCAAAATCTCCCCCGGTTGACAAGGCAGCATTTAATGTATCTTCAATTAATTTCCTGCTTAACACACAATCACTCCTATCTTTATATAATTTATTTATATTTTACCATATTTTCCTTAAAATATTAATAGTTTTTTCCTTATTTAAATTATTGATTCAACCTCTTCGTCTTTATAGTGCGATCCATCAAATTCAAGCTTTGCAGCTCTCTTTTTGTCGATTATTCGGGATAATTTGCAAAACATTAATTTAACTAAATTGACAGAGAGAACTAAACATGGAATTGCTACCGTCCAGTACCATGGAAACGAAAAGTTCCTCAGCAGCGGTATTCCATCAGCTCTCAGCATAATCAAATAATTGACGTTCAATGCTCTTGACATGATATATGCCACAAGAGCCATGCATACAAACCCTTTAAGAGGTTTTCGAATATTCTTTTCGCTCTCCCAATGTCCGGATACAAATGAAATTGAGATTGGTATTATTATCATGAGTGTATGGGAAATCATACTTTGAACCGACATAATGTGTATTCCCGCATAGTCGTAAAAAACCCAGGCCGGATAAATTAACACGCCTGCCCCGCCCATAAAAGACAATATATCAATATATGGATACAGCCCTTGTTTTCCTGCCAGCACAATGAACGGCAACACAAGGCTGATTTGATTGCACCAGTCAAAGCGGATATTTTTCAGGCTGAAGCCATAATAAAATGTGGACCAGCTTATACGGAATATCTCTAAAATCATCATAATAACTGCTGAACATTTCAATATTTTCTTTGAATAATTTACGTCGCATCTTTTCATCTGGACATGTATTATGCAAATGATAAAAAAAATCCCCAGACTCGACAATATGATGTGCTCAGGAGAAAAAATCCTTGAATCAGGCGTAACATTCTGAGGTTTGAAGTAATTTTCGTAAAAAGTTTTCATGACGTCACCCCCCATAAAATTAATGGTATATTTATTATATAGCCAGTTTATTAAATTTACATTAAACCGTGACACATGTTCAGGATAACATCAATCCAATTGAAGTCACCTTTGGCGGACAAAATTTGTCTGATGAAAATACAATCAAAAAAGACAAATAAAATTGAACATGCCACTGTCAAGTAGACAGTGGCATGTTCACGTTCATATTGCCTGATACCCTTTCCAATAGCTCTACAGTTTGCCTTCTCTCGTAAATTTCAACTGCACTGTTTATTAAAACAGACTCCCCAATATTTCCTTTTCAGCGAAGAGGGCTGTGGCTCCGCCTGTGTGTAGAAATACCACATTGCTGCCCTGCTTTATTTTTCCGGTACGGGCGTCGTGAATCAATCCTGATAATGCTTTGCCACTATATACAGGGTCTGTGAGTATACCTTCATTTTTTGCAAGCAGCTTGATGGCTTCGGTGGCTCCTTCATTAGGCCTCTCATATCCGGGGGCGTAGAAGTCCGCATCTATCTGGAAGTCGGATACATCTACAATAGGGGCCGCACCTATGTATTTCAAAGCTTCATTTGCCAGCTCAGCCTTGTGAGGAATATAGCTATCATCCGTATCCAGGACAGCCATTGATTTTATAACCGTATGGGATCCAAGCAGCTTTTTGCCTGCCACGAGGCCTGCCATCGTTCCTCCGGAGCCTGTGGCATGGTACAGGTAATCAAAATTTATTCCCATTTGCTGCGCCTGCTCATATAATTCCACAAAGCCTGAAATGTAACCGGCTGTTCCCACCTGGTTTGCTCCTCCCATGGGGATGTTATAGCATTTATGGCCTTCTTCTTCCAACCGCTTAATATGCTCAAAGCCGAGAATGAGGGAGCGCTTATCCGCCTTGATGAAGCTCTCGCCCTTTTCGGGGCTTACAACATGTATCTCAGCATCAAATATTTTATCCAGTAAAAGATTTGCCTTCACATCATTTTCGTCCGGCTCAACCACAGCAACCAGGTAAAGGACAGGCTTAAGATTATGGGAAGAAGCCGCCCACACTGTCTGCATGGCGTGATTTGACTGTGTTGCTCCATATGTAAACACGTATTCGCTTTTTTGCTGGACAGCCTTGCCTATTAAAAACTCCAATTTTCTTGTTTTATTTCCGCCAAATAAATTTTTACCCGTATAATCGTCACGCTTAATAAAAAGGTTAATACCGAGCATGCGTGATAAATTTTCTAATTTATGCAGCGGAGTTGGAAAAAATCCAAGCTCAACCTTAGGAACCGAAGATATGAGCTTCTTTGCTTCCGCAATACTTACTGACATAATATCCTCCTTTATACAGCCTATTATTGTTGAATTTTCAAACTTGTACTTTTATTAAGAATATCATAAATATATATAATTGTAAATTTGATTTTAAATTAATCGTCGGCGAATAAACCTTTAAAAATTACATTTTAATTTTTAAAATTCATCAACAGAATACGTAATTTTGGTATTGTGTTATCCACATCTAAAAGGCATATTTTTAAATTTAATGGCATATTAATTGCGTAATTGAACCAAAATGACTTGTGTCGCAAATTAACATGTTTGCTGTCTTGATATTATACGGCATAGAGATTATAATATTGTTTAAAGGATACAAATTATTCCTTAAGTTCCCGAATCATTAAGAAAGGTACTGACTCATGAAGCAAAATAAATCAGAATTAATACAAAATGGGGATATGTACAAGGTATTGTTAACATTGTCTATTCCTATTATGATTAATAGTATAATACAAACATTGTATAACTTGGTAGATGGAATTTGGGTCAGTAAGATTTCTTCGGTTCATTTTGCAGCTACCTCTTTCGTTTGGCCAATAAACTTTCTTTTCGTTGCTTTAGGAATTGGGCTGTCCGTAGCAGGGACCTCACTTCTTTCCCAATTATTGGGTGCAGGCAGGTTTAAAGAAGCTAAGGAGTACACATCTCAATTATTCGTATCATCATTTCTGTTATCAATCATGTTTGTGGTAATTGGCGTTGCAATAAGTCCATATATAATAAGATTTATGGGCGGAGAAGGCGATTTTGCCGATTTAGCAAATACTTATTTGAGAATATCATTTTTGGATTTACCATTTATGTTTTTATACTTTAATATAAATTCAATAATGAATGCACAGGGCAACACTGTAACTCCAACAATATTAAGTGCCATATCCGCTTTAATAAATGTTGTATTGGACCCGGTGTTTATATTTACATTAAATATGGGGATAGCAGGCGCAGCATGGGCTACGGTATTATCAAGGGTTGTATTGGCATTATTAGGAATTAGAGTCTTATTTAAAGGTGACAATAATTTGAAACCTGATTTCAGAAAATTTAAATTTGATAGAAACATACTTATGGAAATTGTAAGAGTTGGGCTACCGGCATCTATTGGGCAAGCAGGCGCCTCAATTGGATTTATGTTTTTAAATGGTTTTATTGTTTCCTATGGGACTGCTACAATAGCTGCCTTTGGCATGGTAAACAGGGTCACCAATCTGGTAATGCAGCCTGCCATGGGAGTCGGAGCAGCTCTGACAGCAATAGTAGGCCAAAATCTTGGATCAAACCAAATTGACAGGGCGAACGAAAGCTTTATAAAAGCATCAAAGATTGCCTTATATATTGGCATTATCGGTGGAGTATTAATATTTATTTTTAACAAACAAATGGTGAATTTCTTTATTCAGTCTAAGGATGAGCCAGAAGTAATTATTCAAAGTATGACTTATATGAAATATGTCGCATTTTCAATGCCATTAATGGGAATGTTCAGTGTTTTGCAGGGAATATTCCAAGGTTCGGGAAACACCAAATATTCCATGGCAATGGAGATTGGAAGATTGTGGGCAGTCAGGCTTCCTATGATATTAGTATTTAAAAATCTTTCTAATTTCGGGCCATCCGGCATATGGTTTTCAATGAGCTTTAGTAATTTAATAGTGTGCTTATACGGTATATGGATATACAAAGTTCATGGCTGGAATAGAAAAGCAATAAATTTAATAGTAAAGTAGATTATGTGAGTTTAATCTCTATAAATAGAGAGTTTCTTGCCGTCCATGTGTCTAAAAAAATATGAAAAGACGAAAGCTACTTTAACACTTATAAATGAATTGATAAAAGGCAAAAAATCAGGAGAGGAAGAGGAATGGCTTTCACCCGATGATGTAAGAGTCCATTTCTAGAAACGGGCTAATGGAGAATAAGATATGCTATTCCCCAGAACCTCTCAAAGATTTGGATGAAATTTGGCACCTTTAGTGAGGTATTGCCGATGAAAAGCAATGAACTGAATCAAGCATGTTGAATATTAACTACAAATAAGCTAAATCGCATCGTTTAAGTAACCTATGCGACTTTTTATTACTGGCTGTTTCCTACACTCAATAAATAACGCCTTAGTTATGCCTAAGATGTTTTAATAATTTTATTTTACCTCAATAGTTTTTCCACAATGTCTGCAATGATATAAATGATTGATAGCAAAAGTTATTCGATCTAAGTTTTCCTTTCCCCCACAATATGGGCATTTAAGCCTCTTATTGCTAATATATAAATACAAAACATATGTAGCCATTGCAATTATAAGAAAAAATCGTCTAACTAATATGCCTAAATTTAAAAAAAGCAAAAAAACTCCGCTTATGATCCATAATAAAATTACATCTTTCTTTTTGATATAATACATCTCTACCCTCCATAGAAAATGCCTACGTCAAATTACGTTGTAAATTCTTCTTAAGTTGATACTTTTTAGCTAGAACTTAGTGTGTGCCTCTCCCGTGTCCCATAAGCAGGTGTTCCAAGAATATTTTGTGTATCCTTTCATTGTAATGAAAAAGTCTATATTTTTAATACATGTCGGCTTAAGACTGATTAGACATTGATTCCAGCCACCTATGATTCCTATTTCAAATTCGTCATATGGCAGGAAAAATATTTTCGCTTGACATATCCATGTATATCTTTCAGCCTTAAATTTTTACAAAGTAAGATTTCTCCCTGTCGTTGTCAGATATCATATGCAACATCTGCAACAACCCATTTACCATCTAGTTCCTTAAATGTTATATTTTCAAATATATGAGCATCCATATCAATAGCATAATTATGTACATATACCGTTACTATTGCCAAATATTCCACGTCATTAATTTTAATAACTCTGACTCCGCCTATCGACTGATATTGTACATATTCAAGGTGTAATCCATTGACTTTAAAATAATCCTGCATTTCTTTTGTTGTTTTGCTTAATATATATTGCATATTTTCTAAAAATTGTTCCTCTGCAAACATTTTTGCTTCATTGGATATCTTGTTCTTTTCATAATTCTTATATGCGAAAAAAGCAAATACAGCAACACAAATACAGACACAAAACATTATTAATTTTTTTATTTTAATTGAGCGGTTCATCGTTTACGCCTCACTTTAGAATAAAGTACATTTAATTAATATAAATATTTTATAATTTAGTTTTAAATAACAAATTGTCTAAATTGACTCTCTATTGAGATGGTTCTTTTGGAGACTTTTTTGGTCTCCAAAAGAACCATACCGTCCCTGGAGTGTTATTATCATTCCTTATTAGGGAACTGCCATTGAAAAATGGTGGACTGAATCAAGCAGACTGCCTGAGCCGTAGTACATTGCGGTTATAACAATATTTCCCGATCTGAGTATAATGTTTTCTATTTTTCTGTTTGAAAAATCCCTTTTTAAAAAATATGAGGCGCTGTCAAAACCATTTACGTGTATGACAGTCATTTCTTCAGAACTTAAATTCCTGCACAACTCTTCCACATAGCGAAAATTCTAAAATAATATTCTCAAGCTCTGAACAAATTGCGTCCACATCATCACATACAGCAATCCTTAACATATGTAAGTCCCCCCTTCGCTACTATGTTATTATTATATCACAATATGTAATATTTTGAAATATTGGTTCCTAATTAAACTTCTATGACGTAAGGGTTCTATGCCTTATTCGCTCCCACTTATTTAGACGATAAAATCTGGAAAATGTTTCAGTCAAGTTATAATAATACTACATCGGAATTAACAGAAATAAAACTCATCCACCTTCAAGATACCGTCCATGACAAGCACACTAAAAAAAGGGTTGTTGCATTAAGGATTAAAATCTCAATGCAACAGCCCTTTTCATGTCAAATCTAATAAATTAAGCTTGTTAATATTCTTATGTTATTTGCACATTTTTAAGTGCATCAAAGTACATCACTGTTTACGATTATAAAACATTCTGATGCTCTCTGCAGTTATGGAGCTAATTTTTATACTAGCTTAACTCTATGGTAAACTTTCTTTCCTTTTTTTATAATCAACTTGCCTTCTTCAAAATCTTTTTCTGTTACTGCTGCGTTGACATCATCTACAACCTTGTCATTGACTGTTACCCCGGACTGTTCAATCAATCTTCTTCCTTCGCTCTTTGTCTTGATTAATCCGGCTTTTGTCATGAGGTCAATAACTGTAATTCCTTCTCCAAGCTCGGCTTTTGTCAATTCTGTTGTTGGCATGTTTTCTGAATCAGTTCCTGCTCCAAACAATGCTCGTGCAGCTTCCTGTGCCTTTACGGCGTCCTCTTCCGTATGAATAAGTTTTGTAACTTCATATGCAAGCACTTCTTTTGCCTTGTTTATTTCCGCGCCTTCCAGTCTTCCAAGCCTTATTACCTCATCCATAGGAAGGAATGTCAGAAGTGCCAGGCATTTTTCCACATCAGCGTCATCTATATTTCTCCAGTACTGGTAGAATTCATATGGTGATGTTTTGTTTCTGTCTAACCACAATGCTCCTTTTTCAGTCTTGCCCATTTTCTTTCCTTCGCTGTTAGTTAAAAGAGCAAATGTCATTCCGTAAACTTGTTCATTAGCTTTCTTTCTTGTTAATTCTATTCCGCCTATTATGTTTGACCACTGGTCATTGCCGCCTAACTGCATTTTGCAGTTGTATTTCTGGTTTAAAACATAGAAATCATAGCTCTGCATAAGCATGTAGCCGAATTCAAAGAATGTAAGCCCCTGCTCCATTCTGTTTTTGTAGCATTCCGCAGCCAGCATCCTGTTAACTGAAAAATGAACGCCCACTTCTCTCATGAATTCCAGGAAGTTAAGAGGCAAAAGCCATTCGGCATTATTGTCCATTATTGCCTTTCCTTCAGAAAAATCTAAAAACTTTTCAAATACTTTCTTAAAATTTTCTGCATTTTGGCCAATTATTTCCTGTGTCATTATAGAGCGCATGCCTGTTCTGTCACTGGGGTCTCCTATCATTGTAGTACCTCCCCCTAAGAGAGCAATAGGTCTGTGTCCATGCTGCTGCATTATTGACATAACCATTATCTGTATGAAATGGCCTATGTGCAGGCTGTCTGCAGTAGGGTCGAATCCTATATAAAATGTAACTGATTCCTTTCCCAATAATTCTCTTATTTCTTCCTCATGAGTACATTGCTCTAAATATCCTCTTTCTTTTAATACGTCAAATACATTTTCCTGTTTCATAATTCCCTCCGTTTGTTTATTTAATATTTTGTCTCTATATCAACATTTAAATTCGCAGTCTCATTCACCAAATTATTTGACTGCTGTGGTAAAGCAACAAAAAGGGCTATCTTATCCGCAAAGGACGAGATAACCCGTGGTACCACCTTAATTCGCAATTTAATTGCCTCTATCCGCTTTATCGGTCGGCATCCGCCATATCTTTCAACGGTAACTCCGGAAGTGTATTTCACATTTTGTGCTGAGGATCTTTCACCTGCCGATCCACTCTCTGTTTTGTAACCAAAATGTTACTTAGCTTCTTTCACTGTTATGATAGTATATGTATTATAAATGGAATGATAATATAAAATTTAAATATTGTCAAGAAGTTATTCTTATGCCATTATTATCCGCACATGTGTAAATATTAGAGAAGTCCTATAATTAATACCAATCTAATTAATAGTTTCTTAAGTGTTTATATATAATTGCATGATATCTGTAATATTATTGTAATTATTTTTTTGTTTTTGCAGATGTTGTAATATTTTTGACACATTTGTCATTTGGAGAAATTATTGTGTGTTTTATTGCTGCCCTTACAGTGCTATAATCTGTTCATGACGAAAAACTCATTAACAAGTTCTAAAATTTCCAAAGAAGTAAGGGGTACCTGCTTCTCAAAAATCTAAAGACTAAATAGGAGTGATTTTATGAAGAAAAAAGTATTAGCATTAACATTAACAGCAGCATTAGCACTTTCATCAACAACAGCCTTTGCTGCACAAACAACTTGCACAAAAACAACAAACTATGATTTCAGCAACTTATTGAAAAATTATTCAGGTAAATTTACTAATTCAAATGTAAAATACAAAGTTACTGTAAATGGAAAAACTGTAGATTTAAATTCAGCTGACTGCAAAGCTTTATTGAATAATAAAACAGGCAAAACTGAAGAAACAAAGGTTGAAACTCCGGCTCCAACAAAGCCAGAAGCTACAAAACCTGTTGTTACTCAGCCTGAAACACCGGCTGCAGAAGAACCTGCAACAGACAACAATGAAAATACAGCAGTTTCGTCATATGAACAAAAAGTAGTAGAACTTGTAAACGTAGAAAGACAAAAAGCAGGCCTGCCTGCACTTAAATTGGATGCATCAATTTCTAATATTGCAAGAATGAAATCAAAAGATATGGCAGATAATAACTATTTTGCACATCAATCACCTACATATGGCAGTGCAGGGGACATGCTCAGCAAATTTGGCATAAAATGGTCAGCATGGGGTGAAAACATCGCTTCAGGACAAAAAACGCCTGAATCAGTAGTAACTGCATGGATGAATTCACCAGGTCACAAAGCTAATATTATGTCATCTAACTATTCAAGAATAGGTGTAGGATACGTTACTAACTCTAACGGAACACCTTATTGGACACAAATGTTTGCTAACTAAGAAACATATCAGTTGTATAATAATATTGTTGGTTGTATCCTTAGCACTAACGGGGGATATTAGAAACCAATAAGAAAAAACAGGATGCAAGTAATTGTATCCTGTTTTTTTATGCTAATTTAAAGAATTGCATGTTACATTATTATTATCATAAATTTTTATCACATTTCCAACACATTATAAAGATATTATGAAACAAGAAAATTATGCAAATATGAAAAGGAAAGGATTATTGTATGAAAAACAAGAAGGTAAAATTGGCAGTAATTATTGCAGCGGTCTTAATTATTGCTGTTTTAGGCATCAATGCAGCAACAAAAAAAGCTTCAGTCAAAACAGCGGGTAAAAATCTAAGCAGCGAAATAGAATATACTGTTGCAAAGGATAACATATCTATGTCAGTTTCAGAAAGCGGCAGTGTAAATCCATCTGACAAAAGAATTATAAAATCTGAAATTGATGGAACAGTTGAAGGTATTTATGTTACTGAGGGGGATTTAGTTGAAAAAAATCAAATCCTTACTTCATTGCAGTCTGAATCTGAAAGCGGCAGCCAGACAGAAATTAACAGCATTAAATTGAATATTGAAAAAGCTCAACGTGAATTAAACAGCTTATATGAAAATCAGAAAGATTTAAATATTTACGCTCCTGTTTCCGGAGTTATTTCCGGTTTAAGCATTGAAGCAGGAGATCAGATGAGCTCCAACTACAACATAGCCAGCATTAAAGATACAGAAAATTCATACATTGAGACATATTTTACCAAGGAGCAATTTGATAAAATTTCAATTTCTGATAGTGCTTCAATTTTTATGACAAAATACTTTGCTACAGAATCCGGTACAGTTGTTGAAAAAGACAGTACGCCTGTTCAAATGGGCGGTGGAATATTTGGATATTTAGTAACTCTTAAAATGAGTAACCCCGGAGGATACAGCGTTGGAGATTTGGCACAGGTTACGGTAACCAATTCTCAAGGCTCCTATCAAGGAATGGATATCGCAAAAATAATCGATGTCAAGGAAGAAAAAGTGACTGCTAAAATAAGCGGCAAAGTTAAATCTATAAATACTGAAAATGGAAAATATATTAATAAAGGTGATATAATAGCAACAATTGAAGGTGAAGATATCAGCCTTCAAATCGCAGAAAAACAAAACTCCATAGAAAAATATAATTCTCAAATAGAGGATTTAGTCGAAGGAGATACAATATATTCACCAATGAAAGGTACTGTGCTGCAAATAAATGTATCAGAGGAAGAAGTTGTTGACAGGACAACTGCATTAATGACTATTGCAGACCTGGATAACATGGAAATAGTAATAGCTGTTGACGAACTTGACATAAACAAAATTAAGCTGGGACAAACAGCAAGCATAACCAGCGATGTATATCCCAATGAGAAATTTACAGGCAAGGTAGCTAAAATATCAATGGAAGGAACAAACCAAAGCGGTGTTACCACATATGATGTGACAGTTAAACTAGATGACAGAAAATCTCTTATGT
Source organism: Firmicutes bacterium UBA3553 (assembly GCA_002381185.1). Classification (GTDB taxonomy): domain Bacteria; phylum Bacillota; class Clostridia; order Tissierellales; family Sedimentibacteraceae; genus Sedimentibacter. The sequence goes on along the minus strand of DFOA01000017.1, from coordinate 278,952 downwards.
CCGGAATGAACGTAGATGTTGAAATTTTATCAGACAGCAGGGAAAATGTATTGGTTGTACCGATAGATGCTGTTCACAAATTAAACGGCGAGTACATGGTTACGGTAAAAGATTCAGCAGGAAATAAATCAGACGTAAAAGTAGAGTTGGGGCTTACTACAAAGGATAGAGTAGAAATAACTTCTGGCTTGAGCGAAGGAGATACTATTGTTTATAGTGTGGTGCAATCCAATACCACTCAAATGCCTTCAGGCATGAACATGGGTATGCCCATGGGAGGCGGCGCCCGACCTGCCGGCAATGGTAATGTAGTTATACGACAAGAAGGTTCAAGGCCATGATAGATTTAAAGGATATTACAAAAACATACGACATGGGTTCGGTGCAGGTTCAGGTTTTAAGAGGCATAACCATGCATGTGGATGAAGGTGAATTTTTAGCAATAATCGGACCTTCCGGTTCAGGAAAATCAACACTTATGAATATGATTGGGTGCCTTGATACCCCAACCACAGGCGAATATTATCTGGACGGAAAAGAAATAAGCACCTACAATGAAAAACAATTATCTAAAATAAGAAATCAAAAAATAGGTTTTATATTCCAAAAATTTAACCTCCTTCCGAAGCTGACGGCATTGGAAAATGTGGAACTTCCTCTTATATACAGAGGCATGAATCATAAGGAAAGAAGACAAAGAAGCATTGATGCACTGGAAAAGGTTGGGCTTAGTGACAGAATGAATCACAAACCTACAGAGCTGTCAGGAGGACAGCAGCAGCGTGTTGCCATTGCAAGAGCTCTGGCTGGAGATCCTCCTGTACTTCTTGCTGATGAACCTACAGGTAACTTGGATTCAAAATCAGGCAGCGACGTAATGAATTTAATTAAGCAGCTGAGCAAGGAAGGAAAGACTATAGTCCTCATTACCCACGACAATGAAGTAGCTATGGAAGCTCAAAGAACAATCACAATTAAAGACGGTCTGCTTCTTAACAGCAATATTTAGCCGGGAAAGGAAATAGTTATGAATATAAAAAGTGTTACAAAAATGGCCTTTCAGTCTATTTTATCCAACAAAATGAGAACATTCCTTACAATGCTTGGAATAATAATAGGTGTGTTTGCTGTGGTTGTATTAATATCCATAGGACAGGGTGCAACGTCAGGAGTCACAGAAAGTATATCAAGCATGGGCTCAAACATTATAAGCGTTAATGTATTCGGAAGAAGAGAATCAATTAAATACCGCGATGTAAGTGCATTTGAAAAGCTGGAAGGCGTTAAAAGCGTAACGCCTGTTTACACAACCAGTGCTACCGTCAAATATGATCTGGAAACAACAACCGTAAGCATTACAGGCGGAAATGAAAATTACATGAGCATCAATAATTATGAAATAGGCTCCGGAAGGGCAATAAATCCCATTGATGTTGATTACAGAAATAAAGTTGCTATAATCGGGTTGACAACCGCAGAAGATTTATTTGGCAAAGACAATCCTATTAATAAGGAAATATCCATCAACGGCGAAAAATACACCGTCGTCGGTGTACTTAAAGATAAAGGTAGCTCCATAGCAGGCGACAGCAATGAAATTGTAATTGTTCCTGTAACTTCTTTAATGAGACAGTACAATACAAATGCAATAAACAGCATAACCGTACAGGCAAATTCTGCTGAGGAATCTGTTTCCGCAAAAGAGAATATAGAAAATTATCTTTTTGATTATTTTGAAGACGAGGATTCCTACAGAGTGTTCAGCCAGGATGAGATGCTTGAAACACTAAGTGAAGTAACGGGAATGCTGACAGCAATGCTTGGAGGTATTGCGGGTATTTCACTTTTAGTAGGCGGCATAGGAATTATGAATATTATGCTTGTAACCGTAACCGAAAGAACCAGGGAAATAGGGGTCAGAAAAGCTATAGGTGCCGGCAGGGCGAATATATTGATTCAATTTTTAATAGAGTCTTCAGTAATGAGCGGCGTCGGAGGTATAATAGGAGCATCTTCCGGTGTTGCTGCTTCATATGTAATCTGCAATATGATGGGAATAAGCTATGCAATCAATATACCTGTTATTTTAGGAGCATTCATATTTTCCTTAGCAGTAGGAGTATTCTTCGGATTGTATCCTGCAAATAAGGCCTCAAAATTAAAACCCGTAGATGCATTAAGATATGAATAAAAATGTCATTCTGATCACAGTGAAGAATCTCCTTTTAAGAGATTCTTCATCATATCAGGATGACATTTATTTTACTTCCAGCACTGCCCCTCTGTTGCCTGATGTAACCAAAGCCGCGTATCTTGCAAGGTATCCGGTAGTAATTTTAGGCTGCCTCGGTTTCCAGCTTGCTCTTCTTTTTTCTAACTCTTCATCAGAAACAATAAAATCTATTGTATTTTCATCTATATTTATTTTTATTATATCTCCTTCTTCGACAAGTGCTATGTTTCCTCCCACTGCCGCTTCAGGAGAAACATGCCCTATTGAAGCGCCTCTTGTTGCACCTGAAAAACGTCCATCGGTTATTAAAGCAACGCTGCTTCCCAAGCCTCTGCCCATAATTGCTGAAGTAGGATTCAACATTTCTCTCATCCCCGGACCTCCCTTTGGTCCTTCATAACGGATTACAACAACGTCTCCTTCAACTATTTTACCTGTGTTAATTGCTTCTATGGCATCCTCTTCACAGTCAAATACTCTTGCAGGACCTTCATGAACCAGCATTTCAGGAGCAACTGCAGAGCGCTTTACAACACATGTATCAGGAGCAAGATTCCCCTTCAATACGGCAATGCCTCCTGTCCGGCTGTATGGACTCTCAATCGGCCTTATTATCTCATGATTTTTATTGATGCATCCCTGAATGTTTTCCGCCACAGTCTTTCCTGTGCATGTTACTAAATCAGTTGTCAGCAATCCTTTTTTGTTTAATTCATTCATAACCGCATAAACTCCGCCTGCTTCATCCAAGTCCTCTATAAATGTACTGCCTGCAGGAGCCAGATGGCACAGATTAGGAGTTTTCGCACTGATTTCATTTGCAATGTCGAGATTCAGATCAATTCCCGCCTCATGTGCGATTGCAGGAAGGTGAAGCATACTGTTTGTACTGCATCCAAGTGCCATATCAATTGTCAATGCATTGAAGAATGCTTCCTTTGTCATTATGTCCCTCGGCTTTATATCTTTTTCAACAAGTTCCATTATTTTCATTCCTGCATGCTTGGCAATCCTGATTCTTTCAGAATAAACAGCGGGAATTGTTCCGTTTCCTTTCAGTCCCATTCCCAGTGCTTCCGTTAAACAGTTCATGCTGTTTGCCGTATACATTCCTGAACATGATCCGCAGGTAGGGCAAGCTTTGTTTTCATATTCTACAACCTCTTCCATTGACATCTTGCCTGCATTGTATGCTCCCACAGCTTCAAACATATCTGAAATGCATGTTTTTTTCTGTCCCATTTTGCCTGCAAGCATCGGTCCGCCGCTTACAAAAATTGCAGGCACATTGATTCTTGCTGCCGCCATTAAAAGCCCCGGAACATTTTTGTCGCAGTTAGGAACCATTACCAGACCGTCAAAAGCATGTGCCATTGCCATTGCTTCTGTGGAGTCAGCAATCAGTTCTCTTGTAACGAGTGAATATTTCATTCCCATATGTCCCATTGCAATACCATCACATACGGCTATTGCAGGAAATACTATTGGTGTTCCTCCTGCCATTGCAACTCCCATTTTAACTGCTTCCACAATTTTATCCAAGTTCATATGTCCCGGAACTATCTCATTTTGTGAGCTTACTATTCCTATTAAAGGCCTTTCCAATTCTTCCTTTGTAAATCCCAGCGCATTGAACAGCGAGCGGTGAGGTGCCTGCTGAACTCCTTTTTTTACTGAATCACTTCTCATATTTTCCTCCTGATACTAATTTGATGTAACTAATTTCGATTGACAAAGGCCGTATGTAGTCCATTTATAACAAAAAACCTCTCGTCGCTAAATACATAACATGTATTTAGGGACGAAAGGTCTTTCCGTGGTACCACCCTATTTCGCGTAAACGCCTCATTCAAGTCGAAAAATTATATTTTTGAACTCTATCCCAATAACGCAGGACTGCGTCCTCACCTACTGACTTCGGCTCGGAAGCTCTGGAGTGATCATTATACCCGTCAACACCGATTCGCACCACACATCGGCTCTCTTAAGTTACTTTAAGTACTTTTGTCTCCGTCAAAGCTTTTAATTTTTATAATTATATACAGTTTGTACAAGCATTGTCAATATATTTTTTTCTAAAAACATATTGCTTATTAGCATGAATTAAGCTATAATACATAAGTCAAAATTAAATATTAGTGCATCAATATAATATGGATAATATGGTTCCAAAGTTTCTACCAAACAGCCTTAAATTGTTTGACTATTGATTGAGTTTGCTTTGTCCGATTATGATGCGAATAGGCCTCTATTCGTTTTTTTATTGCTTCAAGATATATTAATATTAAAATTGGAAATAGTAAACAAAGGATTAATATTTGTAACTACTTATAAATTAATAACAGGAGGAATTATGGATAACTTTTTTAAACTGAAAGAAAACGGCACAAATGTGTCAACAGAAATAATGGCCGGCTTTACTACTTTCTTTGCAATGTCTTATATTATATTTGTTAACCCGGCAATTTTATCAGCAACAGGAATGCCATCACAAGCTGTATTTTTAGCAACAATTATAGCATCAGCAATAGGAACTTTGGTGATGGGACTGTTTGCTAATGTTCCTTACGCACAGGCACCAGGCATGGGACTTAACGCATTCTTTACATACACAGTTGTTTTTGCCCTTGGATTCACATGGGAACAGGCATTAGCACTGGTATTTATATGTGGTTTATTAAATGTGTTTATTACTATTACAAAAATCAGAAAGAGCATAATCAAAGCCATCCCTGAAAGCATACAGAATGCTATCAGCGGCGGTATCGGAATTTTCATTGCTTACATCGGCGTCAAAGGCGCAAACATTGTTCAGTTTACTTCAGAAGGAGCTAACATACTTTCAATAAACAATCAGCCATTTGCAGTTGACGGAACATACAGCAATATTTTTTCTGTAGTTACAAACGGCGGAATTGTACCGGCCCTCGTTGACTTTACCAACCCTGCAACACAGCTTGCTCTTATAGGTCTTGTACTGTTAGTTGTTCTCCTTGTATTGAAGGTTAAAGGTGCTGTACTTATAAGTATTATAGCTACAACATTAGTCGGAATACCTTTTGGAGTTGTAGATCTATCTCATATGTCAGTTAGTTCAGGATTGGGAACAGCATTTGCCGAACTGGGAGTTACATTCGGAGCAGCATTTGGTCCTAAAGGAATGCAGTCATTGTTCACCGACCCTTCACGTATTCCTCTTGTTCTAATGACTATATTTGCATTCAGCTTGTCAGATACATTTGATACAATAGGTACATTTATAGGAACCGGCAGAAGAAGCGGAATATTCAGCGAGGAAGACCAGAAATCACTTGAAACAAGCACAGGTTTTAAATCCAAAATGGATAAAGCATTGTTTGCAGATGCAATAGCAACATCAGTTGGAGCAGTATTTGGCACTTCAAATACAACAACATATGTTGAAAGCGCCGCAGGTATAGCTGCAGGAGGACGTACAGGCTTAACGAGTGTTGTAACAGCATTGTTATTCTTAGCATGTATTTTGATTACACCTATTGCAGGAATAGTTCCTTCAGCAGCAACTTCTCCTGTTTTAATAATAGTCGGCGTTATGATGATGTCGTCATTTACAAAAATTAACTGGGAAGATTTAGATGAAGCAATACCTGCATTCTTTGCATCAGTGTTCATGGGATTTGGTTACAGCATTTCTTACGGCATTGCGGCAGGCTTCATTTTCTACTGCATAGTTAAAGCTTGCAAGGGACAGTTCAAAGAAATTCACCCAATATTGCTTGTGTCAACAATATTGTTTCTGCTAAACTTCGTAGTTCTTGCTTTTATCAATAAATAAACTTACAGCCTTTGAGGGACGGTTCTTTTTGAGACTTTTTGGTCTTAAAAGAACCGTCCCTCAATCTTTTGAAGTACAAACTAATCTGCTTGCATTTTTCCCCAATAATCCGACTGTATTTAACTGTAATAATTCTGTATTTTCTGAATTTATAAATATTGAAATTGCAAATGCAAGTGTTTTCCTTGAAATTTTTTTATATTTTTTGCATTTTATTGTTTACAAATTGCATTTTAAGTGATATAATAAATTATCAAATAAATTCTGGAGGTACCGTCATGAGCATGACAGTGAAAGATATTAAAGATGCGGTTGCAAAAATGACTTTTAGAAAATGTGGAACAATCACATGTATATATAATGTTGACAGTAAATGCAGCCAAAAGGAATGTGAAATGCACGAAAGAGGATTAAGAAAAGAAGAAGACTAAGATAAAGGTGTTATCATGGATAGCAAATATTTCACTCAATAAAAAGCGGAAGTATCCCCAGTTGATTCTTCCGCTTTTTATTATGCATAGGTCTATGACTTCATCAATGTGTGTTCATATTTCTATGCTGTTATTTTTTCTGTTTGTATTATTTCCAGATATTTTAATGCTTCTATTGCATCCCAGAATATTAAATCATTATCTACTAACTCAGTCATTCCTGAACGGTCAAACATTTCTTTAACGTTGGGCTGAATTCCGCAGAATAAAATGTTTGTACCACTTCCCGTTATTATGTTAACTACTTCCTTAAATTCACTGACTGCAGATTCATCTATTGTTGTAACGGCACGCATTGAAACTACTATATTTTCAGTATTGCGGGCATATTCTGCAAGTAATTTCAATTTTTCTCTTGTTACAAAGAAAAGAGGACCTGTCAAATAAACAATTTTTGTATTAACATGATTTTCTGAAACTTCATGCCCTTTTATTCTCTTGATATCTACAGGGCTCGCATCAATTTTTAATTCAGAATTCTTTACTACATAAATCATAATTCCCAAAAATACACCTATCAATATAGCAATTGTCAGATCAAACATAACTGTTGCGACCATTGTTACAACAAATTCTATTATGGCAGTACCAAACTTTTTGTTAAATATATACTTTATTTCATGCCATTCGTTCATTCTCCAGGCAGTGACCATTAATACTCCCGCAAGAGCAGACAAAGGAATTTTAGACATGACAGAACCCAGTAAAAACATGGAAGCAAGAAGACCTGCTGAATGTATTATGCTGACTAACCGTGTTTGACCGCCGGATTTAATTGCAACACTTGTTCTTGCGATTGCAGCCGTTGCAGGAACTCCGCCGCATAGAGGAATTATCATATTCCCGATACCCTGGGCTATTAATTCTCTGTCCGCATTAAGCTTTTCGTTCTTCATTTTCCCTGCCGATGCTCCGCACAATAAGCTTTCGATCATGCCAAGCATTGCGATGCTTAGTGCCGGGCTTATCATATTCATTACATTCGGAAGAGTCAGCATGTCAAATGTAAGTCTGTTTTCTGAAAATAATGTCCTTGGTATATCTCCTACCACATTTACCGGCAAATCAAAAATCCAGTTTACTGCAAGCGCAATAATAATACCGGCCAGTGATGACGGAAATCTGTTCCATTTCTTAGGCCACACTGTCATTATTACAATAACCGATACCCCAAACATTACCGCATACAAATTTGGTGTAAAACCAAGTTCAGTATAAGATAGAAGCTTTTGCACCGCATTCTCTCCAGCTGATACTGTTCCAAAAATATTATCTACTTGTCCCAAAGCTATAATTATTGCAATGCCCGAAGTAAATCCGGTAATAACAGGCGAGGGTATGAAGGATACGAGCTTTCCGAAACGAAAGGCAGCTGCTGTAAGTAAAATTATACCGGATAAAAACCCTGCTAAAAAAACTCCTTTTAATCCATATTTCATTGCAAGAGCCATTAATATTGCCGACATAGCCCCTGTTGGTCCTGAAATCTGATAGGAAGCACCTGACAGCCCTCCTATTAATATGCCTGCTATAATTGCCGTAATAAGACCCGCTGCAGCATCAGCACCTGAACTGACACCAAATGCCAGTGCCAGAGGCAGCGCTACTGCAGTAACTGTCAAACCTGCCATAGCATCCTGCGTAAATTTTTTACTGTTGTAACCTTTGAATTCAAGCTTCAAATCTTGAAAATACTGTTTAATCATATCTATCTCCAAATATAATATTATAATACCCAGTGCATAATATCACACTTCCAAATTATTAACAATAGAAAAAGCACAAAAATCACTGAATTTCCAATGATTTTTGTGCAAACATTTCCTCGTTCGGGAGGGCTCGCAAATGTCCCTCAATTATTTAAAATATTATTTTGTCTCTTGTTATGTCGCTTAAATCTTTACATCCCGACATAATCATCACATCTCTGAGTTCGGCACCAATCTTCTCAGTATATAATTCAACGCCTTCTGCTCCGCCGCCAAATGCAGCTATTACATATGGCCTTCCTATCAGTACTGCATCTGCTCCTAAGGCGATTGCCTTGAACACATCTGCACCTGAACGGATTCCTCCGTCAACAAATATTTTCAATTTATCTCCCACTGCTTCCCTGATTTCAGGAAGCATTGAGCATGTTGCAGGAGCATGTTCCAAAACCCTTCCGCCGTGTGAAGATACAACTATGCCGTAAGCACCTGCCTCCAAAGCTTTTATAGCTCCTTCTTTAGTCATTACTCCCTTGATTATAAATGGTACCTTTGTGGCACTTGTTATTTCAGAAAGCTCCTTAACACTTTTCGCCGACACAGGCTTGCCTGCCAATGCTAAATTTATCAGTCCCGCTGAATCGATATCCATTGCAAATGCCATAGCGTTTGCTTCTTCAAGCATTCTCACTTTTTCCAGAACCTTGTCGTTTTTCCAAGGCTTCACTGTAGGTACAGCCATACCGTTTGCTTTTTTGATTATCGGAAGGCTGTCCAAGAAAAGACTGTCATTTGCACCATCGCCTGTAAATGCAGCTGTTCCCGCACTTATGGACCCAAACACAACTGCCTCATCATATTCTGTTTCAGTTATGGCGCCATTGTAATTTAAATTCATTCCGCCTATGGGAGCTACAAAAAAAGGATATTTAAATGTTTTTCCAAACAATGAAACAGATGTATCTTGTCCTTCATTTTCATAAATCGTATCAAGTTTGATTTTTACTGAAGATAAAAAATCCAAACAAATCTTAAATGCAGCTCCGCTGCCCTTTCCGCCTGTTCCGGGAATTTCGCCCTTACATACAACCCCGTTGCATTCCTTGCACACCCTGCATTGTGGTGACATTTTTTCTCTTGCCTTCTCCAATAATTCCTGATATGTCATAATATCCTCCTTTATGTTGACGGTTCTTTTTAATTGGCATTTAGTCAATCAAAAAGAACCGTCTCTTATTTGCTTATTTGTTTTTTAATTGTTCCAGTCTTTCCGACACCTTTTCCATCATTGACTGATATTTAGTAAGTTTTTCTTTTTCTTCATTAACTACACTTTCAGGTGCCTTGCTGATAAATTTTTCATTGTTCAATTTATTATAAACTCTTTGGAGCTCGCCTTCAAGTCTTGATTTTTCTTTTTCAAGTCTTTCTATTTCTTTTTCGTAATCGATTAAATCTGACAATGGCAGATAAATTTCAGTTCCGTCTATTACAGATGATGCTGTATCTTCCTCTATCAATGACTTATCATTAACTATTGTAACTTCTGTAATATTTGCAAGTGTAGCAAAGTGCTGAGCTCCAGACTGTATAAATTCGCTTATATTTTCTTTGTTGGGTACAAATATTGCTCTTGCTTTTCTTGAAGGTGCAACATTCATTTCAGCTCTTGTGTTACGGATACTTCTTACTGCTTCCATGATAAATTCCATAGAGCTTTCCGCTTCCTCAAAGTTTTCTTCTTCGTTGAATAAAGGCCACTCTGACTTAACCAGTCTCGAATCTGTATCAGGAAGGTATGACCAGATTTCTTCTGTTATGAACGGCATAAATGGATGCAAAAGCTTCAGCATATCTTTTAATACCCTTATAAGAACAAATCTTGCCGTGTCTTTGTCTGTTCCTTCTCCGCCATATAATCTCGGCTTAACAATTTCAATGTACCAATCGCAGTATTCATTCCAGATGAAATCATAAACTCTTTGAGCCGCAAGGCCTAATTCAAATTTATCAAGGTTTTCTTTTACTTCTTTAGCTGCTTTGTTAGCCCTTGAAATAATCCATTTGTCTTCAGTCTTGTAATTTTTCTTTGCTGTTTCTTTATCTGTTAAATCGCCTTCAATGTTCATAAGAACAAATCTTGATGCATTCCACAGCTTATTGGCAAAGTTACGGCTTGATTCAAGTTTGTCATTGTTAAAACGGGTATCATTTCCCGGTGAAATTCCTGTCATAAGCATAAATCTTAAAGCATCAGCACCAAACTGGTCGATAACTTCAAGCGGATCAATACCGTTTCCCAGGGACTTGCTCATCTTTCTGCCTTCTGCATCTCTCACCAGACCATGGATGAATACATGCTTGAAAGGTGATTCTCCGGTTGCTTCCAATGCGGAAAATACCATGCGAACAACCCAGAAGAATATGATGTCATAGCCTGTTACAAGTACATCTGTGGGATAGAAATATTTTAAATCCTCTGTTTCATTAGGCCATCCCAATGTTGAAAAAGGCCATAATCCTGATGAGAACCATGTATCTAGAACATCTTCATCCTGCTTGATATCACTGCTGCCACATTTAGAGCACTTTTCAGGAGCTTCTTTAGAAACCATGATTTCACCGCATTCCTGACAATAATATGCCGGTATTCTGTGTCCCCACCAAAGCTGCCTTGATATACACCAGTCCCTTATGTTTTCAAGCCAATGGGTATAAATTTTTGTAAAACGTTCCGGAACGAATTCAACTTCTTTATCTGCACTTGCTTTCAATGCGGGTTCAGCAAGAGATTTCATGCTTACAAACCATTGGTCCGATACTCTCGGTTCAATTATGTTGTGGCATCTGTAGCATGTTCCAACGTTATGATCTGTCTTTTCTGTTTTTAACATAAATCCGCTGTCTTCAAGATCCTTAACAAATAACTTTCTGCATTCATAGCGGTCCATGCCGTTGTATTTTCCGGCCTCTTCATTCATAGTGCCGTCATCATTCATGCAGTTGATTTGTTCCAAATCATGGCGAAGTCCTATTTCAAAGTCATTAGGGTCATGGCATGGAGTTATTTTTAATGCACCTGTTCCCTTTGTCATATCAGGATATTCATCGGCAATAATAGGTATTTCTCTTCCTACCAAAGGTACAATTACTTTTCTTCCTATCAGGTGTTTGTATCTTTCATCTTCAGGATGTGCGGCTATGGCAACATCTCCAAACATTGTTTCAGGTCTTGTTGTTGCAACAACGAAATAATCCTCGGGATTATCAGCATATGGATATTTTACATAGTAATAATTTCCCGGCGTGTCCTCATATTCAACCTCGGCGTCTGACAATGTTGTGTGGCAGTCCGGACACCAGTTGATAATTCTGTTGCCCCTGTAAATAAGTCCTTTGTTATATAAATTAATAAAGAATTCCTTAACTGCCTCATTACAGCCCTCATCCATTGTAAATCTTTCTCTTGACCAGTCACAGGAATTTCCCAGTTTTTTGACTTGTTCAACTATTCTTCCGCCGTATTCTTCCTTCCACTTCCAGGCCCTTTTTAAGAATTCCTCTCTACCCAGTTCTTCCTTTGATTTTCCTTCTTCTTTTTTAATCTTTTCTACAACCTTAACCTCCGTGGCAATGCTGGCATGGTCTGAGCCAGGCAGCCACAAGGCTTCAAAACCCTCCATCCTCTTCCATCTCGTCAATACATCCTGTAGAGTCATGTCAAGGGCGTGGCCCATGTGAAGCTGTCCTGTAATATTGGGAGGCGGCATCACAATTGTAAATGGTTTTTTGTCAGGATTCACTTCTGCTCTGAAGCAGTTTTCTTCCATCCAAATATTATAAACCTTCTCTTCAAATTCTTTAGGATTATACTTGCTTGGTATATTATTCATAATATCATTCCTTTCTAGATAATTTTATAAAGCAGAACGATAAGGTCGTTCACTACATCCTTTGCGTGGTATCGCGAATCAGTCTCAAAAAGAACCGTCCCCGCGAAGAATGGCATCAAAAAACGGGCATTCTCGTCATAAGGACGAGAAAACCCGCGGTACCACCTAATTTCCATTACTGGCTCTTAATTCTATAACGGTCACACCGTTTAATCCTACTTAAGTTTCAGATTAAATGCTCCAAAGCTACCTTCAATGCAAATTGACTTATGAAGACTCTCAACCTCCGGTCTTCAATCTCTGTGAAGTTTATGCACCTACTCCTCTTTTTCATCGCTTTTTATTTAATTACTTACCATAATATTAAATATTCATATCTTTGTCAACAGGTTTTTTATTGCTTATTGATTTTTAATTTGCGAATATTTACAAATATTTACTACGGAGCCAACCTGTTTCTGTCTCTGGGAAAACTGGCAGCTTCACGAACATTTTCCAGCCCCAGAAGCATCGCCGTTATTCTTTCAAGCCCTATAGCAAGACCGCCGTGAGGAGGCATTCCATGCCTGAAAACAGACAGATATCCTTCAAAGTCATCAGGATTAAGACCATGTTTCAGCATGCTGCTCTTTAATTTTTCATATTGGTGTATCCTCTGCCCTCCTGTTGTTATTTCAAGTCCCCTGAACAGCAGGTCAAAGCTGTGAGTTTCGGAATTTTCGGCGGGCATGGTATACATAGGCCTTTTTGACTGCGGGTAATGAGTCAGAAAAATAAAATCAGAGTCATACCTTTCCTTTACATATCTGGATATAAGAGCTTCACCTTCCGGGTCTAAATCTCCATCCAGATTGTTCTTACCATATTGTGTTTTTAAAATATGTATTGCTTCAGATAATTTCAATCTTGGAATTTCTTTAGGCACAACAGGTATATACGCACCCGAAAGCTCAAGTTCAGTCTTGCATGTCTGGGTGAGATGCAGCATCATATGTCTGAGCAGCTCAGTTTCAAGCTTCATTATCTCGAACTCATCCTCAATGAATCCCATCTCCAGATCCAGGCTGACATATTCGTTGAGATGCCTCTTTGTATCATGACTCTCCGCCCTGTATACGTGGCCTATTTCAAATACTCTTTCATAACCTGCTCCAACCATCATCTGCTTATAAAACTGAGGACTTTGGGCAAGGTATGCCTTTTTATCAAAATAGTTCACAGTAAACAGATTGGTTCCGCCTTCTGTTCCCTCTGCTACAATCTTTGGTGTAAATATCTGGGTAAATCCCTGTTGTGTCAGATATTGCGAAAATCCCTGTGCCAGTGCCGCCTGTATCTTGAATATTGCGTTTATCTTAGGATTTCTTAAGCTGAGCACACGGTTGTTTAAAAGCACATCCAAGTTTAAACTGAAAGATTCCTTGTTAATTTCTATAGGTAACTCCTCAGCTGCAGATATGACATCCAGTGCATTTACTTGTATCTCAACGCCGTTTCCATTTGACTCATTTTTGATAGCATCTCCTTTTATTTCAATGACACTTTCGAGCTTCAATCCTTTTATTTCAATATTTTTAGTATTAACTACACATTGAATTATTCCGCTTCTGTCCCTGACCAGGAGAAACGCAATTCTTCCTATGCTTCTTATTCTGTGAATCCATCCTTTTATTATGACTTCATTGCCTGTAAAATTTCTTGTTTCACTTATTAAAATTCTTTCCATTCTAACATTCTCCTCTCATAAAAAAATCACCTCTACGAAAGAGGCGATGACCGCGGTACCACTCTTATTAACTACATGCAGGAAATAATCTCAAGAACAAAAAGAGTGTGCACTGCTCCCTACCGCATAAAATATAAAAAGCCCACTTCATTGTAAGAAGTGAGCTGCCCACGGTACCATTCTTTTTAACTATTCCTGTACAAATAGTTCTCTTTATTTCCTGTAACGGAGAAATCCGGATTTTCCTATTTGCACAAGCGGCTTTCAGAAAATCAACTCCGGGAGGTCTTTCAGTATGATTCATCTCATCAGGCTTCCACCGTCCCTGATTCGCTGCAGGATTCCCTATACCTACTCTTCCCATCTCAGTAATTAAAATATTAAAATTAGTATATTCCTGTTGTTCATGTATGTCAATAAAATTATTTTGAGAATTATTTGCGCTGTAAAAATTTTTGAAAAAAGATAAACATACTTTTAAATCATGGGAACAGCGGGAAACCGCGACGCTGGCAGCAATGCGGCTCCAGCACTTTCCCACTAGAAAGTAACAAAGAGGTTGAGAACGTCGAAATTGTATGGTACTGTAATATAGTTAGATGGTGCAGAAATGAAAAAAGGTAATATTTTGACAGATACGCATATTATATAGATAAATGGGTATTCTAATTAAACTTTAGTTTAACTATTTTTAATAATTTTTTAAAAAGTGTTTACAATTACACGTTATGTGGTATAATAACGATAAATAGATTAAAAATAAAAGTAAGCCAAGGTGGGAACCTTGACTTTACTTTCAGAGTGTTTTTCCCTTATAGTGGGATATTACGATTTAGGGTGTTCGGATTGCTTTGATAGGGCTTTATCCGAACGCTTTTCTTTTAACTATTCCTGTACAAATAGTTCTCTTTATTTCCTGTAACGGAGAAATCCGGATTTTCCTATTTGCACAAGCGGCTTTCAGAAAATCAACTCCGGGAGGTCCTTCAGTATCTTTTTATTGCAGTTTTCATTAATTTGGAATACAGAAATCCTCTTCATCATTCCAAAGAATTATCTCATTCTTGTCCAGCGATTTTTTAACATCTATAATTCTTTGATTTATTGAACCCCTGAATCTTAAATTATTTTGGGAAAATTTTTTATCGAATTTTCCGTCAACCAGCACATCACAAAACTTAAGCAGGTTAAAATATATTTTATCATTAATTATTTCTTCATAAGTGTGTCCGCTATATATCCAAATATCCTTATGGGTATTATTTTTAATTTTTTCTGCCAGTGCTGTAAGGGACTTAGCCTGCATCATTGGTTCCCCGCCTATGAAAGTAATATTTGTAAAGCTTCCTGTAATTTTTTCAAATACCTCGTCAATTTCCACGGCATGCCCGGAATTAATATCCCAAAGCTCTTTATTGTGGCAGTCTTCACAGCGTATGTCGCACCCGCTTAAATACAGGGATGTTCTGAAGCCTGTGCCGTCCACTATTGTATTTTCAACTATATCCGCTACATAAAGCAATTTACCGCTCAACTGTGCTTCACCCTGTCTCTTAATTCTGCCTTTTTTGCGTTGTTCCAGCTGTCCACTCCCCCAACCAGGTATCCTGTTATTCTTTGAATGGTATCAATATCCTTGCTTCCGCATTCAGGGCACACTTCCAGATTTTCCGAAGCATCTTCATATCCGCAGCTTTTACATCTGTTCCTGGTATGGTTGACCGAGCCGTATCCCATATTGTATTTATCCATCAGTTCGACAGTCTGCATAACAGCTGAGGGATTATGAGTTGCATCACCGTCAAGCTCCACATAAAATATGTGTCCGCCCTTCTCATATTCATGATATGGAGCTTCTATCCGCGCTTTATGCTCAATGGAGCATTTATACCACACAGGCACGTGTGAGCTGTTTGTATAGTATTCCTTGTCGGTAACGTGAGGGATGCAGCCGAATTGTTTCCTGTCTTTTTTTATAAACCTTCCGCTCAATCCTTCTGCAGGTGTTGAAAGCAGGCTGTAGTTCAAATCGTAATAATCTGATTTTTCCTTTACCCTTTTGTTCATATATTCAATTATTTCAAGTCCCAGCTCCTGAGACTTCTTATCTTCACCGTGATGCTTTCCTGTCAATGCTATCAATGCTTCAGCCAAACCGATAAATCCGATTCCAAGTGTGCCATGCTTCAACACACTTTCAACACTGTCATCAGGCTTAAGGTTTTCGCTCCCTAGCCACATTCCCGACATGAGCATGGGAAATTGCTTTTTTATGGCAGTACACTGGAACACATACCTGTCATACAGCTGCTCCGCAGCAGCATCAATGCATTTTTGGAGTTTTTTGAAAAATTCTCTTTTTTTATCAGCAGACTCTTCAATATCCCTGCATTCCAATGCAAGCTTCACTATGTTAATGGTTGTGAAGGAAAGATTTCCTCTGCCTATTGAAGTTTTTTCACCGTGCCTGTTTTCGAAAACTCTTGTCCTGCAGCCCATGGTTGCAACTTCTTTTTCAAATCTGCGGGGGTCATTTATATCCCACTCTTCATGCACATTGAATGTGGCATCTAAATTTAAATAATTGGGGAAAAATCTTTTTGCCGTAACCTTGCAGGAAAATTTGTACAAATCATAGTTTCTATCATCTGGCAGATAATTTACACCTCTTTTTTTCTTCCAGATCTGTATGGGGAAAATTGGTGTTTCTCCGTTTCCGACTCCCTGGTAGGTTGAGGTAAGCAGCTCACGTATTATGCATCTTCCCTCGGGACTTGTGTCCGTACCATAATTTATGGAGCTGAACACAACCTGATTTCCGCCTCGTGAATGTATTGTATTCATGTTGTGAATAAACGCCTCCATGGCCTGATGCACGCGTTTTACGGTGTTGTTTACAGATTGCTGCATATACCTTAAATTGCCTTCAAGTCCCGTCAAAGGCTTTTCAATATAATCCTCTATCTCAATATCATAAAGTTCACTTAAATCAATATCCAAAAGCTGTTCAATTTTATGAACTTCTTCCTTATAAGTAAGCTTCACATAGGGAGCCAGATAAAAATCAAAGGCAGGGATTGATTGCCCGCCGTGCATTTCATTCTGTATTTGCTCCATGGAAATACACCCTATTATAGAAGCTGTTTCTATTCTCTTTGCAGGCCTGCTGGACCCGTGCCCTGCTCTGAACCCGTTGTTTAAAATATAGTCTAAGGGATGCTGCAGGCATGTAAGGGATTTAGTTGGATAATAATCCTTGTCATGTACATGTATGTAGTTATTCTCCACATAATATTTTGACTGCTCTGACAAAAGACAGTCGTCGACAAAAGGTTTTGAAGATTCACTGGCAAATTTCATCATCATGCCTGCCGGAGTATCAGCATTCATATTCGCATTTTCCCTTGTAACATCATTGGGAACCGCATTCACTATATCCATGTATATGTCATATTGCTTTCTGCCTCTTGCAATATTTCTTTTATTTCTGTAAATTATATACTCCTTTGCTACGTCCTTTCTTTTACTAGCCATAAGCTTCTTTTCAACCAGGTCCTGTATATCCTCCACAGAAATGGTTTCCGTCGTTTCATCTGTTATTTCCTGCGCGATTTGCTTTGCAAGTCCTATATCTTGTCCAACAGCGGTGTGGCTCATTGCCTTCAGTATAGCATCAGATATTTTGCTTTTATCAAACTCTATAAGCCTTCCGTCTCTTTTTATTACATTCATTCCATACCCTCCCTGAATTACTGTTTAAATAACTCTTTTTCATCTTCGTACAGCGGTTTTCCCAAGTACTTATGAACTTTAACCAAAAATGGTTCTTCCAAATTTGCTTTATCTAAAATTTCTTTATCAAGAAATATAGTTTCCTTTTTTCCTTCTGACAACACATGTCCCTTGTTAAGGACATAAATATAATCGCAAACTTCATATATGAAATTCATATCGTGGCTTGAAACAACAATGGTTTTTTCTTCTTTACCGGCCAGGCCCTCCAGTATATTTTTCACATTTTCTTTTGAAGTATAGTCAAGGCCTGCTGTAGGTTCATCAAAAAAAATCATTTGATGATTCATTGCCACCGCACCTGCGATTGATACATTCTTTTTTTGACCATAGCTTAGAAAATGCACAGGTTTATTTTGCAATTCAGTTATACCGGTTTTTTCCATTGCGGCAGTTACTCTTTCTTTTATTTCCTTTTCATCAAACTTAAGGTTCCTTAAAGCAAATGCCACATCATCAAAGACACTTGAGAAAAATATCTGCTTATCCGGGTCCTGAAATACTATCCCTGCTTTTTTTCTGAGCTCAGATAGCGTGACCTTATCATATTTTAATTCTTTTTTATTGAAGACCACTCTGCCTGTTGTGGGTTTTAAAAGCCCTAAGAATAACATGAACATTGTTGACTTCCCAGAGCCGTTTGATCCTACTATTCCTATTTTTTTACCCTTTCTTAAATCTATATTTACGCCTTTCAGAGCAACGGTGTTGTCTTCATAAACATATGTTACATTCTCCATCCTTAACATAATACTGCACCTGCTTTAATTAATCTACATAAAAGTTACCGTCAAAATGCTTTATTTCCAATATTGATTCCATATCCTTAAATCTTGTCATTATTCGTACAAACAGTATTTTAATCAGCACTGCCAAGGAATTCATCGAATTCTTATAGCTATTGTATCCGAACCTCATTTTCTGAGCAGTGTGAATTAAAATTGCTTCTTCAAAAAATATAGCAATAAATCTGTATGTCAATACATACAGCTCAATAAATACAGCAGGCAATCTGACTTTTTTCATGACCCTTATCTGTTGGCTGCAAGGCGTTGTAAGTATGAGGAAATACATACCTGATATGCCGCTCAAGGACCTTAGCCCCAAGGTAAGTCCATTTCTGACAGAACCCTCTGCCAAGCCTATATAAAAGTTTAAAAATCTGAATTGTTTTAAATAAACAAAATTTTCCGAATTAACAACATCTGAAAAACCAAAGGTAAATATTATGGTAAAAATGCTTATTATCAGATATACCGCAGGAGCTGCAATCATCTTAGCATATGACTTCTTCGGAATTCCCGCACCAAATATTGTAGTTGAGACAATTCCTGCAATCATGGCACATAAAACATATATGTTTGAATTGGTTATTGACAAAACTATCAGAGCCAATGAAGCTGCCGTCTTTACATATGGGTTTGAATTGCTGAATTTGTTTGTGTATGCAAATCTGTCTATAATAAGCATTTTTGATACCTTCTTTATAATTATAATTTATTTGTGGGTTAATCTTTTGCCCTTTACAAGACCATAAAAATATCCTATAAAACCTGCTCCGATTGCTGCCTGCAATGAGAACAGCAAGCTTTCAATTTCTCCGCTGGCAGGTTCAATTAATGGACTGAACCATGGTTCATAATCAGGATTTATCTCTGCTATAACTTCTTCTGCCTGTCCATCTGCTCCGCCAAATTCAGCATCTTTTAAAACTAACAATGGCACAGTCAATAATACTATTAGGGCTAATATCAATAAAATGTTTTTAGTTGATTCTTTCAAGCTGGTATCCTCCTTCTTTTTGATAATTAACAATTAGTTCAAATACTATAACTGTCAAAATTCCTTCTGCTATGGCAAGTGGAATCTGAGTAACCGCAAATATGCTTAAAAACTTAGTCATAGAACCCATTACTCCGCTTACAGGGTCTGGATGTGCCAAAGCAAGCTGTATGGATGTTACCACATATGTAAGCAAATCTCCCAGGGCTGCTGCAGCAAATACAGCAACTTTTTTATTTGTCCCCTTCAGAAGTCTGTATACAAAATATGATACAAAAGGTCCTGCTATAGCCATTGAAAATACATTTGCCCCCAATGTGCTTATACCTCCGTGAGCCAATAAAAGCGCCTGGAACAAAAGTACTATAAGTCCCGATACAGCCATAGGCATGGGTCCGAACAGTATTGCACCAAGTCCTGTTCCTGTAGGATGAGATGTACTTCCTGTCACTGACGGCATTTTAAGAGCTGACAATATAAACACAAAAGCCGTTACCAATGCGAATAATAATTTTTGATTTGGATTTTGGTTAAATGTTTTCGATATTGTCTTTATTCCCAGGATAACAAAAGGCAGACTAGCCGCCATCCAGAATATTGCCCACCCAACAGGCAAGAATCCTTCCATAATGTGCATGCCGAAAATATAATTTGGCGATAATAGCATTACTGACATCAATGCCAGACATAGATTAAATCTTTTTTTCATAACTTCCTCCTTTTTATTCGTAACTGTACTTAATTCATACAGTTGAAATCTCATTTAATCTGTCAACAAACAGTTTGACAGCGTTCTCGTTTTCTCCCAATCCGGTAAAAAACATATTTACATCAAAACCCCTATGGGCAATTTTGGATTTTATGGATTCCTCATCATTTGACCCGATATCGTTCAAGGCATGGTCTCCTGATACTATTAAAAGCGGATAAAGGTAAATCTTTGTATAGTTCTTTTCTTTTAGCTCATCCAATATATCATCAATATATGGATTTCCTTCAATATTAACTATGTAAGAACTTTTTACGTGGTTTCTGAGAAGCTCTTCAAATTCTTTATAATATTTATGAGCTTTATGTCCAGAACCGTGGCCCACCAATACTACCGCTTCATTCTTCTGCAGGCCGGTTTTGATATAAGATTTTATGACATTGATTTCGGCTTCTCCCATTTGTTCATCCAGAAATGTTCTTGCTGCTTTAATTTCTTCAAAATCATTTCTATAGTCATCCACCGCCCTTAAAATTTTCTCATATTCAAAACCCGGTATCACGTGAGTAACAGATACATAGACATGGGTGTAGCCGTCTTTCTTGAGCTTCTGCAGACAGGTTTTCATGTTATCAATGTCCAGATCTTCTTCTCTTTTCATCTTTTTTCTTATAATTTCAGATGTGAATACTCTGAAGCAGTCAATGTCTTTATATGTATTTTTGACAGCATTTTCAATGGTTTCAATATACTTTTCTCTTGAATCCCTTATTGAACATCCGAAACTGGCAACAACTATTGCTTTTTTCATAATTCCTCCGATAATTCTAAATTTTTTATTTCATTTCCCTGTAGCTCATAAATACGCCAACAAAATATAATAAAACCGCATATATAAGCAAAACTAAAATGGAGCTGTGTGAAAAGTCACCTCTTAATACAATGTTCCGGAGAGATGCGGATGCATGGGAAAGGGGCAGAATACCAATAAATGACTTTACCGCTCCGGGTAAGTTCTCCAGTGAGAAAAATGTTCCGCACAAAAATGACATAGGAGTCATAATATATGTGTTAAACCTGCTCATGTCGTAGTGACTCTCAATAGACAAGGCCGCCGCATATCCCAGTGCCGAAAATATAAAGCTGTTTAAAAAACAGATTATGACAAAGTATGTATTTATACTTATTTTTACCCCAAATAATAATGAAACCAGGACAATGAGGACTGCCGCATAAATCCCTCTTACAGCTCCGGCAAGGATCTGTCCTAAAGCCATCAGCGGCATACTTACGGGAGATGTCAGGTAATATTCAAAGCTTTTCTCATGAAGCTTCGACACGGTTATTCTTGAGGATACCGCATTAAAGCCTGTATTCATGGTAGTTATGGCTATAATTCCGGGTATGATGAAGTGCATGTATGTGGCTCCTTCCACAACCACATCCTTCCCCAGTCCCCATCCGAATGCAATCAGATATAAAACAGGACTCATAATTGCTGCCGAGGTGATTCTCACAATGCGTCTCCTGAAAAACAAATACTCCCTCCACAGCACAGTAAATATTTCCATTATATTACCTTCCTATTTGTGTAGTTGTAAAAAACATCTTCCAACGTGGTTTCCCTGATTGTATAATTTAAACTTTCTATATTTGCCGAATATTTTAATGCCTCCTGCTTGCTGTTGAAAAATTTGTATACGGTTTTTGCTTCTTCATCAAAATACTCAACCGTATAGGCACCAAGCTGCTCCTTTAAATTCTCCGGCGTATTGTCCTGAATTATTGTACCTCTGTCGATAAGACATACCCTGCCGCACAAATACTCCGCTTCCTCAATATAATGAGTGGTCAGCAGCACAGTCTTGTTTTTAGCTTTCATGTATTTCAAGATATCCCATATCTTTCTTCTTCCGTTTAAATCTATACCTACGGTAGGTTCATCCAGTATGATAATATCGGGATCGTTTATCAATGCTTTTGCAATGGTCAGTCTTCTTGCCATTCCTCCGGATAAATTCATAACCTTTCTGTCCTTGAAATCCGATAACTCCACAAATTCCAAAAGTTCATATATTTTGTCCCTGTAATTGCCGACTCTGAAAAGTTTAGCGGCAAAAACCAGATTTTCATATACAGTAAGCTCTTTATCCAAATTGGAGTATTGAGGAACTATGCCCATAATTCCTTTTATTTTTTTATTGTTTCTGTTCATTAAGCTTCCGTTGATGTATACATTTCCCGTTGTTGGCTTTAACAGACCTGTAATTATTTTTATCGTCGTTGTTTTCCCTGCTCCGTTTGGTCCCAGAATTCCAATGAATTCGCCTGATTCAATAGCTAAATCGATATTTTTTACAGCTGTGAAATCACTGAATTTCTTGCTGAGATTTTGTATTTCAATCATTTAATCACTCCCTGCTATGCTGTTATCTTTCTGGGAATGAAGTAAGGACAATTGTTAATTCTGTCTTCATATATATCTGCGTCTATTCTGAAAATATTTTTCAGCAATTCCTTGCTGACTATTTTGCAAGGCTCTCCAAATCCCCAAAGTTCTCCGTTGTTAATAACCAACAATTTATCTGAATATCTTGCTGCCTGGTTTAAATCATGCAAAACCATCACGACGGTTATACCAAGTGTTTTATTTAGTTCCCTGACCAGCTCCAATGTTTCCATCTGGTAGCAGATATCAAGAAATGTTGTGGGCTCATCAAGCAGCAATATCTTTGGCTTTTGCGCCAGAGACATGGCAATCCAGGCTCTTTGCCGCTCTCCTCCTGACAACGTGACAACATATCTGTCCTTCATTTCCGAAAGACCTGTTTTTTCCAGCGCCCATGCAATGATTTCCCTGTCTTCTTTGCCTAACTTTTTTCCGAATTTAATATGCGGATATCGCCCATAGGACACTAATTCTTCTATGGAAATGTCCGAGGATACGTTCTTCACCTGAGGAAGCACAGCAAGGTTCCTCGCAATTTCCTTTGTATTAATTTGATTTATATTGGCTTGATTCAAATAAATATTCCCGCTCACAGGTTTTAAATAGCGGCTTACGGTCTTGATAAGTGTGGATTTGCCGGAGCCGTTAGGACCTATAATTGTTGTTATTTCACCGGATTTAATATTGAAACTGATATCCTTCAGTATTTTTTTATCATCATAGTTTACGTTCAGGCCTTCAACTTTTAATTCCATTTTAACATTCCTTCTTTCTTCTTAATAAATACAGAAAAAATGGCGCTCCCAACGCTGACATTATGATACCCACGGGTATTTCAACAGGAGCAAAAATCACTCTTGCCAAAGTGTCACATATGACAACAACCGCAGAGCCTGTAAAGATAGTTGCAGGCATCAGGTATCTGTAATCCGAACCGATAAGCTGCCTTGTAATGTGAGGAACTATCAGTCCCACAAAACCAAGAAGCCCCACAACACTGACAGCTGCTCCCGCGAGCAGGGATGAAATTATAATGAAGAAAAACCTTGTTATTTCCACGTTCAGACCAAGCCCCGTAGCTACTTCATCCCCAAGCATAAGTATATTCAGCTTGTCCGTGATAAACATGAGAAGCACTACCCCTATAACCGCATATGGCAATATCATGTCCACATGTTTCCAATTAGTTGATGAAAGCCCTCCAACCATAAATCCTATTACTCCTGAAACTTTTTCCGGATAGAAGGTCATTATGGCATTATTTCCAGCTCCCAAAATAGATGAAACCGCCACGCCTGCCAAAATAAGCCTGGTGGGTGCAACTCCTTCTTTCCATGCTAAAAAATAAATGAAGAGAGTTGCAAGAAGAGCTCCTCCAAAAGCACCTAAGGGAGCCAGAAAATAATAATTCGGAAAAACAATAAAAATAATTAAAGTCATAAGCCCCGCACCGGAAGACACCCCTATTATATTGGGCCCTGCCAGAGGATTTCTCATTACACCCTGAAGTATGCAGCCTGATAATGCAAGACATGTTCCCACCAGTGATGCAGCTATTGTCCTTGGAAGTCTCACATTCCATATTATCTGATAATTTACCGTAGCTTCTTCAAACAATACGGCATTTATAATTTCCTTTGGTGTTATTTTCACAGCTCCATTCCCTATGCTTATGAAAAAACCTGCCACTGATATACATATACAAGCAATTAAAATTGCACCTTTTTTAATTTTATCTTTTTTTATGTTGCGGTCAGTCATGCTTCATTTCTACCAGCCTTTGCTTAACATTAAGATTATCCAAACTGATATCTTTGTATCATAAATAAAAAATATTAATATTCTCCATATACTTCCGGATAAAGCATTTTTGCCAAGCCTTCATATGCTTCGGGATATTTGTCATTTGGCTTGTACAAATATAAATTCTTCGGAAGAACAATGTATCTGCCTTCTTTAACTGCCGTGAGAGAAGCCCATGCAGGGTTGTCCTGCACATCAGATTTCAATTTTTCTGTTATTTTTTCCAGGTCGCTGCCCATTGTTTGCACAAAAATGAAATCCGGATCTTCCTGTATTATTTTTTCCATACTGAATGCCTTCGTATCGGAATCTCCTACCGAAACAGCACCGTCTGATATGTTGGTTACGTTTAAATCCTTCAGCATTTCGCCTACCATTGTATTTGAATCTCTTACGGCAATGCTTTTTGCTGTTGCAAACAATATTACTGCTTTATAATTTTTGTCGGTTGGAGCCTTTGAAATTATTTCATCTACTCTTTTTTGTATTTGATTTATATGGTTTTCATACAAATCTTCTCTTTCGGTAATAGCTGTAAAGAGTCTGACTGTCTTGTAATAATCCTCCAGCAAGTCATTATCCAGAGCAATTACCTGAATATTATTTTGATTTAATACCGGTATCATTTCTCTTTGAGCTTTGTAGCTGCTGGCAGCAATAACTAGATCTGGCTGCAGGGACAATATCTTTTCAAGGCTCGGAGTGCTTAATGTCCCCACAACCTCTGCAGACATGGCATTTTCGACTATTTTATCTTCAGATTCTTCAACTCTTCCCACAACAGTTCCGCCTGCCTGGTCCCACATTTCCAAATATGAATTATACAAAACAACCACTCTTTGAGGATTTTTCTTAATTGTTATTTCCTCACCTGCTTCATCAGTAAACACAACATCTTCTTCATTGATTATTATTCCATAATCTGATGCTTCAGTTTCTTTTTCTTTATTTGACTTTGATGCATCAGTTTCTTCTGATGGCTTGTTTTCCTCTGCCGGTTGGTTATTTTTGCTATCAACATACTTGCTGCATCCTGTGAAAAGCAACGCAATCATTACAACTGTCAATATCATTTTTAAAACATTAAGTTTTTTCATTTCTTTCTCCATCTGATTAATATTTTGTTTCATAACCTCTTTTAGTTATGATTTTGTTATTTTTAATATAAGTTGAGCTGTTTCCCACTATCACTATGCTCAGCATGTCAACCGATTCAAAATCAATTGTGTCTATTGTGCAAATTTGAACCTCCTGATTTTCCCTGCCTGCGTTTTTGACTATGCCTACAGGAGTTGTGCCGGATTTATATTTCCTCATTATTTCAAAGGAGCTTTTCAAGTAATCCGGCCGGCCCTTGCTTCGAGGATTGTAAATGCATATAACGAAATCGCCCTCTGAGGCTAAAGCAACTCTTTTATATATTAAATCCAACGGTGTTAATAGATCGCTGAGGCTTATGTGGCAGAAATCATGCATCAGCGGGGCTCCAAGGACTGCGGCAGCGGCTGTTGAAGCCGTAACTCCGCTTACAATCCTGACTTCTTCATCCTCTGACAATTCTAAAATCAGACCTGCCATGCCATATACCCCTGCATCTCCTGAGCTTATAACTGCAACTGTCTTTCCTGTTTTTGAAATCTCCACAGCCTTTTTTACCCTGTCTATTTCCTGCTTCATACCGTTTGAGACCACTTCTTTGTCTTTTATCAAATCTTCAATCAAATCAATATATGTTTTATAACCGACTATGACATCTGACTTTTCAATCGCATGCATTGCTTCATACGTCATTGTTTCCTGGTTTCCGGGACCTATGCCTACTGCGTATATCATAATATCTCCCATCTTTTATTTATTAATATAGTTGTGAAATATGAAACATCACTTTTACTGATGTCCTTAATATTTCGATATATTACTTCTTCATCCTTTGATGAATTGCTTACAATTATGGAATGGTTCTGGAGGTTTTCCTCGAGGAGCATCTCTGCGATTTCATCAAAGTTGTTGTATACCTTCATTAAAACAATTGAATTTTCATTTTTTATATAACTTCTTAATCTTTCTGTGCCTATTGTAGCAGGAAGGATTACCAGAGGGTCATCTCCCTCCACTAAAGGAAAATTATTATTTGCTGCAATATCCAAAAATGACGCTATGCCGGGTATTGTTTCCACCTTGACTTTATCCCTCAGAAGTTTTAAAAGATATATATACGTACTGTAAACCATTGGATCCCCGATAGTTATAAACCCTGCATTTTTACCTTCCGATACATCCTGAATTATTTCAGAAGCAATTTCATTCCAAGCATTTTGCAGCTTTGCAGAATCATAGTTCATAGGAAAATATCTGCTTTTTATTAATGTTTTTTCATTTATATAATCCTTCACAATTTTATGAGCGGTGCTGTCTTTTTCTGTTTTTTTAGCTGTCGGTACATACAAAACATCCAATTTGCCCAGCACATCTATGGCTCTTTTTGTTACCGTATCGCTGTTCCCGACGCCTACTCCTATACCGTAGAACATAAAACCTCCTTGAAAGTGTTTCTCTGTCATTATTCAATGTTGTACAGCAAAGCATTGCATATTGCCGCAGCTATATTGCTGCCACCCTTTCTGCCTTTTGCAACAATGTATTCCACATTATTCAGACTCATTATCAGTTCCTTTGCCTCAACTACATTTACAAAACCCACAGGTACTCCGATTATAACATCAGGTTTGATATTTCCTTCCTTTATCATCTCGTAAAGCTTTATTAAAGCTGTTGGTGCATTTCCAATGGCAAAAATTATGGGTCCCTTTATCCCGGAAGCTTTCTCCATGGAGACAGCAGCCCTTGTTTCTCCTCGAAGAGCGGCTTCCGCAGCCACATCTTCATCCGCCATAAAGCAATGTATGCTCACTCCGTATTTTGCTGCTGCCTTTTTGTTTATTCCCGAATAAGCCATATTTGTGTCGGTAACTACAGCCGCTCCGTTTTTTAAGGCTTCCTTTGCTTTTTTCACAGCATTTTTTGAAAAACACATGTTATTTAAATAGTCAAAATCTGCCGATGTGTGTATGACTCTTTTTACTATTGGCTCGATTTCTTTTTCAAGCTGTATTTCTCCCATTTCTTCCTGTATTATTTCAAAGCTCCTCTTTTCAATGTTATGAGGCTCTACAAATTTAATATTTTCCATTTTTCCTCCTTCAAAGACAGATGAAACGTCCACTTGTCCACCCTTGTCTAAAATTTGACTTCATAATCATCTATGGCTGCCGCAACTGTAACTGAGTTAACAACAGTTTTATTTATAATCAATCTTTTTGATTCACTTCCCATAATTGCGGCCCTTTCGCATACAGTGTCAACTCCTGCAATTTTTTTAACAAAATCCGAATTTGAAAATTGCCCCTGTATCTTATTAAGATCATCCTTTGAATATGTGTTAAAAGGAACTTTTAATACTTCTGCCGCTTTCTTGATTCCTTCTTCTTCCTTTTTCAAATCAATTGAATTTATGGATTTAACGGCAAAATGTGAAATATTGTGCCTGATTAAAACTTCCTTTACAGCATCATAAACATCCTTAAAGTCTGTTCCTTTTCTGCAGCCCACACCCACTGATACAATTCTTGGAATTAAGTTCAATGTATTTTCAAAAGGAGACTTTCCAGAATCAAGGCTTATACATATGCCTGTTTTTTTTTCATTAAAATCTATTTCAGGAGGCATATTTCCCTTGACCTCAAAATCCGATTCAAGTCCTATACTCCTATTGTCCAATATGTCTGCGGCAATATCCCTGGCTTTTTTCAAACTCATTATATGGAGGTTTCTGTTATGGGCCCACTCGTCGACCGCAAATTTTCCGTTAACATCAGTAGCCGTAGTAATAATAGGACTGCCTCCTACAATATCTGCAATCTTCAAAGTGAGCTTATTAGCCCCGCCTATGTGACCGCTTAAAAGAGATATTACATTAATGCCTCTTTCATCCATGCATATAACGGCAGGGTCGGTCTTTTTGCTTCTGACAAATGGTGCTATAGCTCTTACCGCTATGCCGGCAGAACCGACGAAAATTATGCAATCTGCATTTTTAAAGGATTCCTCTGCTGCCCTGTATATGTTTTCTTCACGCAATTTAACAAATCTTGCAGAATTTATATATTTTTGAGGAACATAGGCATTGACTTTATGCTCGCGTAAATTTTCAATTAATTTGTCACATAGTATTGCACCGTTGCCTGAAAATGCATATATGTCGATTTTCATCTTTTCACCTTTATATCGTAGCATCAATCTTTTGGGCTTCTCTGCCGGGAATGCTGCTTTTATAATATTCAATTGATTTTTTTATAAAATTTTCAGCAAACCTAAGGTTTCCCATAAAGTTGATGTGCGGATACCCCACAAACTTTGTATCATCTGCTATGACAGCCTTCCAGCTTCTGTCTGACTCCGGCTTTTCAGCCAGGAAAGAATTGCCGGTGTTGGTGCTGTCCGAATAATGAAATTCATGCCCGTTTATTGATTCTCCCATACCGCACATCAAATTGTTGTGTTGGCTGGTCAAAGAAATGTATCCGAACCTTTTCAGAGACCCGGTCATGTAACTGTTGCCTTCTATTGCTCCTGCCAGACTGTATACTTTTCCATCTTTGTCTGTGAAGCTTTCCATTAAATACATGTACCCCCCGCATTCCGCAAAGATAGGAAGTCCTGCGGAAATTCTTTCTTTTATGTCAGCAAGCATTGATTTATTTCCTGAAAGCTCATCCATATACAATTCAGGGTAGCCTCCCCCAATATACAATCCGCCTATGCCCTTTGGAAGCTCCTTATCCTTCAAGGGACTGAATTTAACAATTTCAGCGCCCATTCCTGCAAGTACATCCAAATTATCCTGATAATAAAAGCAAAACGCCTTATCCTGGGCTACGGCAATTTTTGTATTGCCCATATAATTTACAGTTGGTTCATCATATTCAATAAAGTCCGAATTTTCAGCCAGTGTATATAATCCTTCTAAGTCAATACTCCTTAAAGCCTGTTCCCCTAATTCTTCTATTATTGATTCAAGATTTCCGATTTCCTCGGCGGTTACAAGACCCAGGTGCCTGCTTTCAAGCCTGCAGTTTTCTAAATGGGGCATATAGCCGTAAACTCTGACATCTGTATTTGATTCAATGATTTTTTTGTAATATTCAAACATTGCATGTGATACATTATTTAATATAACCCCTTTGATATTGCTTTTTTCCCTGAAATTTTTAAAGCCTTCTATTATTGCACATACTGATGCGGCCATGCCGTTTGGATTAATGACCAAAACCACCGGACAATTTAAGGCTGATGCAAGCTCATAGGAGCTGCAAGAGGTGTTATGTCCTATGCCGTCATAATATCCCATTACGCCTTCAATAATTGAAATATCCATACCCATACTGTTCTTGCCCATTATGTATCGGCAATTATTTTCACCAATCATAAATTTATCTAAATTTCTGGACGAAATTTTTATAATCCTTGAATGAAACATGGGGTCAATGTAGTCAGGTCCTGCTTTAAAAGCGGCAACTTTTTTCCCCTTCATAGCAAATGCCTTTAAAATTGCTGAAGTAACCGTTGTTTTTCCGCTGTTGCTGCCTGCTGCCGAAATCATGAATCTTGGTGCTTTTGATTTCACCGTACACCACTTCCTTTTCCGCTGATTATATAAATGGGGTTTTGTCCTATCATCAGGTCATATTTCCCGGCCTTTTTCGATTTAGCCACTGAAACATTTACAATTTCTACATCTCTGAATTCATACTTCTCCATACAGCTTATTGCCTCATTTAAGCTTTGAAGCGTAATTGTGTTAATAACCACATTGACATTCGGACTTTTTTTCAAAACAGCATTTATTATTTCATCCATATTTCCGCTGCTTCCACCCATAAAGCATGCATCAGGTATTGGAAGATCTTCTATGGCTTCAGGAGCTGTACCTTTTATAACTTCGATGTTATAAGTTTTAAATTTCTCTATGTTTTTCTCTATTAAAGCTGCTGCTTCCGGATCTTTTTCTACTGCATACAATGTTCCATCATATAGTTTCAATGCAGCTTCAACCGATACAGAACCTGTTCCGGCTCCGATATCATAGACTGTATAATTGCTTTTTAAATTAAGTTTGCCAACACAAACAGTTCGTACTTCGCTTTTTGTCATAGGGGCTCTGCCTGTAACAAACTCTTCATCTTTTATTGAGCGGTATCCTTCATCTATGGATATGCAGTCATCATTATGCACAATCATTACCGCAAGACCTTCAAATTTCATTTTAGCAATAACGGATGCCTCATCTTCCACTATCCGCTCATTACCATAGGATAGATTTTCACCCACGCTGACTTTTAAATGACCCAATCCTTTGCTTGTGAGAATTTCACTTATATGTCCGGGACCGAAATCACTGCCTGTAAGAATAAATGTTTTTTTATTGAAAATAACATTGGATATAATGTTCAGATTTCTTCCGTGAGCACTGACATATTTCATGTTGTCCCATGGCAGGTTCAATTTTGATGCAAAATATTGAAGTGAGCTGACTGCCGGAATGTTTTCAATCTGAATGTCCTTGCTTTTCTTCAAAATCTCTGTAACCTTTTTAGACAGGCTGTAAAAACCAGAATCTCCGGAAACCAGGATTCCATAAGCCTTAGGGCTTCCCTGATTTATATATTCACAAATATTTTCAGCATTTGAACTTTCGTAAATCTGTTTGTTTAAATCCGTAAAATCTCTGAGCATTCTCTTTGCGCCTATTAGACAATCGCAAGCCTCTATTGTTTCTGCGGCTTTTTTATGCATGTAGCTTAAACTTCCGATACCGAGTCCGATAATAGCAACCTTCTTCATATATTACCTCTTATTATTTGTTTAAAGTTTTCCAATGTGATGCCCTCTTCTTCAGGCTTTCTCAATACAAGACACCTTGCATTTGTTTTAATACACGCGTTTACTTTTTCCTCAAATCCTCCGGACGCCGCACTTTCCTTTGTTACAAGAAATTTTGCACCAACAGAATTTATCATCGCAATATTGAGTTCTTCACTGAATGGTCCCTGCATGCAGATTACATTTTTGTTGGAAAAGCCAAGCTCCACAGCTCTTTTCAGCGAACTTTCCATAGGAAGAATTCTTACAAAAATTCTTCCCTCATAATTTTTGATGCCTGTAAATTTATCTAAATCTTTGCTGCCGGTGGTCAGCAATATGTTACCTTTAGTATTGTTTAAATAGAATACAATGTCTTCGATGCTGTTAAAGTATATGCAGTCTTCATTTTTGCCGGTCTCTCTTACAATTCTGTAATATTTCAAATTGCAGTATGCTGCTGCTTCTTTCGCATTTTGTGAAACAATTTTTGCAAAGGGATGAGTTGCGTCAATAACACAGTCAAAACTTTTCAGTTGAAACAAATCAATCATATGCTCTTTATCCAGTCTTTTTTGATGGATATTTATATTGCTTAATTCTTTTACAAATTGTTCGCCGTAATCTGTTGCGACATATAACTCAGCTTTTATATTTAAATCATTCAGAAATTCAGCCAGCAGCCGGCCTTCTGTTGTTCCTCCAAGTATACAAACATGCATTATTCGATACCCTTTCTGAACTCATGTGTAAATTCAGGGTTGTACAATTCACTTCTTCCGTAATCATCCCCAAGGAAATTACCGACTAAAATCAATGCTGTTTTATTTATGTTGTTTTCTTTCATTGTTTGAGGCAGATTTTCAACTGTACATCTTAATATCTTTTCATCAGGCCATGTTGCTTTATAAACTACCGCAACCGGCGTTTCCTTATCATATCCCCCCGCAATCAATTCTTTTGATAATTCTTCTGTTAACCCTGAGCTTAAGAATAAAACCATGGTTGCCTTGTGTGCAGCAAATGAGCGGATGCTTTCTCTTTCAGGCACGGGAGTTCTCCCTTCCATTCGGGTTATGATTACAGACTGGCTCACATTTGGCAATGTATATTCAGCATTTAATGATGCTGCCGCACCGCAAAAGGAGCTGACGCCGGGAACCACGTCATACGGAATATTAACGGCTTTTAATATATCCATCTGCTCTCTGATTGCGCCGTAAATGCTTGGATCTCCTGTATGTAATCTGACTGTGACCTTATTTTCTTTCTCAGCATTTTTTACAACCTCTATAACTTCTTCTAAAGTCATATGTGCGCTGTTGTGAATTTCTGCTCCTTCTTTTGCATAATTTAAAAGCTCCTTATTGACCAGGGACCCAGCATATATAATTACATCTGCTTCTGATAAAAGCTTGTGCCCTCTCATTGTTATCAAATCTGTTGCTCCCGGACCTGCTCCGACAAAATGTACCATTTTAATCTCCTTGTACTAATTTAAAATTCCATGCTTATTCGAATAAATAATTAATTTAGTATTTATTTTATAGTCAACTCTTTTGTTTATATAAAAGAGTGCTCTTTCACTTATTTTACTGATAACCTTCTTTTCCAGCTTTTCTCTGATTAAAACATCGACTGCCTGCTCTGTAGTAACACAGGACAGTACCTCTGCAATAACACGGCTGCCTGCCCCATAAAGCCCTGCATAGCAAGCAAGCATTTCCATTCTGAAATCTCCTGTATGAGAATGGGTATTCATCATGCCTCCGGCTACCTTCACCATTTTGCCCATATGCCCCACAATTAATATTTCCTTGTAATCAAGCTCCAGAGCAAAGTCCAGTACTTCTCCAAGATAATTGCTGAACTTCAAACTGTTTTCGCCGCGTATTCCAAGTGTGCTGTTGATAAAGTTTTCTGCGTAATTGCCGGGGAAAGCTAAAAGTGTATTGTATCCTCTTTCCTTAATTACCTGCATTTCAACTTTTAAACTGTCAATTAAGGCTTTTTCGCTCATGGGCTCGACAATTCCTGTGGTTCCTATAATTGAGATGCCTCCGATAATGCCAAGGTGAGGATTAAAGGTTTTTTTAGCGATTTCTTCTCCCTCAGGAGCTGATATTACAATGTTTACACCTCCGTTGTAGCCATAATCATTGCATATTTTCCGGACATTTTCGGTTATCATTTTTCTTGGCACTGAATTTATGGCCGGCCCTCCAACAGGGCAGTCCAGACCTTTTTGTGTAACCCTCCCTATGCCTTTTCCGCCATCAATGTGGATTTCACCAGAGTCATCAAGACTTACATCTGCATATATTAAAATTCCGTCAGTTGAATCGGGATCATCCCCACTGTCCTTTTTTACACAGCATCTTACTCCATGTACACTGAAAGTCGGCTCTTTAATATCAATAATCAGAATTTCACCTCTTGGCAGCCTTACCGAAACATTGTCCACAGTCTCTCCGGTAAATATCATCAAGGCACCGGCAGTCGCGGCAGCCGCTGCACATGTTCCAGTAGTAAATCCGCATCTTAATCTTTTCCCGTTTTTAACCATGTACTTTTCCATATTCACCTCATAATATTGGAATCAGCCCCCAATTTTATGTTGCATTCATCAATTTTCCGTACTTATCGGTTCTAAGCCGTATAAGACCATACGAAAAAGAATTCATCTAATTTTTTTGTTCCCTTGCGGTTGAGCCTACAGCCACTTTTTTCTTCTTTTCTGTCATCTGAAAACGGATTTAGGGTATACAAAAAAAATCCTCTGACTTTTTCAGAAGATTAAATAACAAATTTTTTATATCATTTGATTATTTTAGATATTCCTCCCGAAAATCTATAAATACATACCTTGGCAGGTCTCCTGACTTTCGGTTCATCTAATACTCACCTTCCCATGCATAATCACAGTGGCATTGAGCATCATCACCTTTCACAGTAGCGGGGGCTGTAACAGCTTTAACTGTTTTCCCTTTTAAAACAATTGTTACCAAAATACCAATATTCAATTTGCCCTAATTATATATCAAGACTTTTATGATGTCAATAATTTAAAAGCTTCACCCTGAGACAAGAAGTAAATTTTTTAATACCGTAAAATCACAATTTGAACAATAACTTATAGGCCTTAGGCGTCGGCGTTTTCAAACATCCTCATGTGCCGCTCTTCTGACTTTCATCAAATAATATTGACAAAATGTTTCCAATGGTGCTATACTGATTTTAAACTGAATATGGGAATCAGATTATGGAAGTTGGGTGTAAATCCCACGCAAGACCGTTGCTGTAATTCACTATGCTTTGGCTTATACCACTGGAAAGGATTCTGGGAAGGTGCCAAAGATTGCGTTCTATACAAATGCAGAGTGATAAGCCAGAATACTTACTGTCTTCCCTGCCGCGTTTATTGCGCGGTGCGTACAGCCTTGCGGACTACCATGGCTATGGATGCAATACAAACATATCTTTTTTTGTTTGAGAACATATTACCGTTTCATGTTTATACTTACGTCTGCAAGTTAATTGCAGACGTTTTTTGTATGCCCTACCCCCATTTTTCGACCGTAAGGAAGAAAAAATGGCGGTAGGTCAACCGCAACGAGCTCCCAAATTATGCGAGCGGCAGCGAGTAGATAATTTGGTGAGCGAGAGTGACTTCCGGTTTTATTAACGCCTCTGGATTTTCTCTTTAATTCCACCGGCGATGATATAAAGCAATACATAATAAAAAACCAATAAAATAAAAAAGGAGTACCAATAATGAAAAAACAAATTAAAAAATTATTAACGCTCACTCTTGTATTGTCGTTATTTCTAACAGTGACAGGATGTTCAAATTCAACAAATGCTGCAGGTGAAAATCCTCAATCTAAAAATCCAGCTGCCGATTCGCCGAACAAGGTTCTGCTTGTGGTAAGCTTTGGTACAAGCTATAATGACAACCGTGATTTATCCATTGGAGGCATTGAAAAGGCTCTTCAAAATGCTTACCAAGACTATGAGGTCCGACGTGCGTTCACAAGCCAGATCATCATTGACAAGCTTAAAACCCGAGATGGGCTTGAGATTGACAACGTAACTGAAGCCATGGACCGTTTGGTAGCTGATGGTATAAAAGAGGTTATAATCCAGCCTACGCATGTTATGAACGGCTTCGAGTACGATGACATTGTCAACGAAGTATCAGCCTATAAGGATAAATTCGAAAATTTTAAAATTGGCAAAAATCTGCTTGCTTCGGACGCAGATTTTAAAGAAATCGTCTCAGTAATAACTGAAGAGACAAAATCCTATGACACAGAAGGAACAGCAGTCGTATTCATGGGTCACGGAACTGAACACGAAGCAAACGCCGTGTATTCAAAGGTTCAACAGTACATTAGCGAATCAGGTCATGATAATTACTTCATAGGCACGGTAGAAGCAACTCCATCCTTGGATGACGTTGTTGCTCTTGTTAAGGAATCCGGAGCCAAAAAGGTTGTACTTCTGCCTTTCATGATTGTTGCAGGAGACCACGCCAACAATGATATGGCAGGCGACGAGGATGATTCCTGGAAAAGCAGATTTGAAGCTGAAGGCTTTGAGGTCGAAGCAGTGCTGAAGGGCATGGGCCAGTACACAGGTGTCCAGAATATGATCGTTAAACATTTAAGTGAAACGATAGCTCAATAAAAAATATTTGACCGGCCGTTTGTGTGGCCGGTCAAATATTGTATACGGTTTTACGCATATAAAATTTGATTTCAGGAGAATTATAAAATGAAGAAATTATTTACTTTTATACTGGCAGCCTCATTGACATTAGCAATGCTTACAGGCTGCGGCACCCAAACACCTACTCCTGCTGAAGAGAAAGATCCTGTACAGACTACCGGCGAGGAAAATGCCCCTGCCGAAAACACGGAAGATCCGACCGCAGAAGAAAAACCTGAGCCAATCTACGGAAACCAGATTAAGAACGGTACGTACCAGATCGAAGTCTCCTCCAGTTCATCTATGTTTCGTATAATTGATGCACAGCTCACTGTAGCCGACGGAAAAATGTCAGCCGTCATCACTCTCAATGGAAAGGGCTATGAAAAATTGTACATGGGTACCGGTGAAGAGGCCCTTGCCGATACAGATGATAAATGTATATATTATGTCGAGGACAATGAAGGCAAGTACACTTATGAAGTGCCGGTAGCAGCACTCAACCAAGACATAGACTGCGCAGCATGGAGCATCAGAAAACAGGAGTGGTACGACAGGGTCTTGGTATTTCAGTCCTCAACGATACCCGAAGAGGCTATGGCTGAGGCGGCTGTCTCTGACGGCAGATACACGTCAGAAGTAATACTTTCAGGAGGGTCAGGCAGGGCAAAGGTGGAGTCTCCGGCAGAACTTTCAGTAGAAAGTGGTACAATAACTGCTACTGTCATCTGGAGCAGTCCCAATTACGAATATATGCTGATAGACGGTACCTACTATTATCCCATCAATACAACCGGAAATTCCACATTTGAGATTCCAGTTTCAATGGACAAGGATATTGATATAACTGCCCAAACAGTGGCTATGAGCACACCCCATGAAATAGACTACACGCTTCGTTTTGATTCGGCTACTCTTACGTCAAAATAAAGAAAAAGGTATTGTTATGATAAAAAAACGATGTGTGTTTATGGTAATAAGTATAATGATTTTTCTGTTCCTGTCGGGATGCGCTGAAAACAAAAATATAACTGACAGTGAGCTGGGGAACGGATGGCAGCCAGAAGGAAGAATGGAGCTTAAATATGCGGAAAACTTCAATGTTGACTATTACAATGGCGGTTATGCCATGATAACCATATCAGATGGCAGCAGATATCTGGTTGTTCCGAAGGCTTCTGAAATTCCGGAGGGCATAGATTCGGACATCACAGTTCTTAGGCAACCAATTGACAACATCTACCTTGTTGCCACCTCGGCCATGTGCCTGTTTGATTCCCTGGATTCCCTTGACAGCATCAAGCTGTCCGGAACAAAATCCGAAGGTTGGTACATAGAAAACGCAAGAACGGCAATGGAATCCGGCCATATTATATATGCGGGAAAATACAGTGCGCCTGACTATGAGCTCATTGTGTCAAGTGACTGCAGCCTTGCTGTTGAATCAACAATGATAAATCATACTCCCGAGGTTAAAGAAAAATTGGAGGATTTGGGTATACCCGTGCTTATAGACCAGTCAAGCTATGAATCTCATCCACTTGGGCGCACAGAATGGATAAAGCTTTACGGAGTGCTTACGGGAAAAGAAGCTGCCGCTAAACAGGTTTTTGATGAGCAGGCAAGGTATTTGGATGAAGCTTCAGGTCAGGAAAGCACCGGTAAGACGGTTGCATTTTTCTATATAAGCTCCTCCGGCAATGCCATCGCAAGAAAATCAGGAGATTATATAACAAAAATGATTCAGCTTGCGGGAGGCGATTATATATTCGATAACCTCGGAGATCCGGAAAGTGCCACAAGCACAGTTACCCTTGAAATGGAGAAATTTTATTCGACAGCAAAGAATGCGGATTTTATAGTATACAACAGCACCATAGACAGTGAATTGTCCTCCGTTGAAGAATTAATAAGTAAGAACCCATTGCTGGAAGACTTCAAGGCGGTTCAAAACGGTAATGTATGGTGCACAAGCAAAAACATGTTTCAGGAAACGACACAGTTTGGTCTGATGATTTCAGACATCCGCCGAATGCTTACGGATGAAGGTAAAAATCTGACAGAACTTAATTTTATGTACAGGCTGAGATAATAACTCAACGGGGAAAAATAAATGGAGATAAAAAACAAAAGCACAAGATACTTAAGGTATTTTATCACACTGACTACATTAATTGCCCTATTTGTGATATTGATATTATTGAATATTAAATTAGGAAGTGTAGATGTTTCAGTAAAAGATATTATCAAAATATTGTTCAATCGCGGCGGAAACGCGACTGATTACAGCATAATCTGGAAGGTACGGCTTCCTAGAATAGCATCCGGCATCATACTGGGCGGCGCATTGGCTCTGTCGGGATTTCTGCTTCAGACATTTTTTAATAACCCTATTGCAGGACCTTACGTGCTGGGAATTTCATCCGGTTCAAAAATGATGGTTGCCATAGTGATGATCACAATACTCAGCAAGTATCATGCAGTCAGTTCCGGCGTTCTGATAACTGCAGCTTTTGCAGGTGCTATGCTTTCCATGGGATTTGTCCTGATAATATCAAGAAGGGTACAGAAGGCGTCAATGCTTATTGTCTGCGGCGTTATGATTGGCTATATATGTTCTGCTGTCACTGACATTATGATTACATTTGCAGACGATGCAAACATCGTGAACCTTCATAACTGGTCTCTAGGCAGCTTCTCAGGCACTTCATGGAGGGACGTGAGTGTAATGGCTGCCGTAGTAATACCTGCCTCGATAGCCGTGTTTCTTATGTCAAAACCCATAGGGGCTTACCAGCTTGGTGAAAGCTATGCAAAAAATATGGGCGTAAATATCAAATTATTCCGCGTTATGCTTGTATTGCTTTCCAGTTTCCTGTGCGCTTGTGTCACTGCTTTTGCCGGCCCCATATCATTTGTAGGTATAGCGGTGCCTCATCTCGTGAAATCATTTTTGAAAACATCAAGGCCTCTTATTGTCACCCCCATATGCTTCATGGGCGGTTCTGTTTTCTGCCTTGGTTGTGATTTGATAGCAAGGACTTTATTTGCTCCTGTTGAGCTAAGCGTAAGTTCAGTAAGCTCAGTGTTCGGGGTCCCTATCGTAATTTACGTCATGTTAAGAAAGAGGGTACAATGATGGGTATGGAATACTTTTTCTGCACAAAACAGCTGACTGTCGGCTATAACGGCAAGCCGCTGATAAAAGACATTGAAATACGATTAAAAAAAGGGCAGGTTCTTACTCTAATCGGCCCAAACGGCTCAGGCAAATCCACAATCTTGAAAAGCATAACAAAGCACCTGAAGAGCATCTGCGGAACAGTCTATATTGGCAATAAATCAATAGATACTATGAGCAACAAGGATATGTCCTACCAGGTATCTGTCGTACTAACCGAAAAACTGAAAACTGAGCTCATGACCTGCAGAGACGTGGTAGCAACGGGACGGTACCCCTATACCGGAATGCTTGGCATACTTTCAGAGCAGGATAATCTTCATATCCGCAATGCTATGGATCTTGTAAATGCCTGGGAATTAAGAGACAGAGATTTTAATGAGATCAGCGATGGGCAGCGCCAGAGAATACTGCTTGCAAGGGCGATTTGCCAGGATCCTGAGATAATAGTGCTGGATGAACCAACTTCTTTTTTAGACATACACTATGAGCTTGAGCTTCTTAACATTTTGAGAACCTTGGCAGAAGAACGCAATATAACAGTCATCATGTCACTTCACGAGCTTGACATGGCTCAAAAGATATCGGATTTGGTGATGTGTGTAAAGGGTGAATATATCACCCACCTGGGAACTCCCATTGAAATATTTCAAAAAGATCTTATAAGTGAGCTGTACGATTTGTCTAACGGCAGCTATAATCCCCTGTTCGGAAGTTTCGAAATGGAGCGTCCGAAGGGAGAACCAAGAGTCTTTGTAATAGCAGGGGGCGGAACAGGCATTGCAGAGTACCGGGCACTGCAAAAAAAGAGGATACCATTTGCAACAGGCATACTGCACCAAAACGACATCGATTATCAACTGGCATGTGATCTGGCCGGCGAAGTATTTTTCGAAAAAAGCTTTGAACCTATCGGAGATGACGTATTTCAAAGCGCCCTGGGTTGTATGCAATCCTGCGGCACGGTTATCAACTGTTTAAAAAGCTATGGCGAAATAAATAAAAAAAATAAAATCCTGTACGAAGAGGCTGTATCCCATGGCAAAAAAATCCTCGAAAACGCAGATTCACTTTAAATTCCATTAAAAAACAGCAACGCATAATAGTGTTGCTGTTTTTTGATTGTGCTTTTTCCCTTCTGGCAGTGTTACTTATTCATTTCTTTATATTACTTATTGAACTCTTATTTGCATCAAGCTTAATATAATCAATCTTGCCGTCTTTTATGTTAACATGATAATAGTCCGTCATTTTATATGAAAATGACAATTACCGATACATCATTGGCAAATCCGATGACTCATAATATAATTTTTAACGATTACAACATTAGTAATCAAATGCATCGACGCCTGCAATTGAAAGTGAAATTGCTTTTACTAATTGCTTGAATCCGAGCTTTGACATTGGAATTATGTCACCGGATTTCAGCAGGAGAAATTTGTAGTCATCGCTTATTTCCTCGATATTGAAGAAATTAACAACATATCCCTGATGGCATTTGAAAAAATAGCTTGCGTCCAGTTTTTTCAGGACTTTTGCCTGGGTTGTCACTTCTTTTATTTCTTCTTTGCTGTGCATGTGAATCACTGATTTGTTTTTTTCCTTATGAATAAACTGGATATCCTCATGGGGAATCAGACGGGACATTTTTCCGTTTTTGGCGGCGTATACACCGTATGGACAGGTGCCTGATAATTTGAAAGCTTCAAGCATATTCTTTATAAATTCTGCTCTTGTCAAAGGGTATTTCAGGGTACCTGCAGCGTAACGTGAATATTGCTGGTCAAAGTTAGTATAAATTTTCAGCATATACGTTATAGTCTTTTTTGAGCTTTCCATAATAAGCCGAAAATCATTGTTAAACAGAACTTCGTGCATGAATTTTTGTGAGTTGGGAACATGGTGTATCTCAAAGGGAATATCATATGCCTTGAGGCACCCGGACAATACGTCTTCCATTTGACGCCGCCTTTTGGCTCCTCCCAGCAATGCAATTTTATTTTTCATGTTACACATCCTTTATAACTATTCATCGAGCACCTTTAAGCTTGCCACCCTTGAAACCGACAGAGAATAGGCATCTCTGAATTTGTCAAAATATATGCCTTTCAGTTGGACCTCAGCACCGGATTTAAGCTCTATAATCCTGGAATCTCTGCCCGAATTGTGTATTTTGTAAATGTTGCGTGTGTTCACAATAAGTCCGGGTGAGCTTTTTGCAAAATACTCCCTGTTAATTTCTGACGCTACCTTTCCTATGTTTTTTGAGATAGTTTCCGTTTCTCCGTTTGTCAAGTGCATTATAGTTTTTTTGTTGTCACTTTGGATGTAATCTATATCCTCATAAGGAATTTTGTGTGTGCAGCCGTGGTGGGTAACAGTATACTCCCCTGGGGAGAAAAAGCTTGCCAGTTCACGGTTTCTCATAAGCTTTTCATCAATTTCCTCCGGTGCGGGCGGGAAACTCATGATGCCTGTAACAATATAAAGAAACGGCGAGCCGCTGCATCCCTTGAATATATATTTTGTACTGCCGTCCAGGCACATTACAATAAGGTTGTAGTCATCGTTAAACAGATAGCTTCTCCTGAATTTCTCCGGATCTGATAAATTGTGGATATTAAAGGAAATTTTATATTCATTAAGAGGCCGGAGCAATGCTTCTTCAAGGATTTTTCGCTCTTCAGCACTGCCGGACAATAATATTTTCAACATAGACATCATTCCTATATACATATATACATAAATTCTGCATAATTATTATCGAAGGTTTCTGCTTTTAACAAATGTGATAATTCCAACGAAATCTAAATTCCTGAAAAAAGTTTTTTAAGAGCTTTGGCAATATGTTTAACTAAATTTCATGTTTTTTCAAGAAATAATTTTCGAAAAATTGTATAAAATCGTGTGAATTATACAATTTTATCCTTCCGTACAAATTCCCGTTTAATGAAATATATTGTACTATTATTGTATTCAGCAGTACAGCCATTGTTACAGCATTTTACCGGAGTACCGGATATGTAGAAGTGCCGTACCCGGTTCTCATATTGTGCATCAGAGACTGTACTCATGCTTTCGTCGTGTTTAAAAGCCTTATTTTATTGACAACTGAAAAATTATATACTATACTCTAGTTAATTGAAAATTTCTTGATATTGGTGCGCTAATGCGATAATAGGGAATTGGGTTAAAATCCCAAACAGTCCTGCTGCCGTAATGAGAGAGCGATTTTTAAGGCTATGCCAACCACTGGAAACCCCGGGAAGGTTAAAAATCTGCTGTGACCTCTGAGTCGGAAAACCTGCCAGTATTATTTGCGTAAACACCGCAAATGCTATGCTTTTCAGGAGAAAAGGGCTATAGCTGAATTGAAAAATTTGAATACATATTCAAAGCAATTTGTGGGCTTTACGTTTCGATTTTATCGGGACGTTTTTTTATGTTATTAAGATGTGCCCTGGCTCAGTTTTAGCATATTATTTATAACCGGAGGAATAAGAAATGAGAAGAAAGTTTACTTTAATAACCATT
This sequence comes from Firmicutes bacterium UBA3553, assembly GCA_002381185.1. Lineage (GTDB taxonomy): Bacteria > Bacillota > Clostridia > Tissierellales > Sedimentibacteraceae > Sedimentibacter. Next base: position 236,205 of record DFOA01000017.1, on the reverse strand, counting down.
ATGTTAATTATTATGACAGTTCTTGCAGCATGTGCAGGTGAACAAAAACAACCGCAACCAATAGAACAGCCAAATCAAGAAGTTGAACAAAATCAACAAGATACGGCGCAGCTTCCTGCTGAGGACAGGGCAGGCAACAAAATAACAATACCATCCGAAATTAACAAAATAATATCTATATCCCCTTCTAACACGGAAATGATTGTGGATTTAGGTTTCGGTGATAAGCTTGTGGCAGTAGACAAGTATTCAGGGGGTATAGAAGGAATTCCTGAAAACATCCCATATTTTGATATCATGAATCCTGATGTAGAACAGCTTGTTGCGTTGGAGCCGGACATAATATATGCAACAGGTATGAGCTTAAGCGACGGTAATGACCCCTTTAAGCCGATTAAAGATCTGGGTATTACAGTAGCATACATACCAGCAAGTGACAGCATCGAAGGAATTTATAAAGACATAGTGTTTATAGCAGACTCTCTACAGGTAAGCGGCAAGGGTCATGAACTTGTAGACACGATGAAAACAAAAATAGACGAATTTAAAGAAATAGGTTCAACTATTGAAGATAAAAAAACAGTTTACTTTGAAATTGCCGGAGCGCCTAATCTTTACAGCTTCGGAAGCGGTGTATTCTTAAATGAAATGATTGAATTATTAGGAGCTGAAAACATATTGGCAGAACAGGAAAAATGGATTTCAGTATCAGATGAAGTAATAGTGGCTGCAAACCCTGACATAATACTTACAAATGTCAATTACATTGAAAATGCAGTGGATGAAATTAAAAACCGCACAGGCTGGGAAAATGTGACTGCCATAAAAAATAATGACGTATACTATATTGACAATAATGCAAGCTCATTGTCAAACCATCATATTGTTAAAGCATTAGATCAAATGGCTGAGGCTATATATCCGGATGTATATACGAAATGAAAACTGAAATAAAGATAATAGTATGTTCTGTAATTTGTATATTTATTTTATTGACAGGTATAGCTTTAGGCAGTATTTACGTACCATTTGGTGATATTGCAGACATAATTTCAAATAAGCTGTTTTCAACAGCATTATCCCCGGACATATCAAGTGTTTCCATATCTATTGTATGGAATTTGAGACTTCCGAGAGCTTTGCTGGCATTTTTAGTCGGCGGTGCACTGGCTGTAAGCGGAACTGTCATGCAGTCTGTTTTAAAAAACCCCCTTGCATCATCCTACACCCTTGGAGTATCGTCAGGTGCCTCATTGGGTGCAGCTTTAGTAATAGTAACTGGGTTCACCATTCCCCTTTTAGGAATGTTCACCCTTCCTGCTGCAGGCCTGGCATGCGGACTTTTAACAGTCTTTGCTGCAGTTAAATTTGCTTCCAAAATGGATAAAAATCTAGAAAATAACACCATTATTTTAGTGGGGATGGTTTTTTCCTTATTTGTAAACGGAATATTGACCTTAGTCACTTCCATGGCAGGAGAGCATGTGAAACAGCTTACATTCTGGCAGATGGGCTCCTTTGCTTTAAAGGACTGGTTAAGTGTGTTTGTCCTGTTTCCCATTGTTTTGACGGGTGTGGTAGTTATCAGATATTATTCCAAAGAAATGGACTTAATGACATTTGGAGAAGAACAGGCATTTACAATGGGCGTTGATGTTTACAAAATAAAATGGCTGTTGCTTGGCCTATCTGCGGCACTTACGGGAAGCGCCATTTCTTTTGTAGGTGTAATAGGGTTTATTGACCTGATTGCACCGCATATTGTAAGAAAAATTTTTGGTTCATCACATAAAATTGTACTACCGATGTCAATGCTTTTTGGCGGTTCATTCATGGTAATATGCGATTTAATTGCACGGACAATCATATCACCTTCAGAACTGCCTGTGGGGGCCATAACGGCATTAGTAGGTGCCCCATTCTTTGCTTATGTGTATTTTTCCAAAAGAAAGGAGCTATAAATGCTTACTTTAAAAAATGTATCTTCAGGCTATAACGGTTATGATGTTATATCAAATATAAACTTAAGTGTCAGTGAAGGTGAAAATCTGTGCATTTTAGGTCCCAATGGATGCGGAAAAACAACACTTATAAAAACAATAGCAGGCATCATCCCTCATAAAGGAATCATTAAAATAGACAATTTAAATCTTTCATCAATGAAAAGAACAGATGTTGCCAAAAAAATTGCTGTTATGAGCCAGATATCCACCATATATTTTTCATATACCGTTTATGAAACCGTGCTTCTAGGACGTTATCTTCACATGAAAGGCAGGACCTTTAAGGAACCCTCTGACAAAGATAAGGAATATGCCGACAAATGCTTAAAGGCTGTTGATTTATTAAGCCTGAAAAATAAGCAAATAAGCACACTGTCAGGAGGACAGCTTCAAAGAGTCTATCTGGCAAGAACATTAGCACAGGAGCCGAGCATTATACTCCTTGATGAGCCCACAAACCACCTGGATTTAAAAAACCAGGCTGAGTTGATTGACTTTCTTAAAGGTTGGTCTAAGCAAGAAGGTCATGCAGTGATAGGAGTTTTACATGACTTAAATTTAGCCATGAAATTGGCAGACAACGTATTGCTGCTTGATAAGGGAAATATTGCCGCCTACGGCAAGACAGAGGATATTGTTTCTTCTGAAGTAATAAATGAAGTGTACGATATGGATGTAGCAGGCTATATGGTTGATTCCCTGAAACATTGGGAAAGCTTTGGCAATAGGCCTGTTAAGCTCCGTAAAATCAGATGACGGGTGATAACATGAAAACATTAAAAGGGAAAAAATTTATCGCTTCCTACAGCGGCGGCAAGGACAGCACATTAGCGGTTTACAGAGCTGTTCAACAGGGAATGGAGCCTGTTGAACTGTTTACCACATACAACACTGACAGGAAACAGTCTTGGTTTCACGGCATACCCGGACCGCTCCTGAACAGAATATCTGAGGAACTTGGAATTCCCATAACCCTTTTAGAAACTTCCGGTGAAAAATATAAGGAAAATTTTGAAAGTCACCTCAAATCCGCCAGGGAAAAAGGAGCAGAAGTCTGCGTCTTCGGCGACATAGATTTGGAAGAACACTTGAAGTGGTGTACTGACAGATGCATAGCAGCAGGAATTGAAGCTTATTTTCCTCTTTGGAAGGAATCACGTAAAAGCCTGGTCCATGAATTTATAGAATCGGGATTTAAGACTATAATTACTGTCGTTGATACATCAAGGCTTTCTGAACACTTTGCCGGAAAAATTCTGACTAAGAAGATTGCAGAAGATATTGAAAGCTTCGGGGCAGATATCTGTGGGGAAAACGGAGAATACCACACATTTGCATTCGACGGACCTCTGTTTAAAAATCCGGTTGAATTTAAATCCAACGACGTGATTTATCATGATAACTATGCAATTATTCCAATAAGCTGAATTCTTATTTTATATATTTTATTTTTGGGTATAATACAAAAAAATATATAATAAGGAGATGTATATGAGAAAATTACTTTCTATAATGTTAATTTCAGCATTACTTTTAGCTGCATGCAATAAGGGTAATGTTGACGGAGAACCTAATAATATTCCTAATACATTGAAAATAGAAGATTTTTTTCCATTAACCGAAAATGCTAAATATACTTATACCGGTGAAGGAAATGAATTTGCATCTTATACAGTGTACATAGACTACGTTACAGATAATAGGATTCAAACGCGAACCAACAATGGTGCTTCTGAAATAGTTAGGGTTCTCGAAATAAACAACGGTCAATTGACTGAGCTTTTTTCCAGAGCAGAAACTTACTTCAGGGAAAACTTTACAGATGATGAATATACAGGCGGCAAAGTACTTTTGAAAGAACCTCTGAAAGAAGAAAACAGCTGGTCTTCAGACGAAAATTCCACAACCACCATTACAGGCATTTCTAAAGAGGTGGTTACACCTCAAGGTAATTTTGAAACTATTGAAGTTACCACGGAAAACAGCCAGGGAACAACAATCGAATATTATGCAAAAGATAAAGGTCTGGTTAAATCAATAACCAAAGGAGAAGGTTATGAAGTTTCTTCAACATTGGCTGATATTGAAAACAATGTTCCTTTAGTTCAAACTGTAACCTTGTTCTATCCGGACATTGATGGAATTAATTTAAACACTGTTGATGTACAGGTATCCTTCAACACCAATGATGAGCCAAAGGACGTAATCGAACAGATGGTAAAGGATTTATCCTTTTATGAAATGCTAAGCAAAAATACTAAAATAAACGAACTTTATTTTAATGAAAAAGAAAACAGCGCACATGTGGACTTGTCAAAGGAATTTATAACAGAAATGAACGCCGGAGCAGCATTTGAAGGTTTGATTCTGCAAAGCGTGGCAAATACACTGGGTACATATTACGGTGTGCAAAATATTTTTCTTACTATTGACGGAGGTCCCTACGAATCCGGTCATATACTGCTTGAAGAAGGCGAACCTCTTACTGCTGATTACAGCAACATAAAGACGGCTGAATAGTAAAAGGGGCTTAGCCCCTTTTATATTGCGTATTCATTTAAAGATATTATTTTGCTTCCTTTTTTTATTTCTCTTGCAGGAATTCCGACTAAGGTTGAATTAGGACTGGTGTCACGAAGTACCACGGCATTTGCTCCGACTCTTGTGCCTGATGCTATATATATGTTGCCGAGTATTTTCGCAGAGCTTCCTATTGTTACATTATCGCCTACAGTTGGATGTCTCTTTCCCTTTTCATTTCCTGTTCCGCCCAATGTTGCACCGTGGAACATGGTTACGTTGTTTCCCACAACTGCTGTCTCTCCTATAACTACGCCCATGCCATGGTCAATGAAAAGTCCTTTGCCTATTGTGGCTCCGGGGTGAATTTCAATTCCTGTCATATGCCTTCCGATATTTGAAACCCATCTAGCCAGAAAAAATCTTTTTTTCAAATACAAATTGTGAGAAATTTTGTAAGTTATTAAAGCTTTAATGTGAGGGTACAGTAAAAATACCTCAATTCTGTTTCTTGCGGCGGGATCTCTGTCAAATACCGAATCTATATCTTCAATTATTGATTTAATGAATTTTATCATACCATCATACCTTTCTAATAATATTTAACCATTGACATATATTTTTCTCCGCCGTCCGGTGATATGGTCAGTATTTTTTTATTGCTTCCATATTTTTCAGCCAGCTTTCTTGCTGCAGCCACGTTAGCTCCTGTGGAAATGCCTACTAGAATGCCTGTTTTTGCTGATACTTCAACAGCCGTATCAATTGCTTCCTCATCGGTGACTGTCAGTATTTCATCTACATTTTCACCGCTGTAAATCCCTGGGATAAATCCAGCACCAATACCTTGTATTTTATGAGGTGACGAGTTTCCCCCGGATAATACCGCTGATTTTGCAGGCTCTGCTCCTGCCACTGTAATTTTATTATTGTATTCCTTTAATCTTTTTGCCACACCCACAAGCGTTCCGCCTGTTCCGACGCCTGCTGTAAATATATCTAAATCATTTAATTGATAAATTATTTCCTGTGCCGTCGTTTCATAATGAAACTTTGTATTAGCAGGATTGTTAAATTGGTCAGGCATGAAATTCTTTTTGTCTTCCTTTAAGATTTCATTTGCCCGCTCGATTGCTCCCGCCATTCCTTTTTGAGCTTCCGTTAAAATCAATGTAGCTCCGTAAGAGGATATTATAGTTCTTCTTTCTGCGCTCATTGATTCAGGCATTGTTATAATAACTTTATATCCCTTAAGTCTCCCAATCAGTGCGAGGCCTATGCCTGTATTTCCGCTGGTCGGTTCGACAATTATGCTGTTCTTTTTTAAATATCCTTTGTTTTCAGCATCCAGAATCATCCCTAATGCAGTCCTGTCCTTGATGCTCCCTCCCGGATTAAATTTTTCCATTTTAATAAAAATATTTTCTCCCGGCAATTGTACTATAGGCGTATTTCCGATTAAGTTTAATGTTGTAAAGTTGCTCATATCATCCCATCCTTTTGAACCCCTAAACTAGAAAATATTTTTAATAGCTAATGCATGCAGATTTTTTCCCTAACCGTTAGGGAATATCACAGTCTCATTCACCAAATTACTTGCTCGCTGCCGCTCACATAATTTGGGAATTCGTTGTGGTTGACCTACCAACCATTTTCAGAAAAAACACTCTGAAAATGGGGTTAGGGCATACAAAAACTCCGCCTCTATACAGAGACGGAGTAATATCCGCGGTTCCACTCTTTTTGGCATATTCTGCCCACCTTTGCTAGCACCATCATGCTATTATACGATAACGGATATGCTCCGCAGCAGCCTACTTTTAACTCTTTCGGTGCTGTACTCCAAAGGGCACTTCATATACATATCCAATAAGCATCCTTTCAGCCTAGAGATGCTCTCTCTAAAAATTCAATATATACTACTTTCCTTCTTCACTGTATTTCCTACTAATTTAGTTGGGTATATTTTTTACTTATTATATTATAGTCACATCAAAAATGCAACAGTTTTTTGAAAATATTTTTTATAATTATTTAACTGATTTTTAACTGTAAATAATATTTTAGTAACTAAAAATTTTTGTTTTAGTAACTAAAATATCTTGCTTTTTCGTTTAAACACTATATAATATATTTTAGATACTAAAAAATATTATTGTCGATGAGGTGGTTAAATGCATCAAGAGCAATCTCTGATTGAAAAACTGTATCAGGCTATAAACATCATAACCTGCGAATCAAAAATCGCAAAAAACTACGGAACAGAACATAAGCTCACATATTCGGACATAAGCCTTTTAAAGTGTGTTCAACGTAATGAAAATTCAAAAGCAGGAGACTTATCCCAATATCTGGGCATGACAAATGGTGCCGTAACCCAGCTTGCTAAGAAACTGGAGGGTAAGGGATACCTGGAACCCTACCGTACCCCGGGAAACAAAAAAGAGGTATATTACAGGCTTACAGAAAGGGGCGAAAAAGCATGCGACGGGTACGATCATCATTATGAGGAAATTAAAGACAGAATTGAATCTTACATTGACACTCTGGACAATGAGACAATAGAAAAAATAATAGGTTTGTTTGACGCGGTTGCGGACAGTGCTTCTGTGGATAAGAACTGTTCCATAAAGCATGCATCCTGCAAAAGCGATAAATCTGAAAAAGAAAGCATTGGGAGGTGCGAGAAGTGCAAAAGAATTTATTAACCGTTGAAAATCTTCATGTATCTATTGAGGGCAAGGAGATACTTAGAGGGATAAACCTGCAGGTAAAACCAGGCGAGGTCCATGTAATCATGGGACCTAATGGTGCAGGAAAATCCACATTGGCCAATGTGCTCATGGGTGATCCCCAGTATTCTGTGGATAGCGGTAAGATTTATTTTGAGAATGATGATATTACATATGAAAAACCTGACGTGAGAGCAAGAAAGGGTATGTTTCTGTCTTTCCAGGTTCCAGAAGAAATTTCCGGTATTACGGTAGAAAATTTCCTGCGCTTTGCAAAAGCGGCGTATACCGGCAAAGATATACAACTGCTGAATTTCAGGAGGGAATTGAAATCAAAAATGCAGGAGCTTGACATGGATGAGTCCTATGCTTCCAGATACCTTAACGTAGGCTTTTCCGGAGGAGAAAAAAAGAAGAGTGAAATACTTCAGCTTTCTGTGCTCAATCCAAGGCTTGCCATCTTAGATGAAACAGACTCAGGTCTTGATGTGGATGCGGTGAAAATAATATCAGAAAGTATACTGAAATATAAAAACGAATCCAATGCCGTGATTATCATAACCCATATTACCAGAATCCTGCAAAACCTTCCTGTGGATTATGTCCATATCCTGGCTGAAGGAACAATAGTAAAGACCTCGGATGCATCCCTGGTGGATGAAATAAGCCAGAACGGCTTCTCCTCTGTTTTAGAAGAATTTTAAGACTGGAGGAACATCATGGAAAAACAAAAAACACAACTTGAAGACATAAACCGAGAAATATATGATATAAGGAACGAAGATTCAAATAACTACAAGACAGGTACAGGTCTCACTGCAGAAATTGTAAAAGAAATATCCAGGCAAAAAAATGAACCTGCCTGGATGCTGGAATTACGTTTGAAGTCTTTGGAAATATACAATAAAACATCTCTTCCGTCATGGGGACCTTCTCTCGATGAGCTGGATATGAATCAGATTGTTACCTACGTAAGGCCAAATACTACCATGAAAAGTGACTGGAACGAAGTTCCGGAATATATAAAAGATACATTTGAAAGACTTGGAATCCCCAAGGCTGAAAGAGAATCCCTCGCAGGCGTGGGAGCACAATATGATTCTGAGGTTGTTTATCACAACGTAAGAAAAGAACTGTTAAGCCAAGGAGTCATTTATACGGACATGGAGACGGCAATGCGGGAAAATGAGGATATTGTAAGAGAGCTGTTTATGAAGCTCGTTCCTCCCACTGACCATAAGTTTGCTGCCCTCCACGGTGCTGTATGGTCAGGAGGCTCTTTTGTGTATGTGCCAGAAGGCGTGCGTCTTTCCATACCGCTGCAATCCTACTTCAGGCTGAATGCGCCTGGCGCAGGACAGTTCGAGCACACCCTGATTGTTGTAGAGAAGGGTGCTGATGTACATTTCATCGAAGGCTGCTCAGCTCCGAAATATAATATTCTTAATCTCCACGCAGGATGTGTGGAGCTGTATGTACGTGAAGGAGCATCTCTTCGTTATTCCACGATTGAAAACTGGTCCAAGAATATGATGAACCTGAATACCAAGCGCGCTTTGGTTGAAAAAAACGGAACTATCGAATGGATTTCTGGAACCTTCGGCTCGCACATTACAATGCTCTATCCATCCAGTATTTTAAAGGGAGAAGGTGCCAAATCAGAGTTTACAGGAATAAGCTTTGCCTCAAAGGGTCAGAATCTCGACACCGGCACCAAGGTTGTCCATGCGGCACCCAATACCTCATCAACCATCAATTCCCGCTCCATATCCAAGGACGGAGGTATTTCAGTTTACCGCAGTTCCATTAACATTCTGCCTGAAGCCACGGGAACCAAATCCTCGATTATTTGCGAATCACTCATGATGGACAGTTCTTCCCGCACAGACACCATACCCGCAATGGATATACGAAACAACCAGGTTGACATAGGACATGAGGCGAAAATCGGAAGAATAAGCGATGATGCCGTTTTCTACCTGATGACCAGGGGACTTACGGAGGAACAGGCAAAAGCTATGATCGTGAGGGGCTTTGCGGAGCCTGTGGCAAAGGAGCTGCCTCTGGAATATGCAGTGGAAATGAACCGGCTCATAAGCCTGGAGCTTGAAGGAACCATAGGTTAGGAGGATGAACATGAACCAATTAACGAGCAATATTAAAAGAATGCCTGTAAATACATGGAATTGGCTTGGGGTGAACAACAGAGAAATCACATTGTACTCCCGCAAAAATGCAGACACTGTCAAATGTAAGGATTGTGCTGCTTCTGCATATATGCACATGCTGGAGCATAATTTTGATGAATTCAAATTAAATGAAGATTTTAAAGATTTTTTCACGAATGAAGAAGTCCGCTTGTTTATCAGCGAGAACAAGAACAAGTGCCGTTATTTCAGAATTCCAAAGGGGCACAACGAAGACATCCCTGTAATCCTGTCGTACCACATGGGAAAAGATTCTGTGCTTATGGATGATATCATAATAGAAGCGGAGGATGAAAGCAGCTGCACATTTATACTCAAATATACATCTGAAGAGGGCAGCCCGGTTCACCACTGCGGCCGTACCCGTATTTTTGCCGGAAAGAATTCCAATGTAAAAATAATTAAAATCCAGCTCATGAGTAAAGTAGCAACTCACACTGACATTACAGAGGGGATTGCGGAAAATGGAGCACAAATTCACGTGATTTTGACTGAAATGGGAGCTGCAGACACCGTGTCAAGCTGCAACTTGATTCTAAAAGGAGATGAAAGTGAAGCAGACCTTGATATTCTGTATCTGGGAGATGGCACACGCTCTGTTGATATTTCATCCAGAGCAGAGCACAGAGGAAGAAAGTCCGTAAGCAATATCCGTGCCAGAGGAGTCCTGTTGGGGCAAAGCAAAAAGATTTTCAGAGATACTATTGACTTTATAAGCGGCTCTTCCGGCTCCAAAGGCAGGGAGGAAGAAACCGTGCTGATGCTTGAACCCGGAGTAATAAATTTATCTGTCCCGATCCTGCTATGCGGAGAGGACGATGTGGATGGAGAGCATGCGGCAACCTCAGGACGTCCTGATGACAAGCTGATGTTTTATTTGATGAGCAGAGGACTAAGTGAGCAGGAAGCAAAAAAACTGCTGGCCGAAGCAGCTTTTTCATCCGTTCTCCAAGCTGTCCCTGACATATCTCTTCAGGACGAAATTCTTGAAATTCTACAAAAATCCATTTTAAAAGGAGGGAAAAACATATGAACAATTATGTAAATGATTTTCCTCTGCTCTTGCAAAGGGACGAGAAGGGTCACCAGACGATTTATCTGGATAATGCTGCAACCACACAAAAGCCCTTCTCCGTGCTTAATGCTGTTTCAAAATATTATGAATCATCAAATGCAAATCCTCACCGCGGCGCTTACGATTTGAGCGTACAGGCTACCAATATCTTGGAATCTGCCAGGAAAAAGGTTCGCGGTTTCATCGGAGCAAAATCAGATAATCAGATTGTATTTACGAAAAACTCAACGGAGGCATTGAACATCATTGCCCAAAGCTACGGAATGACATCTTTGAAAGCCGGCGACCGTGTAGTTCTGGCAGTTTCCGAACACCACAGCAATCTTGTGCCCTGGCAGGTGGCGGCAAAAGCAAAGGGTGCCGTAATTTCCTATCTTTATACCGACAAAGACGGAGCAGTTTCTCAAGAGGAAATAGAGGAAAAAATAACTAAGCAGACAAAAATAGTAGCTGTTGCCCACATTTCCAACGTGACGGGAAAAATTAACCCCATTGAAGCAATAATCGAAAGAGCGCACAAATTTGGAGCTGTCGTAGTTGTAGACGGCACTCAGAGCACTCCCCATATATCTGTGGATATATCTGCCCTGGATGCGGATTTCTATGTGTTTTCAGGCCATAAAATGCTTGCCCCAATGGGAATAGGCATCCTCTGCGGAAAGGAAAATCTGCTTGAGTCCATGCCCCCATTTTTGTACGGAGGCGACATGATAGAATATGTGGAAGAACAGGACTCCACTTACGCTCCTCTGCCCCAGAAATTTGAGGGAGGAACACAGAATGTCGGAGGTGCCGCAGGTTTGTCCGCTGCCATTGATTATTTAAACGTAATAGGAATGCCAACAATTATGGAAATCGAAAAAGAACTTACGACATATATGCTGGAGAAGCTAAGCAATATCCCCCACCTGAAAGTAATAGGCTCACTGAATCCTGAGGGTCGCATAGGAGTGGTGCCTTTTGTAATGGAAGGAGCTCATCCACATGATATAGCAACGATACTCAATGCGGACAAAATAGCTGTCAGGGCCGGTCATCACTGTGCTCAGCCTTTTCACAAGTATTTGGGTGTCTCCTCAACCTGCAGGGCAAGTGTGTATCTTTACAATACAAAGGACGATATAGACCGTCTGGCTGAAAGCCTGAAAGAAGTAAGGAGGTGGCTTGGCTACGGAACTAAACGAATTGTACACTGAAATAATAACCCATTACAGCAGAACAAATAAGCACCGCCATTCCATGGATAATCCAGACATCACGATGAGAGGTGTAAATCCAAGTTGCGGGGATGACCTGACCCTTTATCTGCATGTTAAAGATGATATCATAAAACATGTGGCATTATCGGGAGAAGGATGCGCCATATCTCAAGCATCTGCCTCCATCATGGCGGAACTTGTAGAGGGAAAGAGCATTGACGAATCCAAAAAGCTCATAGAAAAATTTACGGGTATGATTAAAAAAGATATAACCGATGAAAAAGAGCTGGAAGAGCTGGGAGATGCAGTTGCCTTCGAAAATATCTCCAACATGCCCGCCAGGGTTAAATGCGCCGTACTGGCATGGCATACATTGGAGGAGGCTCTGAACAAAACCCAAAATTAACTCTGAATTGATCTATAAAAGGATGTGTCACTTTTCATTTTATATGCGATTGTGACCGTCCTTTACCAAACTCAATTTTTATTAGTTTTTTTTATCTTATTTATGAAGCTGTATGTTATCTTTGCAGTCAGTCCCCAGATTATATAGTCCTTAAATTTATAAAAATAGACAGGATACCTGATACTTTCCCAATTGTAATTCTTTCCGTCATTGACCATATGGTACGGAAAATCATTGTCTGCCTTGGGATAGTAGTTCATATAGTATTTCTCAGGTTCATTCTCCAAGAAATAAGATAAAGGCACAAAAAACAATTCAGAGACTTCATCCCTGTTGTAGTTTATTTTTGAAGCATCTGTATTTTTAATATGTCCTAAAAACGTATAAACAAAAGAGCCACTTTTGCTTGTGGCATAATCCATTTCTGCCAGAATTTCAATATTGTCTTCATCAATCTTCAATTCTTCGTGTGTTTCTCTTACAGCAGCATACTCGGGGCTTTCATTTTCTTCTATTTTACCTCCGGGAAATGATATTTCACCAGGCTGTCTGATTGATTCAGATCTGACTTCATAAATCAAATGAATCTTCCCATCAATTTCAATTAAAGGCAGCAGCACTGAAAATCTTAAGTCATCGTCAATTGGATGCGGTAATGTATCTTTCATTTTGTCTTTTACTTCGTTTAAATTCATCTATTCAATAAACCTCATTAATCCAAATATTATAAAAACCAATCCTGATATTGTTTTTATTATATTAGAAGGAATGTATTTAGTCAATGTTGTTCCGATAATTATTCCAACCATGCCTATAGCCAGCATTCCCGCAACAGATCCCGCAAGCACCAATGCAGGATGCTGTGCTTCCATGGCCAGGGTCATGGCAGTAAGCTGTGTCTTATCTCCTATTTCTCCCAGCAGAAATGTAAGGGCTGTTGTAAGAATCGGTCCAAATTTAAAATTTCTGCCTTTTTCGTTCTCATCGTCAAATACAATGGTTATTATGCCGAAAACAATAAATATAAAACCTGCAAATATTTGAAGCAGTCTTCCTTTTATTACACTGGACAAACAACATCCGATTACTACAGCTGCACCATGGTTTGCGGTAACACCGAGCAATATGCCTGAAAGCATTTGTACTACAGTGTACTTTGCAGCTAATGTCATAAGCATCAATTGTGTTTTATCTCCTACTTCAGCAACAAAGACCAGCACAAATGCTTCTAAGAATTCTTCAAACACATTTTCCCTCCATATAAATAATAATTGTACTTTTATTAATTTGAGTTATATATTATAATATTTGAGAACACGTACAAACAGAACATTAATTTATTGATTTTCTATGGAGGCATTATGGATTTAAATATTTTAATAACTACTGCGCCTTTTGGAAACGGACATAAGATGGTCGCTACAGCATTAAAGAATGCATTTATCAACAAAGGCTACAATAATGTATTCGTTGTTGACCTGTTCACAGAAGCACATCCGAAAATCACAGAAACCATAAAAAAAGCATATATTAAAAGCTATGACTTTGGAGAAGCATACTCAATATTGTATTACGGATCAGAAAAGCTTACAGATAAAAAAGTAATTGAACTATACAGAAATTTTGGCTATAAGAAGTTAAGTGATATATCAAAAGAGTTTAAGCCTGATGTAATAATCAATACATTCCCTATATTAGCTTCGCTAAAAATTAAGAACAGCCTTGGAGAAAACATACCTGTCTTCAATATAGTTACGGATTTTTATGTCCATAAGCTTTGGCTGAGCGAAGAAATTGACAAGTTTTATATTGCAACAGAAGAGCTGAAGGAAGAGCTGAAGAAAATGAACATACCGGTTGAAAAAACCGTTGTATCGGGAATACCAATAAGAGCAGCCTTTGAAGAGGCAGAAAACATTTCAATGCTTTACAAAAAATATAACTTCAAAAGAGGAAAGAAAATTGTCCTTATAAATTCAGGGGCCTTTGGAGTATTTAAGGACATTAAAAAGGTATGCATAGAGCTTTGCAAAAATAAAATGATTCAGGTTGCAGTTGTTTGCGGTAATAACAAAATACAGAAAATGAAACTTGAATCACTTGGGCTTAAAAATTTAAAGGTTTTCGGATTCATTGAAAATATTGACGACCTTTATAAAATAGCATGCTGCATGATCACAAAATCAGGAGGCATAACTCTAAGCGAAGCACTGGCTGTACAGCTTCCGCTGGTTATAATTAAACCGGTGCCGGGGCAGGAAAAAGAAAATGCTATGTATTTTGAAAAAAGAGGTGCCGCAATTATCGCAGACAACTCATATCAAATTATTAACAGCACAATTGAGCTTATTAAAAATCCTCAGCTTCTCAATGCTATGAAAAAAAATATGAAAAAGATGTATAATAAATCATCTTCTGTAAAAATTGTGGAAGATGTAGTTGAAAGTATTGAAAAATAATCAAAATGTTATATTGAAAATCATTTATAATTTTAAACGTGGTGAAGCTTCGCAATTAGATTCTTCACCTTGTTCAAATTATAATATTTTAAATATCTATATTGTATTTTTTCAATTTATTATACAGACTGCTGCGGTCAATATTTAATAACTTTGCCGCCGAAGTTTTGTTTCCTTTTGTTTCAATAAGAGTTTTTATTATTTTTTCTTTTTCTACTTCCGCGGTAATATTGTTCAACGAATTAATATCATTTAATATTTCATTATTCAATTTATCTTTTTTGTAAATACGTGATAAAAGAAAATCAAAATGTTCTAATTTTAGGGCCCCTGCTCCTGCAGTTATGCATGCACGCTCCAACACGTGCTGCAGCTCCCTGACATTTCCAATCCACTCATATTCATTAAAAAGTGCGTACACTTCTTTTTTTATTTCTGTTACATCTAAACCATAAGATTTATTTATTTTGCTGATAAAAAACTTACTTAGTGGTACTATGTCTTCCAGACGGTTTCTTAAAGGGGGCAAATTTATTTCAATAACATTTATTCTGTAGTACAAGTCTTTTCTGAACAAACCTTTTTCAACCTGTTCTTCAATATTTTGGTTTGTGCTGCATATAATGCGCACATCAAGTTTAATGGTTTCAAGTCCACCTATTCGTTCAAGTTCGTTTTCCTGAAGTACTCTTAAAAGCTTTGACTGCAAAGCAAGAGGCATTTCACCTATTTCATCCAGAAGAAGTGTGCCATGATTGGCAAGTTCAAATTTACCCATTTTCCCACTTTTAAGCGCCCCTGAAAATGAACCTGCTTCGTACCCAAAAAGTTCTGATTCCAGCAAATCTTTTGGAATAGCAGCACAATTAATCTTTACGAAATTTTCACTTTTTCTGCTGCTTAACTTATGAATGGCATTGGCAAATACCTCCTTGCCTGTGCCTGTTTCTCCGGTAATTAAAAATGTCAGATTTGAGTCGGCAAATCGCTGAACTATATTTTTTATATCCATAACCTGGGCAGAATCTCCAATAATCTGATCAATCGAGTATTTTTGCTTTGAATAAAGTTCGGTTATTTTTTTCTTATATTCCAAATTTTCTTTTCTCAATTTTTCAATCTGGTCATTCAGCAATGATACTTCACTTAAATCATAAAAAGTAGCTGAGCTGATTACTCCATAAAGTATATCGTTTTCAATTACAGGAATCCTGTTACAAACAACGGTCAATCCATTTTTCAAGGTAAATAAATGTCCTATTTCTTCCTTTTTGGTCTGAATTACACGGGGTATTTCAGAATTTTCTATCAAGTTCTGGACGGACTTGCCGATGTAATCTTCACCACGAACATCAAGCAGATCTTCATAGTTTTTACTTAAGCATATTACATTGCCCTTTTCATCTGTTACAATAGTATAGTACATGGATCTAATTGCACGGTATAATACATCATCATGGTTTTTCATCTTACACCTCTCAAACATTCATAAGTTAAATTAGTTTACTTATTTTACGACAAATAATCCATATTAAGATTATACATAAATTATTGACATTTTACAACACCCGGAGACTAAACAAGCTATTTTGGCGCTAAAAGAAATAAAATCTGTAAATAGCATTCTTACAATTTACAGATTTTTAATTTCACAAATTTATTTAAACTATACCTATTAAATTCTAAACCTCTTTGCCCTTTTATATTGCATTATATCATTTATTTTGGGGGCAGGACCACTGCCTCCCCGGTCATAACAACAACTCCGTCCTGATTTGTGCAATATGTTTTTAATATTACTCTATTTTTTTCTGTTAATATTTCTGCCACCTCCGCATTTGCCGTTATAGTATCTCCAAAGCGAACCGGAGCGGTAAATTTCAGGGTCTGTGAAGAATATATAGTTCCCGGACCCGGAAGCTGCATTCCTATTACTGCAGAAATCAATGAAGCAGACAGCATGCCGTGGACGATTCTTCCCTTAAAAAATGTATTTTTTGAATATTCTTCGTTCACATGTGCCGGATTAATATCTCCGCTTACTCCTGCAAACAAATACACATCTGTTTCTGTAATTGTTTTGGAAAATGATGCTTTTTGTCCTACTGTCAATTCATTTATATTAAGTCCGTTCATAAATTCATCCCCTTTATTCTCATAAACCTATTAAAATACTTTTCTTGTAAGTCCGAAGATTTGTCTGGCTTCATCAGGTGTTGCAGCTTCAAGACCTGCCTCTTCAAGCAGCCTCTTTGCTCTTGCCACAAATTGTGCATTTGACTCTGCCGGAACCCCTTTATGATACATTACATTGTCTTCCATACCCACGCGCAGATGTCCGCCCATTGCAATTGTAGCCAGCATCATAGGCATGTGTCCTCCGCCTATTCCACATGCAGCCCATGTGGACCCTTCAGGAATCAATCCCTTCAGAAACACAAGGTTTTCTATTGTGCTTGTCATTCCTCCGGGGCATCCGAGTACAAATTGAAAATGCAAAGGTGCTTTCAAAACACCTTTTTTCAGATAGTGCAGCGCCTCATATACCATGCCTGCATGGAAAATTTCGATTTCAGGCTTAATATTTGATTCTTGAAGTGCCAATCCCAGTTTCTCCAAAAACTGAGGGCTGTTTTCAAATATTGTCCTGTGCTGCCAGTTCAATGTTCCGCAGTCATATGAAGCCATTTCCGGCAAAAGCTGCTGAAGAGGATAGATTCTTTCCTCATCCTTAAATCCGACACTTCCGGAACTTGTGATATTTATGCATATATCACAGTCTTTTTTTGCACGTATTAATTCAATCGTTTCCTTATATTTATTAAAATCCGTAGATGGTGTGCCGTCATCATTTCTAACATGAATATGCGCTATTGCAGCTCCGGCTTTCCATGAAGCATAAACATCATCAGCAATTTCCTGAGGTGTAATTGAAAGGTTCGGATTATCCTCCCTTGTAGGCCATGAGCCTGTAATGGCTACACTTATTACTCTTTTTCTGCTTAAATCACTCATATATACCTCCGTAATTTTTTAGTTTTATAATGACTACACTATTAATAAGCAATATCTGTGCCAAAATTAACAATCTGATAAAATACCGCTGAATTCAGGAATAGATTGCCGGAGCTAAATTTAATGTGTGGAGGTTTTAATCAATCTCTCTACAGTAATTGATTAAAACCTCCACACATATGTTGTGTCTGAAACCGCAAAATCAGCAGCAGGCTTGTAATTTATATTTGGCATATTAATTGCATTTAATATATCCGTTACGTGTAAAAATTAAAAAATGGAGGTATTATAATGAGAGTAGCAATTTATGGCTGTGGAGCCATGGGTACCGTGTTAGGTGCTTACTTAACCAAAAATGGTCAGGAAGTTGAGTTAATTGATAGTTATTTGGAACATGTGAACGCTCTTAACGAAAAAGGAGCACATATAGTAGGATGTGCGGACTTTACTGTGCCTGTAAAAGCAATCACACCAATGCAGATGGAAGGAAAATATGATATAGTGTTTTTATTCACAAAACAAACATCAAATTCTGAGTCGCTTCCTATTTTAAAAAAATATTTAAATGATGACAGCGTAGTGTGTACATTGCAAAACGGTGTTCCTGAATACAGTGTATCTGAATATATAGGAGGTAACAGGACTGTAGGAGGTACTGTGCTCTGGGGAGCCACTTTCGTAGGTCCGGGGGTTTCCGAAGTTACTCAGGACGTGACTTCAGGTGATATTTTGTTTGATATAGGTGAAATCGACGGCAAAACTACACAACGTATAAAAAATGTTGCTGAAGTTCTTGAACATATGGGACCTGTCAGCATAGTGGACAATTTAATGGGAGCACGTTGGTCAAAGCTTATATACAACAGCTGTATGAGCGGAATGTCCGCAGTTACAGGGTCTGTATTCGGTGATGTTCTTGATAATCCGAAGGCAAGTGCGTGTCTGAGCTACATTGCAAAAGAAATTGTGGAAATTTGCGAAACAGCCAAAATTAAATTTGAACCTTCCATGGGTATGGATATGAAAGACTTCGGAAAGGTTGATACTTATGAAAATTTTGAGCTGTCTCAAAAATGTTTTAGAAAATTTTATGCCGATAAAAGAACAGCAAAAGCAAGCATGCTTCAGGATTTAGAAAAAGGCAAAAAGACAGAAGTTGACATGATTAACGGCTTTGTTGTTGAGCAGGGAAAAAAATATAATGTTCCAACACCATTCAATGAAATTGCAGTTAATATTATTAAGAAGATAGAAAATAAAGAGCTCGAATTCGGCATGGATAATCTCAGATTTTTTGATATACCTGAACTAAAAAAATAAAAACAGATATAAAGAAATTTTCATTTTATTATAGTTATAAAATAAATCAACCTTATAAGGAGATAAATTATGAATGCTATTGCCATCATTGGTATTATACTTTCTGTTGCTGTTCTTGTAGTCGGAGCATATAAAGGGCTAGGGGCTCTTCCCGTGACATTGCTCGCAGCTCTTGTTGTTATACTGACTAACGGAATAAATGTGTGGGAGGGTTTTGCCACTCACTACATGACCGGTTATACCGGCGCTTATATGAGCTATTTTTTACTTTTTGCCAGTTCCAGCCTGTATGCGGAATTAATGAATTCTTCCGGCTGTGCCACATCTATCGGTTATAAATTCATAGATTGGTTCGGCAAAAAGAGAGTTTTGCTTGTTTCAACCCTTATTATAAGCTTTCTTACTTACGGCGGCGTAAGTCTGTTCGTTGTAGTATATGCAGTGGCTCCCATAATGTTTTTGCTGTTCAGAGAAGCTGATATACCGCGTCACCTTACTATGGCTTGTCTTATTACCGGTGCGGCAACCTACACAATGACCTGCCTGCCGGGAACTCCTGCGCTTACAAACGTAATTCCGACACAATATCTTGGCACAACTCTTACAGCTGCGCCGATAATGGGTATTATTGCCACCATAGCTATGTTTACGTTGTGTATGACTTATATGAACTATGAAGAAAAGAAAGCAAAGAAGAAAGGAGAACACTGGTCAGATGTTGCCTTAACTTCAGATTCTTCAATCTATGAGATTAAGGATAGAAGCACACTTCCTTCAGTTTGGAAATCATTCACACCTTTAATAATTCTTGTTCTCATTATAATCATAGGAAGCCGTTTTATAGCAAATTCAACGATGCTAGCTACTATTGCCATGCTGCTTGGCGCACTTTTAACATTTATTCTTAATTTTGACACATTCAAGGATAAAAATAAGAAGGTACTTGTAACTAAAGGATTAGAAGGAGGAATTAGCGGTATCGGCGGTTTGGCAGCTGTAGTTGCTTTCGGAACCGTGGTACAGAATTCTGCAGCTTACTCAAGTATAATCCAATGGGTTCTTAGTTTAAATCTTAATGCCTATGTAAAAGGGATTATATCCACAATGGTAGTATCCGGTATCACAGGTTCCTCATCAGGAGGACTTAAAATTATGTACAACTCATTGGCAGACAGTTTTATCAACTCCGGCGCAAATCTTGCGATTCTTCACCGATTAACCAATATATCTGCCGGTGCTCTTGATACACTTCCGCATTCACCAGGATTGTTTCTAATGTTTGCGGTTCTCGGGCTCACTCACAAGACAGCCTACAAGCATGTATTCGCATGCAGTGTAATTATTCCGCTTATAATTACTATATCTGCGACTGCTATTTGTGTTATGTTCTTTTAATAAACTTATTTAAAAGCAGTATTATTGGAACCGGTTTAATGATACAGTTCCATGCGTAGTGTGCCTTGCAAATTAATCACAAAACCAGAGAATATTACGGTTCTCTGGTTTTGTTTTTTGATTTGCTTCTTAATTTCTCGTGCAGGACCTTGTAAAGACATTTTTTGAAATTTTCATCCTGTTCTTTTGTTCTCTTGGAAGGGCCTTTTGTCTTGCCCCCCTGTTTTCTTACTCTTTCGCTTATATACCTCGATTGCAGAAGGCTGTCTATATTGTTTCTATTTATGAAAAATCCTGCGGTATGAATTATTGCTGATGCTTTTGACAATACAAGACTTGCCAGTCCGTAATCCTGGGTTATTAAAATATCTCCTTCCTTAAATATCTGTACTATTTTATAATCGACAGAATCTCTTCCCTGCTCAACTACAACAACCTGGTAATTGCTGATAATATAATGGTCTATATCCACAACAATAATTAACTCTATGCCAAATTCCTTTGCAGCTTCCTCGCATATTTCTTTCACTCGCTGAGGACATGCATCTCCATCTATAATAATTCGCATGAAAAATCTCCTTTTTTATTTAAATTATGAATAATACATGCAAATGGTTACATTCTCCACTACTTTAAAAGTGGTTCTTCCCTTTAAAGTAATCTAATGATTAAATTAAATCATATGTTAACTATCCCGTGTTTTCAATTCACCCCTCCACCTGCATCTTCACTTAAGTTGACAAGTTTCAAGCCTGATTCTGTCAGGACTGTACCCTGCCTGCCCCTCTTTTTAAATAAATACCCCTGTTTTTCCAGAATATCCAGCCTTGTTCTCACTTGAGAGCTCGTCAAGTTATAGCCGTATTTATCTATCATATGGGATATTTTTTCTCTTCCGGCAGCGACATTATTATCCTGCAGATCTTTTATACATTTTAATATACTTATTAAATCATCGCTTAAACTACTTGAACTTATTTCACAGCTATTTGTCTCATTTAAAGTTTCCTCAAAAAAGTTCCTGTCAGGAAGGTCTGAAACAGTTAGTACATTTCCGTTTTTCACTGCAAGCATGTACTGTATTGTGCTTTCAAGCTCCCTTACGTTACCAAACCACTTATATCTCATAAATTCTTCTATAACTGTATGTGAAATTTTAACCTCTGCAGTTGTGCTGATTTTAATAAAGTAAGTAACAAGTTCTCTTATATCTCCAATTCTTTCTCTAAGGGGCGGAATATATAAATACCCTATTTTAAGCCTGTAATATAAATCTGCCCTGAACTTCTTTTCTAAAACCATATTTTTCAAACTCTTATTTGTGGCTGCTATTATTCTCACATCCACCTTTTTTATGTAAGATCCCCCAACCATCATAATTTCTTTTTCCTGAAGCACCCTCAACAGCTTTGTTTGTACTTTCGGGGATACATCTCCTATCTCGTCCAAAAAAATAGTTCCCCCGTCAGCCAATTCAAAAAGTCCTATTTTTCCTCCTTTTCTGGCTCCGGTAAATGCACCTTCTTCATATCCGAAGAGTTCACTTTCAATTAAATCATCTGGCAGCGCGCTGAAATTAATTGCAAGGTAAGGTCCGTATTTCCTTTTTGAGCTTTGATGTACTGCACTTGCAAACAGTTCTTTGCCGGTTCCGCTTTCTCCTTCTATTAATACGGTTAAATCGGTTTTTGCAAGCTTTAAAGCAGTTTTTTTAGTTTCCTCTAAAATCAGGCTTGAACCAATTATATTTTCAATATTATACCTGGCCACATGCCCTTTCAGTAAATAATCGTGGAGGTCAGATTTGCTTCTTTCATTATTTTCGTTTTCGTCCGTTATTATGACTATGTCTTTTCCGTTGGGAACTATAAATTTTGTTACCTTTATATTGATGCCCATTATGCTGAGCATTTTGTTTTCAAAAGTATCATTGCTGAGAAAGTATGGATATAGCTCCCTGTCTATAATATTTCTGATATTTTTATTTTCAAGTTCCTTTTCGGTTAATAAAAATTTTTTTATTTTTTCATTTGCATATTTTATATAGCCGTTTTCATCATAAACCAATATTCCATTAACCAAATTATGTACAATATTATTGAGATACCCGTTCAACGCATTAACCTTATTGTTTATAGCTGAAACATGCTTTGAAACATTAACAATTTTTTGCATATATTTTTTGGTTATAAATGTGGTGTCTTTATGGTCAATACTTAATTTATCCATGATTAAATACATGGAATTTATACTGATAATTCTGGGGCCTATATCAATCATATTTGTTACGCAGGGCGGAACTTTGTCAGGCTCTCCGGGAGTAATGGCAGTCTTTAATTTTTTGTAATTGGTGATTCCGGGATAATATGGATAATATTTAATGTGACCAAGTCCAAGTTCTTTTAAATCGTTGATTGTACTAAAAGCAGTTTCCTTTTCATCATTTACCAGCAATACTTCTTCATTTACCGGCAAATTAGCAACTTGATCTATAAAATCAAAATTAACGCTTCTTTCACATACAACCACATCATTGTACTCAATGTTTACATTCATTGTATCAAGCTCATCCTGCATGTCTTTGCTTGATATTATCAGCAAATCACATTTAATTTCTTTATTTACCCCTTCTTCCTGGGCATATGCTTCTAATATGTACTTTTCTGATATAAAATCTTTAAGCTGTCTCAGAAAAAAATCCTTAGTGTTAACAGAACCAGCTATAAGGGTAACTTTTTTCACCATCTCATCCCCAACTTTTTTTAATAAATTATATCATCTATTAATATTTTTATCTACAGCACAATTTTATTCACCAAATTATTTGTTTTGCAGAGAAAAAAAAATTCTGAGGCTTCCCTCAGAATTTTTTTATTTACTTATTTTCAAAAGTGCCGTATACAACAGGCATCTTATCTTGTACCATTATTTTTCCTTTTGCAATAACTGTGTCAACATCAAGATTTTCGTCCAGCATACATAAATCCGCATCCATATTGACTTCAATCTTTCCCTTCTTATTTAGCTTCAATATTTTTGCAGGATTGGATGTTATGGCTCTAATGGCTGTTTCCAGAGGTATACTTTCTCTGAAGACACATTCCTTTATTGCCTTAATCAGGCTGGTTGATTTCCCTATGCCTATTCCCACATATTCTTTTTTCTCGTTGAATATGGGCATACTGCCCTGACCGTCAGATGACAGGGTGAAGTTGTTTTGATTTACTCCTTCCTCCAGCAGTCTCTTAAGGCCCTTGCTGAATCTTACCTCTCCGTCAGTTTCTTCCCAGAAATCAGGATCTTCACTGCCTGTAAAATCTATATATCCTCCGTCCTTTGCATAATATACGCATTCTTCGAATAACTCGGGATTTCTGTTTACATGAGTAGGCAAGAATTGAGTTATGGGTATTTCCGTTTCTTTTAATGTTCTTCTTAACAAATCGATTTTTCTTGAACCATCACCCAGATGAATATTAATTATGCCTGCCTTTCCTGAAAGCATTCCGGCAACCCTGGCATCTGCAACAGCCCTCACGAATTCTTCAAATGTTGGCTGTGATGAACGGTGATCTGATATGGCAACCTCACCGATGCCGATTATTTTATCAATAGCCATAATATCCTTCATAATTTCGCCTGTTATAGTTCTTAAAGGCAGTCTGTAGGAACCTGTATAGATGTAAGTTGTTATTCCTTCTTCATCAAGGCCTCTTGCTTTTGCCAAAAGCGAAAACATATCTCTTGCTACTCCATCTGTTCCCAGGCATCCCACAACTGTTGTAACTCCTGCAGTTGTAAGACCTGACAGCGTTGCTTCAGGGGTTCTGGTAGAAAATCCTCCTTCGCCCCCGCCGCCTAATATGTGAACGTGTGAGTCAATAAAGCCCGGAACAAGGATTTTACCATTTGCATTTATTTCTGTTACTTCAACAAGTCCTTTGGTATCAATTGAAATATGGTCATCAATTGCAGCGATTTTATCTCCTATCAGCAGGACATCCTTGATTCCTGCACGGTCAGGATTATAAACTTCTGCATTCTTAATTATAGTAATCATAATTTGAATTCCTTCCTTACCTTGAATCAGTTTACTTTATTGTAAATTCATAGCTACAGCGATAATTACAGTTATAGTACCCATCAAGAAGAAAAATCCCTGCATTTTAATCTGATATTTAGCCCATTTGGACCAATCAATTCTCGCAACGCCAAGCACTCCTATCAAACTTGCCGAAACAGGTGTAAATGCATCCACAAAACCTGCTCCCAACTGATATGCAAGTACTGCAATCTGTCTTGAAACGCCTACTATGTCTGCAAGAGGTCCCATTATAGGCATTGTAAGAGCTGCCTGACCTGAATTTGATGTTACAACTAAGTTGAATAAGCTTTGGAATGCATACATGCTCCATGCGGCAACTGCTGCCGGAACTCCGTTCAATGCATTTCCTATGCCGTACAGAACAGTGTTTAAAGCAGAAGGAACATTGGCATCAGAACCTCCAAGAACAAGCAGTATACCTTTTGCCATACCCACAACTATTGCTGTTCCCGCCAAATCGGCAACTCCTCCCTGGAAAGAAGATGCCATATCATTGATTGTCATATTGTTGAGTTTAAATATTACCGCTATAACTCCCGCAACAAATCCCATAACAAAGAATTGTGATGCAATTTCTGGAATGTAGTAAGCCTTTACAGTAACTCCCCATACAATCCAGATCAAGACCGCAAGCATTTCAAGAAGTATCAGCTTATGTCCCAGTGTAAATTTTCTTTCCTCTTCGTTTGCGTTTTCCAACCTGTCTCTGAAATGTTCATCTGTTTTATAAACTGCTGAAAGTTCAGGTTTTTTTCTTATCTTTTCAGCATATACCATCATGTACCCGGCAGAAAGAGCTGTTATTACAATCCACATTACAAGTCTGAAGGATGCTCCTGAAAGTACAGGTATCCCTGCAATTCCCTGTGCCACGGCAACACTGAACGGACTCATCCATGAAGCGGCATTACCGACCTGGGATGCCACATATGTAACTGTCACCGCAACTATTGAATCGTATCCCAGTGCAATAACAAATGGCACCATAATCATTGCAAAGGGAATTACTTCTTCAGACATTCCGAATGTTGCTCCTCCCAAAGAGAATACAAAGAAAAGCATAGGGAGTGCAAGTTTTTCAAAACCTTTAGTCTTTCTTATAAAAGCATAAATTCCGGCATCAATTGCTCCTGTCCTCATAATAATGCCGAAGGATCCTCCCACAACCAGAATCAATGCTACTATTCCCACAGCTGAACCATATTTGTCTCCTGTTACTAACCCTTCGAAAACATAATTCATGAATCCAAATCCGCTGTAGTCGTCAGTTCCCCAAACTTTGGCCGTTTTATGCAGCTTTTTGCCTGTATCATACATTGATTCTCCATATTTTCCATAGAGAACATCATCGGTCAGTCCCAAATCATCCAGCTGAGATTGGTCCCACGTACTGGAATCTGATTCAACAAATTCTTTTAATGCTTCCTGGTCAACTCCCATTTCCTCAAGAGTCGCTGAATCGTCAGATAAATCTTTTAATTCCTCAGACAAAAAATCATTATTTAAATTATAACTGTACCTGAATGTGTCTGCCATTAATACAGTCCTTGTCTTTACAGCTCCGTTGGAATCTGTGTATTCAATCTGATGAACACTGAATTTTCCCGCAGGAACCATAAATGTTAAGGCCCAACAAAGCAGTACTACAACAAAAATAATTGCATAAGTATGGGGCGTACGTATTTTTGTCAGGTCTTTTCCACTTTTTAAGTTTGTTTCTGGTTTTTTGGACATAATATTTCCTCCAATATATTTTATTCATCTAATAGCAAGCAAAATTCATGCCAATTAATAAACCCTGATTTTTCAATATCTGTAGTATTTAAAAATTAATTTGGTTGTTAATTGGCGACTTTTTGTTTCATTTGGTTCTCATTTTTATATTATGTCCAAAAACCATCCTTTTATTACCTTATAAGATTTTGTTCAGTGAATATATATCTTTCCTTACATGCTTTAATAATGGAAGTTCATTTCTTACTTTCTTGACATAATCCAAATCAATTTCCTGTATTATGTAACCTTCTTTTTCATCCATTCTGCTTATTACACTGCCCCAGGGAGATGCAATAATAGAATTCCCGTATGAATGATATGATGCTTCCATATCTCTTGCAGGAGCAACGCCTATTGTGTAGCACTGATTGTCAAGAGCCCTTGCTCTGAAATGAAGTTCCCAATGAGCAGGTCCCGTAGTCATATTGAAAGCCCCCGGAACAACTATGACCTCGGCACCTTCGGCTGCCATTAATCTGCTTAATTCAGGAAATCTTATATCATAACATACAGCAAGCCCTATTTTGCAAAATTCCGTATCAAATACCGTTACATCCTTGCCTGGTGTAAAAGTGTCAGATTCTTTAAAATACTGGCCTCCTTGAATGTCAATGTCAAACAAATGCATTTTTCTGTGTTTTGCTGCAGGTTTTCCATTTCTTCCGAAAACATATGATGTATTATATACTCTGCCGTTTTCCAGCTCAGGAATCGTTCCCGCCACAACATAAATTCCATTTTCCTTTGCGGCATCACTCATTGCGCTGTAGGCCGACCCTCCTTGTTCCTCACTGAATAATTTAAAGTATGAATTATCGTAAGGGCAGCAAAACATTTCCGGCAGTACGGCAATGTCAGCACCTTCCTTCGAAACCTTTTCTATTAATTTAACCGCATTATCAATATTCTTTTCCTTACTGTCATATACCAAAGTCTGTAATAATGCTGCTTTAAATTTATCCATATTACACCTCCGCATTTTTTACTTAATTATAAAAGATATACCACTAATGTGCAAATAGAAAAATGAGATTCTTCTTAGCTTCACATAATGACAAAATGTCATTCCGTAGTCTCCGCCCGAAGAATCTCATTATATTATTCTAATTCAGCTATCAATTCGCCTGCTGTAACTCTTTGACCTTCTTTGACATGAATCTTTGCAACTGTTCCCGCCAAAGGAGCCAGGACGTTAGTTTCCATCTTCATAGCTTCCAATACGGCTATAGGCTGGCCTGCTTCTATCTTATCTCCTTGGCTGACAAGTATTTTATAAACATTGCCCGGAATGTTTGCGCCGATTTCATATTGGTTTCCTGTATCAGCCATAACTTTCTCAATTGATGCGCTCTTTAAATTTACGGCATTTTTATCTTTTATGGTTATAACTCTCCTGTTTCCGTTAACTTCAAACACCAAATCCTTGGTGCCATCATCATTTGTTTTAACTTCAACAAGTTTTATAATAAGCTTATGGCCTTCTGCAACTTTAACTTCGCATGTTTCGCCTTCTTCAAGTCCATGGAAAAATATGTCGCTTCCCATAAGCCTTAAACTGCATTCTTCTTTTATATTTTTCAGGTACTCTTCAAAAACCTTAGGATACAATGCATAGCTCAGTGCTTCTTCATCTGTGCCTTCCAATCCGTGTTTTTCCCTGAGCATTTTCTTTATTGCATCGAAATCTTCAGGAGGCAGAAGTTCCCCCGGTCTGCACGTGATCGGCTCTTTTTCTTTTAATACAAGTCTTTGTAAATCTTCAGGGAATCCTCCTTCCGGCTGGCCCATCATTCCTTCGAAATAAGAAACTATTGAATCCGGAAAGTCCATATCCTTTGCCTTTTCGTAAATATTCACAGGAGTCAAATCATTTTGAACCATGAATATCGCCATGTCGCCTACTGCCTTTGATGAAGGAGTTACCTTCACTATGTCTCCAAGCATTTCATTTACGGTTTTAAACATTTCTTTAACTTCTTCAAACCTATGTCCAAGCCCGAAGCTTTCAACCTGAGGTTTCAAGTTTGAATACTGTCCGCCTGGAATTTCATATTTGTAAATTTCAGCAGTTCCTGTTTTTAAGCCTGATTCAAATTTGTTATAAACAGGTCTTACCGCTTCCCAGTAATCAGAAATTTTCTGCATGTCATCCAGATTGAGCATTGTATCTCTGTCTGTGTTGTTTAATGCTGCTATTACCGAGTTCAAAGGCGGCTGGCTTGTTAAACCCGCCATCGAGTTAAATGCCGTATCAACTATATCCACTCCTGCGTTTGCGGCCGCATAGACTGTTACAACACCGTTTCCGCTTGTGTCGTGAGTGTGAAGATGAACCGGTATTGAAAGTTCATTCTTCAGTGCTCTGATAAGCTTATCCGCAGCCATTGGCTTTAACAATGCTGACATATCTTTTATTGCAAGTATGTGAGCTCCTCTTTTTTCAAGCTTCTTAGCTAAATCCACATAATACTTCAATGTATATTTATCTCTATTTTCATCAAGTATATCGCCTGTATAGCAGATGCTTGCTTCTGCTATTTTGTTTTGATTCAGCACTTCGTCAATCGCAACTTCCATGCCGTCAATCCAGTTAAGTGAATCGAATATGCGGTACACATCTATACCGGCTTTAGCCGATGTCTTAACGAATTCTCTTATTACATTATCGGGATAATTTTTATATCCAACCGCATTGGCACCTCTCAAAAGCATCTGGAACAAAATATTGGGCATTTTTTCTCTTAATGTCTTCAGTCTTTCCCACGGATCTTCCTTTAAAAATCTGTATGCAACGTCATATGTGGCACCGCCCCACATTTCAACAGAGAATAGGTCGCTCGCCATGTCAGCCATTGCAGGCGCAATTTTTTCCATATCAACTGTTCGAACCCTTGTAGCCATCAATGACTGGTGAGCATCACGCATGGTAGTATCAGTCAGGAGGAGTCTCTTTTGATTCAACACGTAATTTAAAACTTCTTTTGGCCCTTTTTCATCCAAGAGCTGCTTAAGCCCCGGCTTTATTTCCTTATTTTTCAGTTCAGGAACCCTAGGAACGTCAAACTGAGGCTTTATACCCTTTGTTTCATTGACTACAATGTTTCCTATATAATTTAATACTTTTAATTCCTTGTCTTCTCCGCCTCTTACATTCAACAGTGATGGATTGTCCGCTATAAATCCTGTATCACATTGGCCCTTTTTAAATGTTTCATGATTGAGCACATTTAATAAAAATCCTATGTTCGTTTTAACGCCGTGAACTTCTAATTCCTTTAATGCTCTTGTATTTTTGTTTATTGCATCGTTGAATGTCCTGCCATGAGATATAACTTTAACTAACAGGCTGTCATAATACGGGCTTATCACAGCGCCTGTAAATCCGTTTCCGCCGTCAAGCCTTATGCCAAAACCTGAACCCGTCCTGTAAACGTCTATTTTTCCTGTATCAGGAGCAAAGTTGTTGGCAGGATCTTCCGTTGTTACTCTGCACTGTATTGCATATCCGCTTTGTTTTATATCTTCCTGAGATTTAATGTTTATTTCTTCTGAATCCAGACTGTAACCCTGTGCAACAAGAATCTGTGCCTGAACAAGGTCAATTCCTGTCACCATTTCTGTTACAGTGTGTTCAACCTGGATTCTCGGATTCATTTCAATAAAATAGTGATTGCCGCTTTTATCAACTAAGAACTCTAATGTACCTGCATTTCTATAGGTTACGGCTCTTGCAAGTTTCAATGCATCCTGGCAGATAGCTTCTCTTTGTTCATTTGTAATGCTTAAAGCAGGTGTAAATTCAACCACCTTCTGATGTCTTCTCTGAATAGAGCAGTCTCTTTCAAACAAATGTACTATATTGCCGTAATTGTCTCCGAGAACTTGTACCTCTATGTGTTTTGGTTTTTCCAAATATTTTTCTATAAATATATCGTCAATTCCGAAAGCCTTTCTTGCCTCACTTTGAGCGCTTCTAAATTCTCTGAGCAAATCTTCTTCTCTCCATGCTATGCGCATGCCTCTTCCGCCGCCACCCGCAGATGCTTTTAAAATTACGGGATATCCGCAGAAATCAGCAAATCTCTTTGCATCATCTTCTGATTTAACGGCTTCTTCAATTCCAGGAATAGTAGGTACTCCTACTGAGTTTGCAACTATCTTAGATTTTATTTTGTCACCAAGCTTGCTCATCATAATATGGTCAGGACCTATGAATACAATCCCCTCTTCTTCGCATTTACGGGAAAATTCTACATTCTCCGATAAAAATCCATATCCCGGATGAATTGCATCAACACCTTTAGATTTTGCCAGGCTTATTATTTCATCTATTCCCAAATAAGCGTCTACAGGCTTTTTATTTTTTCCTATTTGATAAGCTTCATCAGCCTTTGTTCTGAAAAGAGAATTTTTATCTTCCTCGGAATAAATTGCAACGCTTCTGATGCCAAGTTCTTCACATGCTCTGAAAACTCTGATAGCAATTTCGCCACGGTTTGCTACCAGGACTCTTTTAAATTTTTTCATCGTTCCTCCTTCATATTCAACCATATTCAATATTAATTATTATGAAAAATAGTTTAACATTACTTTATTAAATTTTCAACATTTTAATTTAATAAAATTAGATTTTCATGTTAAAAACTTTATTATATTTGTTTTGATTAATAAAATACTTTGCGATATCGTTTTCAGCCTTTTATTATTATGCAATAAATTCTAAAAAAAATCAATCTGCTATATTTTTAAGGCAGATTGATTAAATATGTTATACTATTTATTACTTTATAAGCTTTTTTTGATATGTTTTTCCATTTCCCGGGAAATTACGACGTCTTGCGACATTAATTATATGCAGTGCTTCCCTTTAAATGTTCTGTATCATTATAAAATATTTCCTTTATTTCATTATCATCATTAACTTCAAAGCATGAAAGACTGCAATTTTGAACAACATTGCCCATCCAGTCCTTGTTTATTTTAAATTTTCTTATATATGATTCAATACACTTGATAGTACCTCCGTGAGCCACTATCAAGACGCTTTTATCTCTGCATCTGTCAATTACTTCTCCTAGAGCCTTCTCAACTCTGTTATAAAACTCCATTAAATTTTCTCCGTTCGGATAACGGTTGTTAAAAGGGTCTTCTGTAATCCTGTGCAGAATATCTCCATGCATGTCCTCAATTTCATCCCATCGCATTCCTTCAAAATTTCCAAGGTTAATTTCTTGAAAACCTTCGTGTTTTAAAATGTCTATTTTTTTATTTCCTCTCACTATTTCCGCAGTTTGATAAGCTCTTTTGAGAGGGCTTGAAACTATGCAATCCAGATCTATTTCTTCAACACGAGATGCTAAAAGCTCAGCCGCCAATATTCCCTTCTCCGTCAATTCGGAGTTTTTGCTTCCTTGAAATCTTCTTTGCCTGTTCCATTCTGTTTCTCCATGTCTGGTCAAGTATATTCTGGTCATGATGTTACATCTCCTTAATATTTATGAATAACTAAAACTATATGCTTAAAAACTAGATTAGCAATTGCTATCCATTGATTCTTCATCGCTCGTCCATTGCCAATCTATTGTCATATCAACCCTACAAAAATAGGTACCAATACTGTTACCGACAATGATATAATTACTCCGCTGATAAATGAAATTACGGCAACTTCCTGATTTGTATTTTTCGTTACCATAGGCAGCCCCGTATCCATGCTTATTGCCGCACCTGCAGCTATGGTTTCCAAATATCCTATGTGCTTGGCAATAAATGGTATGCTTATAAAGGCCAATATTTCCCTGAACACGTTGGTTAAAAATGCAACCGCACCCAGTTGTGATGATACCGGTGTTATAATTATGGCCGACAACGTGTACCACGACATTCCGGAAGCAATTGCCAAAGCACCGAATATATCCAATTTGAATATTATGCTGCAAACTATACCGCCGGTAAGGCTTCCAATTATTGTTGCAGCCGGTACAATAAGAATTTTAAAACCAACTGTTTTTAAATTCTTAAAGATGTCCTTATTGCTGCCTAAATCTATTCCCACAAAAAATAACAGGAGACATAATCCTACATCCATCAGCAATCCTGTCTTATCATACACTGACTCCGGCATTATGAACAAACCCGCCAAAATGCCCACAACTAAAATAAGCAATATCTTTTTAGTCATTTTTGCCACCTGCAATTCTTTCATCCTTAAAAAACTTCCTTCTTGCCATATAAACAAAAAGAATGCTGAATCCCGCCGTCACAACCGCAAAGACTGCTGCCATGAAACCTATTTGTCCAATAGATGAAACTACCTGCTCGTCCATGCCGACCCTTACACCCATAACAAATATCAGTCCGAATAAAATCGCCGTTTGAATATGTGAGATTTTACCTGTCAGCTTATCATTAATAAATCCTTTGCTGCTTAAAAGCCATCCCACAGCCAATAGTCCAAAATACAATAGAATTCTTAACGCCATATTTGCCTCCGCCCTTAATAATACTGATGATATTCTATCATACTTCGGACATTACGTAAAGTTTGCATTTGTTATTCCGGCAGGGTACCGTTATTCAGCCATTGGATAAATTCATCTTCAGTGATTATCCTGATTCCAAGCTCTTTGGCTTTTTTATTTTTTGATGAGTTTGACATGTTGTCATTATTTATTAAATAATTTGTCTTGGATGTGACTGAGCCTGTGACTTTTCCGCCCCTATCTTCAATAGCTTCTTTTATTTCATCTCTGTTTTTGAACTGTTCAACAGAGCCTGTAATAACAAAGTTTATATTTTCAAATATTTGATCGGATTTGTTTTCCTGTGTCCTTTCAAGTTCCACTTCCTTAAGCAGGTCGTAGACTATCTTTTGTTTTTTTTCATCCTTAAAAAAGTCAACGTAATTTTTTGCCATAATATCGCCAATACCAGATATTTCAGTAAGATCTTCAAAGCCTGCGCCTTCTATTCTGTTCCAGTCATCGTTGAATTTCCTGCAGATGAGCCTTGCATTAGACAGCCCTATGTTAGGAATTCCGAGACTGTACAGAAGCCTTGCCGCAGTTGTTTTTCTTGCTTTGTTCACAGAATTAAGCAAATTGCTGAATGACTTTTCGCCGAAACCTTCCATTTCTATTACTTCGTCTTTGAAGTTTTCTATATGGAATATATCGGCCAGCTCCTTTACCAGCCCCTTGGCAATGAGCTTTTCAATTGTTGCCTCTGACAATCCCTCTATGTTTAAGGCATCTCTGCTTACAAAATGTGTAAATGATTTTATTTGTTTAGCCAGACATTCATCGTTGATGCAATACAATGTTTTTACATCATTTTCATTTTTAATGAGAGTTTCACCTCCGCAGACAGGACATCTGTTTGGTATTTCCGCATTACCGCTTCTTGTTAGGTTGTCTGATATCTGAGGGATAATCATATTAGCTTTATATACGCTTATAGTATCTCCGATTCCTAGTTCCAGGTTATCCATTATGCTTAAATTATGTACACTGGCACGGCTCACAGTTGTTCCTTCAAGCTCCACCGGTTCAAATATTGCAATAGGATTTATCAATCCTGTTCTTGAAGCACTCCATTCAATTTCTAAAAGCTTGGTTTCTTTTATTTCGTCCCGCCATTTAAAAGCAATTGAATCCCTCGGAAATTTTGCAGTCGCGCCCAGGGATTCTCCGTATGAAATATTATCATATGTCAGCACTAATCCATCTGATGGCAGGTCGTTTTCTGTTACATGTTCTGCAAACCAATTAACCGTTTCTTCAATATTTGATAAACTTACTTTTTTAAATTCCACTGTGCTGAAGCCCTGGCTCTTAAGCCAGTCAAGCTGTTCTTTTCTTGAATTTTTAAAATCTATATCCTCTGCTTTAACGACTGAAAATGCATAAAAGCGCACATTCCTTTCTGCAGTGATTTTGTTGTTGAGCTGCCTTACTGAGCCGCTGCATAGGTTCCTGGGATTTTTATACTTTGCATCCACATCTTTTATTTCATTGTTGATTTTTTCGAAATCAGAATAGCTTATTACAGCTTCTCCCCTTAGTATCAAGCTTCCCTTGTAGCCTATATTAACCGGTATATTTGTAAACACTTTCGCGTTATTTGTAATTACTTCTCCAACCTCACCGTTACCTCTTGTAACAGCCTTTACAAGCTTTCCGTCCAGATATGACATTACTATGGTAAGTCCGTCAAGCTTCCAGGAAAGAATTCCTTCGTTATTTCCAAGCCAGTCTTTTAATGCAGCAACTTCTTTTGTCTTATCCAATGAAAGCATAGGTTTTTCATGTCGTTCCTTGGGAAGATTGGATAACAGCTCATATCCCACATTAATTGTGGGACTGTTTGATAATGTTGTGCCGGTTTCTTTTTCCAGCTCAACAAGCTCATCATATAGCTTGTCGTATTCAAAGTTTGACATTATTTCTCTGTTTTCCTGATAGTATGCCTTGTTTGCATCATTTAAAAGCTTTATTTTTTCTTTCATTAAAAGAAGCTTATCGTCCATAATATATTCCTTTCAAGCTTAAATTTTTTCAATTGGCGCATATTCCATATTTAAATTTTTTAATCCTTTATTTTCAAAGGCAATGACTGCTACCTTGCTGTCCCCTTCATCCTTAATCTGCACAACAGTACCTACACCCCAGGCCTTGTGCATAACCCTGTCCCCTGGCTGTATTTTATCAGATTTGAGTCTTGGTTTGCTCTCCTTTTCTTCTAAATCAAATCCACCCTTAAAAAAGTTGTTTTTAACAAAAGGAGGCTTCTTGTTAGAAGTATAATCAACACTATCAAGCCTTTCAATCTTTTTGGCGGCAAACGACATTGGATCTCTTTCTTCTATGCATTCACAAGGTATTTCCTTTAAAAATCTGGATTTGGCTTTCATCTCATGATTTCCGAAGCGCATTCTGTCATTGGCATGAGTAATGTAAAGCATTCTTTTTGCCCTTGTGATGGCAACATAGAACAATCTTCTTTCCTCTTCCAAATCATCATTTAAATCATTCTGGTCAATAATCGGAAACATGCCTTCCTCCAGACCAGAAATAAATACTGTGTCAAATTCCAAGCCCTTTGCACTGTGGACAGTCATCAGTGTAACAGTGTCTTTTTTTGTTTCATCGGTTTTATCAATATCTGCCAGCAAAGAAACATGGGCAAGAAAGTCCTCCAGGCTGTTTTCCTCATATCTTTCCTCAAAATCCTTGGCAGCGGACAAAAATTCCTCTACGTTTTCAATTCTGCTTCTTCCGTCATCAGTATCCTCCTCAAGGAGCATCGCCTTTAAACCTGTTGCCTCATAAACCTCCTGAATGAATTCTGACAAGGGCATTACATCTTTTTTAATCATGAACATTTCCATCATGGAAACAAAGTTTTCTACGCTTTTAGAAGCTGCTTGAGACAAATTAAGCTCTTCTATATCAAAACACGCTTCAAATTTTGAAGTACCTGCCCGATCTGAATGTTCAGTTATCATATCAATGGTTTTTTGACCGATTTTTCTTTTAGGGACATTTATTATTCTATCAAAGCTAATGGCATCCTTTTGATTGTATATGAGCATCAAATACGCTATAATGTCCTTAATTTCTTTTCTTTCATAGAACTTCAACCCGCCTACTATTTTGTAAGGTATACCTTCTCTCATCAATCCTTCTTCCAAGGCTCTTGACTGGGCGTTTGTTCTGTATAAAACCGCCATATCCAAATAATCCAGGTTGTTTTCTCTTCGTTCTTTTCTCATTAGTGCAGCAATTGTAAATGCTTCATCTTTTTCATTGTCTGTTTCGAGTATACGTATGAGATTCCCGCCTTCAAAATCTGTATAAAGGTTTTTGCCTTTGCGTTGACAGTTATTGCAGATAACTCCGTTGGCTGCGCTCAATATGACATTGGTAGAGCGGTAGTTTTTTTCAAGCTTTACAACCTTCGCTCCTTCAAAATCCTGCTCAAAATTAAGGATGTTCTTTATGTCTGCACCTCTCCAGCCATATATGGACTGGTCCTCGTCTCCAACTACAAACACGTTGTTCTCACCGTTTGGTTTTTGTCCGAGAATTTTAACCAAGTTGTATTGTACCAGGTTGGTATCCTGATATTCATCAACAAGAATATATTTAAAGCGCTCTCTGTATAATTCTCTTATATCATCTTCTGTTTCCAGAATCTTCAGTGTTTTTATAAGAAGGTCGTCAAAATCCAGTGCATTTGCCTGTTTTAATTTTTTTTCATAAAGGGCATATACTTCACCAATGTTTCGTTTGATAAAATCAGTGTAATGCTCGGCAATATATTTATCGGCACTTTTCCTTAAGTTTTTCTCACCGCTTATAACGGCCCTGATTGAATTCACATTATATTTCTTTGTATCCAAATCAAGTTCCTTAATGCAGTCCTTGATTATCGACTTCTGATCATTTGTATCATAGATTACGAAGTTCGTATCATAACCTATTCTGTCTATATTTCTTCTTAATATTCTCACGCAAATAGAGTGGAAGGTTCCAATCCACATCTTATCTATTGAATAGTCTATAAGCTGTCCTATTCTTTCCTTCATTTCATTAGCAGCTTTGTTGGTAAATGTAATAGCAAGAATCTCCCAGGGCTTTGCTTTTCCGGTCTCTACCAGGTATGCTATTCTGTGTGTAAGAACTCTTGTTTTTCCTGTTCCGGCTCCTGCTATAACAAGTATTGGCCCCTTGTCATGGGAAGCTGCTTCTCTTTGCTTTTCATTCAATTTATTTAATAAGTCCATAATTCCTCCATTTAAATCCATATCACAATTCCAATAATGTTCTATAAATTATACCACATTGGAGCTCTGCTAACAATACATAAGCGGCTATTATAATTAATTCAAAAGCCCAGCCGGACTATCCGGGGATTGCGGCTGTAAGTGCAAAAAAATATAAGCTGCAAAAGAGAAACCCTTCTTTAACTAATCATAGATATAAAAAAAGCCATCAACATATAGAATGCCGACAGCCTAAAATATAAGCTGCAAAGCTTATATTTTTTTATATTAATCTTAATAATTTCCTTATGAAATTGGGGAACTGCTTCATATACAGGACTTATCAATTTTATTCGGCCTCAGAAAAGGCCGGTTTCTCCACTATGCCGGTATTTATGAGATGTCTAACATGTTCAGGATTCTCATAATTAGGTGCTATAGGAGTAACTGAAATATATCCCTGCTTTACATAGTCTATATCTGAGTTTTCTTCTACAGATGAAGAATCCTTCATGCACAGTTCGTAGCTGCTGGTTTTGTAGCTGAGCATTTTTTCCTTAAAATAAAACGGGTACTGACCGGGAGCCGATAGCCTTGCATAGGCAATCCCCTTAAAATCATCCTGATTGCAGGAAGGAATGTTAACATTCAAAACATATCTGCTTTCCATTAAATTATGAATATATCGATCTATAAATTTCCCCAAATGGCTTCGGCAAACATCAAAATTGCTGCCGTCCAGGGAAAGGGCTATGGACGGTATCTTGTACTGAAATCCTTCTATTGCACCCGCCACCGTACCCGAATACAATATATCCCCTCCATAATTCGTACCGTTGTTTATGCCCGAAAGTATAAGATCAGGTTTGTCCGGAAGCAAGTTGTTCAAGGCTATACGAATACAGTCCGCAGGTGTGCTTCCGATGCTCCAGGCAACTGCTGAATTTACAGGAAAATCATACCTTTCTACCATTATAGGTTCATGTATTGTTATGCCATGTGATACCGCACTTCTCTGTCTGTCGGGTGCAGCCACATAAATTTGCCCGAAATCCTCCATAATCTCAGCCAATACCTTTATTCCTTCAGAAAATATTCCGTCATCATTGGTAATTAAGATCTTTAACATTACACACCTCGTCAGTTATAGTTAGCAAAGGCATTGTATCATTAAACATGTATAATGTAAATAGCCATTAATTCCGCATTTCCCTCTAAATGACGGAGCCAGACTTCATTTCCCACATCCGTCGGCTATTTAAATAACTTAGGAAAATATTTTAATAATTATCTATTTTTTATAGTCAAAATTGTTTATATAAAATAAATTAAGGTATAAATATATTATAAGGAAAAAGTTTTAACTGCTTTAAATAAAATAGTGTTTGGGGAGGAATCCATGAAAAAAATATTAATACCATTAGACGGTTCAAAAGCTTCTCAAAAAGCTGCTGAAAAAGCTGTATCCGTAGGAAAGCTTCTAAATGCGGAGTTAACTTTTGTAACGGTTGTAAATCTTCCTTCAGAGGATAAGTATTCATATTTCGGAATGAATGTTGAGACCGCATTTGACGCAAACAGAAAAGAAATGATGAAAAAACTTATTCGAGAAGAAGCCAGGATGCTTGATATAATTGTAAGGAATCTGGATTACGACAATTTGAATATAATAAAAAAGGTAATAACAGGTGAAGCAGCTGAAGAAATTGTAAAACTGGCTGCAGATGAAAATTTTGATCTTATAGTAATGGGAAGGCGTGGCTTTTCAAACTTTGAGAGGTTTTTTGTAGGATCTGTTACTCAAAAAGTCATTTCTGCATCACCCTGCCCGGTAATGGTTATAAATGGATAGACAAAAAAATTATAAGTTATGAAAATAACTTATAATTTTTTTGGGATTAATCTATTAATAAGAAGGGATTTTCAATTATATCAACAATTTCCCTCAGAAATCTGGCTGACATCGCACCGTCCACAAGGCTGTGATCAGTTGTAAGGCTTAAATTCATCATCGGTCTTATTACAACTTCTTTATTTAAAGCAACCGGTTTGTCTACAATTCTGTTAATGCCTAATATTGCAACTTCAGGCTTATTAATAATAGGAGTGAAGTATTCAGTGCCAAACATACCTATATTTGTAATTGTAAATGTTCCTCCTGTCAAATAATCGGGATTTAGTTTATTTGTTCTTGCATCCTCGATTAATTTTTCGGTTTCTCCGGCAATTTCTTTAAGTGTCATTTTTTCAATTCCTTTAACATTAGGAACCATTAACCCTCTTTCCACATCTACTGCAATACCCAGATTAACATGTTTGTGATAGATTATTGTGTCGTCTTCAAAACTTGCATTTAAATATCTGTATTTAATCAGCAGCCTTGACAAAATTTTCATGATTATATGGTTGTAAGTAAGCTTCAGGCCTTCTTTGAGGTATATAGGTTTTAATCTTTCACGAAGATTAATTAGTTCTGTCATATTTGCTTCCATATTAAATGTAACCATTGGTGTTCCTGCCCAGGTTGTTTTCATTCTCTGAGCAATTATTTTTCTCATTGAACTTGCTCTTTCGGTTTCAAAGTCTTCTTCTGATATTTGTTTTTCTTCCAGCGCCAATATATCTGCTTTTCTTATTTTACTGCCGTTATATATCTCTGCCAGATTAACTCCTTTGTCTTCAGCCATTTTTCTTGCAGTAGGCGTTACCTTTATTCTTACTTCCTGAACATCTGCATTTTCCACATCCTTGGCAACAATTACACCCTTATATCCTGTTGGAACCACTTTATTCAAATCGACGCCTCTTTCGGATGCAACCTTTTTAGCATATGGAGTTGCAGGGACATATGAGGATATGTCATCATCTTCTCCTGAAATTATGCCAATCAAGTCCTGAACTTCCGCAGTTTCGCCAGCCCTAACCAATATACTTCGCACTGTTCCTTCTGTATCTGCGGTAATTTCATTTGTGAGCTTGTCTGTTTCAACTTCCAGCAATTTATCTCCCACATTAACATGCTCTCCTTCTTTGACAAACCACTGTGTGATTGTTCCTTCAACCATTGTAAGCCCTAACTTGGGCATCAGTATTTCTCTTACCATTTCATCCTCCTTTTTACAATTTAAAACTTTTCAAGTATTTCTTTGACTATTTTATCTGAATCCAATCTATATGCTTTTTCTAAAGGAGGTGAAAACGGTACAGGAACAAACGGTGCTCCGAATCTCATTATTGGAGCATCCAGATACTCAATGGCATTTTCAGCTACAAATGCAGCTATTTCAGAACCTGCTCCGCCCTGCTTTACCGCTTCATGTATAATGGCAACTCTGTGTGTCTTTTTAACAGATTCAAGTATGGCTTCTTTATCATAGGGTACCAGTGTTCTCAAATCAATAACTTCCGCATGTATTCCTTCTTTTTCAAGCTTGTCGGCAGCTTCGTATGCTTTTTTCATGCCTATTGAATAAGAAATTATTGTTATATCCGTACCTTCTCTCACAATATTTGCTTTTCCTATGGGGACTAAAAATTCACCTTCAGGGACTTCACCTTTTTCTCTGTACAATACTTTATTTTCAAAATATATTACAGGATTGTTATCTCTTAAGGCCGATTTTAACAGTCCCTTGGCCTCAGCAGGGTTAGATGGTGTCACAACCTTTAATCCCGGAATATTCATAAACCATGCCTCAACGCTTTGGGAATGCTGAGCCGCACCACATGAAGACAATCCATCAGGTGCCCTTACGACCATGGGAACGGTAGTCTGTCCTCCGAACATATATCTGATTTTAGCCATTTGATTAAACAATTCATCCATTGCAACTCCCATGAAATCAGCAAAATGCATATCCGCAACAGGTCTCATGCCTGCCATTGCAGCTCCCACAGAAGCGCCGATTATAGCTGTTTCAGATATGGGAGTATCCATTATTCTGTCGCCAAACTCGTCATGAAGCCCTTTGAACTGACCGAAAATTCCTCCCTGCCTGACAATATCCTCTCCCATTACAAATATGCTTTTATCTCTTCTCATTTCTTCTGCCATTGCTTCCAATGTAGCCTGCGCAAATGTAACTTGTCTCATTTTGCCCCTCCTATACATACAAATCATCAAATATTTCGGACGGATCCGGAAATTCGCTGTTTTGTGCAAATTCCAAAGCTTCTTTTACTTCATTTTTCACTTTGTTTTTTATTTCTTCAAGCTCTGCTCCAGACATTAAATTATCACTCAATACCTTGTTTTCAAATCTTGTTATAGGATTGTTTTCTTCATATACTGTGTTAACCTCTTCTTTTGTCCTGTAAAGCTCCGGATCTCCTACAAAATGTCCTTTTATTCTATAGGTCTTAGCCTCAAGGAAAAACGGACCGTTTCCCGACTTTACATACTCCAAGGCTTCCTTAAAGCTCTCATAAACATCGAACACATCATTTCCGTCTGCAATTTTGCTCTTCATGCTGTAGCCTGCTGCTCTTGCGGAAATATTATCAACAGATGTGGTTGTTCTGTAAGGAGTGGTCGATGCCCATTGATTATTTTCGCAAACAAATATAACAGGAAGTTTCCAAACTGATGCCAGATTTAATGCTTCATGGAAAGTTCCTCTGTTTGATGCTCCATCTCCAAAAAATACAACAGAAACATTGTCTCTTTTTTGTTTTTTAATTGCAAGGGCCGCTCCTACAGCTAAATTAAACCCTCCGCCAACTACTCCGTTAGCTCCGAGCATTCCAACCGAGAAGTCGGCTATGTGCATGGAACCGCCTTTTCCTCTGCAGCAGCCTGTTTTTCTGCCAAATACTTCTGCCATCACCCTGTTTAAATCAGCACCTTTTGCAATTGTATGGCCATGACCCCTGTGAGTGCTGGCAATATAGTCTTGATCAGAAAGACAAGTACACACACCAGATGCTATTGCTTCTTCACCTATATATAAGTGAACAAATCCAGGAATTTCACCATCTAAGAAATATCTTTCTACAGTCTCTTCAAATTTGCGTATTTTGAACATTTTGTAATAAAGCGTCTTCAGTAACTCCTTATTATACTTCTCCATCACTGCCTCCTTTTAATACAACGTTTTCTTTGAATGCAATTTGTTATATAATATTGTAAGCAATATTTATGCCAACTCTTCCAATTAATTGGAACCACTTATCAGCTCAAAACCTAAACTCAGTATTATTTGATTTAAAAAACATGCTCAAAATTTTCGCGAAAATGCTAAAATTTTGAGCATATATGGTCGTTTAATTATTTTACATATTAAGGAACAAGTATAACTTTTCCGCCAATTCCATTTTGAGCTATATCAAATCCTTCATCAAATTCCTCTAATTTTAAAACATGTGTTATTACTGGGTCAATGTTTAAAAGTCCCTTATCAAGCAAATTTGACATAACAGTCCATGTTTCAAACATTCTTCTTCCATGAATCCCTATTATTGTTGCTTCTTTAAATACCACCTGAGAGCCTAAATCAATTTCCAGCGGTCTTGAGGGTAATCCTATTAAAGCAACCTTACCGCCTTTCCTAAGGCCCTTGAAGCCTTCTAATATGGCAAATGTATTTCCTGATGCGTCAATAAATGCATCTACACCTACTCCGTTTGTCAGTTCAATTAACTTTTCACCCGATTTAATATCAGATGAATTTATAACCTCCGTTGCTCCCAGCTCCTTAGCAATTCCAAGTCTGTAATCATTTATATCAACCGCATATATGTTGGCTGCACCAAATGCCTTAGCAGCGCTGACCGCCATCAGACCTATTGGTCCGCAACCGATTACGGCTATATTTTTGCCTGAAGATTGTACCTCTACATTAGCTCTGACTGCAGTTCCTAATGGTTCTAATACAGCCCCTACATTCGGATGAA
Organism: Firmicutes bacterium UBA3553; assembly: GCA_002381185.1. Lineage (GTDB taxonomy): Bacteria > Bacillota > Clostridia > Tissierellales > Sedimentibacteraceae > Sedimentibacter. Next base: position 193,336 of record DFOA01000017.1, on the reverse strand, counting down.
TTGATTCGGGGATTTTTACCGCACAAACCGCAGGAATTGTAGAATATTCAGCAAAACAGCCATTTGTGTGCACCCCAAACAGCTTTAGGTTCTGGCAGATATGTTGTTCACCGTTTCTGCACTGGTAACATTCTCCGCATGGTATATGCGTATCACATGCAACATAGTCGCCTGCCTTCAGATTTTTAACACCAGGACCAACTTCAACAACCTCCGCGCTGCATTCATGTCCTAATATTGTAGGAAGTTTGATGTTATTGTTTTGAGCCCAATTATTCCAAACATAAATATGTTGATCAGTACCGCATATAGCAGCTGCTTTTATTTTAATAAGAACTTCGCCTTCATTGAGAGCAGGCATTTTCACATCTTTTAAAACAGCGCCGATACCGGCATTTTCTTTAACTACTGCTTTCATGTTAATGCTCCTTTTAGTTGCTATTTTTAATAAAACTATCTTATTTTAAATAATCTGAAGCCTGTTTGTTCATCATATTGTCTTATAAATTCTGCCTCATCAAGCTCATGAATTATAATTTCTCCTGTTGCAGCTACAATGTTGCCACCCTCAACTGTATGACCTCCAAACACTCTCATGTCCTTGTCACTAACAAGCATATGCAAATGAACTGATTGTTCCCCCGTATCCTCTAATCCTATGAGTCCCTGCACATAGAGCAACTCCAAAGGTCCTTCTATATCCACAGGGCTGCAGTATACAAAATCTATAGGAGCCTTTTCATCGGGAATTGCATAAATTATCCTTGCTGTAATCAGGCTGCCTATGCACATTGGAATATATCCGTGCTTTATATCCTGCTCCCTGCAAATTTCTTTAATGCCTGTTATTAAATCAACGCCTCTCGGAATTCTGCCTGCAACAACACGTTTAATACCTGATTCTTTAAAATGTTCTTTTAAGTCCATAATAATCTCCTTTTGCCCATTAGATAAAATAAGATGGATATTAATCCATCTCATTAAAATACTAATATTATAAATGTATAAGTTTATAGGATTAATCTTATCCCTTATTGTCAAATTTGCATCAAATTAATAAATATTCAAATTACATTCCCATAATTTTGGGCAGGAATAATATTATCTCCGGCACGTAAGTTATGAGGAACAATATAGCCAATGAAGCTATTAAATAAGGTACAACTGACTTTGATATGTGTCCAAGAGTAATTTTTGATATACCGCACGCAACATAAAGGTTAACTCCAACAGGAGGAGTAATCATACCAATTGCAAGGTTAACCGTCATAACAACGCCAAGAGCAACCGGATCATATCCCAGCTGAGTTGCAACCGGCAGCATGATTGGTGTAAATATATAAAGTGCTGAAGGCGCGTCCAGGAAGCATCCTGCAATTAATAATATGATATTTACTAATAATAAGAATCCTGTCTTGCTGCCTGATACTGATAATAATGCATCACTGGCCATGTCAGAAATACCGGTAGTTGTGCAGAACCATGCAAACAATCCTGCTGCAGCAACGATAAACATTACAATTGCTGACCCGATTGCTGATTCTACCATTAATTCATGTAAATCCGAAATCTTTAATTTCTTATAAATAAGCATACCTACCAATATACCATACACTGCTGAAACTGCGGCTGCTTCTGTAGGTGTGAAATAACCTCCGTAAATACCGCCAAGTATTATAACAGGCATCATCAGCCCCCAGAATGCTTCTTTAAAAGCTACCCATCTTTCCTTACCTGAAGCCTTTGGCTGAGGTTTGATATCCATCTTCTTTACTACAATCAAGCTGGTAATTATCAGAGCACCACCCATTAATAGCCCCGGAACAATACCTGCCATAAATATTTTCCCTATTGACACACCTGCAATGGCACCGTAAATAACAAAAGGAATACTTGGAGGAATAATAACTCCTATACCTCCTGCCGTAGCCATCAAAGCAGAAGATGTACCTTTGCTGTATCCGGCATTAATCATTGCAGGAACGATAATAACTCCCAAAGATGCAACTGTTGCAGGGCCAGAACCCGATATTGCCGCAAAAAAACAGCAAGTTATAACACCTACTATTGCGAGACCACCACGCTTATGACCTACAAATGCATTGGCCAAATTAATCAATTTTTCTGATATGCCTGCTCTTTCCATGGTGTTTCCTGCAAGCATGAAAAACGGAATTGCAAGGAGTGTAAATTTAGAGATATTTGCATATATCTGCATAGGATACATATCCATAGGCAGTTCTGCAGCTATCATGGCTACTAAGGAAGATACTCCCAGGCTTAAAGCTATCGGAACATTCAGCAATAGCAGTATAGCAAAGGAAATAAATAATATTGCAGCTATACTCATGTTACTTTACCTCCTTCGATTGCTTAATAGTATTAAAAGTCCACTGTGTAAATCTTAATAATATAAAAACTGCTCCTATCGGAACAAAGGAACCGAATACAGCTTCAGGCCATCCTAATGATGGTGTTGTAATGCCCATTCTAATTTCGCTTTGAACCATATCAATACCAAACTTTAATAATAGCACTGAGAACACCACAGCTGCCGCCCATGTAATTAGCACTACATATTTTTGATGTTTTTTAGGGAGTAAATCCGTTAATGCACTCAATCCCAGGTGTCCTCCCTTTTTTGCAGCAGCTGCCGCTCCAAGCAATGTTATGAGAAGAAACATTGCAGTAGTTATTTCTTCAAGGAACGACATTGACATACTAAAAAACTTTCTTGAAATTACATTTATTACTGTTATAAACGTCATAACCGTTAACCCGGCAGACATGACGTAATTTTCGAAATTATCCAACATTTTTTTCAAATTACTACCTCCGTTACCTTTTATAAAACTTTTCTAAGTCTTGTATCAAGACTTAGAAAAGTTTTTATTATCTTACTATCTGAAGGCATCAATTAAATCTTTGCCCATAATTGGTTCATATTCGGTATATACGGACTGAACTGCTTCCTTAAATGCAGCTTTTTGCTCATCTGTCAATTTGTTTACCTGCATACCGCCGTCAATAAATTCTTGTGTTTGTGTTTCTGCTTTTTCTCTGTTTATCTGTCTTTGATATTCACATGCTTCTTTAGCAGCATCTCTTATAATTTGTTGATCTTCAGAACTGAAGCTTTCAAATTTATCTTTGTTCATACCAAATATAATTGAATCATATGAATAATCCCATACAGTCATGTACTTTTGAACTTCATTAATTTTAGAAGATGAAATAACATCTGTCGGATTTTCTTGTCCATCAATTGTGCCTTGTTGTAACGCTGTAAACACTTCACCAAAGTTCATTGTTATAGGGTCGGCACCTAAAGCCTTGTAAAGAGATATAAACATTTTGATTCCAGGAATTCTGATTTTTAATCCTGACATATCTGCCGGAGATTCAATCGGCTTCTTGCTGTTAGTTACTTGTCTGAATCCATTTTCACCAAAGCCAAGTCCAATGATATTTTTTTCAAGCAATATCTTGTTTATAGCTTCTCCGCCGTCTCCGCTAAGAACCTTGTCAGCTGTTTCCGTATCATTGATTAAGAAAGGCAAGCTTATAACGCCGAATCTTTCATCCATTACTGAATAAATAATGTTTGAGTGGAATGTAATGTCTGTTGAGCCCGACATAAGCATTTCAATACCTTTACTTTGATTTCCGCCTGATAATTGATCATTTGGATAAACTTTTACTTCAATTCTTCCATTTGTTTTTTCACCAACTATTTCAGCAAACTTTTTAGCGCCAAGTGTCCATGTTGATGTATCTGCTGTTGTAGTACTAAATTTCAAAGTTACTTTTTTGTCTGAAGCTTGTCCTTGATCTCCAGCAGGTTTTTCTGAAGAACATCCTGTAAGACTTAAGCTTAAAACCATTACTACTGCTAATATAAGGGATAATACCTTTCTCATTATTTATATTCCTCCTAGAATAAAATTATTTTACGACATTATACTTGCAATTGACATGCCAATTTTTATGTCATCCTGTGAAAACCTTTTTATTTGAAGATAGTTTATTTATTATCAGATTTAATGTAATAAATCGTAAACTGTTTTTTTATTGACTGTTAATATTTTGAGCATCGACTTGCTCAAAAATTTAGCAATGCTTATTTTTTTAGCATTGCTAAATTTGTTTATTATAATTCAACTAAATTGTACTTTTTCATTTTATTGTATATTGTGTTTCTTGTTACCCTTAAAAGACTTGCTGTTGTTGTAATGTTTCCTCCTGATATATTCAGCGCCCTTTCAATTGCTCTTTTTTCTATCACTTCCAGAGGCTCTATATCGCTTTCCGAAATAATATCGGTATTTTTATGTTCCACATTCTCCTTTAATGATAAATCTTTGATTTCCTTGTGCAAGTTCTCGATATATATGTCTTCCTCGCCGATTATATGGCCGCTGCAGAGATTAACCGCTCTTTCAACTGTATTTTCCAGTTCTCTTATGTTTCCGGGCCAGTTGTAGTTCATAATCTTGTTCATAGCTCCAGGTGATATATCAAGTATTTCCTTGTTCAGCTTCAGGCTCAGTTTATTCATAAAGTGCTGTATAAGCTCGCTGATATCATCTTTTCTGTCCCTTAAAGGAGGCAAAGCCACATGAAGAACATTGATTCTGTAATATAAATCTTCTCTAAAGCCTCCATTTTTACATTGCTCAAACAAATCTTTGTTTGTTGCCGCAATGATCCTGACATCTAAATCAAAGACATGGTTGCCGCCGATTCTGGTTAATTTCCTGTCCTGTATAACCCTTAAAAGTTTTACCTGCATATCGATCGGCATTTCACCTATTTCGTCAAGGAATATAGTTCCGCCGTCAGCAAGTTCAAACTTACCCATTCTTCCTTTGTTGGAGGCCCCTGTAAAAGAGCCCGGCTCATATCCGAACAGTTCTGATTCTAATAGTTCCCTTGGAATCGCTCCGCAGTTTATCGAGACAAACGGCTGATTTTTTCTGTCACTGTAACTGTGAATAGATTGTGCTATAAGCTCTTTTCCTGTGCCGCTTTCGCCTGTTATCAACACATTGGACATACTTCTTGCAGCAACTTTCGCTTTACTTATGCAGTCTTGTATCTTAATACTTGATCCTATAATATCTTCAAAACAAAAATTTGCATACGCTCCGTTCAGCTCATTGAACAGCTTGTTAACTCGCTTAATTTTTCTAAACGTATCTACAACCGTAATAATATTTCCGTTTTCATCTTTTATTGGAACAGCAGTTTTTATGAAATGAATTTTTTCACCGGTTCGTTTTGTAAGAAGGAATTCCTTATCAATATAACCTTTTCCGGTTTTTAAAACATCAAGAATAACAGGTTTAAAATCTACCACATCTGAAATATGTTTACCTATTGAACTTTCTTTGTCAACACATAGTATCTCTGCTCCAACCTGATTCATGAAAGTTACAAAACCATCCTTGTCAACAGTGAGAACACCGTCAGTCAACGTTTCAACTATTGCACTTTCACATTTATTCTTTGTAACTATCTGCTTGTTTAATTTATCAGCTTCATACTCTATGCTGATTGCTTTGGACGCGGCTGCAATCATACCTAAAGAATGAAGGTTAACATTTTCCTTAAATCCTATGGCTGATAATGTGCCAACCATTTCACCGTTAATATAAATGGGTGCACTTAACGTTGAATAATCATAATAAACCTTGCAATAATGTTCATCGCCTGACAAACAAATTGGTTTATTCTCAATTATTGAAGTGCTCATTGCAGTATTACCGTTAAATCTCTCAGTAAATCTTCCGCCTACAGGCAAATTTACACTTGAATTTAACAAAGGATAATTTTCATTGTTTTTCTTTTCCTTTATAATGTATCCGTCCTTATTTACTAACATGACGGATATAAATGAATCCATATACTCACTGATGCCATGTATTACATGTTCTGAATGAAGTACTAAATCTTTATTTTCATTCAAAAGGGTATTAAGATCAAATGCGGAAATATTAAAAAAACACATGTTGCTGTTAATATCTGTTTTTGATTTCTCACATCTTGTCCAACCTTTTATAACATAATCCGCATATGTTTTCGGCAATATTCCTATCATAAATTCACTCCTTATTATAAACGTTTTTATTGTTCAATTATTATACACTGTTAATACCTGGCAGTCAATTAAGATAGTTTCTTATCAAATAATTCTAATATCTTGTCAAAATCCATTAATTAATTGTATCGTTTTAGAACACCCTAGATGGGCAATACTTAAAAAAATTAAGTTATTTAATCTCTACACCCATTCGTTTTTCATACACTTTGGCAATTGCGCAATGATCTTCATTCACCCTGCCGTCCTCTTCCATTTCATTCATGTAGTCAAGTATCATTTTTGACAAAGGTATTTCTATATTTAACTCCTCAGCCAATTTAACAGCATTGATCAAATCTTTTTGGTGAACGGCAATTCTTGCACTTGCTTCAAAATTCCTGCTTATTATTTTTGGGGCTTTTGAATCAAGCACTGCACTGCCAGCGAACCCATCCTTTATTGCAGTATAGAGAGTTGTCGGATCAAGACCCGCTTTTACCGCAAAAGCTAAAGCCTCGCTTACCGCCCCGATGTTACATCCAACTATCATATTGTTGGCAAGCTTTGCTACTGCGCCGCAGCCTGCACTGCCCATATACGTTACTGCTTTGCCTATATAGTGAAGCAAGGGCTCTACCTCATCAAATACGTCCTTATCTCCTCCGCACATAATTGCCAATGTACCGTCAGTTGCACCTGATTCTCCTCCGCTAACCGGAGAATCTAATAATCCAATACCTGCTTCTTTGCACTTAGGGTACATTTCTCTGATTATATTTGGAGATGTTGAACTTAAATCAACAATAATTGCATCTTTTTTTCCTGTATCTATTATTTGTTGTATGTTACGTTTAACTAAATCATTTGTAGGAAGGCAAAGAAAAATAATATCACAGCTATTAATTATTGCATCCGTACTATCAACAGATATTCCGCCGCTTTTTTCAAATATTTCTCTCTTGCTTTCTACAACATCAAATCCGGTTACTGAAATATTACCTTTGTTTACTAGATTAACAGCCATGGGCAGACCCATAATACCCATGNNTACCCATGCCGATAAAGCCGATTTTTTTCATAAAATTAATCCTCCCTGCTATGACAAAACAACAGCTGAACTATAGTTCTCCCATTGTTCTACAATCATTCATCCATTACACACCCGTTGCTTTTATTTATTAGGAACGTGAATCGCTCTTTTTTCAGCTGCCAGTGCTGATTCTTTTATTGCTTCTGCAACTGTGGGATGTGCGTGTATTGTTGATATCACTTCATCGATTGTTGCTTCCATGCCTATGGCAAGGGCTAATTCCCCTATTAAATCAGTGGCTCTGGGTCCGAGTATGTGGGCTCCTAACACTTCTTTGTATTTTTTTCCGGCAATGATTTTTATCATACCGTCTTCTCCCATTATCATTGATCTGCCGTTTGCAGCCAGTGGGAATTTTCCTACTATATAATCTACGCCCTGTAATTTTGCAGCTTCTTCTGTGAGCCCGACTGATGCAAATTCAGGTTTAGTATATACACAGGAAGGATTAGTCTTGCCGTCAAATACACTGCCGTGTCCCAACGCATTTTCTGCAGCAACCTCTCCTTGTGCAGATGCAATGTGTGCAAGCATAATTTGCCCTATGCAGTCGCCTATAGCATAAATTCCGGGAATGTTGGTTTCCATCTTGTCATTTACCGTAATTCTGCCTCTGTCATTTTCGATGCCTGCCTTTTCCAGTCCCAATGACTGAGTGTTAGTTCTTCTTCCTATAGAAATTAAAGCTTTTTCTCCGGCAAATACTTTAGTTGAACCGTCTTTCATTTCAACCGTAACTTCAACATTGGTTCCTGCATCCTTAAATGACATAACTTTAGTGCTTGTATATATTTCCACACCTTTTTTTTCAAGTTTTGCCCGAATCATTTTCGTAAGTTCGCCATCCATCATGGGAAGTATTTCATCCAACATTTCTATTACAACTATTTTACATCCCAAAGCACTGTACAATGTCGCAATTTCTACACCAATTACTCCGCCGCCCACAATGACCATTGATTTTGGTACTTCCTGAAGTTCAAGAGCTCCAGTTGAGTCAATGCACTGTTTTGAATCTATTCCCGGTATTGGAGGTTTTGCAGGTATTGAACCTGTTGCAATTATAAACTTATCCGCTTTTATTGTTTCAATTCCTTTTTCTGTTTTGACTTCTATTGTATCTTTTCCGGTAAAAGCTGCTTCTCCGTTAACAACCCTTACCTTGTTAGCAGCTAAAAGTCCTTTAACACCGCTTACCAATTGTTTTGTAATTGCTTTTTTTCTTTCCTGTACTTTAGCAAAATCTACTTTTACGTCACTTGCAATTATACCGTATTTAGCTCCTTCTTTCGCTTCCTCATAAAGCTCTGCTGAATGAAGCAATGATTTTGTTGGAATACAGCCTACATTTAAACATGTTCCGCCTAAATTTTCTTTTTCTACCAGCGTGACTTCTCCTCCAAGCTGTGCTGCTCTTATTGCTGCTACATAGCCTCCGGGACCTCCGCCTATTACTGTTACTTTAATTTTATTATCCATACTTACTCCTTAAATTTCAAGCCGCTATCCCCTACTGCATAACGTTTGAGATAGCGGCTATATTATTTATTACTAAACATACATGTTATCAGGATCTTCCATATAACCCTTTAATTTTTTCAAAAATTCTGCTGCTGTAGCGCCATCTACAACTCTGTGATCAAATGATAGACTCAGCACCATCATTGATGCAGGAACTATTTCATCATTTTCATTTACAATGGGTTTTCTTACAATTCTTCCGACACCCAGTATTGCACATTCAGGAAGATTTATAACCGGAGTAAATCCATCTATATCATATCCTCCCAAATTGCTGATTGTAAATGTAGCTCCCGACATTTCATCAGGAAGTAAGGTGTTAGCTCTTGCTTTCGCTATAAGCTCCTTTGTTTCTGCTGTTATTGCTTTTAATCCTTTTCTGTCTGCATCTGACACAACAGGAACTATTAATCCTTCATCTAAAGCAACCGCAACACCTATATTAACCTTGTCATGGATAATAAAGCTGTCTTCTGTAATAGATGAATTCATTATCGGATAGCTTCTCAAAGCAGTTGCTGACATTTTAATCAATATATCCGTATAGCTGAATCTTACATCTGAATTCTTTGCATTTAATTTGCTTCTTAATGCAACTGTTTTATCAACATTTACTTCAGTTGTAATTGTAACGTGAGGAGCAGTTTGTTTATTTGACTGCATTCTCTTTCCGATTACCTTGCGCATGTTTGTCAATGGCTTTACAATATCCGCACTTACGGTCTGTACTTCCGGAGTTGTCGCCTGTGATTTAGCAGGTTCAGATCTTTGAACCGCAGGCTGAGATTTTTGATTTTCTGCTGCTTCATACACATCTTTTTGGATAATGCGTCCGCCTGTTCCGGAGCCTGACAATCCTGTTAAATCAACTCCTAAATCAGCCGCTGTCTTCTTTGCCAAAGGAGAAGCTTTAATGCGTCCTGTTTCTGTAACAGCCAAAATTTTTGGTTCTTCTGCAGTCTTTGGAGCTGCTTCTACAACCTTTACCGCTTCAGCAGCTTTATGTGCAGCAGGTTCATCTATTTTTTCTCCTTCTTCTCCTATTATTGCTATTAAACCCTTAACGGGGATATCTTCGCCTTCTTGTGCCACTATTTTAAGCAGTACGCCTTCAACTTCGCTTTCAATTTCGCTTGAAAGTTTGTCTGTAGTAATTTCTACTAAGACGTCACCCACATTAACTTTATCGCCTTCTTGCTTTATCCATTTACCGATTGTACCCTCTTCCATGGTTAAGCCAAGCTGAGGCATTATTACTTCTTTTGCCATCTTGTTCCTCCCTATTTATTTAATACTTTCTTTACCGCTTTTACAATGTCCTCTGGATGTGGGAAGAAGGCATCCTCTAATGTAGGAGCAAATGGTGGTACCACATTTAAAGCAGCTACACGTTCTACAGGAGAATCAAGTTCGTCAAACAGCTCTTCTGTAATTTGTGCAGAAAGTTCTCCGCCAAAACCGCTTCTTTTAACACCCTCATGAACTATTACAACATTGTGTGTCTTGCAGACTGATTCTTTTATAGCTTCCCAATCTAAAGGAACAAGTGAACGAAGGTCTAATACTTCTGCATTAATGCCTTCTTTTGCAAGTTCTTCTGCAGCCTCTAAAGCAAAGTATACCTGACGTGACCATGTAATTATTGTAATATCCTTGCCTTCACGCTTTATATCTGCTTTTCCTAGTGGAATAATATATTCTTCTTCTGGTATTTCTTCTTTTTTGGCATATAAAAGTCTGTGTTCCAAAAATACCACCGGATCATCATCCCTAATCGCAGCTTTAATTAAGCCTTTGGCATCTTTTGCAGTTGAAGGGCAAACAACCTTTAATCCAGGAATATGGGTAAAAAATGTTTCTAAATTTTGTGAATGCTGTCCTGCATTTCTTCTTCCTGAACCCTGCGGTGCACGAAGAACCATTGGGACACTAACCTGCCCTCCGGTCATATATCTCATCTTAGCTGCCTGGTTCATTATAGGGTCCATTGAAACACCGATAAAATCTATATACATTAATTCAACTACAGGACGAATTCCTCTCATTGCCGCACCAACAGACATTCCTAAAAATCCGGCTTCGCTTATTGGTGTGTCTATTACTCTGTGTGCTCCGAATTCTTCTTGGAATCCCTGGGTCATGGCAAATACATTTCCCATTTTTCCAACATCTTCGCCAAGAATTATCACATTTTCGTCTCTTAGCATTTCTTCATGCAGACCTTCGCTGATAGCTTTACTAATAGTTATTTTTTTCATCTTGCAACGCACCTCTCATTATCGCTGGAATATACATCCGTAGTAACTTCTCTTGGATCCGGCAACGGTGAATCCATCGCAAATTGTACTGCTTCATCTATTTCTTTTTCCATTGCATCTTCTATTGATGCAATTTCTTTTTCATCGATGCCTTCTTTAAGAAGATAACCCCTGAAATTTATAATAGGATCTTTTTTACCCCATTCTTCTGTTACTTCCTTTGGACGGTATGCGGCAGGGTCGCCTTCATAATGTCCTCTCATACGCCACGTCATGCACTCAACTATTGATGGACCGTTGCCTTCACGAGCATATTCAACCGCCTGCTTCACCGCTTCATAAACTGCCAGGGGGTCATTTCCGTCAACAGTCACGCCTGGAATGTTATATGCTTTTGCACGTTCTGCAATAGTATCTGTATTAGTAACAGTATGAATGTTTACTGATACTCCGTAATTATTGTTTTCACATAAAAATACAACCGGAAGCTTCCACGCTGCTGCCATGTTTACTGTTTCATGGAATACACCTTGATTTGATGCAGCATCACCAAAAATTGCCATTGACACTTCTTTTGTTCCTCTGACCTTTGAAGCCAGCCCTGAACCTACAGCTATTGGAATTCCAGCTCCAACAATACCGTTAGCACCTAATATTCCCAAGGATACATCCGCAACGTGCATTGAACCACCCTTGCCTTTGCAATAACCGGTTGACCTTGCAAACAGTTCAGCCATCATTATTTTTGTATCTGCACCCTTTGCTATTATTTGTCCATGTCCTCTATGTGTAGCAGTTATCAGGTCTGTTTTCTCCAAAGCTTTATTAGCTCCGGCAGCCACTGCTTCCTGCCCGATGGATGTATGAATATTGCCATAAAGCATACCCTTTGTAAAATATTCAGTTAATTTTGTTTCAAAATTTCTGATCCTTACCATAGTCTGGTATAAGTCAAGAAGCATTTCTTTTGAATATTCTTTCTTTTCCAAAATATATACCGCCTTTCTGATTTTTGTCATTGTAATGAAATTATAGCAATAATTATGCCAGATGCTTTATTTTACATCGTTGTATATTTTAATTAACAATTTGTTCTAAATATGAACAGCTATAAAATATTATAATCTTTTATTTTTCCGTACAAAGTATTGCGGCCTATGCCCAAAATTCTTGCAGCCTGTGTTACATTGCCATTTGTATAATCCAACGCTTTTTTCACTGCCTCAGCCTCTGCTTCTTTTAATGTCATAAGCCGTCTGTCCTGAATTTTAGGTTTTTCTTCTGTTAATTTAATTTGAAGGTGTTCCGGCAAAATTTCATCTCCTTCCGCAAAGCAGTAAGCAAATTCGATTGCATTTTCCAATTCCCTTACATTGTCGGGCCAATCCCATTTATACAGCAGCTCCAATGCCTCTGAAGATAATATTTTATTTGTCCCGTTCATCAGATTGTACTGATTTAATGTTTGATTAGAGATTATGCCTATGTCTTCAAGCCTGTCCCTAAGAGGAGATGTATTAATTGTAAAACCTTCTATTATTTTATATAATTCTCCGCTGAAATTCTTCTCTTTCACCATTTCCGCAATATCTAAATGCGATGTTGATATAACCCTGACATCAACAGGTATTTCCTTAAACCCGCCTATCCTTACGACGCTTTTTTGTTTTAAAATTTTTGCAAGCTTATTTTGTAAATCAAGAGGAATAAATGCAATATTATTAAGAAACAGAGTGCCTCCATGAGCCATTTCTATTTTTCCCGGACGTCCTCCTGTATTTTTAGTGAATGATCCTTCTTCATACCCAAACAATTCACTTTCAATTAAATTTCTGGGCATTGACAGGCAGTTTACAGAAACATACGGACCTTGCCTGCGGTCACTGCAGTTGTGCACTGCCTGAGCAATTATATCCTTGCCGGTGCCATTTTCACCCTGGATTAAAACCGGGCTGTCATTGGAACCTGCAAGCTTGATCATTTTCCTTATTTCCTGAATTTGAACAGAGCCGCCGACAATATTGGAAATTGTATATTTTGCCTGTGCACCTGTCATTCGGTTTACCATTAACTTAATATCATTTATGTTCCTGAAAATGTCCAGTACTCCTATCATATCTCCGTTATCATCTTTTAACGGAATCGCTGTTTTTACAAAGTGAACTGCTCCGCGCTTGCTTTCAAGTCTGAATTCTCTGTCGACATACCCCTCCTGTGTGTTTAAAACGTGCAATATTGTAGGCTCGAAATCAACCCCTTCGGTAATGTGCTTTCCGATTACATTTCTGTCAATATTGAGTATTTTCATACCTGCCGGATTAATAAATGTAATTATTCCATCCATATTAATCGAAAGCATTCCATCTGAAGAGGCATCAACCAGAAGCTCGTAGAACTTCATTTGTTTTTCCAGTTCTTTATTTTTTATGTACAGTTCATTCATTGTACTTTTTATTATGTTAAGTTTTTTCTGCTGTCCCCCTGATATTAAATAATCATGTTCCATATTTTTTTTGCATCACACTGAAAGTCTGTATGCTCTCCTTCCTGACATATATTCCATTTTTATATTTAGCAATTTTTATGCCAAAAAAATTACAGTTTTACAATAAATATTTGTTCATATTCAGTTTCACAAAAATTAAAATTTCTTAATTGTTTATTTTTTACACAATAAAAATGCTCAAATATTTTACAGTGCGCAATTATTTAACGCATGCAAAAATTTGAGCATAAATTCAATTTAATGTATTTTAATATCTTAGCTGAATAGACACTGCAAAAACTCTTCCTTGGTAACTCGCCCTAGATATTCATCTATGGATACATCCTTTAAAGCGATGTTTACTTCTTCAATATCATATTTTATGCCTTGAAGCTTTTCTTCTAAATCCTTAATTTCACCTTTTCCAAAAAAGTCACCGAATATTTTACAGTTTTCTATTAATCCGTTTTCTACCTGCAGTCTTGCTTCCACGCAGCCTCCTGCAAACCTGTTGTAGCCTTTGTAGTTGAATTTAGGAGACCTGCCGTAATTCCATTCCCAGGTGCCATATCTTTCATCAACCATTTTTTGAATATTTTTTCTGTCGTCATCTGTCAGTTCATATGTTTCAACCGGCTGATTGAAATAATCAAATATATTATTCAACAGTACCTGTTTGAATTCTAAAACATCTATATCGTCCTCTACATAAGGCTTAATATTGGTGACCCTGCTTGCAACTGATTTTACACCTTTGGATTCAATTTTGTCCCTTTTGACATTTAATGCTTTGGATAAAGTCTCTAACTTTGAATCAAAAAGAAGTGTTCCATGATTGAGCACTCTGCCTTTAATAATACTTTGGGCAATTCCTGAAAATTTCTTTCCATCGATTACAAGGTCGTTCCTTCCTGATAATTCGCAATTAACTCCTATCTTTTCCAAGGCTTTTATTATTGGGACATTATACGTTTTAAAATCTATTTTTTCACTGCTGTCTGCTTTTGCTATAAAAGAAAAATTTAAATTTCCCAAATCATGATATACGGCGCCGCCGCCGGTTACTCTTCTCACAACATTAATATTATTCTCTTTAACATATTCCATATTTATTTCTTCTACCGTATTTTGGTTTTTTCCCACAATTATAGAAGGACCGTTTCTCCACAGCAATACAAACTCTTCGTTAAAATCCAAATTTTTAAATACATATTCCTCAAATGCAAGGTTATAATGAGGATCAATTGAAGTATTTTCTATAAATTTCATCTTCTCTCCTTTTTTCCGTTAGTAAAATCATTTTCTGTCAAAAAATACATTTTTGGGCCCTATGTAAAGTGGAATACCATATGCAATTTTTATTTCTTCACCTAAGAGCTTTAAATCAACAGCAGCTTTTCCAACCGAATGCATAATTCTGTTATCAACCCTTTCATCCATAGCAACGCCTGCTGCTGAGCCTACAGCTATTCCCAAATCTCCTGTGTTTAATGCGCATGGACAGTCCGGATGTTTTAATTTTTCCTCGCAGTTTTTAAATCCGCAAAAACCGCAGTACTTTATTCCCAAAGGCTTAATTTGTGTGCCGATTAGCACAATAACCGCAGAATTTAATATATTTTCTGCGTCTCTTACAAAATATTCCGGTCCTGTTCCCTCCTGTGCCAACTCTTTAAGCTTATCTGACAATAATCTTATAGTATCTCCCTGGACCATTGAAATTACTAAATTATCAATCCCTTTAGCCTTTGGGGCCGTCCTGGCTGCAGTCATCATTTTTTCTGCTGTCCTAATCAATACGTTTTCTTTAATGTCAGATTCAAATACAATGCTCATTGTATACTCCTTGAATAAATTTTTTTAATTATATAATAAAAAAAATTTACATTCAAGTTAAATTAATTTTGTAACAATACTGATAATAATTATATACAAAAAAACTATATAATTAAATTGTCGAATAATATCAATAATGCTATAATTGCAGTAAGGAGATGACAGAATGGTAAAAAAATTTATATCGCTTTTTTTGGTCTTACTGATAGTATTAACGTCAGTATTACCCACATATGCATATGGCTCAGTGGATGGCTTGCCGGAGCATTTTAAAGAAAACTCATTACAGACCGGTCAATACATAAGTCTATATATTGAAACGTTCGCAAAGGTGCTGGCAAATTCCAGGTTGACTGATTTGACAATAAATAAATCCGGAACCGTTATTGAAAACAGAACAGTAAGAGACCTGCATATAACAAAAGAAGTGGGCAATGGCAACGTAACCCTGAAAAATGTTAAAGTTTTGGGAGAACTTCTTGTAGAAGGAGGCGGTAAAAACTCAATAATAATTGAAGACTCAAGCGTCAATCAGTTGACTGCAAACAAGAAGTCAAGCAATGTCAGAATCTTACTTGAGGGCAACACAAATGTCGATTCGACTTCGGTAAAATCAGATGCAGTATTGGAACAGGGGCAGCTCACCGGCAAGGGCTTTGAAAAGATAAAGCTTGATGTAGGCACTTCAGTTGTGTTGAAAGGCGATAAAAAGCTTAAATTTACTTCAGACAACAATAAGGTTGTGGAGATTGACTCTAACGGTATTGTAACTGCTAAAAAATGGGGAACTTCCGTAATTTCAGCAGTTGTTAACGGCAAAAAAACCCAAATATGCGAAGTTACCGTTGAAGACCCTTCCTTAAAAACAATCAGGATATTGTGCATAGGAAACTCATTTTCACAGGATATGGTCTATTATTTATATGACATTGCAAAATCAGCGGGTATAAACATAGTAATAGGAAATCTTTACAGCAGCGGCTGTTCACTTGAAAGACACAGTACATATGCACTGAATAACGAAAAAGCCTACTTATATTATAAGTGGACTTCTTCTGATATGACAACAGAAGATGGCTACACTGTAAGTGAGGCTGTGCTTGACGAAAATTGGGATTACATAACCTTTCAACAGTCGTCGGAGTATTCCGGAATATATTCTACATACCAGCCATACTTAAACAACTTGATTGCATATGTAAAAGGAATAGCTTTGAACCCTGATGTAAAACTGGCATTGAACATGACCTGGGCCTATTCCTATAAAAACACCAGTGACAGCTTTATGCGTTACAGCCGTGACCAGAAAATTATGTATGAAAATATTGTCAGCGCATACAAGCAGGCTTCATATGATACAGGTATAGACATGCTCATTCCCTGCGGAACATCCATACAGAATGCCAGAACAAACAAGAGCTTAAAGGCTTTGGGAAATGAGTTGACAAGTGACGGATACCACCTGGATACGGGTATGGGGCGCTACATTGCCGGACTAACATTGTTTGAAACAATTATTAATGAAGAAAATATTGACAGGGATTTATATGAGGATGTTAAATTTATTCCCAATATAAAAAACTGTACGGAAGACTTGATTAACCTTGCCAAAAAAGCTGTTAAAAATGCTGTGGCAGAACCATTTACAATTACATCTGAAAAAGCTGATGTACCTAAGAAGTAATACCAATCGCAGCAATTTTAAATGATAATTTTATACAAATAAAAGCTTATAGATATTTTACACATCCATAAGCTTTTTTATATTTTCTAGTAATTATCTGCTTGCTTCAAATTGTTTTAAAAGTTTAACAAATAATTCAGGAACTTTTAACATATTTTCAGGAGCTTCAACATATGAAATACGGAATTGTGTGCTTCCAGGATTGTTTTCTCCTTTTGCAATATCGTAGAACCCTTTCATAGGTGCAACCAATAATGTAGTTTGAACTCCATCAAGATCAACAGCACCTTCTCCGGCACAGTACAATACAAAATCAATTGCGTCAAATCCAGGTTTTACAATATTTCTAACATCTATAACAGTATAAATTGATGCATCAGGGCTTGAAACTACTAACCCAGGTTCTAAATCCTTTAGACCTTTAGTTACTTTAAAAATTAAATCCTGATAGTAATCACGAAGACTCTTGCACCAGCCGGCAATTTGTTCTTTGCTTTCATGAGCCAACGCTCCAAATATATACTGTCCTATTGCATTAGCGCAAAGATTTGCAGTATACTCTGCTGTGCAGCGGTTGCTGAATTCAGGACTGTCAGTAACTAATGCGCCTATTCTCAATCCGCATGCATTCCATACTTTTGATGCAGTTTCGATACTTATTCTTCTTCCTTCGATTCCCGGAACTTCTTTATCAGTTATTCCCCAAATGCTTACTAATTCGCTGCCCTCAACATAGTACAATTCACGGTAAGCTTCGTCGCTAACCATCCACATATTGTATTTTACGCAAAGCTCTGCAAGACCTTTTAATGTTTCTTTATCATAAAGTTGCCCGGTAGGATTGTCATATGGTATAACAAGGAGTGCTCCAGGATTATTAGCTTTTATTAATTCTTCAATTTTGCCAAGTTCCGGAAGACTGAACTTTCCATCTTCATTTAATTTACGTTTTATTGTAGCAGTCTTGCGTCCTATTCTTTCTGCAAAAGAAATATAGTTTGTATATGCAGGATCTATCATCATCAGAGGTTTTTCATCTGTTCCTGCGGGTCCGCATACTCCAAGCAATAACAGTTCCATACTTGTTGAACCGCCATCTGTAACTGTAACTAACAGCTTGCTTGTATCAAATCCTTCGCATTTAAGAATATTTTTGAAAGCTTCTTGAGTTTCATCGAAACCACCTGTAGCTGTATATCTTATTACTCCCTTAGCAAACGGACTTTCAGGCGCATCTAAGTTAAACATTCTTTTCATCATTGCAGGATTTGTCGGAAGAGAAACATTTCCTATTCCTACATTGATTACAGCTTCAGGCTTAACCTTACGTTCTGCATATTTCATCTGTGCAAGTCTTACATCTGAAGGCATTCTTGATTCAAAATGTGCTGACAAAACTGGTTTACTCATTTATAAAAATCCTCCTAAAAAATTATAATTTAAATCATTGTTTATGTATTTTTGCATACTGCCACTCATTTACCATTATAACGAACTTTTATGCTTTTGTCCATACATTTTGTAATATATTTGAACAGTACAAAAATTATAACTAATCAATACAATGAATAAATACATTAAATAGTATTTGAATATTATTTGATTTTAAACATTAAAATTAACGGCTACATTTATTAAATAACACTAAATAAATAATGTATTACTTGAATTTCTTATTGAATTTTCGTTTTCTTTTTTTATTATATTGATTTTGAGAGTTGCCTTCATTAAAGCTTTTGTTGCTTTTTTCTTTTCTTTCAATTCTTTCTGTTCTTTCCTGTTTTACTGCTTTATCTATTTTGACTTTTCTTTGAGTTCTTTCTGCTTTCGGCAATACATAATTAATCATCATAGGATAAGGATTATTTTCTACAATTCCTATTGTTTTTTTAATTAATTTTTGTATATCTTTTAAATACGGCTTCTCTTCATATTCGCAAAATGAAATTGCGGTTCCTCCAAGACCAGCCCTTCCAGTACGTCCTATCCTGTGAACATAAGTTTCCGGAATATTTGGAAGATTATAATTTATCACATGTGATAACTCATCAATGTCAATACCTCTGGCTGCAATATCAGTAGCAATGAGAACTTTTATTTCTCCGCTTTTAAAATTGTTCAAAGCTGTTTGTCTGGCATTTTGTGACTTGTCTCCATGAATAGCCTGAGATTTTATATTTGCTGATGCAAGAAATTTTACTATTTTATCTGCTTCATGTTTTGTGCGTGTAAAAACCAATGCTGAAGAAATATCCTCATTTTCAAGAAGATGGAGCAGCAGTTTATTTTTATTCACCTTATCTGTGAAATATACAGACTGCTTAATTATATCAACAGTTGATGATACAGGTGTAACTTCTACCTTAACAGGATCAACTAATATTGAATTTACAAGATCTGTAATTTCCCTTGGCATTGTTGCTGAAAAAAATAATGTCTGCCTTTGTTTTGGTATACATGAAATTATTTTTTTTACATCATGTATAAATCCCATATCGAGCATGCGGTCAGCTTCATCAAGGACAAACACCTTAATATTTTCCAGATTAACAAGTCTTTGATTTATCAAGTCGTTCAATCTTCCAGGTGTAGCTATTAAAACATCTATGCCTCTTCTTAATGCTTCAGCTTGAGGATTCTGCGAAACTCCGCCATATATAGCATAATATTTTAATTTTGTATATTTTCCGTATGACAAGAAACTATCTGCTATTTGTACAGCAAGTTCCCTCGTTGGTGTCAATATCAATGACTGTATTTGTCTTCTTGATCCCTTGTTTTTCTGTTCATGAATTTTTTGAATGATCGGAATAGCAAATGCAGCAGTTTTTCCAGTTCCTGTTTGTGCGCAACCAAGTAAATCCCTTCCTTGGAGGACCGGTGGAATAGCTCTTTCCTGAATTGGTGACGGTTTTATATACCCTTCATCTTTTAATGCTTTTAAGATTGGTTCAATTAAATTTAAGTTTTCAAAATTCATATTTAGTTTTTTCTCTTTCCTTTATCCCAAAATCTGTATAATGTTGTAACTGATTAAACATATTTCAGTACTGATTTTATTTGTATTATATTAACCTATATTTATTCAAAAAGCAACAAAACATAAACTTCTGTCAGTATAAACGCATGAAAATATCAAGAATTTTAACATTCCCTCATTGAATACATAAAATATTATATAAACCATTTAAAGGAGTAATTATGATTTCATATAATAATATAAATAATAACTTAAATCAACCGGAAAGAAGATTAGAATGTATTACATTAGGAAGATTAGCACCTGATTTTATAGCACTATCTACTCATGGATATATCAGATTGTCCGATTACAGAGGGAAATGGGTATTGCTGGCAAGCCAGCCAATGGCTTTTACTTCTGTAGCTACTACAGAATTAATCGAATCTGCTCAGTTTTACCCGGAGCTGCTAAAAAGAAATGCTGTAATGATCGGTTTAACCACTGATAATGTTTATTCTAATTTAGCCTGGATATATGATATTTATCAAAAAACCGGAGTAACCATCCCATTTCCCATTATTGCAGACTCAGATTTAAAAATATCAGAGCAATATGGCATGCTGAATCCTGACAGATTGTACGGTGAAACTGTAAGAGATGCTTTCTTAATAAACCCATATGGAAGGATAAGGTCAATTTTGACCCTGCCAATATCCTGCGGAAGAAGCAGCAAAGAAATGCTAAGAATACTAGATTCACTTCAAATCACTGAACAATATGACCTTTATACCCCCGGAAACTGGACCCAGGGTGAACCTGTTTTAGAACCCACTCCGTCTACATATGATGAACTTACTAACAGGGTAAACATATCAGATAATCAAGACATACAATGCCCTTTTTGGTATGTGTGCTATACCGATGTGCCAACTTCGCCCATTGAAAACAATGCAACAACTACTAAGCAAAATAAAATTAATACAAATAACTCAAATATATGGCCTCTCTAATTAGCCTTTTGTGGCTGATTTTCCAATTCCACGTGCAAATTCGTCTGCAATTGCATTCATATTTGAAAATACTTATAGCCGTGTCAAACTTTTAAACATAAGATTTAACACGGTTATTTTTTTATATTTTAACCTGAACACTAAAATTATAATTGAACCTGACGATATAAAATTCATGTCTGCGTAAATATAACAATTAAATAAAAAGGATGACTAGTGTATATGAGAAAACAAGACAAACAAAACTCAATTGAACTTAAGAAGAGATTGTCAATAGGCTTTGGTATAGTAACAATGATAACGATTTTAGCTATCTTAATAAGCTTTTTTACCTTTTACGGATTATACTTAACAAATGCTATTTCAACAAAATTATTTAGTTCTTTTACAATTATACTATTGATTTTAGTATTTACTGCTATTATTGCAAGTTCGATAATATGTAAAATTATAAATAAAAGTATCGTAAAGCCTTTAAATATACTTATTAATATAGCAAAACAGATGGCTGTAGGAGATGCAAGCGCAAATGTACGCGTACTTACTAATGACGAAGTAGGTGAATTGATGAAAGCTTTCAAGGAAATGATTGAAAACACAAGAAAACAGGCGCATGCAGCTGAAGTCATAGCAGCTGGAGACTTAACCATTGATGTAAAAATAAATTCAGAAAAAGATGTTTTAAACGCTGCACTGTGCAGTATTTTAGAAAAAAACAACTATATTCTTTCTCAAATAGATAATGCATCTGCTCAGGTTGTAACCGGTGCAGGTCAAATATCAGATGCAAGCATACGACTCTCACAGGGAGCATGCGAACAGGCAAGTTCAATTCAAGAACTTACAGCCACAATAGAGGAAATAAAAAGTCAAATTGACTTGAATGCTGCCAATGCAAATAAGGCTAAGGCTTATGCAAATCATGTTAAAGATGATGCAATTGGAGGTAATAAGCACATGGAAGAAATGCTTAAAGCCATGAATGAAATCAATGTATCTTCTTCTAACATTTCAAAGATAATAAAAGTAATAGAAGATATCGCCTTTCAAACAAACATATTGTCGCTAAATGCAGCAGTTGAAGCATCAAGAGCAGGACAATACGGAAAAGGTTTCGCGGTAGTAGCCGAAGAAGTAAGAAGTTTAGCAACACGCTCGGCGGAAGCTGCTAAGGAAACAACAGATATGATTGAAGCCTCAATAAAAAAGGCAGAGCATGGCACAGTGATTGCAAAAATTACCGCAACTTCTTTTAATGAAATAGTAGAGGGAATAGAAAAGGTTGCAGAAATAGTAGGTGAAATTGCAAATGCATCAACCGAACAGTCATCGAGCATAGACCAAATAAACAACGGAATCAGTCAAGTATCAGGTGTCGTTCAAGAAAATTCAGCTGCATCAGAAGAAAGTGCCGCCGCTATTGAGGAACTTTATCAGCAATCCGAAATGTTAAAAGAAATGGTAGGAAAATTCAAATTAAAGAAAATACAAACTGCGGAAATAGTATAACAAGTGAGCCTGTAAAAAATTCTGTGTAAACTAGAATAATTTAACTCCTTCTTGGCGATTATATAAATGTAAAAATTTGTAAAAATCCAAGGAAGAGTTATATTTATGTCGAAATTGCCAAAAGAGTTACTGAGAGAATATGTGAGGTCACAAAATTTCACATCAACAGAAGATGTTTTAGAAAAAATGAAGGAAATGCAGTCTGCAATTACTTGAAATAATAGTTGTGAGCCATCTGCATCAGAAGGAATATATCCCCATTCATCACAAATAAGTAAATCTAATTTAGATAGCTTTTTTAAAAGCTTTAATAAAGTTCCATTAGATTTTGCATCAGTTAATTCATTTACTAATGTAGCTGTTTTGTAAAATTTTACGTACTTGCCTTGCATACATGCTTCTACACCAATGGCGGTTGCCATGTGGCTTTTACCTGCGCCATTTCGTCCATAAAGGATTAAATTTTCTTGGCGATTAAGAAAGTCTACCTGTTTAATTAAATCAACTGTTAAAGTAGCCGGCAGGGTTATCTTATCAAAACAGTAATCATTAAATGTTTTAATGCTATCAAAACCCGCATTTCTGCTTTTAAGATATTTAATAGATATTCCTGGTTAGTTGCTCCTGCCATTGACATCGCATTTTCTGCAAGTGCTGCACTTAAGCGCAGCTCCTTGCAACAATTTTGAATTTGTTCTTTCATTTTAGTATAACCTCCTTTGAAATGAAGTTATCATACTTAATATTATCAGTTTTAAATACTGGCATTTTAATAACCGTAGATTTTAATTGTATTGGATTGAGCTGATGAACAGGACTCGTAAGGCGTCTGTAACTTGCCAAAATACTATCTGCATCCTTAACTCCATTCGACAAAGTAATACTCAAAACATCTGAGGCAACATTAATATCATGTTTTAAAAGCATCGTATGTAAGGCTAATAGCGCTTCTCGTTTCCCTTCAGCAGGTAAATCAGATAAATACTTCTTCCAGTTATCAGGTAGAGTTTCGTAGAATCCAGTATACTTAATTGCTGTAGGACGCTTAGACATTAAATCTATGTATGGCAACCAATTCATTAATTCTTTACCTTTACCATAAAGGCGAGAATGTTCAACAATTGCTTGATATTTTGTATTCATAATGATTACAGTATCGCTGGTTACTTTTACATAAACTGTTTCTTTAGCAAACTTAGGTGATGAAGAATAATAATTTCCATCAAAAGCAACTTTACCATATTTATCTGAAATTCTACTTTCAAACCTACATACTTCAAATGAAACTGGATTTAATGAAAGCATTGCTTGCTTGTCCTCTTCAAAAAGTGACTTAAGCGTTTCATTTTTTACATAATGTATACGGTTATTGTCTTCTTCAGATAATTCAAATAATCGTTTGTTGAATTGACTAAAGTTAAGAATGGTTGGAACAGGTACGAAGAAGTTTCTTCTCTCATAACCTACTTTGTTTTCAACATTGCCTTTTTCCCAACCAGCCGCACCATTACAAAAGAAAGCTTCTATGCCATAATGCGTAATGAATCTTGGAAATGTGTCGGTTAAAGTTCTATCATGACCTTTTCCCATATGTGCAACTGCTGTTGACAGATTATCATAGACCATTCGATATGGGATTTTTCCCATATGTTCAATGATATTTCTAATACCTTTCAGCAAACATTCCTGATTTTCTCCATGAAAAACTTGACAATATGCTGCATTGCTATATGGAAATGACATAGTTAGTTTTAAAGCATCATGCATTACATTTGCATTATCATAATATGAAAAATGTCCAAAATCGACCTGAGCTTCTCCAGGTGGATGATAAAGAGGGAGATATGCCTTTTGATGTTGTTCAAATATCTCTTTACGTTTTTTAGACACATAGTATTGAACAGTGCGAAGTTTTACATGTAAAACTTCAGGATATTCTTTCTTTAATCGGTTATAGACGTGTGCTGCAGTATGTCTTTGTTTTCGTGGAGCCTTTAAATCTTCTATTAGCCATTCATCAATTATTGGCTTTAAAGGATCCAATAATGATGGTGTCTCTTTAGGTGGCTTAGGTACTTCATTAAAATCAGCCTTGTCTAAATATTTTTTAATTGTTTCATAATGATATCCGGTGCGTCTCATTATTTCCCTTATAGAAACACCTTCACATTCATACATTCTTTTGATATACTTAATGTCATCCATTGTTAACACTCTTTCTTTTCCTCCTCCAGTTCTCATCAAACTAAAGGATAATGGTTTTAAAGGGGGGTTACAATGGTTTTTTAACACTTAGTGTTACAGTTTTTGTTTGCACAATGTTACACTTTTATCTTACACTAAACAATAATATGTGCTTCTTGAAATTTGTAGGGCTTTACACATTGCTGACACAGAGTATTTGTGAATATTGTTTTTTATCACTTTTACTTTTGTCCTAAGATCAGCGCTGCTTGTTTTAAAATATCATTCTCCATTTCAAGCTGTTTATTTCGTTTGCGTAGTTCTATTAATTCCAGCTGTTCTGGAGTAAGATTATCTTTTTCTTTAAATGAACCGGTTTATTCTGCTTGCTTAATCTACTTGTCAAGCAAAGAAGGTGCTATATCATATTCATTTATTATATCGCATTTTCTTTTACCGTTTTGATATAACAGCACTATTTGGCTTTTAAATTCAGCTGTAAAAGTACGACGTCGTTTTCTGTTTGATTCTGGCATGGTCATGCTCCTTTTTTATTATATTTAAATTGTACATGACCTTAAAATATCTATCCAGTTTATTATAGCCGATTCATTAAAAACCCCTTATTAGTAAAAATAAGAGGCTTTATAAAAGTAAATAATCTAAAAAATATTAAAGAATTATAATATATATATCTACCCTATAACTTTTTTAATATACTTATAAATTCATCTAAAACATAAGAACCATCAAGCTTTAAGTCTTTATTTTTAAAAACCATAAAATATTTATAGCTTATTCCTGCATTTGATTGCCACAGTTTACCCAGTGTCAATTTCTGCTTGCTATCTGAGTTATCAAGATAATCCCCTTTTGTCTCAACCAAAACAAGCGTTCCACCCTTAGTCATAACAATAAAGTCAGGATAATGATTTATAAAGCCATTAATATAAAAATCCTTTCGTTCAATTATTTTGTGCCACCATAATATATTTTCAAGGCTAGCTATTTCTGTGATTACTTGATGTTCAAAATCATTCATTCCTGTCTCAGCTTCATACAAAGAATTAGGAATTGAATCTATACTGTATACAGGAGATATTATATTATGAAGATTATATATAGGTTCACATGTAATTTCACCTGTTTCAAGCATAGTTTTAAACTGCTTTTCTCTATATTCAAGTTGTAATTGCTCAATTTTATCCCTTATTTTCTGAGCATATATTAAAACAGATGTTTCTAGTACAGCTAGTTCATCCTTAGTCATATTTGAGACAATTCTATTAATGTATCCACGCAAATCCATGGAATTCATACTATTTGATTTATTTAGCTGTTTATATAACATATCTTTGCACGCTTTAATTTTACTTTCATTTGGCAATGTATTAAAATATTCTTTAAAATAGATACTTTCCTTATTAGTAGCTTTTTGATATTTTGGAACAGCTTCACCTACTAATGAAACATCGACTTTATATACATCATTGGTTGATAACTGAAAGTTAATTTGTGTATCTTTATCTGACAAAGTAAATCCTTCATTCAAAAATTCTTTAGTAAGTACAATTGTTTCGTCTATGTCAAACACTGGAATTATTTCTTTGTGGACGAATTGAGGAATAGGTGTTAAAGAATATTCATATTGAGCATTTAATCTATATCTGTTCATTAAATCACCAACTTCGCCTCCTAAAAATCCTTCTTCTTCTTTTTGCTGTACTTCAGCTTCATATTCTTCATTTTGTTTTATGGCTGTTTCAAACATCTTATCTATATTATCTACTTTTATGGTATTATCTACAGCATTTACAATATCTAAGTTTTGTTTTATAACTGCAAAATCTATATCCAAAAACTCCTCAACAGAAACATCTTCATGTTCAAATTTAATTTTTTCTTGAATTTGTTCTGATTCCTCAGAATCAATTATACCTTTTTCAATTACACGGCAATCTCTCTTACTAAACCCTGCTTGATTTAATCCCTTAATAATATTTTCGAGTGTATCTCTAAAATCATTAGAACTAGTTAACACATATGATAAATTAAGTATTGAGTTTTTATGCTTTGTTGCATATGGTAAACGTAATATACGTCCTAAAATTTGTTCCACATCAACTTTTGAACTTTTATTGGCAAGTGTAGCAAGAATATAGGCAAATGGACAATCCCAACCTTCTTTTAATGCATTAACTGTAATTATATACCTAATCTTACATTCCTTGCTTAAAAGATTGATGTCTTTTATTTCATTAATCATTGAAGTTTTAATTGCAATTTGATTTTCAGGTATCCCTAACCCTATAAGCTCATCTTTTAATTTAATAAATGTTGCATTTTCTTCTTTTCCCTTCGGCTGCGCTTGAAAAAGAACAATAGGACGTATATATTTACCTGATAAACGTTCTTCTTCTATAGCTTCTTTTTCAAGATTACAACGTAACTGTATGGCATCTAATAAAACATCATATTTACTATTTCTGTTATAAACAATTACAGGAAGCTTAACCATACTTTCTTTTTTTAGCTCTTTTGCATCTACATAAGCAATAATATTGCTGTTATCTTTTGGTGTTGCAGTCAAATCTAAAACAAAAGATGGATTTAGATTATTAAGCATCTCAACGCTCAAATCTGATTGTGCATTATGACTTTCATCTACTATTACAACAGGCGATAATTGATTTAACACTTGTATTAAAGCAGTATTATCCACGTTTTCTATTAAAGTTTCTGGCGTTTCAAAAAATGATTCAAAATGTGCAAGATTGCTGTTTTGCTGATATACTTTTCTACCATCTTTTTTATTACTTCTAATAGAGTCAAAGCTAAGTATGCAAATAGTGAGTTGCTCTTTTACAGATGTAGGATTAAATCCTTGCCCATTGAGTAACTGTTCCTTTGTTAGAACTTCTACTTTGTTTCCAAAATCAGTATCTATTCTCTGCCTATATGGGTGATTTACATCACTTAATGTACGAATTGTCTGCTCTAAGATGGCATTTGATGGAACAAGCCATGCTACAACCTTTGTTTTTGATAATGGCATTTGTTCAAAAAATGGTTTTAATGAAGCACATCCAATTAAAGTTTTTCCACCGCCTGTTGGCACTTTAAAACAAACATGAGGTGTACCAATTATAGTATCTTTATATAATGGTAATCCACCAAATCCTACTTTAATATCTTTATTATGCCAATGTTGAGTATATGCTTCCTTTATATCATGTGTCTCGTTTAACAATTTTAAGTAACTTGAAAGGTCTCGAAGTACCTGTTTTTGATAATTCTTAAGCTCCATTTCATCACCTACAATCTCGCTATATCACGAGGAATTTTCTTAAACGTAATATTATATTTTAATAATTCATCTTCACTTAATGTTGTAACATCAGCATAAATCACATATCTTTCTGCTGATTTCTCAATCTTTCTCAAGAATTCATAATTAAGAGTAGTAATACTGTCTTTTTCATAATAAAAATAATAAGCAATATCATTGTATGAATCAAGGTAATAGTTATCATTTTTCTGATATAAAGCCTGTTTTGTTTCCATAAAATATACATATTCTCTAATTTTATTTAGTGGTATATTTTCATTTATATAATCATTTTCAATTAATAACGGCTCTCCCAAATCATAAAAACTAAAGTTTCCACCAGTTCCCTCAACACCATTATAGCCTCTAATTACACGTCTTACCCGTTCAGCTGTTATATTCTCCGCATACTCTTCCATTTCAACAAGAATAAATTTACGTTTACCACTATCTTCTTTATTCAAATTTAGTACAGCATGAGCAGTAGTGCCAGAACCAGCAAAGCTGTCCAGAATGATTGCATCTTTATTGGCAGATAAGCTAATTAAGTCTGTAATAAGCTTAACTGGTTTTGGTGTAGAAAACTCTTTTTTACTTCCAAAAATCTTTTCCATTTCATCAGCTGCATCCTTATTGCTAACTTCATTAAGAATTGAGCGGAAAACTCTACCTTCAGGCATCCTTACTTTATGTACTACAGTAAATCCACCATTTTTATTTTCTATAAAATTGACTTCACCCATTTCAAGTTCTTTTTTGAATGTACTTTCCGAAATTTGCCAAGTACCATTCTTAATAATAGACCCATCTGGGCATTCCACATCATAAATAATTGGGTTGTTTAATCCTGGACGAGAAAGCGTATCATAATAATATCTACCTTTCTCATCTTCATATTTATATCTTTTTAAATAATCTTTTGAGTATGGAATACGCCACTTTTTATTTTGCTTTGTTTTATCTTTTGCATAGACAATTATATATTCATGGTCTACACCAATGAAAAATGAGTCATTACCTCCACCTTTTCTTTTTTGCCAAATCATCTCAGAAATAAAATTTGAAGCCCCAAAAATTTCATCACAAATTAATTTTAGATTAGCCTGTTCATTATCATCAATGCTTATAAAAATTACTCCATCATTAGCGAGAAGTTTTTGAAGTAACTTCAATCGAGGATACATCATACAAAGCCATTTGTCATGACGAGATAAATCTTCGCCCTCTTTCCCCACAACTTCACCCAACCATTTTCTAATCTTTGAGTCATTTACATTATCGTTATACACCCATTTTTCATTCCCTGTATTATAAGGTGGGTCGATATATATGCAATCAATTTTACCTTCATATTGCGGTAACAAGGCTTTTAATGCCTCTAAATTATCTCCACGAATTATTTTATTTTCATAATATTTTTCTTCTATGTATTGTTCGTCATCATAAAAATCATACTTACGCTCTAATACTTTGTATGGAACATCCAAATGATGATTAATTACTTTCTCTTTCCCTATCCAATTTAAGATTGGCATTAAATGTCCTCCTTTGATAATACCTTTAATATGTCATTTGCATGTATTTATTTTAATTTAATATCCTTACGATATATTTCACGTACAAAAGCAATACTATTGTTTAATTATATACTTTTAAATACTTAAATACAACCTTAAAACAGCCATTTTATTTGCTCGTGGAACATTTATATCAACTTTGTATTAAATTGTAAATTTAAAGGATTAACTTAATTTTTAAACATATATATCAATTTTTATGTCTATTATTCGAACTCGTGGATTATTCAGACCAGTTGTAGTTATTACCAGAATGACTAACCCACCCACTCAAACCTATTTTTGTTCCTTCATGTAGAGTATATATTCCTCTAATAAATTTAATACTATATCCTTACACTTCAGTTCATCCCCTGCAAATTCAAGGAAATAACTGATTTGATGCCTATAACTTTTTATCGTCCACTCTGACAGCCCTCTTACTTCTGAATTTCTTAAAAATTCTTCGCCTAATTCCTTGAATGTCTCGTTTTGACTAGGTTTACTTGCCATTACCCTATTCGTTTTAATGTCTCCACGCTTAATCTCGTACACGCCGCCTCCTTTTTGGCTCAAAAAATTTAAAATGACCGTATATGATTTTCAAAAATACTTCAAAAATCTAACACGGTCATTATAAAATCTAAATCAGAACAATAATTGAAATTTAAACAATTTTCTATTCCCACTCAATAGTAGCAGGTGGTTTGCTTGTGATATCGTATACAATTCTGTTTACATTATCTACTTCATTAACTATTCTGTTTGATACCTTCTCCAATACTTCATATGGTATTCTTGACCAGTCGGATGTCATGCCGTCTGTTGAATTAACTGCTCTCAGGGCTACAGTGTGAGAATATGTTCTTTCATCTCCCATAACGCCTACGCTTCTGATGTTTGGAAGGCATGCGAAGTATTGCCATATTTTGTTTTGAAGACCTGCTTTTTTTATTTCATCTCTGAATATGAAGTCAGCTTCTCTTACTATTTTTAATTTGTCCTCAGTTATTTCTCCCAATACACGGATTGCTAAGCCTGGTCCGGGGAAAGGCTGTCTTTCAACTATTTCTTCCGGAATTCCAAGTTCCCTTCCTACCTGACGAACCTCATCCTTAAACAATTGTCTAAGTGGTTCAAGAAGTTCAAAATCCACATCTTCAGGCAATCCTCCAACATTGTGGTGGCTCTTGATAACTGAGGCAGTTGCTGTACCGCTTTCTATAACATCCGGGTAAATTGTTCCTTGCACAAGATAATCAATGTGACCAAATTTATCCTTAAGCTTTTGTTTTTCTTCTTCGAATACACGGATAAATTCTTCACCGATAATTTTTCTTTTTTGTTCAGGCTCCGTTACTCCTGCTAATTTGCCTAGGAATCTTTCTCCTGCATTTACTCTTATTAAATTCATGTTGAATTTTTCTTTAAATACTCTTTCGACCTGATCTCCCTCATCCTTTCTAAGAAGACCATGGTCAACAAATACGCAAATTAAATTTGAACCGATTGCTCTGTGAATCATTACTGCCGCAACAGATGAATCAACTCCTCCTGACAAGGCACAAAGAGCTTTTTTGTCTCCAACCTGTGCTTTGATTTTTGCAATTGTTTCTTCTGCAAAGTTGCCCATGTTCCAGTCTTTTGCCATTCCGCACACATTAAATAGGAAGTTATTAATTATTTCCCTCCCTTTTTCAGTGTGTTCAACTTCAGGATGGAACTGTACTGCATAAATTTTCTTTTCATCATTTTTCATGGCACATACAGGGCATGTTTCCGATTTTGCAGTAATCTCAAAGCCTTCAGGAGCCTTTTCGATATAATCTGTATGGCTCATCCAGCACAATGAATCCTGTTCAATTCCTTTAAACAAATTATCGTCTGACAATATTTGAAGTTTAACTCTTCCGTATTCTCTTGAATCTGCTCTGTTAACCTTTCCTCCAAATTCCTGAGCTATAAATTGTCCGCCGTAGCATATGCCCAGCACAGGAACTCCCAAGTTAAATATTTCATTTGAAATACTCGGAGCATTTTCTACATAAACACTTGCCGGTCCTCCGGAAAGAATAATTCCATTTGGCTCTTTTTCTTTAATTTTATCGATTGAAAATGTGTATGGCACTATTTCACAATAGACATTTGCTTCTCTAACTCTTCTGGCAATGAGTTGACTGTACTGTGCGCCAAAATCAACTATTAATATCATTTTTAACTCCTCTTAGGTAAGCGACCTTATTTTTTATATAGATTATCAAAAAAACTTATACATGTCAATTGATAATTAAACAGCACAAGCCATCTAAAACGCTTGCAATGTTTGTCAAGGATGCTTTTTACCTAACATATCATTAAAGCATACTAACTTTCAAATGAAGTCCTTAAACCCACCTGAAAGTTAGTATCCCTTATTTGGTAACTTAGTCGCTCTCACCCCTCGTTTAGGATACGGGAATCTTAGAGCTGGTTAATCATTAAATAATTGAGAAATTTCTTTTGTAATTTTCAAGAACTCATCAATATCGTTCACATCGTGGCAATGAAGCGGAGATACTCTCACAATTCCCTCAATGCCGAATGAATCAAGCATCCTTTTGGAATATAAGCTTGAAGCAATTCTTTCAAAAGTAATTACTCCTCTTTTTTCATATTCTTTGACAGCCTTAAGGCAATCTATATTGTCAAATCCCACAGCCATTATGAAATCCCTTGTTGAAAGATCTTCATAATCCAAATATACATTAACGCCCTTAATATTTCTTAGTCCTTCAGCTTTATCAGATCCGTTCAGCATGCGATACATCAATGCCCTTTCGTGAAGATTTATTCTGTTCATACCTTCTGCATATAATTCTCTTCTATTTTCTAAATCTGTAAATTTCGCACCTATCCAGCACACATAATCAACTATTTCTGTTATTGACGCAAACTGCGAAGGTGCAGGGCTTCCAAGCTCCCATTCATCAACAGACTTTGCAATCAGTTTATTGTGAGGAAGCATTGCGGCTCTTTCAGACATAAGCCCTACTCCGAAACCTCTTGTGCCGAAAAATTTATACGGTGCAAAATTAATACCGTCAACAGGAGTTTTCTCTAAGTCTAAAGCACCGTGAGGCGTATGCTGTACCGAATCTACCACAATGTAAAGATCAGGTTTTATTTTTCTGCATTCCTTTATTATCGATTCCACATCGAGAACAGCACCTGAGATATTTGAAGCATATATGAAGCTCAAAAGGCAAGTATCCTTGTCAACCAGCTTTGTAATCTCACTTACGTCAACTCCTCCTGTTACAGGATTGGTTTTAGCAACCCTCACTTCCTTTCCCGTTTTTTCGGCATAGCTTACCACCGAATCATATGCAGAAGGATGTTCAAGTGCTGTAGTCACAACATTGGTGCCCGGCACGTTTTCGATTATGGCTCTGTTCATTTCAAAAATTACCATTGAAGCCGTCAAAGAAGTTACTATACTTCCTGATTTTGCATTGAATATTGTTCTGATATCCTCATATGCCTTTTCTTGGACACTTAACAGCCATCTTGCGGTATAGTTGGAATGCTCAGGGCAATCCGGCAGTTCATCCATATTTTTAAACACATCATTTGCTTTTTTTAGTCTTAGTGAGCCGCCCGCATTGTCAAAAAATATCCTTTTCCTATTTAAAACAGGATCCTCATCCACATGATAAAACAGTCCCTTTATTTCTTTTGACAGCTGCTCGTCAAAAAGCTGTCCATGATTGATTTTGTCGTTCATTATTATGCCTCCGAATAACTTTATAATTATATTTATTTAAATTTCAGCTATACAGCGTTATTAAATACCTCCATATCCATCTTTCCTAATTGTTTTGCCACAACGGCTGTGCCTACCAGGTCACTGACATTATTCAATGTTGTATGCGCAGGGTCAATAGTAGGCCAAATTGCTGCCAAAATTGGAATCAGTGACAAAGGCATGCCCAATGCTTCCAATAATACCGTCGACATTACAATACCGGCACCTTTTACTCCGGCAGCTCCTATTGAAAGAATAATCCCCAGAAAAACAAACTGCGCTATTCTTCCGAACGTAATATCAAACCCGTACAAGTTGGATGCAAAGATACAACACAGACCGATGAAAAGTGCAAATCCGTTCATCCCGCAGGTATTCCCCAAAGGAAGCGTAAATCCGTAGATATTTTCTGGAAGTCCCAGTTTTTCCTCTGCCGTGCGGATAGATACAGGCAGTGTAGCTGCCGAAGATGTGGTAGATACGGCAACAAGCATAGGTTCGGTAATTTTTTTCATAAAAGTCACAGGATTGACCTTTGCAAAAACCTTAATAACTAACGGATAAAAAACAAATAAGATGATAAGTGCGCAAATATTGTCTGTTATTATGAATTCAAGCACTTCTTTCATGGTTGAACCGCTGATTGTAGTTATCATGGTTGCCATTAGGGAAGCAATACCTATAGGAGAAAATGCCATAACAAACTCCGTAATTTTCAGCATCACATCACTTCCCTGATCAATAAGGGAAATCATTGGTTTTACTTTTTCACCGAGAGACAATAAAGCTACTCCAAGGAAAATGGCAAAGAAAATAATTTGAAGCATATTTGCTGTTGCCATTGCCTGCACAACGTTATCCGGCACCCATGAAACAACGTTGTCAATAAAGCTGTAAGGTACACTCTCAACAACTTCCGCCGTGTTCAAGAATTCGGTTGTTCCTGTACCCGGTCGTATAATAAAACCTGCCAATATTCCAACGACTGCACTTAGTCCTGATGTAATAATTATATACAGTACAAATCGTAAACCTACAGTACGGAGCTGTTTTACATCTCCCATTTTACAAACTCCACTGGTAATACTGAAAAACACCAAAGGAACAATCAGCATTTTCAATAACCTCAAAAATACAGCCCCTAAAGGTGATATCATTTCTGCTGACTTTGGGGAAACAATTCCAATTACCAGACCTACAATAATTCCGATTAAAATTTGTTTTCCAAGTGATAATTTTCTAACTTTTTCCATACAAATACTCCTCCATAATTATTTTGCAGATGCAATCGCATTCTGCTCTGGATTTAAAAATGTTTTCATACACTAATATAAATCTTAACAGCTGCTGTTATAATACGAATTCGTTTTCCTTAATTATTATAATATTATTTTTAATATTTGTAAAACTGAAAGGTTTGATGTATAATATCTAAAAATTCGATATTATATTTTGGAGGCTGTTTATGGATTATACTAATATAGAAACATTTCTGGCTATTACCGAGACAAGAAGCTTATCTAAAGCAGCTGAAATACTTTTTTTATCACAATCAACAGTTAGCTACCGTTTAAAGACTCTTGAGCAGGAAATAGGAACCGAGCTTATACAGCGTGAACAAGGAAAGGGCTTTATAACCTTAACCGCCAAAGGCGAGGAATTTACGGATATTGCAAAAAGATGGATATCCTTGTACAAAGATACTGAGGTCTGGAAGACACAAAAAACCTTATATGAACTTAATATAGGCGGTGTGGACAGTTTAAACACCTATATATTTTATGAATTGTATAAAAAGATTTTGAAAAGTAATACACATATGGTTGTGAATGTAGGCTCTCATTGGACTGTCACCATCTACAAAATGATTGAAAACCATGAAATAGATACCGGATTTGTATTATGGGAGCTTCCGTACAAAAACATTATATGCAAATCGTTATTCAGCGAAAGGATGGTTGTAATTTCTTCGTCTTGCTCTTGTTTTCCCAAAATGATTCATACAACAGACCTTGATCCTGACAAGGAAATATTCATGTACCATGGTCCCACCTTCCAATCATGGCATGATGCCTTATGGGAGAACCGCCCTCGAAAATTCTCGACTGTTGATACAGCATCATTGCTGAGTTCATTTATAGATGTTCCCGACTTCTGGTCAATTGTACCAATCTCAGTAGCTAGAAAATTACGTAATAGTGCTATAATAATTTCAGAAATTGCGGACCCGCCTCCAGAACGAGTATGCTATCAAATTACAAATAAAAACCCTATCCCAAATAGGATGAAAGCTCTGGAGAGTTTTAATAATAGTCTTGATGATTTTTTAAAAAGTGAATTTCTTATTTCTATTTTTAAATAATGGTAATTTATAGGAGACGTGAAATGTAATATTTTAAGCAGATATAGAAATTTAACCAGTCATTACAAATTTATTAATTAAAAAACAGAGTTTTAACACTCTGTTTTTTAATCATTTCTTTAACTTAACAGCATTAGGCCTCTATGCTTATTATTAACATAAACTGTATTTATGTATCATAATTATCTTTTCTTTGGTATTGAATGTATTGCTTCGCCTATGCATCCGCATATAGCCTCATAAAATACTTCTGACAGCGTTGGGTGTGCAAACACTGATTCTTTAATACTTTCAACCGTGAGCTCATTCTGTATGGACAATGAACCGTCATGAACTATGTCACTGGCGTGGGGACCCATAATGTGAACTCCAATTATCCTGTGGCTTTCCTTTTCAGCCAGCACCTTAACAAATCCTTCACCTTCACCCATGGAAAGTGCCTTTCCATTTGCTCCGAACATTGACTTGCCTACTATATATTCTACATTGTTTTCTTTGGCTTCATCTTCTGTCATACCCACTGACGCAGCTTCCGGGAAAGTAAATACACATGATGGTATTGCATCGTAATTTAGCTTGGAATTATGTCCGTAAATATTTTCCACGCATACTTTTCCTTCTTCTGAAGCAACATGAGCGAGCATAACTCCGCCGATAACATCTCCTATGGCATATACCCCCTCTGAAGATGTTTTGTAATTACTATCGACCTTTATTCCTTTTTTGTCGTATTCAATGTTCGAAAGCTCTAAATTAAGTCCTTCAACATTAGGCTTTCTGCCTGCCGCAGACAACATGTAATCACATACTAATTCTGTGGCCCCTTTATCATTTCCAACTATTAACTTTAATCCTTCATCTGATGGCTGAACTTCTTTTAGTGCAGAGCTTGTTATAATCTTTATTCCTTGCTTCTTTAAATAAACACTCAATTTTTTAGAAAGCTCATCATCCAATCTATACAATATTTTAGGCAGAAATTCAATTATTGTAACCTGAGTGCCGAGAGAAGCAAATATACCTGCAAACTCAATTCCAACAACACCTCCACCCAGTATTGCAAGGCTTTTTGGAACCTCATTAAAATTTAATATTTCATCGCTTGTTACAACACCGGGCAGATCAATTCCCGGCACTGGTACAGCTGAGGTCGAAGAACCTGTTGCTATAATTATGTTTTCTGCTGACAATTCCTCGGTACCTTTTTCAGTAGCAACTTCAATAATCTTATTTCCCTTAAAGGATGCCCTGCCTTTTATTACTTCAACGCCGTTTCCTTTTAACAGTTGGTCAATGCCGGACACCAATTTATTGACAACTTCATTTTTTCTGCTCTGAACCTTTTTCATATCAAGGTTATAATCACTTAATTTTACTCCGAATTCATCCAAGTTTTTTAAAGAGTTAATTACTTCAGCATTCTTATATAGAGCCTTTGTAGGTATACAACCTCTGTTCAAGCATGTTCCGCCTAATTTATCTTCCTCTATAAGAGTCACCTTTGCTCCCAACTGGGCACCTCTTATTGCTGCTTCGTAACCGCCCGGACCTCCGCCTATAATTAATAAATCTCTTTCCATATTACACCTGCTTGTATCGAAGTATCGGCTTTCTTGCCGCTGCTGCTTCATCAAGCCTTGAAATTATTGTTGTATGAGGTGCTGAATGAACAAGCTCAGGATTATTTTCCGCTTCATCGGAGATTTGTCTCATAACAGATATAAATTCATCCAATGTTTCCTTTGTTTCACATTCTGTAGGCTCAATCATCATTGCTTCCGAAACAATAAGCGGGAAATAAATCGTCGGAGGATGGTATCCGAAATCTAACAGTCGTTTTGCAACATCAAGTGTCGATACTCCGTTTTTCTTCTGCCAGTCTCCTGAAAATACACATTCATGCATACATTCTCTGTCTACAGGCAGATAATATTTATCCTTAAGCTTATTTGCAATATAATTAGCATTTAATACGGCATTTTCAGAAACTGCCCTTAATCCATCAGATCCAAGACTTCTTATGTATGCATACGCACGCACACAAACTCCAAAATTCCCGTAGAATGATTTAACTTTTCCAATTGACAAAGGTCTGTCATAGTCAAAGGAATAGTCATCTTCTTTCTTAACAACAACAGGCACAGGTAAAAATTCGGTTAAATGTTTTTTAACGCCCACCGGTCCTGCACCAGGTCCACCTCCGCCATGAGGCGTGCTGAATGTTTTGTGAAGGTTTATGTGAACCACATCAAACCCCATGTCACCGGGTCTTGTTATCCCCATTATGGCATTTGTATTTGCACCATCATAATACATTAATCCGCCTGCTTCATGTACTATTTTAGATATTTCCAAAATATTTTCATCAAACAATCCGAGAGTATTCGGGTTAGTCAGCATAAAGCCTGCAACTTTATCGCTCATTACGGCTTTTAATGCCTCTAAATCAACTAATCCCTTTTCGTTTGATTTAACTTCTACAACATCAAAGCCTGCTACTGCAGCAGATGCCGGGTTAGTTCCGTGTGCAGAGTCAGGAACAACTATAATATTTCTTTGATTGCCCCTGTTTTTATGGTATGCCTTCATTATCATAAGGCCTGTAAGTTCTCCGTGAGCTCCCGCTGCAGGCTGCAGCGTGAATTGATCCATGCCTGTTATTTCTGAAAGCATATCCCCAAGCTCATACATCACCTGCATGGCTCCCTGTACGGTTTTTTCAGATTGGTACGGGTGAACTTTTGCAAAGCCATCAAACCTTGCAACCGCTTCATTTACTTTTGGATTGTACTTCATGGTACAGCTGCCCAGAGGATAAAAACCTGAGTCAACACCATGATTTCTTTGAGAAAGCTGCGTGAAGTGGCGTACGGCATCCGGTTCGCTTACTTCCGGGAGTTCCGGTGCTTCCGTTCTTAACAGGCTTTTATCTAAAATTTCCCCGGCAGATGCTGCAAATACATCGCATTCCGGAAGAGAGTACGCTTTACGTCCTGCTTTGCTTATTTCAAATATTAATGATTGATGTTTTTGCATGTTACTCCACCGCCTTTCTTATTAGATTATCTATATCTTCTTTTGTGCGTTTTTCTGTAACAGCAATTAACCAGCAGTCTTTTAATTCATGATAGTTCTTTTCAATGTCATATCCGCCTATTATATTGCTTCTTAAAAGTTTTGAGTTAAGTTCATTTACCGGCTCACTGCTTTTTACAACAAACTCCTTAAAGAATGGCTTTGTAAACACAGGGCTGAATTTTCCTGTTTTAATCAGTTCATTGTATGCATAGTGAGACTTCTGCAGGCATAAATTTGCGACTTCCTTAAGTCCATCCTTACCCATTAAAGTAAGATATATTGTGGCTATTAAGGCATTTAACGCCTGATTTGAGCAGATGTTTGAAGTTGCTTTTTCTCTCCTGATATGCTGCTCCCTTGTCTGCAATGTCAGAACAAATCCTCTGTTTCCATCCTTGTCGACGGTTTCACCGACAATTCTTCCAGGCATTTTGCGCATAAGTTTTTCTGTAACTGCCATAAACCCTAAATAAGGGCCTCCAAAGCTAAGGGAATTTCCCAACGATTGCCCATCTCCCACTGCTATATCCGCACCCAGTTCTCCGGGACTTTTTAACATTGCAAGAGATATCGGGTCAGCACTCATAACCAATAAGCTTTTGTTTTCATGGACTATGCTTTCTATTGCTGTGATATTTTCGATAATGCCAAAGAAATTTGGGCTTTGAATAATTACTGCAGCAGTATTTTTGTTTATTATATTTTTTAAAGCTTCTAAATCGGTTTGCCCATCCTTATAACCTAATTCTGTTATAGTAATATTTCTAAACTGTGCATATGTATTTAACACTTGTATGCTTTCAGGATGAACGCTTTCTGCAATTATAATTTCAGATCTCCTTGTTGATTCACATGCCATGATTGCTGCTTCTGTCATTGCGGTCGCACCATCATACATGGAAGCATTCACAACTGGAAGCCCTGTTAACTCACTTATCATTGTTTGGTATTCAAATATAGCTTGTAATGTTCCCTGGCTTATTTCAGGCTGATAAGGAGTATACGCGGTGTAGAATTCCTGTCGTAAAGCCAACTGGTCTATGGCAGCAGGTATATAATGATCATATGCACCTGCTCCTAAGAAGCAGGTGTAATCATCAAGATTTAAATTTTTATTTGACAATAATTTCATTTGTTTAACCAGTTCCATTTCAGACTGGGCGCCTGGTAAGTTTAAATTTGTCTTTAACCGTACGGAATCAGGGACTGCATTGAACAAAGAATCTATGCTGTCATATCCTATTTCTTTGAGCATTTGTTCCCTGTCTTTATCGGTATTTCCTATATACCTTGACATAAGTTCCTCCTTATTCGCATATTTTTTCGTAATCAGCTGCCGAAAGCAGATTGTCAGCTTCTGCAGGATGCAGCATGTCTATAGCAACAAGCCAGGCATCATACGGCGACTCATTAATTAAGCCAGGATTATCGACCAGCTCCTCATTTATTTCAACTATTGTACCCGATAACGGAGCATAAACATCTGACGCAGCTTTTACTGATTCTAAAACTATAAATTGATCTCCTGCTTCAACAGTTGCATCAACCTCAGGAAGTTCAACATAAACAACTTCTCCCAAATGATCCTGTGCATAATCTGTAATTCCTATATAAGCCTTATTTCCTTCTACCTTAATCCATTCATGAGAATCAGAATATTTTAATTCATTTAATAGTTTCATACTTTCCTCCATTTTTTAATTTTAAATTATGAACAATCATTTAATAATTTCATTATCTTTTTACAACTATCTTAATTCTTAATTTATTTTTTATATTTTTTAATGTAAAACGGTTTTTTAATTACGTTGGCTTTCAATTTTTTATTCCTTATTGAAATTTCTATTTCTGTTCCTTCTTTTGCATATTCAGCATTTATTAATGCAAGCCCTATGTTTTTCTTTAATGTTGGAGAAAAACTTCCTGTCGTAACATATCCGATTTTTTTGCTATCAGCATAAACATCATAATGATTTCTAGGAATGCCTCTGTCAACCATTTCAAAACCAACTACTTTTCTTTTCAGTCCTTCTGATTTTTGATTAACCAGAACATCTTTACCTATAAAATCATTTTTGGCAAGTTTAACGCAAAATCCCAGTCCCGCTTCAAGAGGAGTTATATCCTTGTCAATTTCCTGGCCGTATAAAGGAAGTGCCGCCTCGAACCTCAATGTATCTCTGGCACCTAAGCCTGCCGGAACAAGCCCATCATCTTTTCCTGCTTCAAGAAGCATATCCCACATTCCAGGCCCGTCAGCAGAAGCAAAATATAATTCAAAACCATCTTCTCCCGTGTATCCTGTGCGTGATACCAAGGTATTAATTCCACAAGCATTCACATTGCTCTTGAAATGATAAAATTCTAATTCATTCAGGTCATCTTTTACAAGTTTTTGCAGTATCGTCTGAGCCTGAGGTCCTTGAAGAGCAAGCTGAGCATATAGAGATGAAACATTTTTCACTTCAACATTGCCAGATACATGCCTTTCCAGCCATTCAAAATCCTTGTCAGTATTTGATGCATTAACAACCAGCAAATAATCCACATTGCTGTTTTTGTAAACCAGCAGATCATCAACCACTCCTCCGTTAGGATAACACATTGTAGTATATGCAATCTGGTTTTCCGCAAGTACTGAAATGTCATTTGTTACAATCATTTGAAGATATTTTTCCGCATCTTCCCCCTTTACTGTTATTTCACCCATGTGAGATACGTCAAACAAACCCGCCTTGGTTCTCACCGCTTCATGCTCTGAAAGTATTCCTGAATATTCCACAGGAAGTGCCCACCCCCCAAAGTCAATGATTTTTCCGTTTAGTTCTAGATGCTTTTCATACAATGGTGTCGTTTTCACCTAATCACTCCTTTTTATATATTATTTATAATTAAACATATTGCTATTAGCAGGCTACGTCATCAATTTATCTGTTAGCTGCCGCTCGTACAAATCAGGATTGCGCTGCATAAGGCCTACCGCCATTTGCCCTTCACTACCGCTCGTACAAATTGGGTCAAGTCATGCTGGGGTTAGGTCTATAAAAAAAGACAGAGGTAATAACAGTTGTCATTACCTCTGTCTTAACATTCGTTATTCAGAGCATTGTCCAAGCCTGGCCCTTTTGCCTGAAAGTTTCACCGCACTCCGACCAGTGCAATTTGCTTCTTCGGCGCCCATATTGGTCTCTCCCAAGCTTATCATTCAATATTATATTTATTAATTTCTTTGGTTATGAATTAAAAAAATAATATTTGTTCTAATATTGATAAGCTTATTATAAGACTTAAAATCTAAAGTTGTCAATAGTTTTTAACTCGTGAAAAAATCTACTTTTGCAATAAATTTTCTTGTATTATTATGACAAATATATAACAATACATATTTCTTGACTTTTGTCTTCTAAAATATTATGATTTCATATATAATATTAAGCAGACGGAGCATAGAATGAATATTTTAATAGCATATGCAAGCGATAACAACACTACAGGTGAATGCGCGCAATTATTGGCTGAAAAACTGCCCGGCTCACATGTGGTTAATTTATCTAAAGACAATGCAAAACCATCAGATTATGATACGATAGTAATTGGAAGTTGTATAAGATTTAACATCATTCACAAATCAGTCGTAAATTTCATCAAAGATAATCTTGACACTCTTATGAAAAAGAATACTGCCATATATTTATGCTGTGGATTTCCGGAAAAGGCAAACCAATACCTGCTTCACAATTTTCCTAAAAAACTATTAAATAAATCAGTGTCCATACAATGTTTTGGAGGCAGATTAAAAGTAAGACCCTATAAACTCTATGACAAATTGGTTATGAAAACAGTACAAAAAAACTTCAAATTAGAAAATAGGACTTTTACTGAAATAAATTATGAAAGCATTCAAGAAATGGCAAATGATATATTGAAAATAAAATAAGAATGGTCCCTGTAATTAAGAGACCATTCTTATTTTAAATATTATCTAAAATTATTTTCGTTGTTATTTCTGTTTTTATTGTTGTTTTCTTTGTTGTTTTCTTTGTTATTATTGTCACGGTTGTTGAATCTATTATTGTTGTCACGGTTATCTAATCTGTTGTTGTCGCGGTTATCTAATCTGTTATTGTCACAATTATCTAACCTATTGTTATTAAATCTGTTGTTATTGTCTCTGTTTTCAAGTCTATTGTTGTTATCTCTGTTATCAAATCTGTTGTTGTTATTGTTTTCTCTGTTATTAAATCTGTTATTATTATCTCTGTTATCACATTTGTTGTCATTTTTGTTTTGATAGTTGTTGTTCATTTGCTTCATCTGCTCCCTTAAGTTTTGTTGGCTGTCTAATTTTGCTTGTTCTTCCCAATTGAATAACTTTACGTCGTTATCCGGACTTTTGCTGTTAAAGTTTTTAATGATCGATCACCTTCAATTAACACATATTTAGGGCAACTTGATGCCTTAAATATAGTATTTACAGCAGCAGATTAATTATTTATCCTATATATGTTAATTTGTTAATAATTTACCAATCCAAAATCAACTGCAAAAATGATACATTGCAATTCCGGCAGCTATTGTAAGGTTCAACGAATCAATTCTGTCTGTGTGTTTTATAAATACACTTGTACCAACAGAAGAAAAACTTGAATCGAGTCCTGTGGCCTCATTGCCAAAAACCAGCGAAAAAAGTTCATTACTATCATGTTTTAAATTCTTTAATGATGTAGCTCCATCAAGCATGAATGTATAAATTTTGCGGTTGTAGAATTTTTCTTTATAGGAATCAAAACTATCAAAATATTTAAAATTTATTCTAAACAGAGAACCCATGGAAGCTCTTAAAACCTTAGGGTCGAATACGTCAACACCAGGGCTGATAACCGCCAAATTGTTCAATCCAAATCCCGTGAGAGTTCTTATAATTGTACCCATATTTCCCATATTGCTTGGATTAACCAAGACTATATGAGATTCATCATTATTCAGGACACAATCGTATTTATAAAATACTCCGACAACATAATTATTTTCCTTATCACTTATACGATTTATAGCCTTATCGTTAATTTCAGTCTTAATATTATATCTTTTACACAGCTCAAAAATATCAGTATCTGATTCTGATTTATAATGAGAGCTCACTAAAACCTTTATTACCTTATCCGGCTTTGATTGTATCAGTTCCACAGTGGGAAACATTCCAAATGTATAGGAATAATCATAGTTTTTTTTGTATGATTTTATATCCATTTTAATCTCCTTAAAATACGCCTACAGTCTTCAGGAAAAATATAAACAAAAAAATTGTTATAGGACTGAATAAGGCAGTGAAAAACACTAATTGTCCTGCCAGCTCATCGTTGCATTCATACTGACACGCCATGGTATAACTTGAAACCGAACATGACGGAGCCGTCATGCTGAACAACGCACCCAACTCCACTCCCCTGAACCCAAAAGCATAGCCTGCTGCAACAACAAAAGCAGGTATAACTATAAGCTTTCCAATTGAAACAATTGCAATATAATTAAGATTTTTATCAATACCTTTTATAGCAATTTCTCCGCCAAGTGCCATCAAAGCCAAAGGAGTTGCCATTTCTGCCACCTCATTTATGGTTTTTTCTGCAAACAACGGAAGTTTGAAGTTCATGACTGAAACAATAATTCCAAGAAAACAACCGACT
The DNA here is from genome assembly GCA_002381185.1 of Firmicutes bacterium UBA3553. Taxonomy (GTDB): domain Bacteria; phylum Bacillota; class Clostridia; order Tissierellales; family Sedimentibacteraceae; genus Sedimentibacter. The sequence goes on along the minus strand of DFOA01000017.1, from coordinate 148,920 downwards.
ATTAAAGGATTTTTAATTATGCTTATAACAGTCTTTTTATAGTCACTCTTGTCATTAGAGTACCAATCCAATATTATAACGGCCATAAAGTTATAGAGTGGTATAATGATGGCAATTAAGGTCGTTACAGCTCCTAAGTTTGACTCACCAAATAAATTCAGGCTTAAGGGAACTCCGAACAAAACAAAATTACTTCTGTAAAGCCCTTGAATTATAATTCCCCTGTTCCTGTTATCTTTCTCAAATTTCTGTACTATTATAATAGTTATTCCTATAACCGCAATTACTATACTGACAGCAAACAAAATCAATTTAATATTTATAGAATCGGAAACTTCACTTTTATAAATATTATTAAAAAGATGAGTAGGCAATAATACTTTAAACGCAAAACTGTTTGCCTTCACCAGGAACTCTTCATCAAACAAATTTATTTTACGAAACAAGGTTCCTGAACACATCAATAAAAATATAGGTAATACAACATTAATTGAGAATACTAAATTTTCCACTGCATGTCCTCATCTTTTCATCATTCTGTCAAATATGCATATATTAATTTAATAGTATTTTCAATACCGTCCGTATGTGTTCTTTCCATTCCGTGGGAAGCATGTACACCCGGGCCAATCAGTCCTCCCCTTATGTCATTTCCTCCTTTTAACGAAGCCGACACATCAGAGCTGTACATGGGATATATGTCAACAGCATATTTTAATTTGTATTTTTTAGCCAGTTCGATCAATTTGCCGGTGATATCATAATCATATGGTCCTGAGCCGTCTTTGGCGCAAATAGACACATCTTCCTCTGTACATGATAAATCCAGGCCTATGCAGCCCATATCAATTCCCACAAGTTCATCGATATCTTCAGGAATGCTTGAACACCCATGTCCAACCTCTTCATACGATGAAATTATTATTTTTACATTATTTTTCGGTTTCGTGCCAAGCCTTTTAAACATTTCCATGAGACTTAACGCACATGCAGTTCCGGCCTTGTCATCCAGGTACCTTGATTTAACATATCCTGAAGGAGTAACTGTAAACTTAGGCTCTATGGAAATAAAGTCTCCTGCACTTATTTCTAATTTTTGCACATCTTCCTTGCTTTTAACCTTCTCATCCAGCCTTATCATCATATTTTCTTCAGTCCTGGCCTTGTCCCTTGCATCGGTATAAACATGAACAGCAGGTGAAGTTGACAACATTGTCCCGGTATATATTCTTCCACTTCGTGTATGTACCTTACAATATTCTCCGTCTATAGTAGAAAACATATTGCCGCCAATGGTAGTAATTCTTAATGTTCCATCAGAATTTACAGATCTCACCATTGCTCCGAGAGTATCAACATGTACAGGAATTCCTGTGCAATAGCTGTTATCAGTTCCTTCTATTTCAATTATTCTGTTTCCCTTCTTGTTTTGTGAAACCTTGTATCCAAGATTATGCGCAGTATTTTCTATATGCAGCATTACGTCTTTGCAGTACCCCGTAGGGCTTGGTATATTTACTATTTCTTCAAGCATCTTAAGAGTAAAATTAATGTTCGTTTCTAAATTCATACGTCCCTCCAAATATTCTTCAAACAAAATTATACTACTAACCCTTTAAATAATACAATACTTAAATTGGATATATTGCATATAACTGATATTGCATATATAATTATATAATAATGATATGCAATATAACAAATGGAGGTATTTAAATGGAAAATTTAAAGCTTAGAGATTTTTTGGATTATAAGTTTCTATCAGGACTTGAACTCTCTCCTGACAAAAATTATGCGGCATTTGCAGTTCATAGCTTAGACTATGATAGCAATAAGTATTTATCAAGCATTTGGATTTATAACTGCATGACTTCTGATTATAAAAAGCTTACAAACATGAACAAAGAAAAATCATTTATTTGGCTTGATAATACAACTTTGTTGTTTCCGTCCTTAAGAGACGAAAAATTAAAGAAAAAAATAGAAGAAGGAGAGCATTGGACAGTCTTTTATGCAATTGACATACATGGGGGCGAAGCGTATGAATATATGAGAATTCCTATGAAGGTCAATGAATTTAAAAAACTTGCAGATGAAAAATTTCTCATAACTGCTGAATACAGCCACTACGGAATAAATCTTCATTCTCATAAAGGTGAAAAAAAAGAAGAAGCAATTGATATGATTAAAGAAAACAAGGATTACGAAGTTTTGGACGAAATTCCTTTCTGGTCAAACGGTGAAGGCTTCACAAATAAAAAAAGAAATCGCTTGTATTTGTACGATAAGGGAACAAAGGATATTGTTCCTATATCAAATCAGTTTGAAAATGTATCCGTAACAGGAGTTAAGGATGGGAAGGCTCTTTACATATCTCAAAATTACACAAACAAGCTTGAGCTTACAAACGAATTATATTTATATAATTTATATTCAGAAAAAGCAATCCGCCTAATTGAGGATGATGAATTTTATATAGACTTTGCAGAATTTGTAGGTAATGAAATTGTTTTTGCAGCATCACCCATGGATAAATACGGTATAAATCAAAATTTAAACTTTTATAAATTAAAAAACGGCGAGGCAGAGCTTTTAAGCTGCCATGACTTTGGAATGCACAATTCCGTAGGGTCAGACTGCCGCTACGGAGGCGGAGCATATTATAGGGTATTGAATGACTGCCTGTACTTTATATCTACTGAAAATAAAAGCTCATTTATTAAAAAACTTTCATTGGACGGAAAAATAGAAAAACTGACAGATGACAACGGTTCTGTGGACTGCTTTGACTTATGCAGTGAGAACATTATTTTTATAGGTCTTAGGGGAACTAAGCTTCAGGAAATTTACGCATATGAAAAAGGCGTTGAAATTCAAAAATCAAAGTTCAATGAAAAGATTGCAGAAACCAAAAATATCATTAAACCTGAAAGATTGGAATTTGAAAATGACGGCGTTACAATTGAAGGATTTGTTTTAAAACCCGCTGATTATGATGAAAACAAGTGCTATCCCGGAATACTTGATATACACGGAGGACCAAAGACAGTCTACGGTGAAATTTTCTATCATGAAATGCAAGTTTGGGCAAATGAAGGATATTTTGTATTCTTTTGCAATCCGAGAGGCAGCGACGGAAGAGGAGATGAATTTGCTGATATAAGAGGCAAGTACGGCACGATTGATTATGATAATTTAATGAAATTTACCGATCTGGTACTGGAAAAATATCCTCAGATTGATAAATGCCGCATAGGCGTTACAGGAGGCTCCTACGGAGGTTTCATGACCAACTGGATTATAGGCCACACAGACAGATTCAAATGTGCCGTATCTCAAAGAAGCATTTCTAACTGGATTTCTAAGTTTGGGACAACTGACATAGGATATTATTTCAACGCTGATCAGATTCAGTCAACACCTTGGGACAATATGGAGAAAATGTGGTTCCATTCACCCCTGAAATACGCTAACCAGGCTGTTACACCAACATTGTTCATTCATTCAGAGGAAGACTACCGCTGCTGGCTTGCGGAAGGTCTGCAGATGTTTACCGCATTAAAATATCACGGCGTCGACGCAAGATTATGCATGTTCAGAGGAGAAAACCACGAACTGAGCAGAAGCGGCAAACCGCGCCACAGAGTGAGAAGATTGGAAGAAATGACAAATTGGTTCGAAAAATATTTGAAATAATAGCATTCTACGTCTCTGATTTGTTTGCTCCCTGTAGGGTACAAATCCACAGTCAAGTCATATAAGGTTGTGGTGTATAAAGTTAAGGATCTCTGAGTTTAGAGATCCTTTGTGTTTTCTAATTTAATACCTTAGCCTTTTTCAATATTTCTACTAATTCTGACTTTTCTTGTTCCTTCAATTGAACCAGTGGTTTTCTTACATATCCGCCTTCAAAACCTAATAAATCACAAGCATATTTTAATCCTGCTATTCCATATTTTCCTGTTACGGCACTGTTCACAGGAAATACTCTTTCATATAATGCCCTAGCTTTTTCTAAATTGCCGGTTTCAAATTCTTTTTGAACATCAACACATTCTCCGGGGCAGCAATTTGCAAGAGCCATTACGGAACCTTCAACACCTAATGTCAAAGCCGGATACCAGATGGATGCAGTACCAATCATTAGATTGAATTCCTCATTGCCTATAGCTGCTTTAAAGTCTATAAGCTGTGAAACATTACCTGAACTGTCTTTCATACCTATTATGTTTGGATGTTTGCACAACACCCCAACAGCTTTAGGTGAAATATTAACATGTGTAAATTTTGTAACATTGTAAATCATCACCGGTATTCTTGTATTGTCGGCAACTTCTGTATAGAAATTAATTAAAGCTTCATCATTCATTTTTCCGCCATAATAAAATGGAGTAACAATTAAAGCACAGTCAGCTCCTAAATCAGCCGCTTTATTTGTTAAATCGATTGTAGCGCTTGTTGATTCCATTCCGGTTCCGGCAACCACAAGTTTTCCTGGTTTTTTGTGCTTAACTGTAAGCTCTATCAGTTTTAATTTTTCTTCTTCCGTCAAATACACTGTTTCACTGTTTGATCCAAGTACTAAATAACCTGCTAAATCATATTCATTCCATTTTTCAATATTTCTTACATGTTTATCATAATCCACCTTATCATTTTCGTCAAATGGAGTAACCATAGGTGGTAAAACTCCTTTAATTTTTATAAATGCCATAATATCCTCCTAATTAATTTAAATTTTATAGTGAAACTAATTACTTAACCTTATAAAATGGTTCTTCTCCATTTTTTACTCTTTCTATTTCTTCTATTGCAGTTTGTCCCATTTTTATCAAAGCTTCTTCAGTGGCTGCTCCGATATGAGGCGTACCAATAAAATTATCTAATTCGAATAATTTATTATCTTTTGAAGGAGGCTCTATTTCAAATACGTCTAAAGCTGCAGCACCGATTTTATTTGTGCTGAGAGCATCATATAAATCAGCCTCATTTACTATTTTTCCTCTTGAGGTATTTACTAAAATTGATGATTCCTTCATCACACTTAATTCTGACTTTGCTATTAAATTAACAGTTGAAGGAACAAGTGGAACTGAAATACTAATTACATCTGAAATTTTTAGCATTTCTATAAGATCTTCATATTTCTTTATACCCAGTTTTTCTGCTGCTTCAGCACTTAAATATGGATCAAATCCTATTACATCCATATTAAATCCATACCTTAATATGTTCCCAACCTTTTGTCCTATTCTTCCAAGCCCTATTAATCCTACAGTCTTATTGTCTAGCTCAACCCCTGTTAATTCTTTGGGTGCTAACTTATCTAATCCGTTCCTGAGCATATTTAAAGCTCTTGGTACTTTTCTAGCACTGGATAATATTAGCGAAACAGCTAATTCAGCTACTGATTCCATATTAGCATGGGGAGTATTAGTTACTATTATACCTAACTCCTTAGCTGCTTCTATATCGATATTATCTGTACCAATTCCATGCTTTGCAATTATTTTTAAGTTTGGAGATTGATGCATTTTTTCCTTTGTTACTTTTGCAGTTCTTACAATTAATGCATCTGCATCATGCCAGTCTGCAATTTTTTCATCATCCCATTTTACTACTTCACCAATTTTTTCTGCATATGCAAGCGGTAAATTGTGAATTGGATCTGGTATATATATTCTCATAGCTATTCCTCTTAATTAATCTACATCAGATGAAACATAAGCTTCAGGATCATCGTCAATGCTTAAATCACTGTTCATTTTTCTTTTAACTTTATTAACAATAATTGGCGCTAACAGCGCAATCAATACCATTGCAAATAATACCAATGCTATTGGTCTGTCTAAAAAATATGCAAACATATTTCCTTTTGCAAGAACCAACGATCTTCTGTAATTTGCTTCTAGCATCGGAGCAAGTATAACGCCAAGGATTGTCGGTGCCGTACCAAAACCTGATTTTCTCATAAAGTATGCTATCAAACCGAAAATACCCATTACGTACACATCAAACATGCTATTTGCAATTGAAAATGCGCCTACTACAGACAATGCTATTATAATTGAAGCTAAAATTGTCATTGGGACTTTTGAAAGTTTAACTGCTTGTTTTGATATAACATATCCTATGAATCCCATTAAAATGTTAGCTAATAAGAATCCAAACATAATCGAATATGTTGTTTCAGCATATACGCTAAATAGTTCATATCCAGGTACAAGACCTTGAATCATCAGTCCGCCAAGCAATATAGCCGCCACTGAACTCCCGGGAATGCCAAGTGTTAATAAAGGAATCAAAGCACCACCTGTAACTGCATTGTTTGCACTTTCAGAAGCAGCAATCCCTTCCATTGCCCCTTTACCAAACCTTTCAGGGTGTTTAGATGATCTTTTGGCTTCATTGTAAGCAACCCATGAACCTATATCTGCGCCGGCTCCAGGCAATATACCTACAAAAACTCCCATTACAGATGATTTTAAAATTGTAGGCAATAGAGCTTTAAATTCTGACCATGCAGGTAAAAACCTGCCTGTCAGCAGGCTGCTTGAATCATCCTGAAGGTTTGATTTTCCCTTAAATATATCCTCCGTCATTATCATTACCTGAGAAACCGAGAACATACCTATCATAGCCGGCACCATTGATATACCACTTTCTAATGGTAATATGCCAAATGTAAATCTTGGAACTCCATTCATTTGGTCTAGCCCTACAATTCCTATAAAAAGACCTAACAACCCGCCCATTAAACCTTTTGCCATCGAATCTCCCGCTAAGCTCGCTATTATAGTAAGTCCAAATAAAGCCATAAAGAAATATTCTAAAGGACCAAACTTTAATGCAATATTTGCGAGAGGAGGTGATAAGAACATTAATGCTAACGCAGATATAGCGCCACCTATAACTGAACTAATTGTTGCTACGCCAATAGCCTTAAACCCTTGGCCTTGCTTAGCCAATTCATAACCATCTATTGCAGTTGCCGCTGAAGCAGGAGTCCCCGGAGTGTGTAATAGTATAGCTGTTATAGAACCGCCGTAAACAGCTCCTGTGTATACACCTGTTAACATAACTAGCCCTGCAACCGGTCTCATTCCGAAGGTTACCGGAATAAGAAGTGCTACAGCCATACTTGCACTTAATCCTGGTAATGCGCCCATTATAATTGACACAATAAGACCAAGCATTAAGGCAATCATAACATCAGGTTGAAATACACCGCTTAAAATTGCTAATATATCCATCTAATTCTCCTCCGTCGTTATATTAATGGTACGTTAAGACCCACACTGAATCCTAAGTATACAAACAAATTAAATATCAGTGTAACCAATATAATCGCTTTCCATGATTGAACTTTATAAAACTTCATTAACCCAATCATGTAAATTGTAGTTGCTACATAAAAATTTGTAAATCTGAATAATACAATATATCCAACTGTAAATGCGAAGACTAGCAAAGGTGCCTTTATTACTTCCCATCTTATTGGGTTTACCGCTGTACCTTCAGTCCTCATTAATTTTGTTTTATTAATACCTTTTAATAAAACAGAGGTATTAAACAGAGCAAGTCCTACAATAAGCATCTTTGGAAAAATAGATGAATCTTTAGGAAGCTTCATTGAAACAGTAAGCAAAAAGGCTAATGCAATATATATAAATATACTTATATACACGTCTTGATGTATTACTTTAGATTTCATTTATCCACCTCACTTAAAATATTTCTAAATTTCTAAGGAGCTATCACAGCTCCTTAGAAATTTATACATTTATTGAATACCGTAAATTTGTTTAGAATTTTCTATATTTGATTTTAGAAAATCATAATATTCCTGACCCTCTTTATAATCTGTAACCGCACCTAATTCATCTAATTTATCTTTCACTGCCGGGTCATTTATAGCACTTTTTAATGCTTCAAGAAGTTTAGCTCTTATTGCAGGGTCAACGCCTTTAGGAAGTGCATACCCTCTTGCAGAGAACATGTATAAATCATATCCTAATTCTTTTGCAGTTGGAACATCTTTTAATAACTCTACCCTTTCTGGTGCAAAAACAGCTATTACTTTATAGTTTCCGCTGTTGTGAGCAGTTAAGATATCACCGATGTTAGCAACTAATATATCACTGTTTCCTGATATAAACATTGTTTCACTGTCTTTTGCTCCGGCAGTTTGAATGATTTGGAAATCAGTTCCTTCATTCATGTTGAAGTATTCTGTTACAGAAGCATCATCAGAAATTATTCCTAAAGCTGAACAAGCTGATAATACTGTGTTGTTTTTAGCATATTTAATTAATGAAGGAAGATCCGTAAACCTGGTTTCATCATTTCTTATAGCTAAAACGCTATAATCTGTAACCTGATTAGCCAACAAATCAAAGTCATCAATTGTATATGAACGAGGGTTAACATCGTCATATGCGCCTAGTGAAATATTTGGTGAATTAACTAATGCAAATGTATATCCATCCGGCTTCACCGACTTCACCAATTCCTCCCACACAACCCAGCCGCCGGCGCCTGGTTTATTTACGACAACTATGGGTTGCCCTATGTATTTTTCCATTGTATTAGCGAGTAATCTAACCATAACGTCTGAAGAGCCGCCAGCTGAGAATCCAACATTTACAGTAATAGGTTTAGTTGGATAGTCAATATCTGCGCTTCCACCTGCTTTTGCAGGTTGTTCTGATTGCGGTTGTTGTACTTTTTGACCTTGTGAACATCCTGTTGCCACCGTAAATACCATTGATAAAGCTAGCATTAAACATAAAAATCTTTTTTTCATATTGCTCCCTCTTTCATCCAAGTATTATTTTTTATTTTATCTTTATTTAATGAGTGAAGGGTTTCTTCCCCATTAATAAACCTATTAATATTTGCGCATACATGATCAATTTTAATCTTGAGCGCATCAGCCGTTCCTGCCGATACATGAGGTGTAAGAGTTACATTTTTTAATTTAATATACCTGTTATCAGCCGGCAATGGTTCCTTTGGAAAAACATCAATACCTGCTCCTGCAATAACATCATCTTCAATTGCACTAAAGAAATCTTCTTCATCTAATAAATCTCCTCTTGCAGTATTTATAAATATTGCCGTTTTCTTCATCTTTCTAAAGAAGTCTTTATTTATTGATTTTCTGGTTTCATTATTTGAGGGTATATGAACACTTACTATATCCGATGTTTTTAAAAGCTCATCTATTGAAGATACTTGGGTTACACCCAGCTCGTACTGTTCCTCTTTGCTCATAGATACATAGGCGTCATAGAATATTATTTTAGGTTCAAAACCTTTTAATCTCTTAGCTGCTTCTCTGGCAATTCTTCCAAATCCATAAAATCCTATTGTTTTTCCATATATTTGAAAGCATTCAGTTCTATAATCCCACATAGGAAATTTTCCTTCATACATTTCATTAGATATCATAACTATTTTTTTGTATACTGCAAGAATTAATAATACAACATGTTCAGCTACACCAATAGACGTCCCTTCAGGAGTAATACATACTTCGATTCCTAATTTAGTAGCCAAGTCAACATCTGTCTTATCAAACCCTACACCTTGCTGCTGAATCATTTTTAAATTCTTTGCTTCAAGAATTGCTTCTGTTGGTATACTTCCTGTTGCGGCTATAATAAAATCAGCTTCTCTTGCTTTTTTCACTCTATCCTCCAGAGTATCAGCATCTAAAGTTATTAATTCAAAGTTGTCCGGAAATTGTTTTCCTATTACGTCATAAATATCGTCTGTAGCAAAGTCGAAACTTGCCACCTTAAACCTTTCCATTTCTTTTCTCCCGCTTATATTATTTCACAATTGATTTCTTTAAGTTTTTCATCTACCCAAGGTCTTATGTAAGTTCCTTCCTTTTCAATTGTTTCAGTAATTTTTTTCTCTTTATCAACAATTTCTTTTGCTTTTGCCAGTAATTCTTCTGCTTCTTCGGGCTTAATTACTACTATTCCATCTCTGTCACCTACTATAATGTCTCCTGGACATACTGTTCTTCCTCCGATTACAACAGGAGTATTTATTTCGCCAGGGCCATTTTTATAAGGGCCATTTGGTGTAATTCCTTTTGCGTATACAGGGAAATCAATTTGCGATAATGTATCTACATCTCTTATGCAGCCATCTACAATTACTCCTCCAAGCTTTCTTTTTTGGCAATAAGAAATCATCAGTTCTCCAAAAATTGATCTGCTCATGCTCCCTCCCGCATCGATAACAATAACATCTCCCGGCTGTGCTAAATCCATAGCCGCATGAAACATTAAATTATCACCTTCCGGGACTTTTATAGTAAATGCAGGTCCTAAAACATTTGCCTTGTTATAAGGCTTTATGCTTTGATCAACTGCAGCTGTCCTGCTCATGCAATCATCAATGTTAGCAACCGGTATATCCTTGAACCCGTTGATTAACTCCTGTGATGGCCTCTTAAAATCTCTGATTATTTTGCATCCGATATTGCCCATTTTTACCTCCAAAATTTATTTATTATATATTATATTTATAAGCCTTTTACTAGAAAGCTTAGTTTGCCACTTCATATAGTTTCTTTAGAACTTCCTTATTGGCAACATTTTCTTTTACTATTATGTCATCTACCAACGTATTGATAACTAACCTTGCCGCTGTTAAGTGCTGATTTCTCAGAGATTCCTCTCCATAAAAAGCGGAATGAGGAGTTAATACTACATTATCCATTTTTAATAATGGATTATTTTTATCAATCGGTTCTTTTTCAAATACATCAAGACCGGCATATTTTATTTGTCCTGACTCTAACGCCTCAATCAAATCATTTTCATTTATAAGAGAACCTCTTGCTATATTTACTATCATGGAAGTATCCTTCATTTTACTAAAAGCGTCTTTATTAAATATATGGTATGTTTCCTTGTTTAATGGAGCATGTATGGATATAATGTCAGACTTCTCCAGCAATTCATCAAACGAAACCTTTTCCACATCGTGATTATTATACAGCTCATCATTTACAAATGGATCACATGCTATAACCTTGCTTTTGAAACCATTTTTAAATACTGCAGCCATAGGTCTTGCGGATGCTCCAAAACCATATAAACCCACTGTTAAATTAGATAGTCTTCTAGGCATATACCCTTTTGCCTTAGGCCAATTACCTTCTCTTATGCCAGAATCATAATAACTGATATTTCTTAATAAGTTCATAATAAGAGCTGTGGCATGCAATACCAGTTCTTCAGCACAAAAACCAGGCATAAAATAAACTATTTTACTATATTCTGTAGCTGCCTCTAAATCTACAGAATTGACCCCTATTCCATATCTAACTACAACTTTGCAGTTGTTTAATGAGCTGATTACTTTTCTTGTAATTGGAGGATTGCCACAACACAATATTACATCAGCATCTGATGCTGTGGTTATTATATCCTCGTCATTTTTGCAGTCAGCAAATACTAAGTCAATGTTGTTTTTTTCCATTTGTTCCTTTTCAGTTTTGAATAAATCCAACCCTCCGAGATAAGGATAATCCAATACGACTACTTTGCTCATTTAATTTCCTCCTTGCGAAAACCTATTCCTGATAACTAAAAAATAATATTATGGTAATATATAAGCAATATGTTCTTATAATTTATATATTATAATATAAATTATAAATTATAATATATAAATTAAAAAAATACAATTTAATAGAGCATTCTATTAAATAATTCTTTTGTATTTTTTCCCATAGCCTCAAAAGCTGCTTCTTCGTCTCTGTTTTTTATAGCTGTTAAAATATCCTCATGTTGTTTAATAGACTCTTCTTCTGTATACTTATGCCTAATATTATAAATATCCATTCTACGGCAAAAAACAACTGAATCTTCAATATCGTTAATAAAATTATATAATTTTTTATTTCTAGTATATTCCGCTATCTTTTTATGAAACAAGCCATCATATATACCATATGCGGTTTTATCATTGTTTAAAAGAGCATATTTTAATTTATTAAAAATATCTTCCAACTCATTTAATTGTTCTTCTGTTATTTTTCTGCAGCAAATTTTAACCGCATAGGTTTCTAACAAAACTCTTATTTCTATTATATCCATTAACTCTTCACGAGAAATTTCTGTAGCAAAAATACCCTTTCTAGGTATTTGGTATACATATCCCTCAGCTGAAAGTTGATTAATAGCTTCTCGAACCGGCGTCCTGCTCATTGAAATTTCTTCGGCAAGCAAATCTTCACGTATTCTTTCCCCCGGTCTAATCTTCCCGCTTAATAGCCTGTCCTTTATTAACTTATATGCTGTATCTTTTAGTCCTAAGTGTTTCATTTTTATACTAAGCCCCTTGACTGTTTGCTTTTCTACATTATAGCATCTGAATAAAAATTTGTCAATTGTATATTATAAATTATAATTTATAATATACATATACTAAACAATTATAGACATTTTCTTTATTTTATTCCTTGTAAGCAAGATGTTTGGAAATTTTATCTGCGGTATCAATAACTATACTTTTAATCTCCTCTATATACTCCATAGTCATACGGGTAGTCGGTCCTGATACGCTTATACCTGCAACATATTTTCCTGTATAATCTTTTATTCCAACGGACAAGCAACGAGCCCCAAGCTCACATTCTTCATCATCCAGAGCATATCCTTGTAAATTTACTTTTTCAAGTTCCTTTAATAATTCTTCCTTTGAAGTTATAGTATTAGGAGTTAAAGCCTTAAGTCCTTTGATTGCTATCATTTGATCAAGCTGCTTCAAGTCATAATTAAGAAGCATGAGTTTTCCTATTCCTGTGCTGTGAATAGGTGCAAGCTTTCCTATTCTCTGGGTTATTTTCAACATGCCATCCGGCCCATCTATTACATCAATGTACACAATTTCCATATCCTGTTCAATAGCCAAGCAGACGGATTCATTGCAATTCTTTGAAAGCTCCACTAAATGTGGATGTGCAATGTCCCGTATACTAATTTGAGAACTTACCAGACTTCCGATATACATAAATTTAAGAGTCAAAGAATACCTCAAAGTAACGGCATCCTGATGAGCATATCCGCATTTCATTAAAGTATTAAGGAATCTCAATGTGGTACTTGCAGGCATTTCAACCCTTAATGCAATATCCTGAAGCCTTAGCGGCTCTCTGCTTTGAGCCATAGTTTCTATAATTTGCAGCACCTTTTCAACTGATTGATTTTTTTTTGCTAGTTTTTCATTCACGGCAGAACTCCTTAAATTGTATTTTACTAAGTGAAATTTTAGCATATATCGTTAATTAAATCAATATTATTTGATTTGCAATAATGTTAAAAAATTTGCATCTGCTATTGACACTTTAAAAAACATGTACTATACTATAATTAAAATTGAATTTCATTAAATGAAATTATATAAGGGAGGCTATTATGAAAAACCAAAAATTAGTAATGATACCTGGACCTACTCCAACGGTTAGAACGATTACTGAACAGCTGGGAAGAGAAACTGTTGCTTTTGGAGATCCTGCATTTGTAAAAGATTTTAAGGAATTAGTTATTGACTTGAAGAAATTATTAAAAGTAGATGGTGAGTGTTTTGTTGTTGCCGGCTCCGGAACCTTGGCAATGGAAATGGCTGTTTCCAACGTAACAAAAAGAGGTGATAATGTATTAATTGTATCGAACGGATTCTTTGGCGACAGATTCATTGATATATGTGAAAGAAAGGGATTAAATGTTGATTTGTTACAAGCTCCCTGGGGACAGGTAATTTCACCGGAAGAAATAGAAAAAAAACTTAAAGAAAAAAACTATGCAGCAATGACAGTTTCGCATGTAGATACTGCAACCGGCGCTGTTGCTCCAATTCAAGAAATAGGTAAAGTTATGAAGAATTATCCTGATACAGTTTATATTGTTGACGGTGTTGCTGCAACAGCCGGCGAAAGAGAATATGTTGATGATTACGGAATAGATATTTTATTTACCGGTTCACAAAAAGCATTCGGTGTTGCACCCGGCCTTCTTATTTTATGGGCAGGGAAAAAAGCACTTGAAAGAAGAAAATCATTGGGAACAATTCCTGAATACTATATAGATTTTGAAAAATGGATTCCTATTATGAATGATCCTTCAAAATACTTTGCAACTCCTGCTGTTAATATGATTTGGGCTTTAAAAGAATCTGTAAGGCTTATAAACGAAGAAGGCATTGAAGCAAGATATGAAAGACATACCAAGGTATCTGAAGCAATCAACACGGCTCTTGAAGCATTAGGATTTAAAATACTTGCTGATGAAAATAACAGATGCTCCACTCTTTCTGTTATTTTATACCCTGAAGGAATCAATGACGCTGAATTCAGAAGCTCTCTAGCGGAAGAAGGAGTTATGGCTGCTGGTGCTTTAGCATCTTATGCGGGAAAAGCGTTCAGATTAGGTCATATGGGAAACATTGACGCCCACACAGTATATTCTTCAATAGCCGCTATAGAAAGAACATTAATAAAATTAGATTATAAATACGAAAAAGGCATCGGATTAAAAACATTGCTTGAAAATATGTAATTATATGCCTTCATAAAAATAATGAAGTTTCTCATGCTCAGAGAGACTTCATTATTTTTGTTAATATTTATTTCTCATTTTTAAGTACATGCTTAATTTTATATCCGCTCATAATTAGTTTTTTCTCTAAATCTACCGTGTCAACCGCATCAGATCTGATGACAACATCACTTGTTCCTTCTCCTCTGTATGCTGCAATGTGGGTAATATTTAGGTCAAAAGATTTAAATATGTCGGAAATGTCTGCCAGGGCTCCAGGAACATCTTTTGCTTCAACGGTAATCCGGCTTCCTACATCTTTAAAACCGAGCAAATCGATAAAAGCATCAAATATATCGCTTTCTGTTATTATTCCTACCAGTTTACTGTTTTCAACCACCGGAAGAGTACCAATTCTGCTTTGTCTCATTATAACTGCCGCTTCTTCCAGCAAGCAGTCTGCATCAATAGTTGTAGGATTTCTTGTCATTGCATCTTTTACTGTTGTTTTAGACAACAAGTAATTGATTTCAAAAATACTTAATGACGTAGCTTTTGTAGGCGATACTTTTTGAATATCACTTTGTGTAAGAATACCAACAACCTTATCTCCGTCCACAACCGGAACTCTCTTTAGATTTTTTTCTCTCATAAGTGCAACTACATCTGTAATAGGTGCATTGGAACTTATGGTAATAGGATTTTTTGTCATCCTGTTTTTTACGTACATATTATTCACCTCCCAGATATGCCTTTTTAATTTCATCGCTCTTAGATAATTCTTCTCCTGTGCCGCTCATTACGATTGAACCTGTTTCAATGACATATGCTCTATGAGCAATTGACAGTGCCATTTTAGCATTTTGTTCAACCAGCAATATTGTAGTGCCTTCATTATTTATATTCTTAATTATATCAAATATTTCCCTCACCAGCAGCGGAGCCAGCCCCATAGACGGTTCATCCAGCAATAGTATCTTAGGTCTTGACATTAAAGCACGCCCCATTGCCAGCATCTGCTGTTCTCCTCCTGACAGCGTGCCTGCTGTTTGTTTCTTACGCTTGCCCAGTATGGGGAAAAGCTCATAAACATGTTCCATATCTTTTTTTATATTTGCTTTATCTTTTCTCAGATAGGCTCCCATTTCCAGATTTTCCACAATGGTCATAGCAGGAAATATCCTTCTTCCCTCAGGAACCTGTGATAAATTCATTTCAACTCTTTTTGGAGCAGATATGGTAGTAATATCTTTTCCTTCAAGGAGAATTTGTCCGCTAGTAGCCTTATTCAAACCTGATATGGTTCTGAGGGTTGTGGTCTTTCCGGCGCCGTTAGCTCCTATCAAAGTAACAATTTCGCCTTTATTAACTGTCAATGATGCATCCTTAAGGGCATGAATAACACCATAGTGAACATTAAGACTTTTTATCTCAAGCATATTACACATCCTCCCCTAAGTAAGCTTCTATAACCCTTTTGTTATTTTTTATTTCATGCGGCGTACCTGAAGCAATCATAGTTCCATAATCAAGAACGTAGATGCGCTCGCAGATTTTCATTACCAGAGACATATCATGCTCTATTAATAAAATTGTAAGGTTAAACTCATCTCTGATCTTAGCGATGGTTTCTGTTAGGTTGGCCGTTTCATTTGGATTCATTCCGGCTGCAGGTTCATCTAATAGCAACAGCACAGGCTTTGTTGCCATGGCCCTTACTATTTCCAGATGCCTTTGTTCACCATATGGGAGATTTTTCGCCAATTCATTCTTTTTATGAGCGAGCTTAAATATATCCATTAATTCTTCCGCTTCTTTTAATAGCCTGTCTTCTTCCATATAATATTTATTTGAACGGAAGAATGCCGAAGGAAGCTGATACTTAATATTCTGATGCATGGCAATTCTTATATTGTCCAGCACCGTCAAGTCCTTAAATAACCTTATATTTTGAAAAGTACGCGCCATGCCTACTTTGGTTATATTATATGGTTTTAGTCCGCCTATATCCTTTAGGGTACCATTTACTTCTAACTTTATGCTTCCTGATGTGGGAGCATACACACCCGTCAAGAGATTGAAAAAAGTTGTTTTTCCTGCACCATTAGGGCCTATAAGTCCTACAAGCTCTCCTTTTTCAATGTTCATGCTTGCATTGGATACTGCTGTAAGTCCTCCGAAAGACTTTGTTAATTTATCAGCTGATAAAAGTGACATATGACCCCTCCTTTACTGAATTTTTTCACCTTTTTTCCTGAATTTAAATAAATCTGTAATTTCTTTTGTTCCCATAAGACCTTGCGGTCTGAAAAGCATTATTACCACCAGCAGCAATGCGTAAATTATCATTCTTAATTCCGAATAAGCCTGCAGGAATGTTGTTAAAACGGCAAGCACTACTGCTGCAATAACAGAGCCTGTAATGCTTCCCATTCCTCCGAACACAACTATGACTAAAATATCTATTGATTTCATAAAACCAAATATATTTGGTTTTATAAAATAGAAATACGATGAATATAATGCCCCGGCAATTCCTGCAAAGGATGCTCCGACAGCAAAAGCCATAACCTTATATTTAGTTGTATTGACACCCATGGATTCTGCTGCAATTTCATCTTCTCTGATTGATATGCAGGCACGTCCCTGTGAGGACTTTACAAAATTATTAATTAGTATTATGGTTAAAGAGGTAAACACAAATAACCATAACCAATTTGTATACCTTGGAATACCGTTTAATCCTGCCGCACCGTTTGTAATATCATCCATATTCAAGAAAATAACACGGATTATTTCAGCCATACCCAATGTTGCAATTGCCAGGTAGTCACCTTTAAGCCTCAACGTTGGTATACCGATTAATATACCGACAATTGCCGCTGCAACAGCTCCTGCTATAATTCCAACCAGGAATCCGCCTGTTGAATTCATTTCAATGTTAATTAATGCACCAACATATGCACCGATTGACATAAATCCTGCATGGCCTAGAGAAAACTGTCCTGTAAAACCTGTAACAAGATTCAGGCTTACAGCAAGAATTATATTAATGCAGATAGTTGCCAATGTAATTTCATAGAAACTGTTTATAATTCCATTTGTAATCAGGACTTGGACAACTGCATAGAATACAATTATTAATACTAAAGTTAAAATGTTCTTTTTGTTCAATACCTTCATATTACACCTTCTCTTTCGTATTCTTGCCCAATAAACCGGAAGGCTTTAATATCAATATAATAATCAAGAATGCAAATACTGCGGCATCTCTGTACATTGAATTTCCGTAACCGGAAACAAGAGTTTCCAATATACCTATAGATAGTCCTCCTATCATTGCTCCGGGTATACTTCCTATACCTCCGAATACCGCCGCAACGAATGCTTTTAATCCCGGCATCATGCCCATAAGAGGGTCAATTGAATTATAATATATACCTACTAATACCCCGCCGGCACCTGCTAATGCAGAACCTATTGCAAAAGTAAAGGATATTGTGCTGTCTACTTTGATTCCCATTAACTGAGCTGCATCCTGGTCTGCTGAAACAGCCCTCATAGCCTTTCCAACTTTAGTCTTTCTGACAACAAACTGAAGAATTACCATTAAAGCTATAGCCGTAAGAATAATATATATTTGCTGCATGTTTATAATAACATCGCCAAACTTTAACACTGCTGCAGACAATAATTTGGGGTAAGATCTTACTTCTGCCCCTGCAAAATACATCATTATATATTCCAGTAATAATGAAATTCCTATTGCCGTGATTAAAACTGCAATTCTTGTAGAATTACGGAGCGGCTTATATGCCACCCTTTCAATAACCATTCCCAAAAGTGCACACATGGCCATAGAAATAATTAAAGCGGGAATAAATCCCAACCCGGCGTAAGTGGTTGCTGCAAACCCCACATACGCACCAACCATATATACGTCTCCATGAGCAAAGTTTATTAATTTAATTATTCCATAAACCATTGTATAACCTAAAGCAATCAAAGCATATATGCTGCCCAATGAAACCCCGTTTACTAATTGTTGTAAAAATTGATCCAAGACTGCACCTCCTTATATAAATTAAACAATTAAGTTAGCATGAACACACGCTAACTTAATTATCCAATACCTTTTATAATTTAATCTTATTTACTATTTTGGATCTACCTTGACGCTTGTGGCCTGAGCTCCATTTTCCAAACCTATAACTACTGCTGATTTAACCGGGTTGTGATCCTCACCCATATCAAATGCACCTGTGACACCTTGGAATCCTTTTGTTGCCTTAAGTGCATCCTTAATTGCAACCGGATCTTGTGAGCCTGAACGTTTTATAGCATCGGCTATAAACTTTCCTAAGTCATATCCAAGTGCATTAAATGCATTTGGTTCTGTACCGTTCTTTTCTTTATATGCTGCAATAAATTCCTGAACCAGCGGATCCTTGTCCAAGGATGAATAGTGATTTGAATAGTATACATCATTTAATGCATCGGCACCTGCAAGTTCTAAAAGTACAGGGGAATCAAATCCGTCAGCACCAAGGACAGGCGCATCTATTCCTAAGTCTCGGGCTTGTTTTATAATTAATCCTGCTTCTTGATAGTATCCTGGAATAAATATAACATCAAATGCTTGTCCCTTAATTTTAGTTAAAATAGCGTTAAAGTCCTTATCCTTTGCTACATATCCTTCCTCAGCAACTATTTCTCCGCCCAAATTTTCAAATGTTGTTCTGAAATTTTCTGCCAAGCCTTTACCGTAATCACTTGAATTATCTTTAATAATTACTGCCTTTTTACCTTCAAGATTAGTAAAGGCGAAGTTAGCCATTGTTACGCCCTGGAATGAGTCGTTAAAGCAAAGACGGAATACATATTCATTTACATTTCCTTTATCATCTACCGTAACTCCTTTGTCGGCTGTCGCTGATGCAGAAATTATAGGCACTTGATTTTGCATAGCAACAGGTATAGTTGCCATGAAATCGCCTGATGTTGCAGGTCCAAGCTGTGCAACAACTTTTTCCTGTGTCATAAGTCTTGTAGCAACAGAAGTAGATTCGGCTGAATCTGACTTGTTGTCAATTTGCACAGGAATGATTTTCTTTCCGTCAATCCCGCCGGCTGCATTTATTTCATCAAATGCCATCATAATGCCATCAACACTTGCCTGACCGTATGATGCGACATCTCCGGATAATTCATAATTTAGTCCTATTTTAATTTCATTTGCATTTTCTGCACTTCCATTACTCGCTTCGCCTTTGCAGCCAGCAAGCAATCCCATCACCATTATTATTGCCATTAATGATAAAATTGTTTTTTTCTTCATTTTATAACACCACCTAGTCTTTTTTGATAAATTTAAAAATGATGATAATACATTTTTAATTTCTTGTCAATATAATTTTTTTATTATTTGTTTCATTTGATGAAACTAGAAACGTTTTTCTATTTTTATTATTTAATATATATCCTTATTAATTATTCATATTCTCGTGTTTCTGACAAGTATCATGATTGTGAAATATGAACAAAAATTTTTTTTAAAAATGCTCTTTAAAAAAATCTTCCCGGGAATCCGGGAAGATTTTTGGAAAATGTACTATGTTAAGCGACTAGCAGCGATCTCCTATTCCGCCTACTCTGTCACAGCTGCAGAACAATACAACTAATAATAAGAAGAAGAATAACAAGCTGTCATTGTCTCCAAATCCGCCTACTCCTCCCAGTAATCCGTCGTCTCCACCAAAGCATGCAAGAACTACCAAAAGTAAGAAGAAGAATAATAAGCTGTCTCCGCTGTCTCCTAATATATTGTTAAACATATAGAACCTCCTAAAATTAATTTTTCTATATATTATTCATGACCCTGTTTAAGTGTTACTTTATTATTAATCATTTAAAGATTTTAAAAAAAATATTATTCGGTCAATGAAACCGCCATTTTTATCGGAATAACAGCTCCCGCATTTATTGCAGCCCATTGGCGGAGGATTTCTTAAAGGTTCATTAACTCTATATTTGTCGAAACTGCTTTTAATGGACTCCACATCATTTAGCATACCTATTAGGTATTGCTTTGAATGATCATCAATATATGAATTGTTGGACAATCTGTTTAAAATATATATTAATTCAATCATATCGTACATTTTGTCATACCTGTCCCGGTCATATCGCCTTCTGTCCACATTACCACCCCCAGAACTTTTATATATTATATGAAAATTTTTATAATAATGATAATAGGGACTATCTTTGCATATATAATAAAGGAAAAAATATAAAACTGTTTATTTTTTTTAAGATATAATATATAATAATTTTATAAAATCATAATAGAGGTTTAAATATGAAAATATTCAGAAATATCATTATAATAGCACTGATAGGCCTGTTTTCATCTACATATTTGTTTAATCTTTCTCCCATTGATTACAGGGGAACAATTGAAATAGAAACTCCGGAAGAAACAAGTACTTTGAGCCTGGAATCTAAGGAAGGTGACTTATTAAATCCTGAGTCAATAACTATAAATCATGTATCTGAGGATGAAGAAATAATTAAAAGTGTATCAGACATAATTTTTACTCTTGATGTATACCGTGGAAGTGAATTGGTAAAAGGCGGATTAAAAAACCTTGAGCTGGTTTCTCCATCAGTTAATATGTCCATATCAGTTAACCCTGATAATCCAATTGTAACAACATTGGATATAAGCCAGAAAAACTTGGAACTTGAAGACGGGACATATAAATTTGTTTTTAATTCTAATTTAATTTCTGATTCTGAAAAAGCAGCACTGTCTGTAAATGTCACGTATGATACTGGAGGAAGCTATTATCCCGCAATAAATCAGGCGCCGACAGGAACAAAGGGATTAACACTGTATTTTGCAACAGAAAATTCTGACACTTTAATTCCTGTTACGCGTTTTGTTGTTGAAGATAAATCTATTACAAGAATGGCCATAGAGCAGCTTCAAAACGGACCTTTAAACAGCGGAATGACATCTGTTATAAAAGATGTTACGAACACAACATACAATAACGGCAACGTTGTAATAGACATTCCAAGCTCATATACAGCGTACAACCAGGCAACCACAGGTTCTTCACTTGCATACAATGCATTTGTCAGAACAATATTCGCAGTTGACAGATATTGGCCTATTCACAGCATTACTTTCACCGTTGACAGAAAAAAGGTTGACACTTATTTTCACGAACGTTCAAGTGAATCTATAAACTTGCTGCCAAACAAAAAAAGAAATTATTTGTTATACATGGCTTACAAGCTGGATGACCGATATTATCTGTTTGATTATGAACCGGATTTAAACAAAGCAGGAATAACAGCAAATGATACTTTAGAGTTAAAAGCACAAAAATTATTTGACGCGTACAAGGATTCCGGTATACCCTACGGGAGAAACCCCATACCAGGAAGCATAGTTTTAAATAATGCAAGCGTTCAGGGAACAACGCTAATATTAGATTTTAACGGCGAATTTTTAAATGCCTACAAAGGCAAAAATGATTTAAGACAAATGATGATTGAATCTTTCATATATACCTTCACTTCTATACCGGGTGTTGACAGCATTAAAATAACCGTTAACGGAGAAAACCTGAAAAACTTCGTTGATTTTGCCGACGGAAGAAATTTGACAGGAGCATTATACCCACCGGCATTTATTAATCCTGAAGTTGTAGAGGCACTAAATTAGGAAGGAGAAAAAATGAACGGATTTAGAAATTTTATGGTTGGAAGATACGGAACTGACCAGCTTACAGTAGCACTGCTTATTGTGGGCATGATACTCACATTTATCGGCAACGCTTTTAATTTGTACTTGATTACCATGATAACTTATGTAATATTCTTTGCATGCATTTACAGATTAATGTCAAAAAATATTTTGGCAAGGCAAAAAGAAAATAATAAGTTTCTTCAATACTGGAATCCCTCAAAGACATGGCTCAAAGCGAAGTACAATGTCATAAAGTCAAGCAAGGACTATAAATATTTTAAATGTCCTAACTGCAAGCAGGAACTGCGTGTACCGAGAGGAAAAGGAAAAATTGCGGTAACATGTAAGAAGTGCGGCACTAAATTTATTCAAAAATCATAAAACAGCAGGCGATCTTTCATACTGAAAGCTCGCCTGCTTTAATTTTATTAACATTCTAATGTATCTTTTCCAAGAGGCGTATGCTTAAATACTCCAATAAATGCGGCTGCCGAAATTATGCCTGCAGCAGATTGAATTATGTTGCCGGGGATTTCACTGATAGTTGAAATAAAGTTCCCTACCATTAATGACCCCACTGCATAGTAGGCAAATACCTGCCACACGCTTCCCAGCACAGCCCCAGCAACCCATTTGTATCTCATTCTGTCAGGAAGCTTTTCAATTACAATACCCATAATAAATGCCATTATTCCTTTAATTGTGAAAGTGGGAATTGCATAATAGCTGTATCCCCCTATAATGTCTGCCAGCGCTGCCCCTATTGCTCCTGCCCATGCTCCGTTTTTCTTACCCATTAACAATACAGCAATAAATATAAAGCCGTCTCCTAAATGAGTATATCCGTTTGTGACAGGTGAAGGCACCTTTATTATAAAAGTTGCAACGCAAATTAGTGCTGCAAGTAATGATGTATATACCATTTCTTTTATTTTTTTATCTTCCATATTTGTCACTCTCCCATAAATAATCAAAACAATTATATCTTTATTTTAATTATACATAAATCTGTACTCTTTAAAAGATACAGTTTAATATTTTACTTAAGTGACAGTCGAAAATTTATTTAGTTATGAAAAACGGGGTTAGGGAATAACACAAGGGTTAGGGCATACAAAAAACCATAAATACATTTCTATATCTATGGTCCATACTGCGCTTTTCAATTTTAAATTATTAAAGCTGTGCACCCTCTTTCGACAATATATCACAAGCGTACCCTTTTAGTTAGCTCTAACCCAGCACCCTCGCGTCACACGAAACGATCCACTTACTGCTGCTTCCTTCCGGACCTGACAGGGTTCATAGGGTTTCATTGCGCGAGACCAGGTTATCAACGCCACTTAAAAAAGTCAGCCCTCACAATATAAGCCTCGAGAGGGAATTCCACCTTGCTACAGCGGATTGCAAGTACAGGGCACCGCTACCTCCCCATGTAGCACAGCATAAGAATAATAACATAAATAAAATATTGTGTCAATGTAAATTATATGCAAAAAGTCATTTACTTTACATAACCTGAACCTTTACTTTAAAACCTCAAGAATTTTTTCCTCTTCAAACTGCTTTGTGTAAAGTGTATAATAATATCCTTTACTTTCTATTAAGCTTTTGTGGGTTCCCTGCTCTACAATTTTTCCATCCTTGACAACCAATATTATATCCGCTTTTTTGATAGTGGATAATCTGTGGGCAATTATAAAAGATGTGCGTCCTTTAAGCAAATAATCTATTCCCTTTTGAATCAGCCTTTCAGTGTTTGTATCTATGGAAGAAGTAGCTTCATCCAGAACAAATATTCTAGGATTTGCCAGTATCGCCCTTGCAATGGATATTAGCTGCTTTTCACCGGTAGAAAGTCTGTCTCCGCCCTCACCAACCTGGCTGTCATATCCTTTTTCAAGTTTTTCTGCTATTTTATCTACAGATACGATTTCTGCCGCCTTTATTATTTCTTCTTCAGTTGCTTCCAATTTTCCGTACTGTATGTTTTCCTTAATAGTTCCTGAGAATAAATGCGGATTCTGCAGAACATACCCAATATTTGAATGAAGCCACAGCTGTGATCTTTCTTTATAATTAATTCCGTCTATGAGTATTTCACCATCGGTAGGCTCAAAAAACCTGCATGCCAGATTTACCAATGTACTTTTGCCTGCTCCTGTTTCTCCTACTATTGCTACATTTGTGCCAGGCTTTATATGAAGATTGAAATCCTTTAATACTTCTTCATCTCCGTCAGGATATTTAAATGTTACATTTTTAAATTCAATTTCACCTTCAATTGGCTCCCAGTTTTCCTTTTTAGGGTGTATGCTGTCCCCATATTTTTCAATCACATCTTCTCTGTCATTAATCAAAGGCTCCATTTCAAGCAGCTCGGTGACTCTTTCAATATTAGCCTGCAACGATACAATGTCAGTGTATGTCCTGGCAAGATTCTGAACAGGCTCAAATATGTTTATTGCATAGGCTAAAAATGCTGACAGGGTTCCTATTTGAATCACCTGACTCATGGCAAGATACCCTCCTCTTGCCAATACTATTGATGAAGCTGCAGAGCCGAAAAATACAATAATAGGAATATAAATTGCATTCAATTTTGCCATTCTCACTGCTGATGATTTCATTTCATAGCTTACCTTTTTAAAATCTTCTAAGTTTCTGTGTTCTATAACCAAAGCCTTCGAAGTTCTCGCCCCTGTTATACCTTCATTAAAATGGCCTGTCATTTTTGAATTTACTTTCCTGAGCTTTCTGCTTGTAACAAGCAGCTTCTTTTGAAAATAAGCCGTAATCAGCGCCATTAGAGGTACAACCAGCGCTACAATTACAGCAAGTTGAAAATTAAGCATAAACATTGCAGCAAAAGCGCCAATCACATAAGCAAATGACCAAAATACATCTACCAGCCCCCAGGCAATCATAGTTCCGATTTTGTTTGTATCAGATAATGTTCTCGCTAATATGTAGCCCACAGGTGTTGTGTTGTAATATGAAAGAGACAGATTTTGAAGGTGAACAAAAATATCCCTTCTCAAATCCTTTCCAATATGCATTTCAACAATAATTGCAAGGCGTGCAAATATATTTACGGATACGGTCATAGTTATTAAAGCTAAAGTGTATACAATTATAAATTTTTCAATACCTTCGGTAGTTTTTGGAACAATAAAAGTATCAACTGCGTATTTTTGGAACAACGGCAGTGATAAATCCATTGCTGCAGTTATAAGCATAAATATTATTATGCTTATTATTTTTTTGCTGTATGGTTTGAAAAACCTGCCGAGCTTCAGCCACGGCTTTATATTAAAGGATTTGTACGTGCTGTCATCTTCAAAGTATTCCATTACATCACCGCCTTATCTATATCGGACATATTCATCTGAACATCATAAATACTCTTATATATTCCCTCGCGGTTTATTAATTCTTCATGAGTTCCTATATCTGAAACCCGCCCCTTATCAAGAACCAATATTGTATCTGCCTGCATAAGAGTTGTTATACGGTGAGAGATTAATATTACTGTAGAACTTTTCTTTCGCTTTTTCAGCGCATACCGAATTTTGGCATCTGTTTCAGAATCAACCGCCGACAAGGAATCATCAAACACCATAACAGGAGTATTCTGTAAAAGCATTCGTGCTATGGCAACTCGTTGTTTCTGCCCTCCTGACAATGTAACTCCTCTTTCTCCGACTATAGTGTCATACCCTTTTGAAAAACTATCAATAGCATCATCCACCTGAGCAATTGATGAAACTTCTCTTATAGCTTCAAAATCAGCATCGGAATTTACAATGCTTATATTTTCTTTAATGCTTCTTGAAAATAAAAATGGTTCCTGGAGTACCATACCTATATTTTTTCTCAAGTGCTCTCTGTTTATATCTCTTATATCCACACCTCCGATTGTAATACTGCCGCAGTCTTCTGGCAAATCATACAAGCGGTTTAGAAGATGCATGAGCGTGGTCTTGCCTGAACCCGTACCGCCCAAAATGGCATAAGTTGTTCCTGCTTTTATCTTAAAGCTTATATCATTTACTACAGGAACATTTCCTTCATATGTAAATGTTACATTTTTAAACTCTATGTCCTTTTTCATATCAGGTGTCAGAGAATTCGGTCTGTCCTGCTCCTCCGGTTCTCTTAGAATTTCGCATATTCTTTCAGCAGAAACCTTTGTCTTGCTAAGCTCTCCAAGTATCCTGCCGAAGCTTCTCAAAGGCCATGCAATCATTGATGTATACGAAACAAATGCCATAAACTCTCCTAATGTTATAACATTGTTTACCGAATATACTGAACCGGTAATTACAATTGTCATCACTATAATTCCGGTTACCAAGTCTCCTATCCCCCAGTAATATCCGAGCTGATACCCCAGCTTAACCCACAAATCTGAAAATTTATTGTTTTTCTCTGAAAATTTTTCTATTTCATATTTTTCTCTTCCAAACGCACGGACAACCCTGACCCCTGTCAGGTTTTCCTGAGTTGCGGTAAACAGCTCCCCTTCCGCTTCGTCAGCCAACAAAAATTTCTTGGACAGTATGCCGTAAAATATTGCTGAGTACAAAACCACAATCGGTATAAAAATCAAGACTATCAAAGTTAATTTCACATTCATTGAAAACATCAATATAAGAGAAATAATAACAAGAATTATGGTTCTGAACATTTCAGACAATTGAGTGTTGATAAAATTGCGGACAACCTCCACATCTGACGTTGATCTTTGGATTATATCTCCTGTTTGATTCTTAATATGCCAGCTGTACGGAAGTTTTTGAATATGGTCAAATAATTTATCTCTTATATTTTTAATTATGCCTTCAGTTCCTTTTGCCATTGTCAGTCTTCCTATGTAATCACATATAGACGTTATTACTGCAAGAGCAAGAACAAATACTGCACATATCCAGATATTCTGCCGTATACCCTCTCTTCCGCCTATATATTCAATAAAATTCATCACAGGTCCACTAAAAGAAAACGGAACATCATCAATAATTGAATCAACAGTAAATCTTATTATCTGAGGCGTGGCAAAGCTAGCTCCGACCTTGATTATCGTTGCCGCAGCAGAAATAATTATTAAATAAATGTAACTTTTTGCATAAGATAAAATAAGTTTTAAATTTAACAAGTTTTTTTTCATATATATCCCCACATTTTAAAACGTTTAATACTATTTATATGTCACGGTCACTTTCACCATACATGAAAACAAGCAATATACAGCTTATTCATTGTATCTTAAACTCTTATAAGTGTCAATAATACATACAAAAAAGCCCTAATGAATGTCATCAGGGCTTTCAATTTTATATTTACTATTTTGCTGTTGCTGCTGCTTTTTCTATTACTAATTGGAATTCATCAATTGTAACTGTAACTGAAGATACTAAATCAGCGTCTGTAGCTTTGCCTTCTTCAACTGCAATAGCTGCAACTTCTTCAGCAGTTTTTCCTAAAACATATTCAGAGAATGATGCTGCTTGTTCAAACCATTCTTTGCCTATTTTAGATGCTGCTTTCATTCCATATTCATCACCTAACTCAACCTTTGTTTTTACAGGTGCAGTTAAGTCAGTTGTAATTTTTCCTGTAGCATCAAATTTAACTGTAGCTTGAGAAGCATCAATTATATTGCTTGTGATTTTTCCATCTGCACCAAAAGTAGTTGCTGTGTAGATAGAATATGCTTGTGTCTGACCTTCAGCATCAGCAGTTGCATCTTTCGATTTAGCAATTGTAGTGTTAATTCCTAAACCTAATTCATCATCTGCAGTTGCTCCTAAATCCTGAGCATTAGCTATAGCTTTTTCAGCTGCTTCTTTGTAATCATTGATTTTAATAGTTACAGAAGAAACTAAATCTGCATCAGTTGTAACTCCTGCATCGTCAGTTGGTATTGCTTTTATTTCTTCTGCAGTTTTTCCAACGAAATAATTTGCAAGAGCATTAGCTTGTTCATACCATTCTTTTCCTAAAGTTGATGCTTTAGACATTCCATATTCTTCTTTAAGTTCTTGTTTGCTCTTATAAACAGCTGTTAAATCAGATGTTACTTTTCCTTCAGTTGAAAAATTGATTTTAGTTTGTGCAGTGTCAATTGCTGCTTTAACTACTTTTCCATCCTTATCAACTGTAACAGCTACTACTACTGAGTCAGATTGACCCAGTCCTTCTGCATCAGCAGTTGCGTCTTTTGATTTTTCTAAAGATGTTACAACGGCTAAACCAGTTTTTACTGCATTGTCAGCCGAAGGTTCTTCAGTTTTTGGTTCTTCAGTTACTGGCTGTTCTTCAACCGGTTTTTCTGCCGGTGGTTGTTCTTTTGCACACCCAACAAATGCAAATAATGACATTGTCAGGACTAATAATAACGCTAATAATTTTTTCATGTCTTCCTCCATCGAGTAAAAAATTAATTTATTTATATAAACAGCATATGCTGATTATAACTTCTTTTATTTAGCTACAATTTTAACAAATCGTTTATATATAGTCAACATATATTTATTTCCAATATTCTGTAATGCTGAATGATGTTCTGAAATAACCCTCTTTTTAAAGGATATGTTTCAAATATCCTTTATGTTTATATTCAGCAATACTGAATAACGTTCTAATGCAACCTCTTTTTTAAAGGATATGCCATAGCTATCCTTTGTATCCAATCCTGCACGATATTTCATTTGCTGCTTCTTTTATAATCTTTATGTATTCTTTTATTTTATCTTCAGTCATCCTTACTGTCGGACCCGTTGCACTCAAGCTGTATTTCACAGTTCCTGTATGACTGAAAATCGGTGCTGCCACACATACCAATCCCTGTACTGTTTCTTCCAGATCTACTGCATAGCCTTTATACCTTATTTCAGTCAACATGTCCAATAGCTTATGCTTGTCCGTTATTGTATTGGGTGTAAGCTGTTTTATACTTCTGGGTAACAGCCCTTTTATCTTTTCTCTTTCCAGATAGCTTAATATTACCTTCCCATCAGCTGTGAAATAAGCAGGAATTCTTACTCCTATTTTAGTCGAAGTTTTTATTGACTTATTGCATTCCTTTTTTTCAATATACACTACATCATGTCCGTCCAACATTGCTATATGTACTGTTTCTTCAATTTTTTCACAGACCTTCTCAATAACTGGATAAGCAATGCTTGTTATATCAATAGAATTTATGACTAAATCGCCGTATACCATGAAGCGTATACCAAGACGATATTTTTGTGTTGCTTCGTCCTGGTCGATAAATCCATGATACTTTAAAGTATTCAATAACCCATGAACCGTACTCTTATTTAAATCCAGCATATTTGCTATCTCTGACAATTTCAGCTCACGTTTGTTCTCAGAAAAGCATTCGAGTATAGCAACTGCTCTGTCTATTGACTGAACTCTGACCAAATTCTTCATTACTTTTTCCTTGACCATGAAATTTTAGCATATTGTTTGTAAAAAATCAATCATTATTATTTAAATTTATGTAACATTAAGAATTTTTACTTCCGTTTAATTATCACAAAAGTCTGGTTTAAATATTATTGATTATTAAATAAAAATACAATTGCTGCATGGCGTAAATAGATTTTAGCATTTTGATAATAAGTTGTCAAACTAATGTTTGTTTGAAATTTACAAAAATATTAAATACTAGACATGTTTTATCAAATAAGTTAAAATTATCTTAATAAAATAAGAATTGAAGGAAGGGATTTGAATGATTACAAAAGAAGAAGCCTGGTCATTGCTTAAGGAATACAACAAAGAAGAATTTCATTTAAAACATGCTGAAACTGTCGGTTTTGTAATGGAATATTTTGCAAAAAAATTAGGTTATGAGAATGAAGCAGAATTCTGGGGAATTGTAGGACTTTTACATGACTTGGACTTTGAAATGTACCCAGAGGAGCATTGCGTAAAGGTTCAAGAAATATTAAACGAAAAAGGAATAGACGAAAAAATAATTCATGCAATTGTCAGCCACGGATACGGTTTGACAAAAGCTACTGCTAAGCCAGAGCACGAAATGGAAAAAATACTGTTTGCTACAGATGAATTAACAGGATTGATCGGTGCAGTTGCATTAATGAGGCCTTCAAAAAGCGTATCTGACCTGGAAGTTAAATCATTAAAGAAAAAATTCAAAACACCGAGCTTTGCAGCAGGCTGCTCTAGAGAAGCTATCCAGCAGGGTGCAGATATGCTTGGCTGGGAATTGGATGATTTGTTCCAACAGACAATTCTTGCAATGAGAGAATACGAAAAGAGTGAACAGGTAATTTAAAAAATGTCATTCTAAAACGAAGCATCTCATCCAGCTTCGCTTTAGAATGACATATATACTAATTTTTAATTAGATGAAGCAGTCAATGCTGCTTTTTTGTTTTTCTTAATCTTATTCCTTAACGCAGTAAATGCTAAGCAGGCTGCAACAGTTATAGGTATCACCGTTGAAAAATAAATTATCAGCCTCTTTGTAACAGACAGTATACCGTTGTTATTAGTATACATAATCATCAAAGTCAGTACAAGTGGATGCATTAAATAAATGTAATATGAACTTTGTCCAAATAACTTTATAAAGCTGTATAACTTGCTTAAAGATTTTTTCATCAGTAATCCTATATAATATACAAAGAAAACAGAAAAAATAGAAAACACAAACCAAACGTAAATGTATGTTACATGGTCGTAATAAGAGACCATCGCATAGACTGCTGAAATAATTACATAACCCGCAGAAATCGCAAATTTATTTTTATTAATCCACGATATATATTTGTCGTACTCCAGTGTAACAAATATGCCGAGCATGTAAAAAAACATATATTTTAAAAAAAGTCTGTCTGAATATTTGAATCTTATATATTCGGCACAAAGCGCCGTAATTATTGCTGCAACAATCAGTATAGTTATTTTTCTGTCAGAACCTTTCAACATCTTATAAAAAACAGGACCGATAATATACATCTGTGTAATTATTATTACAAAATAAAGATGATAGGACATATCTCCCAAAAGTATTCTGTCAATAAAAAACCTAATGTCAAATGAGTAATAGCCAAGTTTTATATAGGCTGCATAATAAACGGCGCACCATACAAGGTAAGCCACAAGTACCTTTTCAAGCCTTCTTACAATAAACGGAAAATATTTGAACTCTTTTTTTCTGTAGCTGTAGAAGCTTGTCACTCCGCTTAAGAAAATAAAAATAGGTGTAGTAAATTTAAAGCTTCTGTTTACAGCCAGTATTACAACATAAGGAAGGCTGCCGCGGATGTAACCGTTTGTATCCATAGCTGTAGCGGTAATATGTACAATCATTACAGCCAAACATGCTATAAACCTCATATAATCCAGCTCAAAAAGCTTGTCTTTTTTCTCTTTATTAATTGTATCAGCGTTTGAGATAGAACTCATCGAATCACACACTTTCTAATTTTGTTTTATTTAGTTTAACATGGTAAATAAGTATTTGCAATTGTAAATATTTCATATGATGAATATTCACCGTTATTATATTAATGCATATAAATCTAGTTTTTGTCATATTTTACAATGTTTTATAAATTTTAATGGTATTTTATTAATTTTATACGTTTTAGCGTATACGCATAGACGAAATTATGGTAAAATACTTTCAAATCTTAGTTACAAAGCAGGTGTAAATATGTGTATTAAAGAAGCAGTCATTAAAAGAATCAACGAAATATGTTTTGAAAGAGGGATGGCTGTAAATAAGCTGGCTAACCTGTCCGGCATTACGCCTTCAACAGTCTACAGCGTATTTGATGCTGACAGGAAAGACATAGGAATTGTTTTGATCAAAAAAATATGTGATGGTCTTGAAATAACCTTACAAGATTTTTTCACTTCTGAAATTTTTGATGAACTTGAACAAGAGCTTATTTAACACAAAAATTAAGGTGTAAGTGAAAGCTTACACCCCTAAAATTTAATTTGCATTAGCATTTTCATTTTTAATCTTTCTTAACAAGTAAACATATTTTTTTTCTGCTGCTTCTACATTATAAATCGCATAATCTACTAAATCTGGTTCAGACACATTTTCAAATATGTTTTTAGCTTCTTCCCATTCTTTTTTTGCATTTTCTAGATTAATATATAAGTCATTTTTATCACTTGTACTTTTTTGAACTTTAAAGTTATCAAAAATATTTTTAATTTTTAACTCCTTATTTGAAATACTACTCATGGAAAAAACCTCCTATCTATATTATTATAGACATAAGATTCCTTTTTATTCATATAGTTCCAAAATTAAAAAGGTACCCTCGTTTTTACAAAATCGAGGATACCTATCACTAGACATTCTAATCACTTTTCTTTTTTTAAATTTTCATATCTTGTTATTAAGTCCTCTGATTTTTCTTGATAGGGCATTACTAATCCTTTTTTGTAATGCTTTCTGCATAATGCCGTATAGCTGTCGTTTCCACCTACCAAAATCTGCTCGCCTTCATAAACAACCTTTCCATCAACAATTCTTGCATTTACCAGTGCCTTTTTTCCACACCAGCAAACAGTTTTAATTTCTTCTATTTTATCTGACATTGCTAAAAGCCAGTATGACCCTTCAAATAATTCATTTCTGAAATCTGATTTTAATCCATAACACATAACCGGTATGTTTAAATCATCAACTATATCAGTCAGCTCCAGCACGTGATGCTTTTTTAAAAATTGGCATTCATCTATTATAACAGCATCAACTCTGAACAAATCATTGTATTCTTTAACCACATCAAAAATATTCATATCGTCATGAACTGCAATTGCTTTTCTTTGAAGCCCTATACGAGATGCAACCATCCCTTCTTCAGCAAACCTGTTGTCCAGAGCTGATGTAAATATAAGAGGACTTTGTCCCTTTTCCTCATAATTGAATGCAACCTTTTGTACTTCTATACTTTTTCCTGCACCCATTGTACTGTATCTGTAATAAAGCTGTGCCATGTTTTTCTCCTTATTTACCATCCGATTTTAATTTGAATTTTCTTTAATTCGCAGCCTATAATTAATCTTTTTCAATGCTGTCAGATTTTTTTAGGTTTCCATTTTCACCATTAAGCACCAGTTCATAATTTGTTCCTTTATATGTGAGTTTTACAATATATTCAGCTTCTCCATCAATATTTTTCACCTTGTAAATATCATTTACTTCGGCTTCCTTATGTATTTTATTAAGTATTTCTTCAATGTCGACAAAATATAAAGCTCTATCATCATTATCTCTGTCCATCATATATAATTCACGAACTAGTCCATAGGAATCCAGTACTAATTTTATTTTTTGCTGTTGATCCCATATATCACCAACTTTATTTATATATGAGTAAGTTATACTTGACAGCTGTGGGATATTAAAGTTACTGACAGTTCTTTCATATAAGAAGCCTTCATAATTGAGTCTTTCTAATATATCTTGAGCAATTGAATCAACTTCCTCCTCTTTCAATACATACATAGGTATCGTTCCGCCTACAAGTGTTAAATAAACTTCTCTGCCTGACTTATCATATTCAATTCTATATTGCGGAACTTGGTACACCATCCCTGTGTCCATTTTTTCTCCATCCCCATGTGTTGTGAAGATGAATTTATCGGCGTATATATCAGCTTTATTATTATAATTCAATATTCGCCCCGGCACAACCTTAGAAAAAATATCATCAACTAGTTTTTCAGCTCTTTTAAAATCAAAGCCTGAAAAATCCCCTTTGTAATCCTTTAGCATGCTGTAATATTCTGTATGTAAAATTTCATCAGCCCTATTTGAAAAATCATTATAAACCTTTATAATTTTATTAATAACTTTTTTTTCGATATTATCTTCAAATTTGCCATGTATAGATTCTAAAATATTTTTATATTGACTTATTAATTCAGTATTGTAGTTATATAAAGCGTCAATGTATTCTTTTTCCGAATTAGAGGTAATTCCATCTTGTAAAATGTTATTTATATTATAATTAAACCGCATATAGATATTATCATAGTCATTAGTATAATCAAAGTTTCCAATCCTGCCTGCATCTGATTTTGATCTCTCAAAATCTCTTAAAATTTCTTCGCTGATATATAATTCTTCACTTAGATTAGCATAATCCTCCGTAATTAATATCCATGCCAGCTTATCATTAATTTCCTCAATTGTACTAACATAGTTTTTAAAGTCATAATACATTCTTTTTCTATAATCTTCACCTAGTTTATAACCCGTATTTCTGTAAATAGTAAAGACAAAGAAAAGAATCAAAATTATTATAACAAGTTTATCATTGTTCTTTTTCATATATCCTCCAATTTAATATCTTATATCTCCGGTCATAAGTCCATCAAATACGGCTCCAAAGCTGACTCCAAATAAATAAGCAACTAAATCGCTCCATAAAAATCCGTACCCTAAAATCAGCCCCCCTAACGTGGTGCCTCTTATTGCATCAATCCAACCGCTATGATAAAGCTGGCTGGTCTCTATTAAAAAACAAAATAATATTCCAAAAAAAGCTGCTTTCCTTATGGTTAAATTTATAAATATCATCCTTATCATAAAGTATATCATCATTGCCCACAGGAAATCACCAAGGAACAAATCAATAATATCCGGAATATACACAGTCATCCTTCTGGATAACAGCCCAAGACACATAACAGCTAATACTAAAAACAAATAATATACCCTCTTCATACTTTTATTCCTCTCAAAAAACAAGCGTAAATAATCATACATAGCTTAAATTATAATATACCGTGGAGAGCAGGAAGAATAAGCGGAACTGTAAATGTAAGTATCACACCGGTAATCAACGCTACAAGACCTAGCTCAGCTCCTACAAATTTAGTCACAGGAACCAGCATAGTATCCATATTTCCTGCAGCTCCGCCTGCAATAGGGCTGCCATCGCTAATTCTGATTAAAAGCGGTAAAAGAAGCACAGTAAAGAATTCTCGCATTACATTTACTACAAAACCATATGTACCTGCCTCTATTCCGTACACTTGTGTCATATATGCACCGGTTATGCTGTAATAAGACATTCCGCCGGCCGACATTACTGAAATATGCAGGGGAATGTCCAGTATATAGCCTGATAATAACCCTCCGATTAGACTGCCCATAAAAATGGCAAATGAAATATATATTACTTTAAATCCAAGTATCTTAATATAATCAAAAACCTTGCGGTTAGTTCCAAGGCTGATACCCACACCGGTATATAGAAAAATAAGCGAACCGATCAAAAAGTAATCTAATATCTTTACATGATTTTTAGATATAATAAAACAACCTGCTGTAACTCCTGCTATAATGCTGGCAGGCATAATCCAAATCAATGCTGGTGTCTCTTTCTTTCCTTCTTTTTCAATATTAACTTCATTATTTATGCTGAGGTTTTCTAAATAAAGTTTTTCTTTTATTACATCCAATGGCAATATGGTTCTTTCTACAAACGCAACTAATAGCACACTAAAGGTTACAGCACTTAAAGAGATAATTGCACAATTTAATCCAATAGTTTTCAAATTAAGCATTACAGAATCGTTTATTCCGATATTCATACCTATAGTTAGCATTAATACTATCAAAGCAACATTAATTATCGAGTCGACTATCTTTAAAGCATCCCTGGATAATTGTCTTATGCCTAACAGCAAACCCGCACCTAAACATAAAAAAGGCATCCACGTCAAATAAGTACCCTCCATATTCAATATTCTATTTCATTTAATTAGTATTACAAACTTCCTAAACTTTCGTTTTAATTTATATCCAATTTTATTAATTACCTTATTATATCATAAATGCATCGTTTATCGGCTTGCTTCACACCGATACAATAAATACATATCAGACAAAGACATTAATCTTTGTTTATTATTGCATTTATTATATCACAATCAATCCATTGGAACAATATGGAATTAAGCCTATAAAACTAAAAATGATAAAATTAAATTTTCTTGTATATTTATATTGCAAATTTATCAATATCTGTTTATAATATATAAAATTTATATATGTGAGGTATTTAATGTTAAACTTAATTCAGCCCATTTATATAGAAACAGAAAGACTTATAATCAAAAATCCAAGCATGGATGATTTTCCAGAAGTGCTTAAGATGAAATGTAACAGAGAGGTTATGAAATTTACCGGAGGGGCAACAAAGTTATCCTGCGAACAAGAAATGAGTAATTATTTCAAAAAAATTAATAACTTTGGATTAAATAACAATTATGTTTTTTCAGTAATTGAAAAGAAATCAAATAAATATATCGGCTACTGCGGATTTAAATATTGCGATATAATTAATAATATTGAAATACTGTACGGTTTTACAAAGTCTTCATGGGGAAATGGCTATTGTAAGGAAGCCGCTAAAAAAGTCCTTCCATATGGTTTTGATAATTTAGAATTTGAAGAAATATCCGCTGCCGTTAACCCTAAAAACGCGGCATCTGAGCATATAATTAATTGTATAGGATTAAAATACATAGGCAAGATTGATTGGCCAAATCAGGGACAAGTAAATCTTTATTCCTTAAAAAGAGAAGAGTACCAAAAAAGGTAAAAGAAATTACTTTTACCTTTTAATGTCCGTTTTCCGTATCTCATAGTCGTTTTATATTTTTATAACTGTTTTCTCATGAACTGTAAGCTTTTATTAAACCACTCCGCCTATGAAGTTGATAATTAGTTATTAATCCAATAAACCAGGTACGATTCTCCGTCATCGATTATTTCTTTTTCCAAAATTCCGTTGTTTCTCTCGATTACCTTTTGAGAAGCTATGTTGTCTTTTTTGCAGGTTAACAATAGTTTATCAAGACTAAGCTCCTTTGACTTTTCTAATCCTAAACGCAGGATTTCTGCACCATAGCCTTTATTGCGCATACTAGGCCTTACAGAATATCCTATATGACCACTGTAGAAATGTTCATCATTCAAATAATGTCTTATGTCGATAATTCCGATTATTAATTTTGTCTTCTTGTCTGCTGCAACATATGTACTTGAAGAAATCCTGTCCAGAATCAATCCTCTTTCAACATTTCCTATATAATTCAGCCAATCAGAATAATCATCATACCTGGTTAATCCACAGCAGCCGTTAATTGTATATTCATTGTTTTGTTTAAACTCTGAAATGAACTCCAGCATCATTTGTTTCATTTCTGCAGTCGGCTTTATCAATTCTAACATCATAATTTACCCCCTTTATATGCAATGTTGATTTTTATTTTTTACTTTTTTATTTTATTTGTCTTTTTCATTACCTCTTTTAAAATTACCCGTTATTTTAGCCATTATCAATTGAACCTCTTTTATATCCTTGTCTTGTATTTTTAATAAAAATCGTTCACTTTCTTTTCCCTTTAATATACTAACCTGTTTGCCATTCCAATAAATAAAAATCTTATTATCTTTAGTGATTTTATATGAAAATGGTTCTTCATCAAGCATATTGCGTTTATCCACATTATTATCATTCATAGTTTTTATTTCTGCCATATTAACAAATACCTCCAAAACAACTTACGCTTAATTTTAGCCGCCGGGATATGTTTATTCGCCATAATTTTTATTTCTTCCATGGTCATATATGCATCATGCTGCCCATGCCTTTCCCAAACTTCTTTTGAATGAGCATCATCTTTTTTCAGACTGCCGTTTTTTATTACATTCATTATAATATTAGGTATTATCGCACTGCCCCATAATAAATAGTCGCTTGCCGTCTTTGCTTTTACAAGGTCTAATATAATTAACTTTCCACCTTTTTTAAGTTTTTCTTTTGCAAAGCACAAAAGCCACTCATAAGGCAAATGGTGTGCCGTTGCTATAGTTATAATGATATCCAGGCTGTTGTCAGCAAAATCCATATCTAAGATGTTTTCACAAATATAACTGATATTATCATTTGGAAATAAGCTTCTTGCCTTTTCAATCATTTTGTCAGCAAGGTCTACAGCAATTACATTTTTAGATTTCAATGAAAGCATGTATGACAGTTCACCTTTGCCACAGCCAATTTCAAGGCATGTCTCTGCGTTATCCGGCACATATTTTATAAGCTCATTAAAATAGCAGTTGTTATGGTTCCATTTTATTTCATTAAGCTCAGAAATCTCATTGAAGTCATCCTTAATTAGATTATAATCCTCTGTTTTCATAATACACCATTATCCTATATTTTTTACTTGCATTCTAATTCCAGTTTTAGTTTTTCAAAAAATTCATCCATAAATTTTATTCTTTCCTTACCAATTTCTTTTGCTTTATAAGTATATAATTTATCCGGAATCTTTTTAAATTTGAATTCATATTCAATTAATGCAGAATGCTTGGACCAATCTTTAATTCTGCCGTTTTCGGCAGTATTTACAGCTAAATAATCATCAATTGAATTGTTTAATGCTAGTCCTTGCCCGCTTTGACCGGACAGCATAAACGTTCGCGCAACTCCTACAGCTCCAATCGCATCAAGTTTATCAGCATCATAGTACTATTTATCGTTCAAATCAATCCAATACCTTTGAAAAATCTCTCCATTATCAGAGTCTTCTGATTCAAGTATTCCTCCGTTTTTAATAATCGTCCTTGCAGATCCTGAATTGCTTTTTGAACAAGTTATCAGAACTTTTGATAATCCAACAGTCTTACATTCTTTTAATGCAAACGACAGCATCGAAGAAGCATACCCTCTACGTCTCTCACTTGGCCTGATTCCATAACCGATATGTCCTCCCCTGAATAACAAATAGTCATTTAGTCTATGTCTGATATCAATAGCACCGAGAATTCTGTTATTTTCGTTTATAAGCCAGAATGTTGAACATTCAACAAAGCCATCCGGAAGCCCTATTCCCTTGCTGTACCCGTTCAGTTTTTCTACCAGGAGATTAAAATCACTGTTTTCCAGGTTTAAGCTCCATGGAATCAGTTCTTCTCCTGATTCCTTCCATTCCAAAATCATGCCAAAATACTCATTTTTCAAATTAACACAAGGTTCTATAATCCTTATTTTTTCCATTATGTTTCCCCATTTCTATAGCAGGTTTTACTTATCCAATTTGTTCAAGCATACTGTTAAAGATC
This sequence comes from Firmicutes bacterium UBA3553, assembly GCA_002381185.1. GTDB lineage: Bacteria > Bacillota > Clostridia > Tissierellales > Sedimentibacteraceae > Sedimentibacter. The sequence continues at coordinate 109,439 of DFOA01000017.1, read as the reverse complement.
TCAATATGTCGTTTCTCATCCAGAATTATGCGTTCCAGAATTGCTACTATATTGGCATCACGTATTGTATCTGCCTGTTCTCTATATTTTTGTATAGCTGCGTTTTCCCCTTTAATTGAATTGTATATAACTGCTTTTATTTCACGGGGATAGTTAATATACGCAGGAGTCCAATATACCATTTTTTTATTTTTCATGCTCCAAAGTCTTGGGTCCAGACCCATTTGAAAAGCAAGGTCAGCAAACATGGCAAGGTGCCGCATTTCTACAATGCCAATTCTATCAAAGCAACGTGCAAAACTTTCGTATTCCGGATTCAGCATGACGCTGTTGTAAAAATAAAGTCCAATCGCACTCATTTCTGAGTTGCTGCTTCCTACGTTGCTTAACATTTCATAGGCATACGCCGGATTACGGCTGTTTGTTCTCACCTCGGGATATGGTAAATCTACGGCCGTATTACAAAAGAACTGATTTGTCTCACTCATGGTTATCCTCCTATATAATTTTCTATAATAATATAATTATATTAGGAGATAACAGGTACTATGATGCTTACATAAAATTTATCAAGTTCATTCGGAACAGATTGTATCTTTAAATTCCTCCCTTAATATGTCCAAAAACACATCATCATGGAATTTTCCTTTCAAATAATAAGCTTGCCTTCTTCTGCCTATTTCTTTAAAACCTACCCTTTTATAACAATTTATAGCTCTTTCATTAAATGAAAATACCTTTAACATTATATTGTTTAAATTCAAATAGTTAAATCCATAATACAATAGTAAGCTAAGTACATCCTGCCCGTATCCCCTATTGCGGTTTTCTTCATCTCCAATAAACAATCCAGCTTCGGCGCATTGCTTTTGTTGGTCAATATCATGGATTGAGCAATTGCCGATTAATTTATCATCTTCCAGTCTCACAATGGCAAACTGATATTGATTAGAATTTTTAGAAATCCATTCCTTCTCACTTTCCAATGATGTAATTTTGTCGGACGTTCCTAGCCCGTCTGTTACACTGAAATCATTAAGCCATTTAACATAAGTTTCAGCATCTTCAATATTCATCGGTGATAAATAAATTTTCTTTCCGACTAATTTTTTATAATATTTCATTTTTTTCCTCCTAATTATTACAATTCTATTCCTTCAACACAAAACTTATCTGCCCGTTGTTTTGATAAAGGCCTGTAATCATCTAATCTGAAAATTAAATAATTATTTTTTAATTAAGTAAACTGTCATGCAATTGCCATATTCATCGTTTTCAGTACTTATTGCTTTTTCTATTATAAAGCCTGCTTTTTCTATTTCCTTTTTATGACTAGCCCAATTTATGCTTCTATATGATGTACCGGCTACTAAAACTTCCTTCCCTGTAGCCATATGATTTCTTTCTTGTAATTCAAAAGCGATATTTATGTCTGTTTTTCTTTCACCCACTCCATTGCGCATGCTTACTAAAAGAGCCTTCCCTCCAGGTTCCAGTATTTTGTATATTGAATCTAAAAACATATGCCTGTCCTCATCATTTACAAGCATGTGCAATGTAGCAATTGAATAAACCCATTTATATTTTTTCTTTAAATATCTATCTAAAAATAAAGCATCTGCCACTATCCAATTTACTTTCAGGTCCTTTTTTGCTGCTATTTCCTTACACTTTATAATTGCCGATTCTGAAGCATCAACAGCAGTAATGTTGAACCCTTTTCTGCTTAGGTATAAAGCATCTCTTCTTTCCCCACATCCAATTTCACATATGTCACTGCCGGTTGATATGCAATTAAATTCAACCCATTCCAGCAGTTCCGGAGTCGGTTTATCCGAAAACCACAATAATCCTTCATTATGTACTTGTTTGTATCTATCTTCATAAGCAAAATAATATTTTTTCAAAATATAACCCGCCTTCTAAACATTTTCGTATCGTATCATACCATACATTTTTTATCAAAAATTTTATGACATAAATCCATATGCCACTTCTTTAATTTCCTGGCTGTCTATATGTATATATCTTTCCTTGATTTTTTTGCCGCCCATTAATTCATAAAAATTACGAGCTTGTCGGTTTTCTTCTAAAACCCAAATAATCATTGGAATTAAATTATTTTCTTGTAATTTTTGAATTGCACTGTTATAAAGTAATTTTCCTATTCCTTTGTTTTGAAACTCTTTTAAAATATAAATAGAGTACAGTTCACCCTTAAAAATTCCATCATTTTCTCTTTCCATACCACAAGAAGCAAATCCTATTACACCGTATATATTATCTTCAGCAACGAAAACATACTTCTTATTTGAAGAGGAATTAATAATAAGATTTTTTATTGTATGTTCTCTTTGCTTATAAGACAAGTTGTCAAGATACTCATCTTCTATAATACCTTTATATGTACTTTTCCAAGTTTCAATGTTTACCTTGGCAATGCTTGATGCATCAGTTAATTCTGCCGACCTGACTATCATATTAGCCTCCCGATGGTATTACTTATTAATCGTAATAATTCCTATCAGTATATTACGACTAATATTTTATTTTTAAAATACAAAATAATTAATCAATTATATTCCAATAGCCGTCTTTATTTGAACCCACTCTTTCTATAAAACTTTCTATTTGGAGTTTTTTGATATTTCTCTCTATCGTCCTTATATTTTTATTTAATATTACACTCATTTCTTCTTGAGTAATATATTGATTTTGCTTGATTAATTTAAGGATGCTTTTTTGCGTATTATTTAGGTTTAATAATCTTATCCCGGCATTTATCCCGGCATTTATCCCGGCATTTATCCCGGCATTTATTACAGGAAAACTTACCTTTAAAAAATTCAAGCTGAATTTAAAAATATTTTTGTCATATACCTTTAGTATTCTCTGAACACCAGATCCAAGTTGTTCAACTAGTTTGACATCCTTAAATACTCTCATAAGCTCCTTGTTTCTTGGAGCAGAGATGCCATCAAAAAATTCTTCTTGACTTAATTCCTGCGGTAGCCCTCCTGATGATGTAATAACAAATTTATCTGCAAATATTTCAAAAACTGGAGGTATTCCATTGGAATAATCATTATGTACAATTGCATTTATAACAGCTTCCCTTAACGCTGAAGGGTCTACAAGGCGTTTCTCCTTGCGAGTAGTTGTAGTAATCTCAGCCAAGGTTATATTTTCAATGTCTAACTTATTAAGAATATTCTCTGTTGCTTTTATTAAAGAGCAATATCCAAACTCAGCATTTTCAGTTAAATCGACTTTATCAGCTCCTGAATACTTTGCAACCTTCATAGAAATACCATTTTCATCGGCCAATAAATATGCTGCATAATTAAACTTGTTTTCTTCGGTGTACAACTCCAAATTATTTAGGAATCTATCATTTAAATCATACCCATTTTCTTCATAGTAAATTTTAAGTTGTTTGAATGTTAAGTCCTGCCTGGGAGATAAAAGCCTACCAAGAGAATTCCTAATGCGTTTTGAATATAAAAATCCTATCATTTCCTTGGTCATTGGCTGTACAGTTGTACCTACTCTTATAAAGCATCCATTCAGAGACATTCCGTATTTCTTAATATAATATGGTTTTTCTGGTCCACTTGATATTACAATCTTAACAATATCTTTATCTTCCATTTTAACATTTATAACATCAAATAATCCCATTGTAGAGGGACATATATTATTTTTTATTCTGTCCACCACTCTTTTTTGAATATCATCAGTATCCTCTACGCCAACAACAACTCCATTATCTTTAACACCAATATATAATTCTCCGCCCTCATTATAATTTAGAAAACCTACAACTTCTTTTTCTAAGCTGTCATTTAATTCCCTTTTTAATTCGATACGATTGCTTTCATTCATTATTATTCCCCCATTCTTAAAGTTTTTACATAACATTCATTATCTAAAGACTTTACTTGCTATTTTAATTAATTCAGTTTTATTATAATTTTCTCTCTTAGTAATATCATATTCAGTCATTATAAATATTTTATTTTGTAACAATTATTACTTTACATTATAGCAAACAAAATAATTATCATATGTCATAAGTTTTCCGTTAATTGGCTTGAATCCATTGTGTGTTAAAGAATCAATTCTTTCTATAGCATACGGTATTGCCTTTGTAAGAATGGCAGCTACATTAAAGGCATCATAGAAGTTTTCATTTGAAATTTTTAGTATTTCATCTAAGACCAATTTAGTTTCATACTTACTCTGCAAGTCAATCCGCATTATTCCATAATGATTGAATTCATCATCTGCAATTCTATGGAACACTTCAACTGTGCCAATTATATTATTATCAAATATTACCGTCCATCTTACAAAGTATTTGTTTTTATATGAGAAATCCCAAAATTCAATTGCTTGCTTCATTTTTTCTATTGTTGTATAGTGAAAATCATCTCCGTGGCAATTATCTGAGTTGAAAAATGGCACAGCTTTTTCATCAGAGTAGCATTTTAGCAGTTCTTGTGCATCATCCATATTAGTTTGTCTTAATGTAATCATATTATTTTCATATATTGGACATTCATCATATATATCTTTCATAATTATTAATATCTCCTTTTTTAAGTCTTCCTTTCAGTTTTTCTCTATTGATTATCTAATGCTGCTTTATAAATCTTTTCTAAAATTAAAATTAAAAATTATTTATTTCCAATTCACCTGCTTATAAGCTTATACAATATATACGTGAACTTTCTCCCCATGGGTGATAGCCTGTACCGATATATTCAAACCCATAATGCTCATAAAATCCTATATGGTCGGTACATAGGCATAAGTTAGAAAATCCGTTTTTCTTTGCATCTTTTTTCGCCTGTTCCAACAGTATATTTCCGTAATCATTACCTCTATATTCCTTTTCGATATATAAGGAACTAACCCATGGATATAAATCCATTCTGCTTATAAAATCGTTTGTTATGAGTCCGGCGCAGCCAATTACTTTGTTTTCATCCATTAACAAATACCATTGCGGCAATGGACTTGATGTTGTAATACAATTTGTAATGCAATCCTCATAAACTTTCATACTTTTTTCGTTTGCCCATATGCCTTGTATGTATTTAATTGATATGTCTTTGTATTCCGGATTTTCTCTTATAGATATGATCTTTATCTCTTTAGTATTAAGTATCTGTTCTTCAACCTTTTTTATTAATAAGGGCTGAATAAGAGGGTATGTCAAATTTAAAGGTAATTCTTCAAATAAATACACGCCTTCCATTTCCGATTCCGGAAGGCTCTTTAACGATTTGATGTCAGCATAATACAGCATACCAAATGTTTCTGCACTGTTGTCTATTAATCTGGTTTTTCCGGTTACGGAATAAACACATACCGGTACCAAATCAAATTCACCGGCTCCGGTTTCTTCATACAATTCTCTCTTTGCAGTATCTATAATCTTTTCATTATCTTCCCTATGTCCGCCTGCTACCTCATAGGTATCTCTGTCCTTATGTTTGCAAAACACCCACTTTCCACTATGTTTTGCAACAATTACCGCAAATTTTAATAAATTATCATCTATATTATCATAAAATTTAACTTCCAGCATTTTATACCGCCCTTTATAATTAATTATTTGTAACTGTCAATACACCTGCGCAATGTGATATTTTAATATATGTACAATAACACGTATCATTAAGAGCATTCTTAATTTCATCTGCCGTAAAATAAATCTCATCGTTGTCCCAAATTTCTTTATATATATTATTACATTCTTCTAACTCTTTTCTTGTTTCAAAAGAAATGTCTCCTATTAAAATTTTCCCATTTGTATTTAACAAATTTGCCAGAGATTTTATAAATTTTATTTTTTCCTCATCTGTTAAATGATGTATTGCATATGTACTGATTATATAATCGAATTTACAACTTCTAATCTTCTCTGGTAAGCCCTTTGCAAAGTCCCAATTTATTAATAACGCATCAGGCATTTTCTTTTTTGCTATATCTATCATATTACTCGAGAAATCGATACCTGTAATATTATACCCATAATTATATAGTTGATTTGTTAATATGCCTGTACCAAACCCAATGTCTAAAATATTGGAACCAATCTGTTCTTTTGCTTGGTTATAGATATAGTTTAATACATCCTTATAGCCTGCAAACGGGTATTCATTGTTTTCTTCACTAATATTTACAGTCCTATCATAATCATTAGCCCATAAATCAAAACCTTGGTTATTTAGCATTTCCTTTTTCTCCTCATTTTAAATCTGAATTACTAATTTCTTATATGCTGCTGCAGAAACCTCTTTATTTCTTCATTATTTAGTATTAACTGTTCTTGTTCATTCTCAATAACTTCAAACATTACTTCTTCTTGTTTTTTAATATGACTAAATGAAGCATCTCTAGATACTATAACATTAAAGTCTCTCTCGTAAGCATCCACCGCTGTCCTTCCCACACATCCATGGGTAAACACTCCACATAATATCAACGTGTCAATTCCTCTGTTTCTTAAATCATTTTCAAAGTTTGTTCTGATAAACGTGCTCTGCCTTGTCTTTACTAATTTAATTTGATTATCATTCACCTTTATTTCAGGTAGAATTTCCGCTTCTTTACTTCCTTCAATTAGTGCTTTAAAATTATATTTTTTCATTACTAAATTCCATGTGGACTTGTCTTCCCTATGTTGTGTAACAACCTGATATATTGGAATGTTGGTAAGTTCCACATATTCTATCAGTTCATTTATTGAAGATATTAATTTTGGCAATCCTATTCTTCTTTCTTCCGTTCTAAAAAAATATTGCTGCATGTCTATTACAATTAATGCTGGTGTCAATTCATATTCCTCCTGATATACTAGTCATTATAATTACTTAAATATCTGATATTATTTTGTTGCTGTTTATTTTAAATATAAATATTAATCAAAAGGCTAATATATACTTTTTGTAATTTTAATATTAAAATTGTTTTATTATATCACAGAGACTCTGTTTGGCACAATATGGAACTATCCTCATAAACCAATAATTATTTTACCAGCTTCACAGACAAAAAAAGTTACCTTTGTAAGCGTTATTTGCTTGACAATGATATTTTATCAGTTTATAATTTTTATAATTATTTAATATCTGCATAACGAAGACTTGCGGAAATATCCGCATTCCGTAATATAAGATTAAAAGTCGAAAAGCTATGATAAGAAAAAGTAATAACCTGCACCGCACACAGAAAGCTGCCGGATGATGAGAGGCGCGTGGCAGACTGGTTATGAATACCTCTTTGAGCTTCACACCGAACGTTTTTTAGTAGGCTGTGACGTTTTCTCGCACACGTTATAGTGCTCAGGGTATAACCATGTATCATGGCGTACTTGATGAGGCGGTCAGTGTGAATTGTCCGTAAACGCAAGGTGGTAACACGAGAATTGGCTCTCGTCCTTCATTCCAGAAGGACGGGGGCTTTTTATTTCCCCATCTTATAGACTTTGCTTATATTAAATGAATATTCAATATTAGAGGAGAGGGAAAAATGAAGACTGTCGAGGAACAACTGCGAATTATCGCAAAAGGTGTAAGTATGCTTGTAAATGAAGATGAACTTCGAAACAAACTATGTGAATCCATCAAAAACAATCGTCCTTTGATTATTAAACTGGGCCTTGACCCAAGCGCACCGGATATTCATCTTGGTCACGCGGTGGTGCTGCGCAAAATTAAACAGATGCAGGATCTAGGGCACGAAGCAGTAATTATCATCGGTGACTTTACCGGAAAAATCGGTGATCCATCGGGAAAATCAAAGGGACGCAATGCTCTGACTGATGAGCAGGTTAAGGAGAATGCCCGGACGTATTTTGAGCAAATATTCAAAGTGCTGGATAAGGAAAAAACCACTGTCCGATACAACAGCGAATGGCTGAGCAAGCTAAATTTTGAGGATGTTCTCAGGTTAGCCGCCACAACTACGGTTGCCAGAATGTTGGAAAGAGATGATTTCCAGAACCGCTTTAATAATAACACGCCTATAGGAATTCATGAGTTCTTTTATCCCCTGATGCAGGCCTATGATTCCATAGCATTGAAAGCAGACATTGAGTTGGGAGGCACGGATCAGACCTTCAATATTCTGATGGGGCGAACATTGCAGAAAGCTATGAACCAACCTCAGCAGGTGGCTATTTTCATGCCATTGTTGGAGGGACTAGATGGCGTAGAAAAAATGAGCAAAAGTCTTGGAAATTATATCGGTATCTATGAGTCCGCCGAATTTATGTTCAAAAAAGTCATGGAAATTCCTGATGAGTTGATTATTAAATACTTTGAACTGGCAACTGATGAGCATCCGGATCGTATCAAAACTATCAGCCAGGAGCTGGCTGAAGGTAAAAACCCCCGGGACGTTAAATATTCCTTAGCAGAGATTATTACTCGCCTGTACCATACAGAACAGGAAGTTATTCAAGCAAAGGAATACTATGATATAGCCTTCAGCAAAAAGGCTATTCCTGATCAGATACCAGAGCTTACAGTAAAAGCTCATAGCTGTTTGGTTGAAATTATTCCGATGCTTGTGGAGAAAGAATTTATAAAAAGTAACGGAGAGTTTCGCCGAATGGTTCAGCAAAATGGTGTACAAATCAATCAGCAGAAACTTAAAGATACTGATGTTGTCCTTACAGATGGTGATGTGTTGAAAATCGGTAAAAAACGCTTTATTAGAATTGTATACGAAACGTAAAATGTCAGATTTTTTTATTTCTGAGGACAGAGCTTGAATTTAAGCTCTGTCCTCAAAGTCAAAAACTAGTTTATCACAATTACCTTGTTAGGACAATATAGTATAATGTTGATTGAAATTTTAAAACTTTAGAGTTAGCCCCAGAGGCACTAATTCTGCAATAAAATAAACGCTTCAAACAGTTTGTTTGAAGCTAAATTATGTTAAGCTTTTAAGGTTTAACATACTAATTTAGGATATATTAATATTCATTTTCTAAAAACGCTTTTACTTTACAAGAATCTTTTATTAAATAATCAATATCTCTTATTAAAAAAATACCGTTTTGTTCCTTTTCGATAACATCATTTTTTTCGAGGTTATTTAAAATATTATACAAGCTTCTTCTGCTTATATTTAACTTTTCACACATATCATAAATACTTTTATAAATAAATTTATCTTCATTAGATTGGTTTACTATATAATATGAGACAAGTTCATTTTGATTGAACAAGTTATTCATAAGCATTTTCTTATACATCTGATAAACTCTGCTGCTTGTTTTAAAGTAAAAAAATGTTGAGAACTCATAGCCTTTCATTAAGACACTCATAATCTCATTGCTTATGAATAAAAGTTCAACATCGGTTTCTGCGATACAATCGCTGTAAAAATTAAACTTTCTCATATAACTTATCTGTCCGGCAAACTCATTTTCAGATATAATATCAACAAGTACTTTTTTTCCATATGTTGATATACATTCTATTTTAACTGTACCTAATAAAATATAATATATTTGTTTATCTGTATTTTCAGCCTTTGATATAATTTCACCCTTTGAAGCCTTTATAACAGGTATTTCTTCTAAATATTCTTTAATATAAGGATATATATGAGAATCTTCCAACAACATTGCATAACCTCTTAGACCTAAGATTTACTAAGCAATTATACTAATTTTTAAAAAAATTATCAAGCTAATGTGCTTAATGGCTACATGAGATTACTATCTATATTTACTTTTTTCATATTTAAAATTGATTTTCTATAAACATTTTTACATTAAAAGAATTGTCTCTTAAATAATTTACATTCTTTATTGTAAATACGCCGTTTTGTTCTTTTTCTATAATTTCCAGCATTTCTAAATTGTTTAAAATGTTATACAAGTTTCTTCTGCTTATATTTAAATTCTCACACATATCATAAATGCTTTTATATATGAATTTACCCATATGAGATTGGTTTAAAATATAATAAGCTACAAGTTCACACTGACTGAATAAATTATTCATAAGCATCTTTTTATACATCTGATATACTCTGCTGCTTGTTTTATAATAAAATGCTGCTGAAAATTCGCTGTTTTTCATCAATAAATTCATCATTTCATGCTTAATGCTTAAAAGTTTCACTTCTGTTACAGCTATTGAGTTGCAATAAAGATTTGATTTTCTCAGGTAACTTATTTGACCGGCAAATTCGTTTTCAGAAATGGTATCCACAAGTATTTTCTTTCCGCAGCTTGATATGGATTCCACTTTTACCTGACCTTCTATTATGTAATATATTTGATCATCTCTATCATAAGCTTTAGATATAAATTGTCCTTTTTTGACATTGACAACCGGAATTTCATTTATGTAATCTTTTATATATTTATAAATATGAACATTTTCAACTAACATATCGAATCCCTCATTATAATTTTAAAAAATATTATATAAATAAAATTTCTTACGAATGAAACAGCTGCATTTAAGCAACTGTTTCTTCTGTATTTATTTCTTTATCCTCACTTTTTTCAAACCAGTCAGTAACTCTCTGCTTATAATGTTTTAAAATAAATCCAACGACCTTCCCTACAAGTATTGCTGCTAATATTGTACCTTCTCTCACAGTCTGAAGGCCTCCTAAAAATATTATGGAAAGTATTGCTGATATTGACACCATACCGCTATCAACCATAATCTTCGCATTTCCAAACTTCACTTTTCCCTTGCTTACTTCAACAATTGCCTGAGCAAGGCCCTCTGCAGGCAGAGGCATAATATTTGGAATCAGGAACAGTGAAACACCAACACCAATTACTACGATGCTTATGAACAGGTATACAAGCTGAATGAAATAGTTAGACGGAACAGGCAGCCAAAATAACAAATATTTTGTGCTTGTATATGTAATAAATGTTCCTAATATAAAGGTAGCAATAATCTGCAGCAAACTTCTTACTTTGTAATTTTTTCTCAATAATATAATCTGCAATGCCATTAAGCCCATGTATACCAAATAAGTTGCCTTACCCAGTTCTATTCCCCAAACAAGTTCACATGCATACGGTATTGAACTAACCGGTGAAATTCCCAGCCCTGCTCGCTTAGAAATGTTTATTCCTATTGCTAAAATAAAAAATCCCAAAACATAGATAAATACCTTTTTTATTGTTTTCATAAATTTCCTCCATATTAAATTTCAAATTTATTATCAAATAAGTAAAGCTGGAGTGAGATAGCCCTCATTCTCCAGCTTTCTGATTAAGCACTAAAATGGAGTATTATCACCTATATAACAAGCTATATTGTTATCTAAATACAATTTCTGCAGCTGCTCCATTCTTTCGTCATTCATATCCCCATGGTCGCTGTATTCATATTTCTTTCCCAGCTGCTCCCATTTAGTTAATCCCAATCTATGGAATTTCAGAAGATTAATTTCATACAATGAATTCTTATTCATAAATCCAATCAGCTTGTATGCATTTTCGTCGCTGTCATTATACCCTGATATTGTAGGTTGTCTTAACACCAGTCTTCCATTCCAGCCGGATTTCTTCAAAGCTTCAATATTAGATAATACTAAATCGTTGTAAACTCCGGTTCCTTCTTTATGTTTTTCTCTATTCATATGTTTTACATCGATAAATGCAAAATTAATGTACTTCATAACATTCAAAAATACTTCTTCGTTTATATATGCTTCTGTTTCTATTGCAGTATGAATGTGAAGGTTTTTACATTTTTTCAACACTTCGATGAGATATTCATGCTGCATTAGAGGATCTCCTCCTGTAAATGTAACACCGCCTTCAGAACCCCAGTTGTTGAAATCTCTTCTTAAAATTTGAATAAGTTCATCAACCGAAAGTTCACGGACACATTGCTTAAACGAATTGTTCGGACATATATCAACACATTCAAATGTCTCGCATTTAATGCATATGCTCCAGTCAATGTCTGGTTTGCCATTTCTATCAAATTTAATTGAATCGTTGGGGCATACACTTTTACATGCTCTGCATCCTTTTTCCCATTTACATACCTTTTCAGCAAACATTATATGTTTCTTTTTAATCCAGCTTTCAGGATTAGCGCACCATTTGCACTGCATTGGACAGCCTACGAAAAATACATTGGTTCTGCAGCCCGGTCCATCATGTACTGAATAACTCTGTATATCAAATATTAAACCTTTGTTTAATTTATTTTGACAAAGCTCTTTTTGTTTGTGACCAAAACGAACAGCGTCTGATTTTAAATCTTCTCTACTCATAACACTATCCTGGTAATCATTATTTTTCATATCCTGAACAACCGAAAGCTCCACATATGGCGTACGCCCAGTTTTCTTTTTCTAATCCCTTGCATGTTCCGATTCCATATTTGTCAGGATTATGAAAGTTTTTGCAGCTCCCGCATTTTTCAGCCTGAACAAATCTTGGACATGCCTCGCTTCCCTCACCGTCAATGGGGACCAAACATTTGTCCAATGCACACATTCCTTTTTCACAGTCTAAATTTATATAATTTTTGCAATCAAAATGTTTCATTGTTATTGCCTCCTTATTTTTTAATTTTAAACCTCATCATACTCAGTTCTGAAGATTACTTCATCCTGTATCGGTTTGCCAATTTCACACCAGTATTGAGTAAATCCTGCAACACGAACCATCAAGTCTCTGTATTTATCCGGAGTGTGTTGGGCAGATCTCAATGTTTTTGAATCCACAACATTAAACTGAACATGGAATCCGCCTTTTCTCATATAGGCACGAATTACATCCAGAAGCTTTCTTGTTCCGTTTAAGCCTTTAACTGATGTTGGATGAAGCTTCAAGTTCATCTGTGAATTCTGATGTATGCCATGGTCGTAACAAGTTGCAGATTCAAATAATGCATAAAGTCCATTTTTATCTGTGCCGGGCGCAGCAGATAACGATCCGTCAGAATATGTTGTTCCTGCAAGCCTTCCATCCGCTGTTGCCAATGTTATAAAACCTTGTGGGCCATGCGTTGATACTGAAATCTGGCATAAGTAAAGAGGTTTGCCATAATATGAATGGTAGCTGTGGACCATATCATACATGTAGTACTCATAGTCCTTTAGAATGCTGTCAACATAACTGTCTGCATTGCCATATTTAGGAGCATGAACACAATCTGCAAATATCTGTTCATATTTAGTGCTGTTTTCTGTATTTTCTCTGAAATCCGGTGAGAACACACCAGTTTCATAAGCTGTTTTAAATCCAAAATTGTTAATTACTGCATCTGTCATTTCTTCTACAGTGTATTTCTTGTCATCATATACATTTTTCTTAATAGAAGCCAATGAGTTAATCAACGTAATAGTTCCGCATGATTCAACATTAATGCTTGCATTGTATCTTGCCCCCATCGTTCCAAGATGCTGACCTTTCCTGAAGCAATCCGGTTTTAATAAGGAGTTAACAACAGGCATCACATGTTTTCTCCATATATCCATCTGAAGATTATTAACTTTGTTTAATATTTCAACAGAAAGCTCCATGTATTTCTTCCATTGGTCATAAACCACTTCAAATGAATCAAGTTTTCTGTTATGTGCAGGATAAACGCGTTTCCCTGTTCTTTTGTCTAAACCATTAGTCAACACAAGCTCGAGAATCTTTGGCATTGCCAGGAAGTGAACGCCGGTGCCGCATGTTGGTGATGCACCTCCAGGAATCATGTATGTCTTCCCATTGTAATGTAATGGCTGAAAGCATCCCGGTGAAGATTCAAGACATCCGCCAAGGCACCAGGCTCTCGCATCTTGAAGGTTCATTCCTTCAGCACCATATTGATTTAACATGTAGTTTATTCCGCCTTGATTGTTCATCCAAGCGGGATAACCAAGTCCTAGTTTTGTACATGCCGCACATTTCATCAAGAAATCTTCAGGTGTTTTTTCATCATACAATACACTTAATGTAGGCTGAGGAGTTCTGTTTCTCATACCCGCTTCAACTATCAAGTATTCCAAAGGAGTTACTGCCGTAAGACCTTCTGAATTAAGGCCTCCCATAGAAAGGTTGTTGAATGTATTTCCTGAAAGAACTCCCCCTGATACGCCTGCAGATGCAAAGCATTCGATGCAAGTTATTTTAATCCTGTATAATTCGAGAATTTCAATTATTTCTTCATCAACCATGACGCCTTCTTGAATATCTTTTTCATAGAATGGCTGCAATACCTGACCAAGTCTCCCTATTGATAATCCTGACATAGCATCTTCGTTAGTAACACCTAAATGGCAGCAGAATGTTAATTGAATAGCCTCCCAGAAATTAGATGGTTTTTTGTGAGCCACATTATGCATTACTTCTGAAACCTTTTCATAGTTTGCTTTTAATTCAGAGTCTGCTTCAACAGATGCTAAATATGCTGCTTGTTTTGAATAGTTTTCACACCAAGCGCTCAAGCCCTTTGTGATTTCTTTCATTGCTGCATAGTAATAGCCTCTGTCCATGCCTAAAATACCGTCATCTCCAGCTTCTCCCATTAATTCAGCAATTTTTTCGTCACATAATTCTATAATCCTGTCAAAACCATATTCCAGCGGAAGGTAATAGTTAGATACTTCACGTCCCTGTGCTATTGCAAATGAATCAAACATACACACAACGCTGTCCATCAAATCTCTGTATTGGTCATATCCCGGAAGCATTTTAGCAAATTTATCACTTAATTCCTCTACAGATATGCCTTCCCAAGGTTTTGAAACCTTAACTAACGCAGGAATTTCTTCTTTTCTCATACCGAACTTTTTAGCTATTGAAATAACTTCGCCATAGCTTTGAGTAACATTTCCGCCTCCTGCACCTACTATACTTACAGCATCTGCTTCACTTTCAGCCGGGGCGTCTACTTCTGCCATTAAAGCTGCAGCCTGGGCATTAAAGAAACTTGCTGTAGTCCATGGAAATGGGAATCCTCCTCTGACATTTTTTGTTTTATTCATAACTATTTTTTCATACGGCTGAATAGTTGGAGTCATATGTGATAAAGCAGCAGCCATAGCCTTTGCTCTTCTTACTATTGTTACTTCACCGTCATTTTCCCACCAAACTCTGTTGTACCAGTATGGTGCTTCCATATCAGCGGTAACTTTTAATGTGTAATAAGTTTCCATTAATTTTTTAGAGCTTTCTTTTGGTTCCTGTATATCAGATTCCAAAAGATTGTTTACATCAGCCATATCGATTCCACGGCTTTTTAAAACTTCTTGTAATTTACTTTCATTAGAAATCATAAAAAATACCTCCTTATCATTGATTAAAGGATAGTACTTTTTGAATAGAATACGGTAGTGTAAAGTGCACACTTTTAAAAATTTTGTGATTTATTTATTAATGTTTAAACGTTATCATATAGCAGTTTTATAATTATTTAGTAAATGTAGAATTTTATTATAATTTCAATAGAAATAATAAAAAAAGAATGGACATTTTTCAAAAATCCATTCCTGACTTTATCAATTATTTAACATTCTATATTAAAAAACCAATTTTACTGCTTCCTAATATTACTGATACATTTCACAAATATTATAATTTTGGGGACGAATCTTTCACCAGATGCTTCCCCAGAATAAATTTACTCCATTCTTCCCCATTTCATTTCTTCACCATTTATATCATACTTTTTTCTTTTGGCTTTAATTTCGTCTATTTCAATTTTATATATGTTAAACATTTGTAATCCTGATTCAATTGCCAAATTAAAGCAGCCCATTTTTGTCGGAGTGTATTTTTGGCATATAAGTTTTATAGCTTTTAATTTTTCTTCTTCATCCTCCACTAATTTTATTTTTCCTTTTGCAACAGCTGATTCATATTCCGTTGTAAAAACCTTACTGATAAGTTCTCCTACCTTGGACTTATCATTTTCCATTTCAGTTAATTCTTCTTTAGAAAAAATATCAGGAACGTTAACTTGTCCTACAAAAACTACACTTACAACAGAGCTTTTCTCAAATATTTTTACTTTTTTACCATCTAATGCTGAATGAAAATATAAACTATTTTCATCTCTGACTATGGAAAGAGGGATTCCATAAGGTTCATTATTTTCATCAATCATAGAAACTACACCGTAATCTGCCCTGTCTATGACTTCAATTCCAAATTCCCTGCTCATTTCTCTATCTTTTCGTCTCATATCTTTTTACCTTCCTCATTATCTTTTATTTTTATTTCTGGAATAACACGTACCACCACTTATTTCTCAATTTCTTCTTTTATCATTTTTTCAAGTCTTCTTGTACAAGGTTTATCTCCACCGCTAGATTCTAAATAGCCTTTTGTTAAATCTTCCACCGTACTTTCAAGTTCTTTGAAAAACACGTCCATTGCAAAGTCCCTTTTGCAATCATTACTGTCCAAGCCGAATACCATATTTACATAACCTTCAATCATTTGATCCAGCCCCCACAGCTTTAAATGAAGTAATTCATGTATTATAATTTCCTCAAGGTTACTTACAACCGCATTATTATTAATCAAAACCATAGCCATTTTATTGTCTGCATCAATTTTTATATCGCCGGATTTTCTCCATTCAACATCTATTATTCTGTATAGTATGTCCCAATCCTGAAGCCTCAAAACTTTTTGCCACTTTCTTAAATATTCATTCAACTTTACTGCATCAACTGCCATATCTCCATACCCCCTTCTTAAGATTTCTTAATAAAAAGATTATTCATAAAATTGTTTTAATCTGCCTGCTGCTATTTGCTGAGCTACCAATAAATCTCCATAATAAAAACTTTCTTTTTGAAATAATGCATATATATCGCCTTGAAAAAACGTTTCATACTTAAGCTTATTATTTTCATACTTATAATTTGAAAATAAATTATCTTCACAATTCATTATGTGCTTTCCTCTTGCTTCCTTTAGAAATCTGTAAATTTCTTCTGCTGAAATATCAGTATTCTGATTTACATATCCCACATAATCACAAGACCAAATAGGAATACTACTATCTTTTTCATAAACATATTCCACACCGCTGTATGGATTAAAGCCTCTATATGCATCTGTAAATATCAAATCATCTGTCTCAAGTTTAAAACTCCAATCATATATGTCAGATTTTGCATATGGATTATACAAAGGGCTTTTTTTGACATAACATTCATATCTGCCATTTATAAGTACCTTTATCAGTTTTTCTTTTGAAATCATTTTAAAAAGTTTCTCCTTTTAAGTATTTTCTCCTCACCTTTCTTTACCTATTGTAAAAGCTTTATTTCTTTTAACATAAAATCAGCAAATTCTATTAACCTGTCGTTTTCTATATTAAATTTTCTTCCAGCTCTAAAATTGAATTAATAATGTTAAAGTCCATATTCTTCATTAACTATACACAGCTTAATTCTGTTTCTATCAGATTGGCCTTCTATTATAGATAACACATTGCACACTCTTTCATCTGATACACAGTCAACACATTTATTTAATTCCACACACGGCGGGTTGTATCCTGCACATTTTGCATTTAAAGGGCATGCTATATTCTTAACTCTTTTGATACCTTCTTCCACCGTATCTGCTACTTTGTTTATTCCTGCAACAATAATTACATTGTCAGGTCCAAAAGTAATTGCCGCTACTCTGTTGCCGCTATGGTCAACATTAATAATACGCCCATCAACTGTTACAGCATTTGAACCTGTAATATACCAATCTGTGAGAAGAGCCTTCTTTTTAATTACTTTAGCTTCCTCTTTACTTTCTGCAAGCTCTTTATCATATACCGTATTTCCTCTTTCTATCAGCAGGTTGGTAATATTCATTTCCTGAAGAGTTGCGGAATGACCAATTCCAACCTTGCAATTCGGCGGTACAAGGCTTAATATGTATAATTTAATATCCTCTAAAGTTTCAAAATACTCTGCATCGATATTTCTATTTTTGAAATTTTCCTTTAGCTTATAAAAAGTATCTTTATTCATACTCAATTCCTCTCAGGAATAAATTATAATTCTTGCTGCAATTCTTTTCCCAAAGCTCTTGCCATTGTTTTATATTCGCTGTTTTCAGCATCTTTTCTGGTAGCTGCTCCAAAGGCCAGCACCGTTCCGCCCTCCTGCCAGCGAAGGTATCGACATATTGACTTATAATGAGATTCCAGAGCATCCATTACCCAACTGTCTCCGTCAGCTCCTGCAGCAATCAAAAAAAGTTTTTTTGGTTTCTCCCTCAGTAATTCATTGACAGAATAAAACCGATCAATTGCACTCTTTAATTGTGCAGTCATTCCGAAATAATAAAGCGGTGTTACCAAAACCACTGCTTCCGCTGTCAACAGATGCGGATAAATTTGTGACATCTCATCATCAAATACACACTTTCTGTCATTTTTCCGGCAATAGTTACAGCCTGTACACGGATGAATATTTAATTTTGATGTGTCAAAACGAATTATTTCATTATCGGCTTCTTTAGCACCAATGCAAAATTCATCGGCTAAAAACGCCGTAGTTCCATGTAAATGGGGGCTGCCTGTCAATACTAGTACTTTCATTTCGTTCCTCCGAATCATATATTTTTATTATTGAATTTTATATTCATATTAATCTTCATCTTAAATATACTGCTTTTTCATCCTGCATGCAATACTGCCAACATTCCATTTACGTCTCAAATGTTGGCTGCTTCTGATTTTTCACCGTCGATTATCCTTATATTGCTCACATCATACATTACCTTTGCATGATTGGTTTTTATAAGTTCCCTGGATATTAAACTTCCGGTTTTTAAATCAATACAATGTCTGAATATCTTTCCATTTCTGTAGACCTGATTATTCTCTCTGGAAAAAAACTCATCCTCAGCCTTTATATGATATTTGCAGTCAAAAAGCTTATCAGCTCGTATTTCCCCGTTTAAATAATCTTTCGTTGTATATGTTATCAGTTGAAATGTCATATCTGTTGTATTCTTGAACCGGTAATCAAGGTAATTATAGACTATAGAGGTACCTGTTCCAAAAGGAACTTGCCTTCCATAGTCGGGAAACAAGTCCATACCGTCATGGTGATGATGTTCAATAATCTCCATGGGTGTATGCAGTACCATCCAATGAATTAAATTAGTAAACTGACACATTCCTCCCCCAATACCCTTTGTTGTTTCACCGCTGCTTATCATAAGGCCTTCCTTGTAACCTTTTTTAACCGAACAGGGTCCTACAAGCTTCCAAAAGGAAAATATCTCACCCGGTTTTATAATGATCCCAGATATCTTTGGGGCAGCCAAGCTCAGATTTACAGCCTTATTGTTTTGAAGAATCAGGTCTACATTCCCCAATTTTCTTCTTATAAGCGAGCTTTGCTTATATATTACACAGGGCAATAAATTATCGGTTTTAACAGTTGCAATGTTTCTGGTAAATAAATTCTTTATATGTCGCATTGTTTGACATCTCATTACTGATATTTTATAAGTTAAAGGTGATATCTCACAAAACAGTTTCCGTTTGTTATGCATATTTCCCCCATAATAAATGTTTGATATCTAACTGCATACGTTTGCCTTGAGACTTGCAAAATAAATTTACATGTATTTTCAATTCTCTTAAGCAATAGCCAGATGAAAGTTTTATAATTTCTTTAAACAAAGCTGTTTCTTTGAGTCAATTATTACTATCCTCATTTTTACCATCTGACCATAACTTTTTCTTTGTACTATATATCATAGCATAATTGCATGTAACTTTCTACCAATTTATTAGATACGAAACGGAGGAAAACTATAAGAATTTATATCTTGTTTCAAATTATTAATAATTCTTGGTACAAATTTATATTTTATTATTATATAATCAATTTAATACATTAAAACACTGTTCACCAGAATTACGGAGGAAATCTATGTTTAAAGAAAAAATTATTGAAGAAATGAAAGAAATTTTTAAGGAAATTCCTTTTGGAATTGAGCACACTCTTAAGGTATTGCAAAATGCAGAAGATATAATGAAAGGTGAAAATATTAAAGAAGAAAAAGAACTGATTACAATTGTGGCCATACTACATGATATTGGTGCTGTTGAAGCACAAAAAAAGTACGGTTCAATAGATGGAGCTTACCAGGAAATAGAAGGGCCTGCCGTAGCTCGAGAGATATTGCAAAAGGTAGGATATGATAAAGATATTGATAGGATATGCTTTATAATAGGTAATCACCACACACCTTCTAAAATTGATAAAATTGATTTTCAAATACAATGGGAAGCGGATTTATTAGAAAATTTAACAGTTATGGATATCCATAAACAGCAGCAGGAAATAAAAAAATGTATTGATCAGAATTTTAAAACAAGTACTGGAAGAAGAATTGCTTACGACCGTTTTGTTTTAGCGTAACATAAAAGTTATTTTATTATATAAATAATGGCTAACCTCCAAACTGAGTATCTTACATCAGTTTAGAGGTTTACAATCTTTGAATCAGGCCCTAATTTTTAACTCTTTACAGAATTTGATTAAATCTTAAATTTTAAAATCAGTGTCTGTAAGTTTTGTGCCAAGTCAGCTAGCCCTTCACTTGTAGCAGAGATTTCCTCTGCAGAAGCAGCCTGTTCTTCTATTGATGCCGTTGCCTCTTGAGTAGCAGCGGAGTTTTCTTCAGCGATTGCAGAAAGACTTTCCATGCTGAATAATATTTGATCCTTCATTTTATCCATTTGTTCTCCTGCTATGTTTAGCTGATTTACGGTATCCCCTGTTTCTTTCATGGATGCATCTATTAGTTGGTATTTGTCTTTACTTCTTATTACACTTTTTGTCTGCTCGTCTGCTATAACCGATACTCTTTCCATTGTTTTAACAGCGCTTTGAGAATTTAATTGTAACTCGTTTACTATTTCATCAATTTCTTTTGTAGAAGCAGATGACTGAAGTGCCAGGGTTTTGATTTCTTCTGCAACTACCGCAAATCCCTTTCCTGCACCTCCGGCTCTTGCTGCTTCAATTGCAGCATTTAATGCCAATAGATTCGTTTGTTGTGCTATAGATGAAATAACACTGCTTGCTTGTCCGATCTTTAACGAACTATCATTTGTAAGCACTATGACATTCTTTACTTCATTTGTTGCTTGATTGCTTTCTTCAGTTATTTTATATAAGTTTTCAATTTCAACTAATCCCTCTTGAACAACTTTTGTTACTTTTTCTGATTGAATATTTAAATTCTTCATATATAGCTGATCTTCTTCAATAGTTCTCCCCAACTCATTTGCATTGAGGGAGCCTTCTTGTGTACTTTCTGCCTGGTCCAAAGCCCCTTTCGCTATTTCTTCAATTGTTTGCGATATTTCTGTTGCAGCAGCTGCTGATTGCTGTGACGCTGCAGACATCTCCTCTGAAGCAGCAAGAACCTGTGATGAGGTATTGATGATTTCTTTAATAGTATCTTTAAGACTATCCATAATTATTTGCAGAGCTTGTGCCAAATCACCAATTTCGTCTTTCCTCTTAAGAAACTTACCAGGTACATCTTCTGTTAAATCAAGACTCGCTATTTTTTTAGAATGCTGCACTGCCAGTATAATAGGTTTTGTAATTGAACTTCCAATTATATACGCAATCACAATGCTAATTGCAAGCACAATTAAAAGAACATTCATTATAGAATTCTCTAATTCCGGAATTGATGATAAAACTTCATCTTGGTTAGCCGTTATAATGAATATCCACTCACTGCCTTCTATTGGCGCATAGCCTGCATATAAATTATTGCCTTCAAAAGAATAATCACTCACTCCCGTTTTTTCCACCAATATTTTTTCAAATAAATCTGCTGATGATTTTAAGCTTTCATTATTCTTTGACTCCTCAATAGGATTAAACTGGTTTATTACTTTTTCTCTGTCCGGGTGAGCGACAACAATTCCGCTGCTGTTTATTATATAACCATATCCGCTGTTTCCGAATCCCGCATCATCAGTTATCATGCTCAAAGCGTTGCCGTCTCTGCGTCCAATTAATGCACCTACAATCTTTCCATTTTTCTCAATAGGTGTAGCATACATTAGTACTATTTCATTAGTCACTCTGCTTAAAATTAAATCTGATACATTAGGCTCCCCTGCCAATGCCTTTTTTACATAATCTCTGTCCCCCAACTGGCTTACCGAACCGCTTGTATAATAAGCGCTGCCATCAGGATAAACTACGGCAATATCAATAAAGTTTGTTTTTTCTAATTGTTTTTCTAATATTGGTTTTTGCAGTTCCCATTCCATTGAATCAATATCTGGAATCAGTGCAATCATATCAAGTGTTCTTTGCTGTGTTTCTACTCTGCTTTCAGTTAGCTTTGAAGCATCTTTAGCCAATAGCCCGAGTGATACTTCTGCTTCTTTTGTTATAATGTCGCTGGCCCTTTGTATTGAAATAACCCCTAAAGTAATTGATGATGCTAAAATCAGGATAGTAAAACTAATAACTAGTTTTGTCTTGATACCCCTGATGTTTAATTTTTTCATTAAATATCCTCCGATAATAATATTAGTTAATGTATTCTATAATTAAAAAATAATATATTTATTTTACTGAAACTAAAATAATTATTACTAGTCCCCCGTTTTCTTTGAATGCTCATTAACTTAAAGTAAATATATCATCTTGAATTTTTATTTATATCCCTAAGCAATTGTTATATCTAAATTCCTTATCCTTACTTAACAACATTTCTATTTCATTAACCGGAGATAAAATAGTTCCAAAAATTCACCCATGCTTCATCCTGATCTTTTGAATCCTTTTTGATATTATATATCAACATATCAGTTAGCTGGTACAGCATAAATCTTTTAAAATGCTGAAAATAATCATCTGTATTTCTTTGTGAATTAAGCAGGCCTTTTTCAATACATTCATTAATTATATCAGCAAATATTTTATATTCCTCATATGTCCAGAATTTATATCTGTCCTTTAGTATCATGGCTATCTCTTCAGCAGGGAACATGTGATATCTTAATAAAAACTTTTCATTTAAAATGTTTTTTGCATGGCATTCAATGAGCTGCTTGTACATAAGTTCAAACCTTGTATCCGGAGATTTATTTGAATTTAATTCATTTATTTTCTTAATAACCGTTATTTTTTTATTCCATATCTCTTCATAAATACTAAAAAATAATTCTTGTTTTGATTTATAATAAAAATATAAAGAAGATGGCTTTATATCAACTACCTTGCAAATATCTCTTATATTCGTTGATTCATAACCTTTCTCCAAAAAAAACTTGAACGAAGTATATCTTATTTTATCATTTGTTTCATTAATCATTTACTTGTCCCTTCTTGTCTACCGTACGTTTGTTAGGCAGGTTGATTATACCATATGTGTTAAATTGATACAAGTTTACAAATGTCTTTTTTATTAGACTTATTTAGACATTAGTTAATAAAAAGACACAGTAACTATATATTTAGTACTGTGTCCTTATTGGCACTATTCGTAAACGTTGCTATTTTAAGTGCTTTTCTATAACATTATAAAATTCGTCTAAATGAAATGGTTTTGAAATATAATCATTCATGCCTGCAGCTAGACATTTTTCTTCGTCTTCACGCATGGCGTACGCAGTAATGGCAATTATAGGAACTCTGCCTTCCTTATCCAGTTCCTTTCTTATTATTTCAGTTGTTTCATATCCATTCAGTTCCGACATTTGTATGTCCATCAATATTAAACTGATATTATTGTTTTCTAAAAGTTTTAAAGCTTCTTTACCGTTGTAAGCAGACAAATAATTGTAGCCTTTTCTTTTTATTATACTCCCTATGACCTCTTGGTTTATAATATTATCTTCTACACATAGAATAGTAACTTGTTGATTTTCTTTGGCATAATTGATGTTACTTTGATTGTTATTAAAATGCTCAGGTAATATTTTAGAAATTGTGTTGTACTTTTTGAATTCACATGTAAATATGAAAGTACTTCCTTCACCTTTTTTACTTTTAAAAATAATATTCCCGTTAAGTAATTCTGCTAATTGTTTTGAAATTGAAAGTCCTAATCCTGTACCTTTATATTTTTTATTTATTGAAGTATCACATTGGCTAAAGTTTTGAAAAAGCTTATCCTTGAAATAATCATCTATTCCTATGCCTGTATCTTTTATTCTAAATTCTACCTGAACACTTTTTTCACTTTGCCTTAAAATACCAGTCCTAAAAGAAATGTATCCTTTTTCGGTGAATTTAACTGCATTGTTAATTATATTGTTTAATATTTGTTTTAATTTTAATTCATCACTAACTATTTGAAAATCAATAGCCGGATCTAAATAATAACTAACTTCCAGTCCTTTTGAATTTCCTGTAACTAATAGATTATTATATATGCTGCTTATAGTTTTCTTCAAATCAAAAGGCTGTTCATTTAAAGTGATATTTCCTAATTCAATTTTTGATATATCTAAAATATCATCTATAACGGCAGAAAGGTTATTTAATGATTCGTTTAAAAACCCAACATATTTATGCTGCTCCTGGTTAAGATCAGTTGCTCCTAATAGTTGGACCATTCCAAATATACCATTCATTGGTGTACGTATCTCATGGCTCATATTCGCCAAAAATTGCGACTTTGCTTTATTTGCACTTTCTGCCTCTTCCTTAAGTTTTTCTAATTGCTTGTATCTTTTTTTTAATTCTTCTTCAATTAATTTTTTATCTGTTACATCTTCATGGGTGCCAATCATTCTTAAGGGTCTGCCATCTTCTGACCATTCACTTGCTCTTCCTTTTGACCTTAGCCACTTATACACTTCATTTTTACACTTCATACGAAATTCAACAACAAAATCTTCGCCATTAAAATGTCTGTTTATTCTATCTTCTAAATTAGGAATGTCCTCCGGGTGAATCTTGCTGAGCATGTCCTCTTTTGCACTTCCTATTTCATTATTACTATAACCAAGTATTTCATTCATTAGATGAGAGTTATAGAATTCATTGGTTTCAACATTCCAATCCCATACTCCGAATCTTCCACCCTCCAGTGCATTTCTAAGCCGTTCTTCAGATTTTCTTAACTTATCTGTAAGCTCTACCACTCCTGTAATATCTTTATATACCGCAAATACTCCATTAAAATTTTCACTGCAGTCAAAAAGCGGTGAAACAGAAATAGATACATCTAAAATCTTGCCGTTCTTATCTTTTCTTTTTGTCTCATAACATTGTATATTATTCCCTTGTTTCACAATGCTGAATCTGTTTTCAAATTCTTCAATCTTATCATTTGGAATTAATACGCTTACATCCTTGCCAAATACTTCGTCAAGACTATATCCAAACTTTTTCTCCGCACCTTTACTCCAAAGAAATATACTAAAATCTCTTGAAAAAACTACTATTGCATCATCAAAAATATCTAATGATTTCGAGAGGATTGTATTATTGCTAAAAATATCATATAAACAATAATCGGTTCTTTCTATACTGATAACAATTGATTCCTCAATTTTATATATTGGTTTAATTCCTGCATTAAATTTGCTGCCATTTTTTCTGTAATGGGTAATATTTAATGATATATCCTTTTCCAGTAATTCTTTAATATCAATATTATCTTTTTCAATAAGATTAAAAAAATCCATATTAATCAGCTCATTATAGGTATACCCATAGATTTTAACGGCGCTTTTATTGGCATATAATATGCCGCCCTCCTTATCTATAATTAAAATAATGTCCATTAATTTATCTAATAATCTTATATCAAATGAAATATCTGCTATCTTTTCATTTGTTATGCCCTCCATAATTTTTTACCTCTCAAGTTATTCAGAATTTATATTATTATATCAATAAATAATTACATTGTCCAAAATATCCATTAAATCACTAATTTCTCCTTTTTTACCAAGCTTGTCTCCTAAAATACAACCAAAAATCAGAAATATATAGTTGACTTTGTCAACTATATTGTTTATAATAAAAAAAAATGACATTTGGAGAAGTGATTTTATGGGAACAGATGACAATTTTGTTATCTCTGAAATCAGGAATTTTAACCGATTTTACACAAATATTCTTGGTCTATTGAATCAAAGCCTGCTTGATAGCCCTTATTCTTTGACAGAAGTTCGCATCCTTCTTGAAATTGATAAAACCATAGAATGTACGGCCAATGCTCTGATTGAAAAATTGAATGTTGACCGCGGATACATGAGCAGAATTTTAAATCGTTTCGAGGCTGATGAGTTGATTATAAGAAAAAGTTCTTCTTATGATGGCCGTGCTCTGCTTCTATATCTGACACCAAGGGGTAAAAAGGTGCTGTCAATTCTTGAGGAGAAGTCAGTCAACCAAATTGAGGGTTTAATATGCAATCTAACAGATGATGCCAAAGGACACCTTATTGAATCAATGCATTTTATAATTGAAACTTTATCACCAGGGTTAGATACGACTAAAGAAAAGAGTTAGAAATTTATTTGCATAGGGAGAAATTGTATGAATTCAGTTGTTGTAAGAACATATGAAGAAAAGGATATTGAATATGTAATAACACGACACAGGGAATTGTATAAAGCTAAATATAATTTTTCAAAAGAATTCAGTGATTATGTTGAAAAATATGTATTGAAATTTCACGAGCATCATGATGAATACAGAGAAAATATGTGGATTGTTGAAGTTAACGGAAACACTTCAGGGGTTATAGCTCTGGTCAAAGCAGGTGATGATACAGCTCAATTGCGTTGGTTTCTTGTTGAGCCCGAACTTCGCGGTATTGGATTAGGTCATAAACTTATGAAAACTTTAATTGATTTTAGCAATAAAAAAGGTTATAAGCATATTCTTCTTTGGACAGTAAATATATTAGAAGCCGCAAGACATCTATATGCTTCCTATGGGTTTAAGTTAACTGAATCAATAAAAAACACATCATGGACAAATGATGTTATCTTTGAAGAGCGCTGGGACCTATATCTATAATTTCCATATTAATACTAATCGGGTAGAAACCTGATTTACACAAATTTGGCAGGAAACAGCCTTGGTTTCACAGAAGAGAATCACTCCTGCCATTATTTATATCTACCTAATTGTATGAGTAAAAAGTATAATACGCATTTTGATTTCGGGCTGAGACAGTAACACTTGTTAAATATGACCGAATTTCTTTTACATCTACATTTTTTAATCCAGCAGTATTTACAATTATGTCCCAACTAATTCCCATTTCTTCATTAGGTTTTATTTCTTTATTAACTAACTACAATATAATCATCATATTCTATAATATTTACTATCTCTTCTTTAAAGTCCGGTTTAACTAATTTTATGAAATCATCCTTACTGTCATAATTAATAAGAGTTAAGGTGTAAGTAAATTTTACTTTATTAGATTCCACCTCATTTAATTCATAATTCCATCCGCTAAGCCGTAATGTTTGATATTCAATCCTTTTAGTCTCCAAATCATTAGTATAGCCTAAAGCAATAACCATTAAATATAAAACAATAACCCCTATAACAATGTATGATACCAATGCTTTTTTAAACATTTCAACCCCCATATTGAAAAACTTCCGGTAACTTTACCAGTTTATAAAAAGGCAGGAGCATTGTGATATTAAATTTGCTCCTGCCTTATCTGCCACTATTATTAACTTTTAATAACTTACATTTCTCTTCTGCCTTCCATGGCTCTCATGAGAGTCACTTCATCGGCATATTCTATATCACCGCCCACCGGAATTCCATGGGCTATACGTGTTGTTTTAATACCCATTGGCTTTATGAGCCGTGATATGTATACTGCTGTTGCTTCACCTTCAATAGTTGGATTTGTGGCTAATATGACCTCAGATACATCAGAATTAAGTCTTGTGATAAGGTTCTTAATGTTAATTTCATCAGGACCTATTCCCTCCAGAGGTGATATAGTGCCGTGAAGAACATGATAAACACCTTTATATTCCTTTGTTCTTTCCATTGCCGATATATCTCTGACATCCTCCACAACACATATGGTTGAATGATCACGTTTGATATTTCCACATATGCTGCAGGAATCTCCTTCTGCCAGATTGCCGCATATCCTGCAATGTCTGGTAAGTTTCTTAGCATTAACTATAGCCTTTGCAAGCTCCACCACATCCCCGCCCTTCATGTCCAAAATATGAAAAGCAAGCCGTTGAGCCGACTTTCTTCCTATTCCTGGGAGCTTGGCAAGCTCCTCTATTAGCTTAGTAATTGGTGGTGTATACTGCTCCATTATAATAACCCTGGAATATTTACTCCACCGGTAACTTTTTTCATTTCACTTTCCATCATTTCATCTGCTTTTCTGAATGCCTCGTTTATAGCAGCAACTATCATGTCTTCAAGCATTTCAACATCATCCTTATCTACTACTTCAGGATCTATTTTAACTCCCAGCAAGGCCTTCTTGCCTGTTACCTTAACAGTAACTGCTCCGCCTCCTGCAGTTGCTTCAACTTCTTGTTGTTCAAGTTCTTTTTGCATATCTTCCATCTGTTTCTGCATTTTTTGAACTTGTTTCATCATATTATTCATATTTCCGCCGCCAGGCATACCCATCGGCATTCTTCTGCCTTTACTCATTTTTAATCCTCCTGCTTAAATTCAACTATTTCTTCGCCAAATTCATTTTTAAGATCTTCATATACATCTTCTATTGTTTGCTTTGTCTTAATTGATTTTTCTTCTTTTTTTATAATAAATTCAACTTCACAATCTTCATTTACAAAACTGCTTAGAATTTCTTTGAACTTCTGCCTGTTCTTGGGCTGATTTGCAGCACTGATGTGAAAAGTGAACTTAGGGTCAAATTCAAATACTGCCTTTTTATTTGTTACTTCATATAATCTTGATTCTCGTATGATTGCCTGCAGTCCGGCATTTTCGCTTCTTACTTTTTTAAGTATTTCCTGCCAACCGTTTGTAATAGCATTATAAATTGCTTCATCACTTTTATTATCATAATGCTTAACTTTCTGTTCTGCATTTGAAAATTCTTGATTTCCAGAATGTTCTGAACCTGCCTGTTCAGGCATCTTCGTTTGATTAATTACAGCTTTCTCAGTATCTTTAGCTGTATTTCTTTTAATATCCGTCTTTGTTTGTTTTACTGTAAAACTATTGTTTTTAATATTGCTTTCCAACTCTTCAATCCGGCTGATAAGATCATCCATACCTGAATTATTAATGGAATGAAGCATTTTTATCAGCTTTGTTTCTAAAAGAACCCTTGAATTCAGCGCCCTTTTGCATTCTAACTGTGCGATTGAAAGCTCTTCTATGATTTTTACAATTTCATCAACAGAAACATTGCTGCTTGACTTTTTAAGTTCTTCTGCTTCTTCCTCGGATATTCTCATTAAATTATCCGTTGAATTTGTTGTTTTAATGATAAGCATATTTCTAAAACATATTATTAATTCATCCAGAAAAATTGTGATTTCTTTTCCCTCGTTCAATATGTCATCAACTAATATCATGGTTTTTTTAATGTCTCTGTTTATTATGTGATTAGCAGCTTCTAAAATAACCTGATAATTAACAGTTCCAAGTAAATTGATTACTGTTTCGTAATCAACCCTTTCATCATTGAATGACAGGCATCTGTCCAATATGCTCTGTGCATCTCTCATGGCACCTTCTGAATTAGCTGCAATGAGTTTTAATGCGTTTTCCTCATATTCCATACCTATTTCATCGCATATCTTTTTCATATTCTCTACAATTACAGATGTTTTAATTCTTTTTAAATCAAATCTCTGACATCTTGATAATATTGTAGCCGGTATTTTTTGAGGCTCAGTTGTGGCAAGTATAAACAATAAATGCTCGGGCGGTTCTTCAAGAGTTTTAAGAAGAGCATTGAACGCACCTTTTGAAAGCATGTGAACTTCATCTATTATATAGACCTTAAATTTGCTTTTTACAGGAAGAAATTTAACTTTGTCCCTTAACTCTCTGATATCTTCAACTCCGTTGTTGGAGGCGGCGTCCATTTCTATAACATCCATGTTTGTTTCATCCAATATACTTTTACATATTTCGCACTCATTGCATGGATTACCGTCATGGTTGTTAATACAATTTACAGCCCTTGAAAATATTTTTGCTGTGGATGTCTTGCCTGTACCCCTGATTCCGCTAAAAAGATACGCATGGGCAATATTATCCGTCAATATTTGATTTTTCAATGTCCTGGTAACATGCTCCTGCCCAAGAACATCATCAAATGTTTTAGGACGAAATTTTCTGTATATAGCTTGATGTGACAATTATAACCACCTGACCTCATAATGGTAATTTTTTAAAATTATATCATAAAAAAATTTATAAAGCAATAAAAAGCGATATTACACCCCCTTGTAAAAAAAATTAAGGACAGGTTTACAGATTACCTTTTCAACTTGTCCTTAATATCCAAACGGATTTTTTATAAGGAGGGAATAATATGGAGTTATATTTACTTTTTCGAGCTGCACAATCGGGAGATGAAGAATCAATATTAAAGCTTTATGATAAGTTTTTGCCAAAAATAAAGAAGTGCAGCAGAAATTTGAATTATGAAACTGCGGAAACAGACATTGTTATACGATTTTTAGAATTCATAAAAAACACGGATTTTAGTGCTTTAAATTCTAAATGTGATGGTGTAGTAGTAAATTATACTAACAAGTTTTTTATCAATACATATTTGAATTTATTAAAAAATCATAAATCTAAAATTCAATATATTTATTTAGATGATGAAAACACCTTTATAAATGATGTCCCTTACTATGATGAAATAGACGATTTTGAAAATGCTTACCTTTCACACTTAACTGAACTCCAGAAAAAGATAATTATTTTAAAATATGTATACGGATATTCTGATAATGAAATAGCAAACAGATTGCAAATTTCGAGACAAGCTGTTAACAGGGCAAAAAATAGGGGACTAAATACTATCAAAGAAACAATTTGTGAAATAAAGTAGTTTTTGAAATTAAAATTGGGGGTAATACCGTTGAAGTGGTTGAAGCTATAAAATATGATGTTACACAAATTAAAGGTCTATTGAACAAATAAATAAAAAATTCACTAATAAGGTTATGCTCCTCTTATGGTAGACAGCGAAAATAAAAACTGTTTGTTGTAAGAAGAGCATATTTATTTTTGCATTAAGTTGTTTCTTGGAATGTCATTTATATAATAAATAATGTTGTTTATAACTACTATATTGAATTAACCAGCGAAAAGTGTAAAATTAAAGATGTTCAAAGATTTTTTGGGAGATTATATGATAATTTATGAAAGAATTCATGTCAGGAGCTGTATTCATTGACATTTTAACGTATCTATATTATTATTTTAAAAAACAACTTCCTTTAGAATACGTTAAATACAAAAGGCTTTGGAGGTATAGCATTGGAGAGAAAAATTAAAAGAGGTATCAATTGCCTTTTAATCGTCATAGTATTCTTACATATTATTTTAGACTTTATGCCGTTAAGAATTGAACCAAGCGAATTGAAAAGGATAGCATCTAATGGTGAGACCCATTTTGTAGTTTCTCCATTTGGAACACTTGTTGGTTGGGGCAATAATGAGTATAACCTTGTATCATTAAGAAGAAGTTCACCGATACCGGTAATTAGATTTATACCGTATCCTTATTTCATGAGAAGGACAATTTTAAGGAACGTTACAGATGTAGACACAGGCAGGAGTGGTGCGATGGCTGTCACGAAAGATGGAACTCTGTGGGGTTGGGGGAATTTTTCTAACCCAAATCCAGATAGTAAATCCCTTCCATATTCGCCAGTGAAGGTAATGGAGGATGTTGTGTCAGTTGAAGTCGAACATTCAAGCACTTATGCCACTTCTATATTAAAAAAGAATGGAGAGCTCTGGATATGGGGAGGGGTATATGGAACGACAATCCCAACTGCACCTCTCAAAATAATGGAGAATGTAAAAAAAATTTATGGAGATTCATACAATGTTTTTGCAATAAATAATAACAATGACCTTTATGCATTATCTTACTCAACAGGAACTATTACAAGACCTCCGACTTTTATCGCAGCTGGAGTTAAAGATGTAAAAAGTGCAGGCTCGGAAGTTTACATGTGCTTAACAATAGACGGAAAAGTGTTCATTTATGAAGATGATGGATATGAAAGAAAAATTTTCGAACCCGCAAAGACCCCTTATAATATCGTAACAGATAATGTTCAGGCTTTTTGTGGAGCTGGGATTATAAAAAATGATGGTTCCTACTGGACTTGGAAGACGTCTAAAGAAGGAGAAAGGATTCTTGTAAAGCAAAATGAGAATGCAGTAGATGTCTTAAATTATGCCATCACCATTACAAGTGATGGTAAAATATACGCAAAACCTATATTAGATAGCTTACCGTTAATTCCGCAATCTATGTGGACTGTATCTCCGGTTTTGAGGAACTTGTTTATTTTGGGTCTTTTTCTAAGAAAGATAGTAAATATATACTATAAAAAGATGAAAGATAAAAGGGCTGTATAAGCAGCCCCTTTTAGTACATAGTTTAACTTTTATCTTTCAGCCCAATCATTTGAGGAATTCCACGACCTGCTCCGACAACGTATGCATTCATTCCATCACCACACAATTGCACGGACAAACCGCCATCAACCATCATCCCTCTCCAATAACCAGCTGAACCTCCCTCAGTCAGACCAGCATGATTCATCATTGCTTTACGTAACATAGCGACTGTAGCAAGAGGACTTGTTGTATTAATAAGATAAACATTCTTAGTGTTAGTGTTAATCATAATACCGGCCCTGCAAGAAATACCACCTAAGTCAGATTCTTGGTTTCCAACAAGCTGGCCTTTATACAGATTCTCCCATTGTGTATCACAAAGAAATAATCCAACTCCACCTTGAGCCCATGAATTACTGGTTTTTGGAACATTGCTTGATGAACCAAACAGTACATTGTCATGATACTTCAAGGAACTACCATCCCAAGTCATAACAGATTTGCCGACAGTATTCTTCTCTCCATCTTCAGAATCAATACCAAATCCAATGCAAACGCCATCTTGATAAACAATATTTAAAATTTTGTTAAACCCTGATGGAGCAGTCACCGTATCGAAATAGCTTGCGTTCATTCCATAAAATGAAGTATCTCGAATTTTTTTAGGTGTTCCTAAGTTTATCAACCTAATATTACTGGCCTTTGTTTGAAGGACGTTAAAAATCAACCCTCCGCTCACAAAGGTACTACACGTATGGTTTGTTGCCATAATAAATCACTCCTTATTATTTTTTTGTCCGTAGCTACATTAGACATAAATAAAAGAGTGATATACTATAAAAAGTGTAAACCTATAAATAATATTTTTTAGAACAATTGACAATATCATTCTTCGGATATCTCTAAGACCTATGGATTCAGCCAAAGGGATTGACAGATTTTGCGGTAAAGTACGTTCAGTAATTTCGCTCAGTCTTATATGAAATACTGGCATAGAGCGGTAGAATTCATAACTCAATATGCTTTGATATTACGCCACAACCTATACTCTGAGTTATAGACACGAAATATTAGCAGAACCTTCAAAGAACTTGAAAAAGGTAATTGAAAAAGTAATTGATGACATAGTGCAAAAAATGGAGAAAGACTTAAGCCATGCAATATATATTTAATATAGAAAAAAAACACCCATTTTGAATGGATGAGACTTTTTTATTTTTCTGAAATTTTGAGCTTAACTAAATGGTATTGGTACAATAACATTGAATTTTTAAATTCTTGTTCATAATTATACTCTTTAAAAAGATATATTCTATTTAAAAGTGTATTTAATCCCTTTTCTTTTAATTATTTATCCTATCTATATAATATCTCACTGTGCTGTAAAGCATGTATAATGTTGAAATAACAATTGCAATTAAACTTAAAACTAATAATATTTTATTCATAGTGCCCTCTGTTATTTTGTATTCAGTATATTAGACGTTTGATTTTATCAATTTGTTTCATTTTTATTAAATTTATTACCTAAAATGTGATTTGGGATTCAGCAAAGACAAATTATCACTGAAAAATAGTAAGGCATTGTTTTCTATATATATATTCTGATATATACAGTAATATTGTTAATTTTTTTTAATATTTATGATGAATGGTATCAGTGAAATTTCTTGTTATGTGTGTTAAAATTAACATTATTGCTTTTAGGAGAGACAAATGAATATTAAGCAAATAAGGGATTTAACTGTAATAGATTTTGATGAAAACAGATACTTGGGAATTTCATGTGATTCATGCGGAGGAATTGGATTAAAAGAACATGATTTTGTTAAAGCAGAACCTCAGCTTGTTGCCTATCACACAGGAAAGGTTGTTCTTGCTGAGCTTATGAGCATGGGATTTACGCCTATGATACTGGCTGATGGCCTTGCAGTTGAAATGAATGACACTGGAAAACAGCTCATGGAAGGTTTCAATGAAGTATTGTCAAAGCTCAAAACAACAAAGGTTCATTTAACTGGAAGCACTGAGGAAAATATTAAAACTGTTCAAACTTCCATGGGCGTTACATGTATTGGAATATGCGACAAAGATAAATTAAAATATAAGAAAACCGTTAAAAACGATGTATGCATGCTCATCGGACTGCCTCTTGTCGGAAACGATGTCGTAAACAATCCTGATAAAGTTTTGGACATAAATGATTTTGAAAAATTATATTTATGTGATTACATAAAAGAAATGCTTCCTGTGGGTTCAAGAGGAACTGCTGCTGAGCTGGATGATTTATGTGAATACAATGGAATTAAAATTAAGCCGTCTGAAAATATTTCTATTGATTTAAAGCATTCAGGAGGTCCCTCATGCAGCTGTCTTATAACAGTTGATGAAAAATACGTGGACATAATTAAAGATTTAGTTGACAAGCCCATTAACTTTATTGGAACATTTTATTAAAAAATTTCCCGGGCACTGTACCCGGGAAAAATAACTTTCTTGAATGTACCTATAGAAATCTTATCGTTCATGTATTTCTCTTATGGTAGGTTCAGTAATTATATTATATAATTCTACATCTTGAGTAACAGGGCTTAAGAATACCCTATATGAAGTAGAATGATCTTCATAAATTTGTACATTGAAAATATAGGCATTATAATATCCATAAGCTCGTACAGTTACAATATAATAATCTTTATTATTTGGCAATAATTCATTTAATGCTGGTAATTCTATCGCAAAACTTCCATTTTCATCTGTAATATATTCACGTAACAACATTCCTTGAGCAAATTCATTAAATTGTCCCGAATACGAAATTCTGGAAACCCTGACAAAAGCATTGGCTATAGGAGTACTTGTAGCATTACTATAAACGTTAATATATAAATATCCCGTTCCATTCTGAGAATTTAGTATTTTACTGCCTGAACAATTCATTTTTAACTCCCTTTTAAGTAAAATTCGACCATTTAATTTATTATATGTATTAATTCCCATTGCGTACTCAAAACAAGTTCAAGAAGTCTATCTTTGCCTGTACTTTTTCATAATTAACCAGGCAATCATGCCTGGTTAATTATTCTGCTTAAAATCTCATTGTTAAGCCATGCCAACTCATCAACAGTGATAGATTTATCCGTGACTTTTTTCTCCCACTCATCACCTGTTATATAGCCCTTAGATTTATAAAGTTTTATATTTTCCAGCAACATGGTCCAATACCAGTCCTCTTTTAATGATAAAGCGTTGCTCATATTTTCCTTCACCCCTAAAAATTCAAATATTATTTCTGCCTGCGCCTGAGCTATCTTTTTCAAGTTTTCATCCACTTTTAAAAATGCTTCATCAATAGAATTATCATGAAATCCGCTTTCAATCAGAAATATATGCTTACAGTCAGTAGATGCAGCACCACGGATTACACCGTAATAGTTATATATCTTTCCGTTTTCTGTATATACTCTTGTCTTTGCTCCTCTGTCCGGATTTCCCATTACAGAAGCAACATTACCAGCCAATTTTTCTGCAAATACATTATCTTGTGGTTTAGAATAGTCATAAAACACTTCAACACCTCTTGTTATACCGTCATTTGCGTTGGTGTGCTCAGAAATAAACAAATCATAGCCTTTCGCCTTCTGTCCTCTGTCATACAATTCAGGATCCTGCTCCAAAGTTCGGGTGAAATCTGCCTGAATGCCTTTAGCCTGAAGAATCTCTTTCAAATGTGAGGATATCCTCCACACACCCTCGTACTCATAATATCCGGTAGGACCCTTATTAGTATTCCCCGGCGCGTGGCCGGGGTCTATCATTACCTTAATCATCATTTTCACCTTCTTTATTTTTAAGCAATTCTATGGCTTTTACTATTACTGGTGGTATATACATACCCATCAGTCCGACATTTTCTATAATGGATATAGCTTCATTTATTGAATAAGCTATAATTACCGCATCTCTTATTACTTCTGTACCGGTTATTAAGTCCAGTTGTACTGACACTAAGACTATTAAAAGCGTAACACCCTTTTTAGATAGACACTTCCAGCCGATTTCACTTTCCAATGCTCCGGACTCTGATTTATGAGACTTTTTAAAGACTCCAGCTACTATTAATCCTGTAATATAATCAACAGCCATAAACAGCACCAATGTCCTCAAAGCCATATCCCAGCCCCCAAGCAAATTTGCTATAATGCTGCCTACAACTCCTAATGTTCCTAATATCCCTATTTTCATTGTATTTATATTTTCCATAATGGTCACTTCTCCCTTCAAAAAAAGAGCTTATGTGCTCTCTGTTTTATTATATGCCGGTTGTTTATGCTTGTCTCATAACTGCCGCAGCTGCTTCCATTTCAGCAATCTCTTTGTATAACCCGGTGTAATTTAAGCTTCAAAAATATATCTGTAGACTATATTTTT
Source organism: Firmicutes bacterium UBA3553 (assembly GCA_002381185.1). Lineage (GTDB taxonomy): Bacteria > Bacillota > Clostridia > Tissierellales > Sedimentibacteraceae > Sedimentibacter. The sequence continues at coordinate 72,446 of DFOA01000017.1, read as the reverse complement.
ACATTAAAAAAAGACCTCTTAAAGAGATCCTCTTACTAAACAAACTAAAGGGCAAATCCCAAAGCATTTATTTGCCCCAGATTTGCCCAAAATGGATTTACCATTTTCTTACATGCCGTATTTCTTCTTAAATCTGTCAACTCTTCCGCCTTTATCAACAAACTTTTGTTTGCCAGTAAAGAATGGATGACATTCTGAACATATTTCAACTTTGATTTCATCAAGTACTGAACCAGTTTCAAATGTATTTCCACATGCGCATTTAACAGTAACAGTTTTATAATCTGGATGTATTCCTTTCTTCATCCTGTTCACCTCTTTCTCGCTCTATATATTAATTAAATAATATTTATCAATTTACCTTGAGTATTATATCACAGGGTAAATTATATTACAATGTTTTTTTGCTTATTTTATTTATTAATAGTTTCTGTCCAAAAGATCATCTTTCATTTTATCTATATTCAACAACTGAGTTGAAGCTTGTTTTATGAATTCTTCATTAGTCTTGGTTTTCACCAAGCCGTCTATCAGCCTTTCAGTAACGTCTGCAACCGAAAAATTACCCATTGCTTTTCTTAGCTGCCAGATTGTCTGAAGCTCTTCGCCGTTTAACAACAGCTCTTCTCTTCTTGTTCCTGATTTGTTTATATCTAAAGCAGGGAAAATTCTTTTTTCAGAAAGCTTCCTGTCAAGGTGGATTTCCATGTTGCCTGTTCCCTTGAATTCTTCAAATATCATGTCATCCATACGGCTTCCTGTTTCTATTAAGGCACTTGCTAAAATTGTCAAACTTCCGCCATCTTCAATGTTTCTCGCTGCCCCGAAAAATCTTTTAGGTCCGTACAATGCTCCGGGGTCAAGCCCGCCTGACAATGTTCTTCCTGTAGGAGTTATTGTAAGATTGTATGCTCTTGAAAGCCTTGTAATACTGTCTAAAAGGATTACTACGTCTTTGCCGTGCTCGACAAGTCTTTTTGCTCTTTCCAAAACCATTTCCGCAACTTTTATATGATTTTTCGGAAGCTCATCAAAAGTAGAATACACAACATCTCCTCTAACAGATCTTTTCATATCTGTTACTTCTTCCGGACGTTCATCTATTAAAAGCATGATAATTTCCACTTCAGGGTAATTTTCTGCAATACTGTTTGCTATATTCTTCAAAATTGTTGTTTTTCCAGCCTTTGGAGGCGCAACGATCATACCTCTTTGTCCTTTTCCGATAGGAGCAATTAAGTCTATTAATCTCATTGTTATATTAATAGTCGAACTTTCAAGCTTAATTCTTTCATTGGGATAAATAGGGATGAGCGAATCGAAGTCTTTTCTGTTTCTTGCTAATTCAGGATTTTCATCATTTACTTGCTTTACATACAATAGAGCCTTAAATTTTTCGCCCTGTTTTGGCGGTCTTGTTATACCTGTAATTTTATCTCCAGTCTTCATATGAAATCTTCTTATCTGAGAAGGGGATATGTAGACATCTTCATCACTTGTTAAATAATTGTTTGTTCTTAAGAAACCGTAACCATCGGGATGAGTTTCTAGAATTCCCATAACTCTGACAGCGCCTTCTCCGCTAGATTCAATTTCCTCAACTATCTTATCGGGAAGGTTTGTAACATTGACTTCAGTGCTAGGTTCATCTGTTTCGTTTTCAAATTCTACTAAATTTTTTGCACGTTCAGTAAAATTAGTTTTATTTTGCTCATTATTTTCAATTGGTTGAATGCTGGTTTTTTCTATTGAATTTTCATTCTCATAAAAATCACCTAATTTAATAAGTAATTCATCCTTTTTATATTTATAGGCATCACGCATGCCCTTTGACTTGGCCAGTTCTTTCAATTCCGAAAGCTTCATACCGGCTAATTGGTCTTTATCCATAAAAACCTCCATTCTGTTTAATTTTTATCATTTATGGAATATACAAGATAAGTGCTTGATAGGTGGTACAATAATATCATTTAATCTTTTATTAGTCAAGGACTTAATTGAATATTTACGTTTCGTTTTTGATTGAATATTTACAATTTGTTAATTTTTTAACCTATATGTTGATTTTTATTTTATTCGTAATATAATGAAACTATAGATAGTATTTGTGAGGTAAAAAATGACTGATTTAAAAATTTGTGTAGGAAGCGCATGTCATTTAAAAGGTTCCAATGACGTTATCGAAATATTCAAATATTGTGTTCGAAGCAGGGAAGTTTTGGACAAGGTTGAAATTAAAGCTGCTTTTTGTCTTGGACACTGCACTGAAGCTGTTTCTGTATACTTTAATGATAAAATTTATTCAATAAACACTGCTACAGCAGAAAACTTCTTTGATGAAGTAGTAATGAAACATATAGGGAGCTACTATGAGAATACTTGATTTTTATCCTGCTAATTGTAAAAATTGCTACAAATGTGTGCGAAACTGTTCAGTAAAAGCAATTAAAATGATTGATGACCAAGCTCAGATAGTTGAAGAAAAATGCATAGCGTGCGGCACTTGTTTCTCAGTATGTCCGCAAAATGCACGAAACATACACAGTGATCTGGAAAATGTGACTAATGCCTTAAAGGAAGGCCGAAAAATAATTGTATCTATTGCCCCTTCCTATCTTGGAGTATACGATGAACCTTATAAGTTAATTTCTGTGCTTAAGTATCTAGGTGCTTCCATAGTTGAAGAAACATCCATAGGAGCATCAATGATGACTGAGCTGTATAAAGAATATATAAAAAACACAAATGCGAAAAGTGCCATAACCACATGCTGCCCGACGGTGAATATGATGGTTCAGACTTATTATCCTAATTTGATAGAATATCTGATTCCATTGGATTCTCCAATGATAGCTCATTGTAAAATGATAAGAAAACGACATGGCAAGGATGCATTCATAGTATTTTTAGGGCCGTGCATTTCAAAAAAATGCGAAGCATACGGATACCAGCTTTCCGGTCTTATTGACGGAGTAATTTCTTTTGAAGAAATTGACAAGCTGTTAGAAACCAGAAATATAGATATTTCATCCTTTGAAGAAACATACCCTGATTTGGAAGGTAATTATACAGGAAAAAAATACCCCCTGGAGAACGGAATCTTATCAGGAATGAAGAGTATTATTTCCGAAAGCAGATTTACTCCCTTGTCCATATCGGGCATTGATAATTTAAGAGGTGCCTTTGATGCTATGAATGATGGTGATTTATCAAATGTGTTGATAGAAGCCAACAGCTGCATAGGAGGCTGTCTTGGCGGTCCCGCTGTTCCAAAAAAAAGCAAGAACGTCTTTGTAAGAAAAACTAAAACAAAATCAAGAATACACACATTAATAAATAAAAATTACAAAAATTACACTGAACAAGAAAAAGATTTAAACTATTTAAGAAATTTCAGAAACAAACAGTATACGCATCCTTATTATTCCGAGGAAGATATAAGGAATGTATTAGAACAGACAGGAAAACATACAAAGGCTGATGAACTGAACTGTGGTGCTTGCGGATATGATACATGCAGAGACAAGGCAATGTCTGTTCTTGAAGGATTGTCCTATCCTCAAATGTGCATGCCCTATATGCGCAGCGAAGCAGAGAAAATTTCAAACATTTATTTTGAGTACTCACCGAGTATCATTATAATTGTAGACTTGAATTTAAATATACTTGACTTGAATCCGGTGGGTGAAAAAGCGTTTAAAACTACCATTAACAAAATACGGAGCAAACCCCTTTCTATTATTATGCCTGATGACGATTTTAAGGCTGCAATAAATTCAGAGGAAAATATGGTCGGTAAGAAGCTGAATCTTGGAAATTACCACATGATTGTATATGAACGCATCATTTATCTGCCAAAAAATAAAATTTTATTTGGAATACTAAATGACATTACCGCAGAGGAAATGAAAAAGGAACAAATAGTCAATTTTAAATTAAATACCTTGGAAACTGCTGATAAAGTAATCGAAAAACAGATGAGGGTTGCCCAGGAAATAGCAGGTCTTTTAGGTGAAACAACCGCTGAAACAAAAGCTGCTCTTCTCAAGCTTAAAAAAGTTGTTTTAGAGGAAAGTGAAGATTAGAATAATGAATAATTTTATTGATATCAATTATAAAAGCATAAATAAATACACAGAGGAATTATGCGGAGACAGGGTTGAATATATTTATGATGATGATGGCTGCATCATCGTTATGTCTGATGGCCTCGGAAGCGGTGTAAAAGCAAACATACTGGCTACAATGACAACCAAAATTGCCGTAACTATGCTGAAAAACGGAGCATCTATTGATGATACAATTGAAACCGTAATAAATACCCTCCCTGAATGTAAGGTCAGGAAACTTGCTTATTCCACCTTCACCATTATTAAAATTGACAGGAACAACAATGCATATATTGCAGAATATGACAATCCTCCATATTTTTATTATTCTCACAAAAGAATTATCCCTGTTGATAAAAATGAAAGAATAATAGACCAGAAAAAAATATACGAATCTAATTTAAAACTTGAAGAAGGAGATACAATTTGTGTAGTAAGCGATGGCGCCATCCATGCGGGAATTGGCCAAATGCTTAATTTGGGATGGTCCTGGAATGAGGTTAATGAATACCTGAAGGATTTAAACAATGTAAACAAATCTCCGCAGCTTATTAACGGTAATTTTATCGGCGTTTGCAATAACTTATACAACAATAAGCCCGGTGATGATACCACAATATTGACAATAAAAGTAAGAAGACCAGAAGTAATTGATTTGTTCATAGGCCCTCCGGCTGATAAATCATTTGATAAAGAGCTTGCAGAAATTATGAAAACAAGTTGCAATATGAAAATAATCTGCGGCGGAACAACGGCCCTGATTGCAGAGCGCGAACTCGGAAGAAAACTTGAGGTTGATATGGATTCTATGAGGGATGACGTTCCTCCAATGGCATTTATGGAAGGCTTTGACCTTGTTACGGAAGGTGTGCTTACACTTGGCAAAACTTTAGAAAATATTAAAAAATTAAATAAATCAAGCTATGAATATATAGAATACAATGATTATGACGGTTGCTCCTTATTGACACGAATGCTTACGGATATCGGCACCCACATAAACTTTTACATTGGAAGAGCGGTAAATCCTGCCCACCAAAATCCAAACTTCCCAATGGGATACAATATTAAACAAAATATAATTGATAGTTTGGTCGAGGAGTTGAAAAAGGCAGGCAAACAGATACAAGTCTGGTACTTATAAATAAAATGAGCTGTCTCAAAATAGAAATTTTCAATTTCTATTTTAAGACAGCTCATTTTTAGCAAAAAATATAAATATTCTAACCATTTTGTTTCTGTAGTGTCAGTAATACCAATCATATTAGAATATTTTATAACCTGTGTAGTGAATTAAATCTGAACTGACTTACATAATAAGCAAATTATACAATATTTCTTATATTATTTAACATATGCATAGTCAGGTTTTTTATCTAATATATGAGTTGTATCAATAAATCTGATTGTACCGGATTTTGAACGTGTAACCATTGAAGAAGTTCTTGCTCTGTTGTTTGCCATGTACCTCACTCCTTTTAAAAGTTCCCCGTCAGATACACCCGTTGCAGCGAATATAATGTCATCGCCTTTTGCTAAATCTTCCATTGTGAGGACTCTGTTCCAGCTGTCCCCTGCCATTTCTTTGCACCTTCTCTCTTCTTCTTCATTGTCCGGTCTTAATATTCCCTGGAATTCTCCTCCCAGACATTTAATTGCCGCAGCGGAAATAACTCCTTCAGGAGCGCCTCCTTTGCCAATAAACATATCTACACCAGATTCGCTGAAACATGTTGCTATGGCGGCTGCCACATCCCCGTCTCCAAACAGCTTTATCCTTGCTCCAATGCTTCTTGCTCTGTCTATTAAATCCTGATGTCTTTCTCTATCCTGCATTATAACGGTAACTTCCGTAATATCTTTGTGCAGCGCTTTAGCCACATTATAAAGGTTTTTTTCAACTGAAGCCGTAATATCAATACACCCCTTAGCTTTTGGACCTGCAGCAATCTTTTCCATATACATATCAGGTGCATGCAAAAGGCAACCTTTAGGTGCCACCGCAACTACAGCCAATGCTCCTGGAAGTCCCTTTGCGACAAGCTTAGTTCCGTCAAGAGGATCAACTGCAATGTCTATTTCAGGTGCTCCCTCTTCCCATGTTCCTATTTTTTCGCCTATGTAAAGCATAGGAGCCTCATCTAACTCTCCCTCACCGATAACCACCGTGCCAGCAATATCAAGCACCTGAAACATGCTTCTCATTCCATCTACTGCAGCCTGATCGGCTATTTCTTTGTTTCCTCTGCCCATATACTTTCCGCAGCCTAATGCAGCAGCTTCTGTTACTCTGACTATATTCAAAGCTAGTTCTCTATCCATATTTTATCTCCTGCTTAATTTTATTGTGTCTTTAATCACTCATATTTTTTGTATATGTTATATTCTATTTCATATAAAGTTATACTATAAATGAAAGATATTTTCCACCCTATTCGCAAATTTTTTTAATTATTGCAGATAATTAATATATTATTTTTATTTTCAGCCTAAAAATACTTATATTAGTTAAAATATTTCCGTCGTCAGAGCCAAATAATTATGAATAAATTTGTAATCGTGCCAAAGTTGTATTATAATAATGAAAAAATTAAAAACAGAAAGGAATAGTCACTAATGAAAATGCTTATAGGCGGACAAAAAATAGAAGCCAGCAGCGGCAATACCATAGCCATAATAAATCCGGCCACACAGCAGCTTATGGATACAGTTCCTGACTCATCAAAAGAAGATGTTGATTTAGTATTGGAACATGCACTAGAAGGTAAAAAAATCTGGGGAAAAACACCCTTGCATAAACGATCTGAAATTCTTTTAGACTTTACGAAAAAAATCAATGAATATAAAGAAGAACTGTCCGAGCTTCTGTGCAAAGAAACCGGAAAGACAATAAAAGAGGCAAGAACAGAAATAAGTTTGGTTCCCAATATATTCAGAAGCTTTGTTGAGGGAGCCAATCATCTTTATGGCATAACGTTGCCCGATAGTCAGCCCGGAGGAGAAAATGACATAATATTTACACGCAGGGAACCTCTTGGAACAGTGATTTGCATAATACCTTTTAATTTTCCTGCGTCCACTTATGCCTATAAAGTTGCTCCGGCACTGGCAGTAGGTAATTCGGTTATAATAAAACCGCCATCAGATAACCCACTGACACTTATCCGAATGACTGAGCTTCTCCTGGAATGCGGAGTGCCCGGCGATGCTGCGCAGATTGTCACCGGAAGCGGTTCTGTTGTCGGAAATCATCTGGTCGGCAGCCCCAAAGCAGATGCCATAAGCCTTACAGGAAGTACTTCTGTGGGCATCCAGACACTGAAGACTTCTGCTGAAAATTTGCACCGTGTATTTCTCGAATTGGGAGGAAATGACGCAATGATTATTTTTGAAGATGCAGATATTGACCTGGCCGTAACAAATGCAGTTATGGCAAGAACAACAAACGCAGGTCAGATATGCATAGCAACAAAAAGATTCATTGTACAAAATTCGATAAAGGACAAATTTGCAAAACTCCTCGTAGAAAAACTCAAAAAATTGAAGGTGGGTGACCCACTTGACATCAATTCTGACATGGGATGCCTGATTAATGAAAAAGAAGCGCAGAAAGTGAAAAGTCAGATAGAGCTTACTATAGAGCAGGGGGCAAAATGTATTTTCGGCGGAAATGCATTTAACAAGACATTTTTTGAACCTACAGTTCTTACGGAAGTAACTCCTGAAATGGATATTGCAAGAGACATGGAAGTTTTTGGTCCTGTTTTTCCAATCATAGGATTTGATACTGTTGAAGAAGCCATAGCCATACATAATTCCTCTGTCTACGGATTGAATGGTGGAATCATGACCCGGGATACAAGCAAAGCCATGAAAACAGCCTGCAAATTAGAATGTGGCGGAGTTGTTTTAAACGGTACAGGAAGATACAGACATCCTGACATTGCTTTTGGCGGCTATAAAATGAGCGGTCTGGGCAGAGAGGGTGTCAGCGCAACTTTGGAGGAACTTACACAGGTAAAAACCATTATCATGAAAGGAATTCTTAATTAGTCTGAAAGTATGGCAGATTCTTTATTCAGGTTTTGGTGCACTTCTACAGCAGGTAATGTTATATGAATAAGATACCAAACAGTATAATTAATATATTAACAATCAATTGACTATATTTTGCAAATACGGTAAAATGATGTTAGGGCAAAAAATATTATATGGAGGTTACAATGGAAAAATTAATTATTACCGCTTGCTTGACAGGAGCGGAAGTAACAAGAGAACAACAACCTAATCTTCCTCTCACACCGGCTGAAATTGCCGAAGCAGCATATGAATGCTACCTGGCAGGCGCATCAATGGTGCATGTTCATGCGAGAGACAAGGAAGGAAATCCAACACAGGATTACGAAGTTTACAAAGAAATTAAAGAAAAAATAGAAGCTAAGTGCAACATCATATTCCAGCCTTCAACAGGCGGAGCAGTTTGGCATACTCCTCAGCAGAGAATGCAGCCAATCGAATTGAAACCTGAAATGGCAACACTAAGTATGGGAACATGCAACTTTGCAGATGATGTATTCATGAATACAGAAGAAAACATCAAAATATTTGCTAAGCGCATGAATGAACTTGGAGTTAAACCTGAACTGGAATGCTTTGAAAAGGGCATGGTTGATACTGCAATCCGTTTTGCAAAGAAGGGAATAATCAACACTCCAATGCATTTTGACTTTGTTCTTGGAGTTCCCGGAGCAATGGGCGGAGAACTGAGAGACTTATTATACATGGTTGAATCAATACCTGCCGGCTCAACCTGGACCGTAGCAGGCGTTGGAAGATATCAGCTTCCTTTGAACATGGCCGCTATTATGTTGGGCGGTCATGCAAGAACGGGATTTGAAGACAATGTTTATTACTCAAAAGGTGAGCTGGCTAAATCCAATGCTCAGTTAGTAGAAAGAGTTGCACGTCTTTCAAGAGAATTCGGACGTGAGGTTGCAACACCTGATGAAGCAAGAGTAATATTGGGACTTAAATAACAATAGATGAGCAATTGACGTGCAATTGGCAAGCAATGGAAGAGCGATTGGTTTTTAAAAAAAGCACTATGCATTTTTTATTCAATTGCCCATCCATTGCAAGTCCATCGCTAATCCATTGCTCATCTATATTTATTGTTCCTTAGCAAGTTCAACTAATTTAATAATTAAATCCCTGTACTCTATACCAATTTTTCTCAGCATTGACGGGTATCTGCTCAAGTCAGTAAGTCCCGGTATAGTATTTATTTCATTTAAATATATTTTATTTTCCGGCGTAACAAACATGTCAACCCTTGATAGCCCCTTGCAGCCCAGAGCTCTATAGGTTTTTTCAGCAATCTTTTTTGCTTCAAGTTTCAGTTCATCGCTGATTCTTGCAGGGCAATGAATTTTAGAATTGTGCTGACTGTATTTTTCCACATAATCAAAAAAGTCGTTTTTTGTGTCAATTTCATCAACTTCACCGATCATCAATTCCTCGTTGCCTAAGACTGCACAACCAATTTCAAATCCATCAATCATTTTCTCAATAACTATTTTATTGTCATGTTGAAATGCTTCCATGATTCCTTTTTCGAATTCGTCGTAATTCCTTACCTTGCTTATTCCAATTGAAGAGCCGTTGTTCGCAGGCTTAATGAACATCGGCAGCGAAAGTTTTTTAAATGCTTCCTCATACAGCTTTTTCACATTAAGCTTGTTTGAATTTACGGCTGACATATATGGAGCAGTTTGAATTCCGGCACTTTCACATATAATGTGAGTGAAGTCCTTATCCATGCACACAGCAGATGAAGTCATATCACACCCCACGAAAGGAATTCCGGTCATCTGACATAGCCCCTGTATAGTTCCATCTTCGCCGTTTCTTCCATGGAGAACAGGAAATATGCAGTCTAGCTCTATTTTTTCAAATGTGTTGTCGTCCAAATTCAGTTTTACCAGCCCTTTAAAATCGTCGCCCATGTTCAATAACACAGGGCTTAAATTTCCCTTATGCCAGGTATCATCATTAATTTTATCAGCCTTTCCCTCATATAAAAGCCATTTGCCCTCCTGAGTAATGCCGATCAATGTTGCATCAAATAATTCTTCTGGTACGTTGTTAATAATTGCAGCAGCAGAATGCAATGAAACTGAATACTCATCGGATTTGCCCCCAAACAATATTGCTAATTTTGTTTTCATTGATTTTCCTCCAAATCCTTTAGTGTATTTACTATATATTCAAGTTTTAAAAACCTAGATCCTTTAATTAAAATCGAACAGTCCTCATCCAAATATTTCTTCAGATATTCAGTTGCTTCTTCCTTTGTATCAAACTCTATGATGTCCCCAATTCCGGTGTTTTCTCTTGCGCCCTCAGCCATATATTTAGCTTCCTGACCTATTGTAATCAGCTCGTCAATATTGTGCGATGCCAAATCCTTGCCGACGTTGTAATGCATATCATGGCTCATTTCCCTGTATCCCAGCATATCCCCAAGTACGACTACTTTCTTTTGAGACTTTATCAGCCCGAATATTTCAAGAGCCGCATTGATGCTCACAGGATTTGACTTGTAGCAGTCATTAAGTACGGTACATTTATTAATTTTTATTATTTCGTTTCTAAGCCCTGTTTTTTCTATTTTTAAAAGCCCAAGGCGTATCTCTTCAGGTGTCATTCCTAATTCCTCGGCTGCAAGTATTGCGGCCATTGAATTCAATGATTGATGTTTTCCAAGCATATCGGCATACAGCTCACCAAAACGTTCATCGCTTACCGTAAATGTTATTCCATCCAAATCTTCGCTGAAACTTTTAAGGTACAATGTGTTAAATTCCTTAAGCCCGAACGTCTGTCTTCTTATGCTGTCCTTTATTTCAGTATCATTAACCGTATTTTCTATAAGAGGATCGTCTCCGAAATATATGAACAATCCGTTGTCTTTTATTCCGTTTACAATTTCCAGTTTTGCCTTTGCTATTTCTTCAATGGAAGGAAAATTATCTATGTGAACAAGGCCAACGCTTGTTATAATACCCACATCGGGCTGCACCAGACGGGTAAGAAAGTCTATTTCTCCCTTTCTTTCCATTCCCATTTCAATAACGGCTGCTTCACAGTCCTCATCAAGACTTAAAAGTGTATACGGAACGCCGATTTCAGTATTATAATTGCCCATGGTTTTTTGAGTTTTAAACTTTTGTGACAATACACTTGCCGTTATATCCTTTGTGGATGTCTTGCCGTTGCTTCCCGTAACTCCCACAATTTTAGTGTTTAATTTGTTTCTGTAGAAATAAGCTAAATCCTGCAGTCCTTTTACTGTATCATCTACCAGGATAACTGCTATATCTGTCGGAGGATTAGGCTCATCTTTATTCCAAAGCGTGGCCACAGCACCATTTTTTATTGCATCATTTATGTAGCTGTGTCCGTTGACAGTCATTCCCTTTATGGGAACAAACAAGTTGTTTTCGTAAACCTTTCTTGAATCTATGCTTACACCGCTTATGTATTTATCTGAATCAAAGCTGCCAATGCGTTGTGCATTTAAAATTTCAGCTGCTTCTTTTATTTTTATTTTTATCATTTGGCGCCTCGCAGTTTATTGTAATTAATTTCATTAATTTATTATATTGTAATTCAACTATATAATCAACAACAAAAAAATTACCAATTCATTAATATTTAATTGAGAAATACAGAAAATCTTAGATATATACACAAAAAAATTTCTTATTAGCCGTTACCTTCTGTTCTATAATTCGAGTATAGAACCACATAGAAAAAATCCAAAGCGTGCCGAACTCTGTAAAAGGATTACCGGCCATCATCAATAATCCCTGCAATGTTTCCTCATCACCTTTTTTTTGAAAAAACTCCTTTCCCGATTAATGACCTCGTTAAAATACTCTTTGTCCTGTTCCATAAAAATACGACCATTTATGTAAGTACCATCAATATATATTTCAATTTGGAAGGTAAGATTGGTATTATTTTTAACCTTTAAATCCAGCCACCCTTCGCTGACCGCAGCATCCACACCATCTAGCTCATCACCTGATGGGGATGGAAAATACTTAACCTGATGAGGATGCTGTTCTACAATAGTGAGCGGAGTATGCATGAACAGCCACAACAGTAAATTACTTAAATGACACAAACCTCCTCCCGGAACCGGAACCAATTCGCCATTAACCACACACAGGCCATCCTTATACCGCTCATTTTTCTCGGCACATCTCACACACTGCCAAAATGAGAAAGTTTCCTGCGGCCTTATCAATAACTTATTAACAGGCTCTGCGGCAAGACGCAGGTTGAACACCTTGTTTTCCTGATATTTCATATCAAAACCTGTATTTTCATTTATAAGCTTCGATTTGGCTTCATATATACAAAAAGTCAAAAATTCTGAAGCCTTTGTTTTCGCATAACGGTTCCGGTCAAAGTACATCTTGGCATAGAAAATTATTTTTCTTTGTATCCTGCGAATTGGCAGTAAGAATGGAAACAGCTGAGTAATTCTTTTCCTTTCCATGTCCGCACCTCCTTTCGGCAATTCATCTTACCGAAATTAGACAGACGATGTTGGAATTTCAGCTTATCAAAATCTTAATAAATTCTTATGAAGAACTTATTATTTTCCTATACTGTTGTATACAGTTAATGCATCGATAATATTATACTGTTCCGAATAAAATTCCATTCTATGAACTTCTTGAGGTTTTCTCATAACGGAAACTTTACTGTAAATGTAGTATTTTCTGAGTTGCTTTCCACAGAGATTGTTCCATCGTGAGCCGTAACAATTTCTTGTGCGATTGCCAACCCTAACCCTGCTCCACCAGTGTTTGTGGAACGTGCAGAATCTAATCGGTAAAATTTTTCAAAAATAGTTTCAAGCTTTGACGGAGGGATTGGATTTCCCTGATTAGTAAAAGTTATAACAATATTTTTTCCCTGCTGTTTAGCAGAAATGTCAATTACGCTGTTTTCATAGCTATAGGCTATCGCATTTTTCAGAATGTTATTGAACACACGAGCTAGCTTGTCTGCATCTCCCCACAGAGTGAGACCTTCAGGCACGTTGACGGACACCTGCCTTTCCTGTGGAGTCAGCATCGGATAAAATTCATCTGCCATCTGCTGGAGCATAAACAGTAAATTGATTTTTTCCTTATTCAAAACAATAGTTTGAAGATTAAATCTTGTGATCTCAAAAAACTCATTAATAAGCTGCTCTAACCGATAAGCTTTTTCCAAGGTAATGCCGACATATTTTGCCTTCTGTTCAGAAGGCATATCAGGAGCTTCATCCAAAAGACTTAAGTATCCTATAACGGAGGTCAGGGGTGTCTTTATATCATGTGCCAAGTAGACTACCAAATCATTTTTGCGCCGCTCGGCATCAAGTGCGGCTTTCTTTTGTTTCTCCAAGTTGTTTTTTATCTGATTAAGCTTATTTTCCATAAAATCCAATTCTGGTGATAATATAATTTCATCATCGGATTCCTCAGCGAGTTTATCCATTCCTGCACTGACTTCATCAAAATATTTAGTAAACCAGGAAATTGAGAATTTAAGTAAAATAGCCAAAAATACGAGAATAACAATTAATGTAATAACTTCTATATTATTAAGAAATAGAATATGAGTAATCGTCAGAGCATCCCTGTTACTCATATGAAACGTATTCATTAAAAAGCGGACAATAGTATCTCCAAAACTAAAGCGTTCTTGAATTGTAAAACGCAGGAGAATAACAATTGCAGCTGCAGTAAAAACAATAAGGAGCATTTGAAAAAATATTTTTCTTCTCAATTTCGAATAATCATTTTTTCTTTTACTTTTCAATTTTATAGCCAACCCCCCATACCGTTTTGATATATTTAGGCTGCTCTGTGCTGTCGTTCATTTTTTCTCTTATATGTCGGATATGGACCATTACAGTATTATTGCTGTTGGTGAAATACTTATCTCCCCATACCTCATGGAACAATTCTTCCGAACTAACCACCCTTCCTCGATTGGAGCAAAGAACCCATAGAATTGAAAACTCTGTAGGAGTAAGAGATAGTCTTTTTTCGTTCAGCGTACATTCATGGCTCTCCATGTCCAATACCAAGCCGGAAAAGGCAATCCAGTGTTCTTTCTGGTTTGGTTCCGAAGAATTATATTTGGTAAATCTCCGGAGCTGAGCCTTTACACGGGCAACAAGCTCCAAAGGGCGAAACGGTTTAGTGATATAGTCATCCGCACCTAATGTCAGCCCGGTAATCTTGTCGACTTCTTCTTCTTTGGCTGTTAGCATGATAACCGGAAAATTATATTTTTCTCTAATTTTCCGGCAAAGTGTAAAACCATCAATATCCGGTAGCATGATATCAAGTATTGCAAGCTCTAACTGTTCCGACTCAATACACCTAAGCGCATCTTGACCATTATAAAATTTGCATATTGTAAAACCTTCATTTTTTAAATAAACTTCAATTAAGTCCGCTATGGACTGCTCATCGTCTACAACCAAAATATTGATACTCATAAGTTCTATCCCTTCTTCTTAAGTAAACACTCATTATTATAGTCTATCAAAATAAAAATTTTTATCATAATAATTTTCTTATGAAAACCTTAAGATTTTATTAATATAGGCTTTAATCTATTTCTTATACTAATATAAAGGACTGCCATATGAAATGCAATTATTTCATATGATTTTCTATCAAATAAAAAAAACCCGGATTAGTATCCGGGATAAATTTTATTTTGCTATTTTTCAATTGTTGCTCTTGATAGTGCGTCAACTCGGACATATCCGATTTTGTAGGAAAAGTCCTCCTGCCTTATATAACGCTATAAAAAATTTGCAAATATCGGAGCCAGCACGACTGTCACAAGTCCTGAAACGGCGATTGACAAACTGCTCATTGCTCCTTGGACTTCTCCCAGCTCAAGCGCCTTTGTTGTTCCTATGGCATGTGAAGATGTGCCGAAGGCCAGACCAATCGAAATAGGATTTTTTATTTTAAACAATCTGCATACACCTTCTCCTATAACATTTCCTGTTATTCCCGTCAATACAATAACGGCAACCGTAATTGTTTTTATTCCTCCAAGCTCTTCTGAAACAGCAATCCCGATTGCTGTTGTAATGGATTTGGGCAGCAGTGTTACATAAAGCTCATGAGAAAGTTTAAATATCATTGATAATGCTAAAATACTTACAAGGCTTGTCAAGACCCCAGTCAAAATGCCGATGGTTATAGCTTTGAAATTCTTTTTAAGAAGATCAAGCTGCTGGTATAAAGGTATTGCAAGGCAGACTGTTGCCGGAGTCAAAAGGTAGCTTATATATTTCCCCCCCTGATTGTAGCTTTCATAGTCTATATCAAGTATGACCAGAAATAGAATCACAAGGACTATGGATACAAGCAGAGGATTCAAAATACTCAGTTTAAATTTTTTCTTAAGAATAATTCCGGCAATATATGCCAACAAGCTTAAAGACACTCCAAAATAAACCGAATTGCCTATTACCTCTTTCATATATCTTCGCCCCCATCCTTTTTTAATATATAGTCAGTCATTTTACCGGTTGCCGCCATAACAAATACCGTTGTAAGCAAAGTTATGATTATCATGGGAATCACTGTATGGGATACGTCTTTCCAGATTGTTATCAATCCCACAGCAGCCGGCATGAACATTACAGGCATCATGTCCAGAAGAAAGGCTCCTACGTCCTTAATATGCTCCAGCTTTACAACCTTCGTTTTCAAACAGATCAGCATCAACAATAAGCCGTATATGCTTGCAGGAATGGGCAATAGTATAAATTCATGTAAAATTTCTCCCAAAAAAGTTATCATGAATATGATAAACAATTGAACAATATATTTCATAGCTGCCCCTTTACATTTGACATACTTTATGAGGATTCAGTATATTCTTAGGATCAAATGCTTTTTTTATACCATTCATTAAACTTACAATTTCGGGGTTAAGCGAAGCCATGAGGTAAGATTTCTTTGCATAACCGATTCCATGCTCCCCTGATACCTGTCCGTTTAAATCTTTGGCTTTGTTATAGATTTTATCCATTGCTTCTGTCATTCTTTTTTGCCATTCTTCTTCGCTTAAATCATCCTTCAAAACATAGGCATGCAGGTTTCCGTCTCCGGCATGTCCAAAGCTTTTTATACGGATATCAACTTCTTTATATAAATTGTGGATATATTCAACCATTTCATTAACTGAACTTCTCGGAACAACTACATCCACTTCATCCATATAAGTGGTAGAACCCTTTATGGCTTCCAGGAAGGCCCCTCTTGCTTTCCAGATTGATTCTTCTCTCTCGGTTGTATTTGAAATTAATATATCTATTGCTCCTTGCTGCAAACAGATTTGCGCAACACTGTCATATGCTCTTTCGATTTCCTCTGTTGAATTTCCGTCAAATTTTAACAACAAATATGCATCAGCACTGCTGTCAGGGAATTTTTTGCCCAAATATTTTTCAGCATCCATTATAACTTCTCTTTGCATAAATTCAATTGCTGTAGGAATCGATTTTGATTTTACTATCAATGGAACCGTACCTATGGCCTGTTCCAATGTAGGGAACGGTATAAGAAGGCTTATTGCTTTCTTAGGCAACGGAATTAATTTTAAAATTGCTTTTGTAATTATTCCAAGAGTTCCTTCGGAGCCCACCATCAAATCCTTCAAAGCATAACCGGTGCTGTTTTTAACTACCTTTCCCCCAAGCTCAACAACATTCCCGTTAGGAAGTACTACTTCCAAGCCTCTCACATAATCTCTTGTAACACCGTACTTGACAGCTCTCATTCCGCCGGCATTCGTGCTTATGTTTCCTCCGATTGTAGCTGATTTTTCACCCGGGTCCGGAGGGTAGAACAAATCTCTTTCTTCCACGTAAGCTGCGATTTCCATTAATAAAACTCCCGGTTCTACGGTTAAGGTTAAATTATCCTCGTCCAGCTCCAGAAAATGATTCATAAGAGTTGTATCAATCATAATTCCATGCTCTATTGCCACAGAAGCGCCAACCAGACCGGTTCCTGAGCCTCTCGGCGTAACAGACATATTATTGTCGTAAGCATATTTCATTATTTTTGAAACTTCATCAGTTGAAATCACCTTGACTACTACATCCGGATAACTTGTTGTATCGCTCAGCTCATCATGGCTGTATTCTTCATTAATACAATTTCCGAAAAGAATTCTTTCAGAATCGTTTATTATATTTTGTATATATTTTAAATCTTCTTGATCTAATTTCTTGTAGTTCATTGTTATGCCTCCCTGCCAGCTTTTATTTGTTCAATAAGGCCCGGAATAATTTCATATAAATCTCCTACCAGGCCATAGTGTGCAGTTTTGAAAATTGGAGCATTTTCATCATTGTTAATTGCTATTATTTGTTCGGAATTATTCATGCCTGCCACAAACTGAATTGAGCCTGATACTCCGCATGTGATTATCAGCCTTGGTCTGACTGTTCTTCCGCTTAATCCCACCTGGCGTTTTGCCTCAAGCCATCCCGCTTCATACATAGGCCTTGTGCATGCAATCTGCCCGCCCAGCAAATCAGCCAATTCCTGAACCATTGCCAAATCTTCTTCTTTTTTAACACCTCGTCCTGCCACTACCAATACATCTGAAGCTTCTATGAACTGTTCTTTTTCTTTTGGTATTATATCAAGAACATCCACATTACAGTCTAATTTATCAGATGAAATTTCACAATTGATTATTACGCCGGATTCATCTTTATTTCTTTCAGGAGCATCCATAACTTTATATCTTACGGTTGCCATCTGGGGTCTTTTGTTTGGGGTTAATATCTGTGCCATTATATTTCCGCCAAATGCGGGTCTTATTTGTACCAGATCGGTATTTTCATTAATTTCAAGCTTTGTGCAATCTGCCGTAAGTCCGGTCTGCAGCCTTGCTGCAAGTCTCGGAGCAAGCTGACGTCCTACAGGAGTCGCACCAACAAGTATTGCGGTTGGCTTGATATTATTAACAAAATCTTCAAATACAGCTGTATATGGCTCTATCTTAAAGCGTGCCAATTTCTCGTCATCATAAACAAATACCTTGTCCACACCATAATGAAGAAGTTCATGACATTGACTTGCAATATTGCTGCCAACCATAACTGCATATACAGAGTGGCCGATTTTCTCAGCAAGCTCTTTTGACTTGCCTATCAATTCATATGTTACCGGATGAATCGCTCCATCAAGATGATCTACATAGACGGCAATTCCTTTCCATAAATTTTTATCTATTGATCTTTCAGGTTCATCTTCAACATATTCCACAGCTCCGGCTGGACCCTTTTTAATGCATAGTTTGCACATTTTACAAGCTGCATTTATTTGAATTTCGCCATTCTTTTCTTCTAATGCTCCAAAAGGACATATGCTGATCAATTCTTGAATATTTCCTACTTTTGCTTGATTTACAACTAATTTTGCCATAACATCCTCCTACGCAAACTTTAATTCTTTCAATTTCTTTAACATTTTGTCAGTAAGTTCAGCTCCTGATCCATTCCACATTTCCCTGTGGGCATTTACAGAAGGGGGAAAAATTCGCTGAACTTGTGTGGGAGAACCATTTAGACCATAATGCTTTTCATTGTTATCATCTAAATCATTAAATGTTATAACCTCAATTTCCCTATTTTTTGTTTCTTGTTTTTTAATATAAGACGGAAGCCTTGGCATAAAAATGTCTTTTTCAACTGCTAAAAGACATGGAAAACCTACCTTTGCCACTTCTAAATCATGTGTCATATCCATTTCTATTACTATAGCATTATCTTGAACCTCAACAATTTTGCTCACATTCGAAACACTTGGTATATTCAACCATTCAGAAATTTCCGGACCCACCTGAGCTGTGTCACCGTCAGTTGTTTGCTTTCCACACAGTATTAAATCAAAGCTGCCTGATTTTTTTATTCCCTGTGAAATTGTATAGCTTGTCGCTAAAACGTCTGCTCCGCCAAACTTTCGGTCAGATATTAAAGTACCTTTGTCAGCTCCCATTGCAAAAGCTTCTTTTATAACACTTTCTGCCTGAGGAGGCCCCATTGTAATGACACTTACTGTGCCGCCTTTTTGTTCTCTTATTCTTAAAGCCGCTTCAATGGCATATAGATCATAGGGATTCATTTTTGATTCCACACCGTTTCTTTTTAATACACCTGTTACCGGATCCACTTCCACCTTATTGGTTTCAGGAACTTGTTTAATACAAACTAAAATGTTCATATGATTACCTTTTCCCTTTCTTAATAGACAGTTTCAATTTTTAGCCAATCATGACTATAATACTGGTAGTACCACTTTGTTTTAAAAATACAGATGGTTGTTAACCATCATTTGTTTAACTGGTAGTACCACTTTTGTTACATTATACTTTACGTTTTCCCCAGTGTCAATAATAGTCTTTTTTTTAACAGATTACTTATAACCTTCAAGTTTTTCGTCAATTATTCCAAAATGTTTGTTAATAGCAGTAAAACCTAAAGTCTTATCCCTAAGCACCAAGCTTTTTACAATTTCATTATGCGCTTCTTGAAGCTGCTTTCTGCTGTCTTCATTTGCAAGAATTTCACTTCTTAAATCTTCAATAAATTTGTCCATAACTTCTGAAAGAGCCTGCAAGATATTTACAATCAAAGTATTTCTGGAAGCAATTGCAATATTGTAATGCAATTGTTTATCCAAAATAATATTGTTTTTTTCAGTTTGATTTTCAAGTTGGAAATTTATTTGAACTAAATGTCTTATCTCTTGTTCTGTAGCATTATCTATGGCAATCATCAGTGCCTGCAGTTCCAATCCGCGTCTTAACTGACTTATTTGCTTGTAGCTGATTTGATTGAGCAAAAACATCATAGACATTGACTCTACCAGATTATTTTCAAAGTTTCCTGTCAGGTAGTTTCCTGCACCGTGCTGGCTTGAAACAACCCCCATGAAATCCATTGTCCTGATAGCTTCTCTAACAGAATTCCTGCTTACTCCCAACATTTCAGATAATTCTCTTTCAGAGGGCAGTCTTTCTCCGGTTTTTAATTCACCGGCCATTATTTGTTTTTTTATATAATCAATTACCTTTGTATATGACTTTTTTTGTAATATATTATCTTCCATATCTTCACCGTAAAATTTATCTGTAGTACTTAATATTATAACACAGTTCAGAGAAATTCACAAATTTGTTTGTTACTTCCATGACACAATTTTGAATTCGTTGTTGTTGACATCCAATACAAAAAACTGCTGTGCTAAATTTATCAGCACAGCAGCTTCTTATTTTTTTAGTATTTCATTTCAGCCATTCTTACATAGCCGTCATATCTGTCTTTAGCATCTTTTTCTGCTTTGATATATAATTCTTCAGCTATTTCAGGGAATGAAACCTTCAATGAATCATATCTTACTTCACCTTCAAGGAATTCCTTGAATGATGCACTTGGAGCTTTAGAATCTAGTATAAACGGATTCTTGCCTTCTTCTTTGAGAAGTGGGTTGAATCTGTATAAATGCCAGTATCCAGCATCAACAGCTTTCTTTTCTCTTTCTACAGTCTTGCCCATTCCTGCCTTAATACCATGGTTAATACATGGAGCGTAAGCAATGATTAATGATGGTCCTTCATAGCTTTCAGCCTCTTTTAATGCTTTTAAGAATTGGTTCTTATCAGCACCGATAGCAACCTGTGCTACATATACATAGCCGTAAGTAGAAGCTATCATACCAAGATCTTTTTTCTTTACTCTCTTACCTGAAGCTGCAAATTTTGCGATTGAAGCAGTTGGAGTAGCTTTTGATGACTGTCCGCCAGTGTTTGAATAAACTTCTGTATCAAGCACAAGAACATTTACATCTTCTCCTGATGCCAGTACGTGGTCTAATCCGCCGTATCCGATATCATAAGCCCAACCGTCTCCACCGATTATCCATTGAGATTTCTTTACAAGGTAATCTTTTTTATCTAATATATTATTAATGTCCTTTGCACATTCATCGCATGGTGCGAAGTTTTTCAATTCTGCAAGAACTTTTTCTGATGCTTTTCTTGATAACTCACCGTTGTTCTTAGTTTCAACCCATTCATTAAATGCATCTTTCAAATTCTGAGGAATGTCTTTTTCCATCAAATTATCAATTGACATTTGAATAGAGTCTCTCATTTGTCTAACAGCTGTAGCCATACCTAATCCATATTCAGCATTGTCTTCAAACAATGAGTTAGCCCATGAAGGTCCTCTTCCGTTTGCATCTTTTGTATATGGTGTTGCAGGTGCTGAAGCTCCCCAGATTGATGAGCATCCTGTAGCGTTAGCTATCATCATTCTGTCACCGAACAATTGAGTAATAGTCTTTACATAGGCTGTTTCTCCGCATCCTGCGCAAGCTCCTGAGAACTCAAAGTATGGTTTGCAGAACTGGCTTCCTTTAACAGAAACTTTATCCATCAATTCATCTTTAATTGTTACTTTTTCAATAGCATATTTCCAGTTTGGAACTTCCTTTTCAACTTCTTCAGCAATAGGAGTCATAACAAGGGCTTTATTGCCTTTCTTTCCTGGACAGATATCCGCACAGTTTCCGCATCCTGTACAATCCAACGAGCTTATTTGAATTCTGTATTCTAATCCTTCCAAGCCTTTACCTATAGCCTTAAGAGTTTCAAAGTTTTCCGGAGCATTAGCTTTTTCTTCTTCATTTAACAACGTCGGTCTGATTACTGCATGAGGACATACAAATGCACATTGGTTACATTGGATACAATTTTCTGCTATCCATTTTGGAACTTCAACTGCAATACCTCTTTTTTCATATGCAGATGTACCTTGTGGAAATGTACCATCTTCTATGCCTGCAAATGTACTTACAGGAAGTATGTCGCCCTCTTGTCTGTTCATAACATCTGCAACATTTTTAATGAAATCTGGTTTTTCTTCTTCAGTAAATGGTACTGCAAGACCGCTGTTTGCACTTTCATTGTCAACAGCATTTTTCCAGGATTCCGGAATTTCTATTTTAACTAATTCAGTAATACCTTTTTGAACAGCTTCCTGGTTCATGCTTACTATTGCATCACCTTTTTTGCCGTATGATTTTTCAATAGCTTTATTTAAATATTCAACAGCTTCTTCAACAGGAATAACATTAGCTAATTTGAAGAAAGCAGACTGAATAATCATGTTTGTTCTGTTTCCAAGTCCCAATTCATGGGCAAGTTTTGTAGCATTGATTGTATAGAAGTTAATATTCTTTTCAGCTAAATATTTTTTATATTTTGCCGGTAAGTTTGCTTCTAATTCTTCTTCTGACCAAAGTGTATTTAATAAGAATGTGCCGCCTTTTTTAAGTCCTGTCAACACATCATATTTAGCAACATATGATTGTTGTGACAATGAAACAAAGTCTGCTTCATCTATTAAATAAGTTGATCTGATCGGAGATTTACCGAATCTTAAGTGAGATACAGTAACACCGCCTGATTTTTTAGAGTCATATGAGAAATATCCTTGAGCATACATGTTTGTATGGTCTCCGATAATTTTTATTGCGTCTTTGTTTGCTCCGACAGTACCATCTGAACCAAGACCCCAGAATTTACATCTTACTGTTCCGGCAGCTGATGTATTTACAACTTCAGGAGTTTCCAATGATGTAAATGTAACATCATCCACTATACCGATAGTAAAGTTAGTCTTTGGTTCATCTTGTTTTAAGTTGTTATAAACTGCAAATATTTGAGCAGGAGTAGTATCCTTTGAACCTAAACCGTATCTTCCACCAACTATTACAGGTTGTTCTTCTTGGTTGTAGAATAATGATTTAACGTCTAAATACAATGGTTCTCCAACTGAACCCGGCTCTTTGCATCTGTCAAGTACTGCTATTTTTTTAACGGTCTTCGGCATAACATCAAAGAAATATTTTGATGAGAAAGGTCTGTACAAGTGAACTATAACTATACCTACTTTTTCTCCCTTTGCATTTAAGTAGTCAATTACTTCTTCAGCTGTTTCAGTAACTGATCCCATAGCAACTATTATATTTTCAGCATCTGGTGCACCGTAATAGTTGAATGGCTTGTATTCTCTGCCTGTTATTTTTTCTATTTCTTTCATGTAATCAGCTACTGCATCAGGAACTGATTCATAGAATTTATTTGAAGCTTCTCTGGCTTGGAAGAATATGTCTGGGTTTTGTGCTGTTCCTCTTGTTACAGGATGTTCCGGATTAAGTGCTCTGGCTCTGAATTCATTAACAGCATCCATGTCAACTAATTTAGCAAATTCAGCATAATCAATTACTTCTATTTTTTGAACTTCATGAGATGTTCTGAATCCATCAAAGAAATGTACAAACGGAACTCTTGTTTTAAGAGTAGCTAAGTGTGCGACTCCTCCTAAATCCATTGCTTCCTGAACACTGCTTGATGCCAATAATGCAAAACCTGTTTGTCTTGCAGCCATTACGTCTGAATGATCTCCAAAAATTGACAACGCATGTCCGGCAATTGCTCTAGCAGAAACATGGAATACTGCAGGTAATAATTCTCCCGCAATTTTATACATATTAGGAATCATTAACAACAATCCCTGTGAAGCTGTATAAGTAGTTGTTAACGCACCTGCTTGTAATGAACCGTGAACAGCTCCTGCTGCGCCACCTTCTGACTGCATTTCCACAACCTTAACAGTTTGGCCGAAAATGTTTTTTTGACCATGTGCCGCCCATTCATCTGCTAGTTCAGCCATTGGTGAAGAAGGTGTTATTGGAAATATTGCCGCAACATCTGTAAAGGCATATGAGACATACGCAGCAGCGGTATTTCCGTCCATAGTTTTCATAACTTTTGACATTTATGTATCCTCCTATATAATTATTAATTTATATAATGTAACCCTTAATAATATTGTTTATAACAACGGAAATAATTGCATCAGCAATTACATAACCATTTCAATGAAGCAGGATTAACCGCCGCATGAACAGATAATTCAAAAACTGCAGCCTATAGAGGCAGAGCTTCTTTTTGCACCGTTATAAAAAATCAATACACAATAGATTATATCCCAAAGCAAAAATAAATGCAACCATAAAAATTGCATAATTCTTTGATAATATTTAAGTATTTTTCTTATTTTAAAATATTCTGATTCCTTTATAATATAAATAAGTTAATAACTTTAATATATTTTATGCTCATGTTTAAATTATGAATTTTTTTTAAAATTTGCAAGTTAAATTTCATAAGTTTCAATATTACCTTGTCATGCTGCGAAATCTCTTATTATATGTTTCCAAAGGGTTATATCCTAAAAGCTTTTGCCTGTAATTTTTAGCAGCTATTTCTATAATGGCAGAAATATTTCTTCCAGGCCTTACAGGAATTAAGACTGTGGGAACCTTTATTCCAAGAATATCTGTATAATCTTCATCTGTGCCTATTCTGTCATACTCCTTATTTTCATCCCATTCTTCCAGTTCAATTACTATTTCAACAAACTGCTCGATTCTAATGGATCCAACACCAAACAGATGCTTTATGTCAAGTATACCGATTCCTCTTATTTCCATTAAGTGTTGAGTAAGCTCAGGGCATGTTGCTTTCAATCCGTTATCAACCCTTTTAATAATAACAGCATCATCTGCAACAAGACGGTGACCTCTGTTGATGAGTTCAAGGGAAGTCTCGCTTTTGCCTATTCCGCTTTTTCCCTTTATTAATACTCCCACACCGAACACTTCAAGGCATACGCCGTGAATAGTAGTTTCTTCCGCTAATTCTTCTTCCAGAAAGTTTATAAGTATATTTTGAAGCTTATCTGTTTTTTGGCCGGAAGTAAAAACTGGTCTTTTATATTTTTTTGCATAGTGAATTATATCCTCATCCACAGCCATTTCATTGGCAATTATCAGAGCAGGAATAGGAAAGCTGAAAAACTTCTCCAGTCTTTGCTTTTTCACATCGTCATCCAAGGTTTTCAGATAAAACATTTCTGCCTTGCCCATCACCTGAACTCTTTCAAATGAAAACCAGTCAAAGTAGCCTGCTATTTGAAGACCCGGCCTTATTATTTCCGGTGTATAAATTCTGGACTGAACATCCTCCGGATAATAAACAGGCTCTAAATTCATATAGTTTACTAAATCCTCAAGTTTTACATACTGCATACGTTACCATCCCTCTATATTGTTCATTATTAGACATTCATCATTCATGTTCATTGTTTATTTTTACGTTTTTAAAATAGTTATATACAGACTCTGCTGCCCTTATATTCATGCCTTCTACATCTGCAAGCTCTTCGACGCTTTTATTTTTAATGTTATCGACAGATCCAAAATATTTAAGCAAATTAATTTTTCTTTTCTCACCTATATTCTCAATATTGTCCAGTTCTGATTTAAATAAAGTTTTATCCCTTAAATTTCGGTGATAATCAATTGCAAACCTGTGGGCTTCTTCCTGTATTCTGTAAATTAAACGATAGACTTTGTCTGTTTTCTTAAATTCTATTTCTTTGTTCTGATAAATCAGTCCCCTTGTAGTATGCTTGTCATCCTTTATCATTCCACAAACAGGTATATTTAATCCATAATTGTAAATAACTTCTTCTGCAATGCCTGTTTGTCCCTTTCCGCCATCAATTAAAATCAAATCCGGCATCTTGTTGAAACCATTGGCATCACCTTGGTCAAGCCCTCTGTTAATACGTCGTTCCAGAACTTCCTCCATACTTTTATAATCATTTGGTCCTTTGACGGTTTTAATTTTGAATCTCCTGTAGTTGCTCTTGCTTGGAACTCCTCTTTCAAAAACAACCATTGAGCCAACTGACTCAACTCCCTGAATATTGGAAATATCATATGCTTCAATTCTAAGAGGCGCTTCTTCCATTTCCAACAAATCCTTTAATGCTTCCACTGCCTGCATACTTTCATCGAGGTTTTTCTTGATTCTCTGGCTTCCCTTTTCCAAAATTTCAAGGGCATTTTTCTTTATCATTTTAATCAGCATGCTCTTATCGCCCTTTGAAGGTACTTTAATTGAAACCTTATTGCCTCTTTTTTCAGACAAAAGCTTTTCAAAAACTTCTCTATCTTCAATATCGGCCTCAATGTATATTTCTTTAGGAATATATACCGTACCCGTATAAAATTGTGATAAGAAAGAGCTGATTATTTCTTCTCTTGTTTCATTTTCTATATTAGTCAACAGATAATGCTCTCTGCCTATAATTTTGCCGTTGCGTATGAAGAAAATCTGAATGCACGCTTCTTCAATACCCAAGGCACTGCCGATTACATCCTGATCAATGCTTGAATTTGCAGAAACAATTTTTTGTTTTTCTGATATTATTTCTAATGCTCTTATTTGATCCCTATACTTTGCAGCTGCCTCAAAATCAAGGCTTTCTGATGCTGACTGCATTTTTTCAGTTAAGGATTTAATGAGCTCTTCTTCTTTGCCGGTCAAAAAGCTTATTGCTTTACTGACTTCTTCTCTATATTCCTTAGAATCAACATTTCCCATGCATGGCGCAGTGCATCTGTTAATGTGATAATTCAGGCAAGGCCTTTGATTTTTCTTGCTTCCATCCAACTTTATAGAACATTTCCTAAGCTTGTATAAACTTCCGATAATATCAATAATCTCATTGACAGCATAGGCGCTTGGATATGGACCAAAATATTTTGCCCCATCCTTTTTTACTTCTCTCACCTTGTAAATCCTTGGATATTTTTCCTGAACAGAAATTTTTATATATGGATACTGCTTGTCGTCTCTTAAAATTGTGTTGTATTTAGGTCTGTGCTTTTTAATTAAATTGGCTTCAAGTATGAGTGCTTCGACTTCATTGTCTACTATTATATATTCAAATTCAGCAATATTTCTTATCATCGCCTCTATTTTCGGCGCATGGTTCTTAGATTGGAAATATTGCCTCACTCTTTTTTTTAAGTTTTTTGCCTTACCTACATATATAATTTCACCAAATTCATTTTTCATCTGGTAGACGCCCGGATTGTCAGGTATCTTCTTTAATTCTTCCTGTATATCAAACATAGCTGCTCCCTGCAATTGTTAATTGATGTTTACGCTTGTCTTTGTTTTAAGTCTTTTTTAATGAAACTTATGGAAATTGTCTCATAAATGCATACACGTATTATACCACGTTTGCCTTAATATTAACATAATATAAAATTAATTTTAAATTAATTTTAATATAACATTTTGTTATTTTAATGGAAAATTTTATATTATATTGTATAATGGAATAAATACATACAGGAGGGTTCTATGATAAACAAAGAGCGCATGCTTAATACTTTTATGGAATATGTAAAAATTGAAAGTGAAACAAAAAATGAAAAGGCCATAGGCGAAAGAATTATTGCTGATTTAAAAGAACTGGGGCTGGAAGTTTACACTGATAATGCGGGGAAAAAATTAAATTCCAACGGTAACAATATTTATTGCTATGTTCCCGGTACAACCGAATCAGAAGCAATGCTTTTTTCAGCACACATGGACACAGTTACTCCGGGAGCAGGAATTGAACCATATGTAGATGGAGATTATATAAAAAGCAAGGGTGATACAATATTAGGAGGAGACGACAAATCCGGCGTTGTCGCAATTTTAGAAGCATTAAGAATAATAAAGGAGCAGAATCTTCCTCACAGACCAATAGAAATAGTATTTACAATTTGCGAGGAAGGCGGAGTAAACGGTGTTAAGGAAGTAGAATTTCAAAGACTTAAGGCAAAAAAGGGGATTGTACTTGATAGCGGAAAAGGTCCGGGCCATATTATTACAGAGGCACCTGGTCAAACAAGGATATATGCTGAGGTACACGGAAAAACAGCTCACGCAGGAGCATGCCCTGAAGCAGGAATCAGCGCAATAATGGCTGCTGCAGAAGCAGTTTCAACAATGAAGCTTTTGAGAATTGATTCTGAAACTACGGCCAATATCGGGACCTTTAAGGCTGAAGGTCCGACAAACATAGTATCACCATTGGTTGAAATTGTTGCGGAAGCAAGAAGCCGTTCTGTTGACAAATTAAATGAGCAGACAGAGCACATGATAAACCGTTTAAAGGAATCCTGCGAAAAATACGGAGCTAAACTGGAATATAAAATTGAAAACTGTTATTATTCATATGTGTTAGATCCTGAAGATGAACACATTAAAACAATCTCCGGTGTATGTGAAAGCCTGAATCTTGAAGTAGTAAAGCTGCCTTCAGGAGGCGGAAGCGATGCCAATGTTTTTAATTTAAACGGAATAAAAGCAATAAATATAGGAACAGGCATGGAGCTTGTTCATACAACAGATGAAAGGCTTAAAATTGAAGATTTTATTAACGCTTCAAAAGTTGTGCTGAAACTAATGACAATGTAATACAATTAATGACTTAAAAAGAAAGCAAACTTCTTTATTTTATAAAAAGAGCCAAAAGACAGGATTTTTACAGTCTTAAGGCTCTTTTTACAATTATAATTTTTCTTCTTTTAAGGCCTTCATCAAGGAAATCATAGCTAGCAACATTACTGCTATAAAAGGAAAGGCCGCAGCTACAGAAGCTGTCTGCAATGCACCTAATCCACCTGAAATAAGCAGTGCTGTTGCAAATAATGCCTGGACTATTCCCCAAAGAAATTGTTTTTGTCTTGTAGGATTCAAATTTCCCTCAGAACTGAGCATTCCCAAAACAAATGTAGCTGAATTAGCCGATGTAATAAAAAATGTACATAATAACACGACTGCGATTAGTGACAATATCTTTCCCATCGGGTAATAGCTAAATACCTGGAACAGTGCAGTCGAAGGATTGGCAGCAGCTGCAGATAGTCCTTCCACGCCAATTGTCTCACTCAGATTCAGACCCATTGCCCCAAATACGGAGAACCAAACAATCGATACTATGGCAGGTGCAAATATTACCCCTCCGATAAATTCTCTTATTGTTCTTCCCTTGGATATACGTGCAATAAAGGTTCCGACAAATGGTGCCCATGCAATCCACCAAGCCCAGTAGAAAATGGTCCATGCATTGGTCCAGCTGTTATCTCCAAAGGGTTCAATATGAAGACTGTTAGCAAAAAATCCATTTATATATTCACCTAATCCATTAGTAAATACATTTATTATCTTTAAAGTAGGTCCAAATACGAAAGATAATGCCAGCAACCCAAAGGCTAAATATAGATTTATATCGCCAAGGAGTTTTATACCCTTGTCAATGCCGCTGACAGCAGTCCAGATGTAAAGAATAGTAATTACCAGTATTATACCTATTTGAACGGCTGTAGTTTCAGGAAGTTTAAATAGATAATTAAGTCCACTGTTAATTTGCAGTGTACCTAAACCCAATGAAGTTGCCACACCTGCAACGGTGGCAAACACTGCAAGAATGTCTATTACCTTGCCTATGGGACCATTTACTCTTTCTTCTCCGAACAGTGGTATGAAAATGCTGCTGATTAAGCCCGGTTTGTTCTTTCTGAATTGGAAATATGCCAAAGCCAGACCGATAATCGAATAATTTGCCCACGGGTGGAATCCCCAGTGCATAAATGATGCTCTCATTGCAAAATTCATTGCCTGAGTGGTGCCAGGTTCTATTCCGGCTGCAGGGCCTACATAATGAGATATTGGCTCTGCCACTCCCCAGAATACAAGACCTATTCCCATTCCGGCTCCGAATAGCATTGCAAACCAGGATGTTGTGCTGTATTCAGGCTCCGAGTCATCAGCACCCAGCTTTATTTTTCCATATTTACTGAACGCCAATATCAATGCAAACACTACAAATACAAGCATTGATATCAGATATGACCAACCAAAGTTATTGGTTAAAAAAGACAGTAATAAATTTGCAAAGGATGCAAAATTGCTTTGTGCCAATATACCCCAGAGCACTATTGCCAGAGATATAGCTAAAGATACATAAAACACTGTATTGTTTTTTTGTTTCGTTTTTTCCATATTATACCTCCACAGATTTTTTAGAAAGGGGGTGTTACCCCCTATATTTAAATTTTAACCTTGTATACCTTTTGTTCTGCAATATCATCTGTTAATGCATCTAAAGCAACTCCTACACGATGATATCTAAGCTTCCATTGAGTTTCCCATGATGTACCGGGGTCTCCCAACGGGTACGGGATTGATATAGTAGGAACTATCTTGTTGGATCCTACAGTTGTTGCTACGGGAATTAAATTACACATTTGTACTATAGGAATTCCCGCTCTTTCAATTTCTTTTACCATCGTTGCACCGCAACGTGTACAGGTACCTCAGGTTGATGTCATTATAACTCCGTCTACCTTATCTTCTTTTAATTTTACAATTATTTCTCTTGCCATTCTTGCAGCTTCAGCTTGGGTGGTTCCTGTACCTACTGTACTGTAGAAATAGTCATGAAGCTTGCCAAACTTACCTTCCTTTAAGTATGCCTTCATTGCATCTATCGGCATAATTACATTAGGGTCTGCATCAGCTGCCGCCGGGTCAAAGCCTGCATGAATAGTTTTATATACTCCTGATTCAAGTCTGTCAACTTTTGATATATCATATCTGCCCCATCTTGTTGCAGATGCTGATTGAATTCTGTCAGGGTTCTCAACAGGTACAATTCCTCCTGTTGTTACCATAGCTATATTTGCCTTTGACAAATCAGCTATAGGAGCTGCTACAGGCACTCTGTCCTGTTCAGGAATAGGAAGTTCTGTTTCGAAAGGAAGTCCGTTCAATTTCTTAATCAACATTTCCACTCCGCGTTCTGCTCCAGTCTTGCCAGACTCCAGCCAAACTTGTGCTCTTATACCTCTTGGGAAGAAACCTTCCTCATCAGCGGATCCTGTTTTTTCACCATTTAATATTTTGTTGGCAAAAGCAGCCATAACTTTTACATCATCTTTTAACTTAGCTGCTGATTTTCCGCCCCTGAATATATACATATCCTTTTTAAACATTTCAGCTCCGGGATTTTCTTCATTCATGGAAGTAATTACAGGAACATTGAACTTTTCTTTGACTGCTTTACAGATGTTACCGCACGCTACACCATATCTTCCTGCCTGAAAAGCCGGTCCTGCAATAAAAATATCAAATTCCTTATCTTCCAAGAACCCTAATATTTCCTTTATTGCCTCATCTGTATTGCTTCCCATGTAGTTATCGCCGCAAATAATGGTATGTGTAACCTCCGCATTGAGCATGGAATTTAACGCAAGTGCAGGTCCTACAACTCCTTCTCTGATTTCCGGTTTATAGTCGGCTGTATCCTCTCCTCCGATTCCTGCAAAAAATTGATTTATATAATGAATTGCTTTTTTCATTTTAACACCTCCTAAAATTCCTTCATAGTCTTAGTTGACCAGCCTGCAATCATATCACCGCAGAACATTCCGTTGTTCTCCATTATTATAGAACCGTCTTCCCTTACTGAAGATCCCAATATTTCATCATAAGCCCATCCTCCTGAAAGACCATCTCTAGCTAATGCCTGTAATTCACCTATAACTTTATCTGCGGGCGGAAGTTCAATCAGCTGAGAAACATTTCCTGTGGAAACTAATGCATTTGCTTTTACATCAAGGGTTACAAGAGGCTGTGAAGCACCGTCTCTTCCTGTACATTCATTACTTATTCCAACCGTTTTCACGCCCACATCTTCTAAGGCCGCCAGACACAGAATATAGTCCGCATCTGGATTGCCATATCCTTCTTCAGTTACTATAGCTCCGTCTGCACCTAATGATTTAGCCATCTGTGCAACAAATACAGCTGATCTTTTCTTCTGCTCCAAAGAAACATTCAGGTTTGACATAATAACTCCCAAGAAATTAATAGTCTTTCCGTGTTCCTTATAAAGCTCTTTTATTGTCGGGAAGTTCTGGAAATCATATGTTGCCCATTTTGATGAAGAAGGCATGAAACTTCCGGAAATCAATGCTCCGTCCAATACTTCATTTGGATTCATAAAAGATGGTACATACTTGTTCATATCCCATCCGTATACTAAATCATTGTAACCCAGCTCTTCCATTTGTGACTGTGGCTGCATAACCAGGACTACGGATGGAAGTTTATCTACCTGCTCGTCTCTTTTTGTTACAGGATCTAGCTCATAAGTCTCTATTTCTTCAGGCTCCATATCCTTAACCGTAGAACCTAAATATTCTGCAAATTTGTGAGATGCCATTCTTATTGCGGTATTTTTCTTTTGCTGCTCAAATCTTTCAAACTCTTCATCAGTATCAGCAACTATACAAATATTTATGAGCTGTGAGAATAGTGTATATTTCGCACCCTCTCCGCCCATATCAATTAAACCGTCTCCGAAACTTCCATAGTGCATTCCCACACCTAAAACACTACATCCTTTAAGAGCGTGAACTCTTCCTCTTCCGGCCATTTCAACTTCTCCTGTAACCCCTGGGAATACAGCTCGTCCGTCAGGCCTGATTCTAGGCTCTACAGCCTCCTTAACCGGTACTATACGTGTATTCTCGCCTGGTTTGGCGATAACAATATCCACGTCAGTAATGTGTTCATCTTCTTTGATAAATGCAATTGCCTCTTCCTTATTAATGGTCAGAACACCATTATTAAACATGGTCTTCTCTCCAAAAATAACATCCTTAATAAGGAAATTACCAATTTCTAGTTTCATTTCCATTCCTCCTCATTTTTCGTCATAATTATTGTTATTTTTTAAACTAATATAATCATGATTATTTTTGTTATTTTTTATACTATCATAATCATGATTATATTGCAAACGATTTTTATAAAAATCTTTTTACATTTTTGTAAATAATATTAAAAACTTTTATATCATTTTTTTGCTATTGTTAATAAAATATGATATTATCAATGTAAAATATAAAACTGGCGGAAATATATAATGAGTGAAAAACATAAAAAAATGACAATGAATTATTTTATCAATGCGGCTGATGAATTGATTAATGAAATAGGAATAGAAAATGTAACTATCAGGAATATTGCTAAAAGAGCAGGATACAACAGTGCAACCATATATAACTACTTTGAAAATTTGGATCATCTGATTTTTTTTGGTGCATTTAAAAACATAAAGGATTATGCACTTTCACTTAATCAATATTTGACAGACGCGGATAATGCTATGGACAGATTTTTAAAGGTATGGGAGTGTTTCTGCAATTATGCCTATTTAAAACCGAATATTTATAATGCTATCTTTTTCTCTAAGCTATCCAGGAATATAGAAGAATATATTACAGAATATTATTCTATATTTCCTGAAGATTTAGGCATTCATCATGATACTATATCAACCATGCTTTTAAAGGGGGAAATTCATGACAGAGGTATGACAACAGTAATGGATTGTGTCAAAGAAGGCTTTATAGAACACCACAGTGCTGACAAGCTAAATGACATGACATTTTTAGTATTTGAAGGAATGCTTCCAAGAGTTCTTAGGGGTACCATTAGTTATGAGGATGCAAAAAACAAAACAATGGATTATATGAAGGTCATCGTACAATCGCTTTTAATTAAGGAATATTCTTTTTACTATTAGCCTAGAACACAGCCATGTAGAAAAAAGTGGGATGCTTCAATAATGCAGCATCCCACTTTATATTTTATCATTTTTATCTTATGGGGCAAATTCCCGAATCACAGCCTTCATTTCCTATGTCCAGTTCCTCTTCCTGAACTTCATACTTGCTTAACAAGGATGGTATGAAAGGCTTCATATCATTTCTAAGTTGATGGTATTCTTCTTCAGTAATTGATTCATAAGGCATCAGCTGATAGAAGCTGTCATCCAGAGATAAGAATGAAAGTGCAACAACATCATCCCAGTTATCCCAAACCCATTGCTCAACCTGCTCCCATTCATTGTCTCTTACATGCACTGTTATGGAGCAGTTGTGGTCAACATAGTTTTCCATGAACAGTTTATAATTTTCAAGCTGTTCTATTGCAGTCACATCATATTTTGTTTTTCCTTTCGGTGCTTTCACAGGAAATTCAATAACCTTTGTGGTACACGTCTTGATTTCCTGTCCTACTTCTGGATATATCTTGTATCCAAGCTCTTCACATACCTTAACAAGAGGATCATGGCTGTTGATTCTGACTCTTCTTACAAAATACGGAGAATGTGAATAATGTACCCCGCTTGATACTCCTGGAAGCTGTGATAATGTTCCTTCAGGTTTAACTGTTGTTACAAGAATAGGAGCGCTTTCTCCTATTTCATTTGCATAGCGTTCAGATTCATCTTTTGCCGCATCTCTCAGCTTTCTTAAAAGCTCAGCCTGCTGTTCTAAATCAAAGCCCGCGGCATTAACCATGTCCTGCCATCCTGTCAGGGAGCAGCCGGTAACTTTATCTCTCTGCTGAACTCTGTCCCACTGAGAAAGTTCAAGTTCTACACAGGTCATTCTGTATGCGGCCCTTGCCGATAGACGCTGCGCTTTTAATAATGCTTTTTCATCAAGTTTGCCATCTTCATCCACAAACGCATAGACATTTATTGTAGTCAGATTACATAGTCCTTTATTGTCAAGAAGTATTTCACCACAAGGATTTACACCATTCATATTTGGTCTTCTCTTTGCTCCGGCAACTTCATTTACCCATCCCGGCTCACCTGAATAACGCATTTGTTCAATCTGCCATTTCAATTGTTCCCTTGTAGGTTTTTTCCTGTAGTAAATAGAATTATTGCTCATTGAACGGTGTATTATATCCTTGTCGACAATCCATTGTCCGTCTATATTTTTATAAAGCTTGCTTTTGGCTTCTATGCAGTCTGTATCATCATAATCAATAAGCATTATTTCAGCAGTTCTTCTCACCCCGCCAACTACGACATTTTCTCCTATAATATTTGCTACGTCAAGGCAATCTATGGGTTTAAGCTTGAAGCGGTCTTTTCCTTCAATAGCACCGCGTTTTTTTATTACGTTGTCTATCTTTGTAAACATATTTTTCAAGCTTGAATGACCGCTGGCAGTTCCCCCAAATGTTTTAAGAACCTCTCCTTTTGGTCTTACATTGTTGTAGTTTATTATAACTGTAGTAATATTTCTGTATTCGCTTGAGTTTATAAAGCTGAAGAAGTGGTCAAGAGCCTGCACCCAGCCTTCCTTGCTGTCACCTACTATTATTTTAACTGTATTGTTATGATTGAATTCAACACCTGTATTATCTTCTCTTCTGGATTTTTCAACAGGAGTGTAATCTTCATGTATGATTTTAAAATTTCCTCTTATTTTAGAAAGCTGTGCAACATCGTCCTTTAATATTCTCACACCTACCCCTGAACCTATCATCAATAGGTAAAACAGATCTCTGAATGAATGGTAATCATTTATTATTTCAAATGCACAGTTGAAGTTAGCCATCGGATAATTGTATGATACTGGAGTTCCTCCGACCCAGAATGTTCTTCCTGATAAAAATTGCCTTAAATTAAATATATTATCATATAATTGCTCTGCTTCTTCCTTTTTTGTAGGAACAAGGCTGCAGTTGTATTCTACCGCTCTGCTTACAGTTTCCCACCAGTATTCTCTTCTTCTTTCCTCAGGAAGCCATCTTGAATATGTTCTGTAATATACAAAGTTTCCCAATTGATCCATCGGAGAGCCGATATGTTTGTACTTGCTGATAAATTCTTCGCTTAACAGCTTGTAATCCTTTCTCTTTCTTGAATCTCTGGATTTATCTCTTTCATATCTGTATAATATGTATTTTTTTGCCACATCTTTTCTTTTGCTGTCCATTAATTCATTTTCCACCATGTCCTGCACAACTTCAACAGGTACGGGAAAATTTCTCTGTTCTATTTCTTTTTGTATTTTAAGACTTATTTCTTTTGCTAAGTCCTCATCTACTCCATCCTTTGTTTCTTTCATAGCTTTAATGATTGCATTAGTAATCTTTTCTGCATTAAAGTCTACAAAACTTCCGGTTCTTTTTAATATTTTAATCATAACCCCTCTTCTCCCTTGTTATTATTTCTCTTTTATGACACTACATATTGTAGCATCAACCGTAAAATTTGTCAATGTAATACTATATCTAGTTGTTATTCTATTGTATATTACAAAATGCACATTTTAGAAGCACTATTGAATTTTGTCATGTTTAGAAAAAAATGTATTTGCTGAAATATCAAGGAATATTAAAATTCTTAACAAATCTTAATATATATTGGCACAGATTATTGTAAATCTATAAAATTCATATTGTTTATATATCCTTCTTCAAAATCCTCATCATTTGCCAGTTCATAATGAATTGAATTGTCAGCTATCTTATTGCATTTTTCTCTCATGCTTCTGTCAAGCAGAAACATTGCAGCACCTTTACCGGCTCCGTTGCCTATGGATTTTATTTTATCAACAGCATTTGGCAAAAGTCCTATATATATGGCATTGCATACATCCATGAAACTCCCGAAAGCTCCCGAAACAATTATTTCATCAATACTGTCAATACTTTTCCCATATGCATTTAAAATTGTCATACATCCTGAATATATTGAGCTTTTGGCAAGCTGAATCTGTCTTATGTCCTTTTGATTTATGTACACTGTTTTATTATTTCCCTCATACAGAATAAAGCTGTTAATGCTGTTTATTTCAACCAGTCTCTCGCTTAACTTTGAATACGGCTTCATTTGTTTGTATTCGTCGCTTGACAGCATTCTTCCGGTGTTGTCAATAACATTATTTCTCAGCAGCTCCGCAATGGTGTCAATTATCCCAGAACCGCAGATTCCTGCAGGATTTTTATTCCCTATAACATTTAAAATCACCTGGTTGTTTTCTATCCGGACATGCTCAATGGCACCATCAGTTCCTCTCATGCCGCATTCCATGCTTCCTCCTTCAAGGGCAGGGCCACAGGCGGTTGAAGCGACATAATATCTGTTTATGTTTCCGGCTGCTATCTCTCCGTTTGTTCCGAGATCAATAATGAGCCTTTCTTTGTTATCACCGTCTATTGTTAAAAGCACCGCTGTTGTGTCAGACCCCACAAAGCCGCCAAGCAGAGGAAGAAATATTATTTTGCATCTATCGGGACACTTAAAATCCATATCCCTTCCAAAAACTTCAACATAATCCTTTGTAATACATGTAAACGGGCTTGTTCCCAAACTGTCCGGGCGAAACCCAAAAAACAGATGCTGCATTGTACTGTTGCCGCACAGGGTTATATTATATAGATTTTCCGTTAAGTTTGGTATTTCAATTTCTGCTCTTTGTACCATATTGTTTAATGTAAGCATTATTTTCCCAGTCAATTCATTTAAGCCTGTTCGGCTGCCGGCATAATTAATTCTGCTGATTACATCGGCTCCCGCAGAAATCTGCCTGTTCAAATCAGAATAAGTGTTAATGAGATTTCCTGTATTCAAATCATAAACATATAACACAGACGTTGTTGTTCCAATATCAACAGCAGCTCCATATAAGCAACTTGCTGTATCATTAAGCTGCACATCGATAATTTCATCATCACAAACTATAAAAGTAATGCCTTCACAATTGTCCTGATTGATCAATTCAGAAAAGGTCCTTAAAACATCTATCCGGCAGTTTCTTAAAAACTCATCCCTGCATTCATTTTTTATTGTCTTTTTATCTTTATAGATTTTCTTTAAGGAAGGATTAAATATGCATCCCTCATCCGCGGCAGTTTTCAATATGACAGAATTTCTCTTATAATCATCTTCCGTTAAATACACGGATAAATCACTGGATATTTTAGTTTGGCATGCAAGAACAGAGGATTTTTCATTGTTTATTTCTATCAAAACCTTACACTTGCCGCAAGTTCCCTTACCACCGCACACCAAATCCGGCAAGAGTCCCGATTCGTCACATACTTTGGCTAAAGTTGTTCCTTCGTCTGCTTTTACAGATATATTTTGGTTTACGAAACGTACATTATATTTTTTCATTGTTTTTACCTGTACAGGCAGTCTATATTTTCGCATAGACTGCATTCATTAAATTCTTCCGCGCCTGAAGCTCTTGTTAATCCAAACATGTACAATAATGACTTTTCAGGAATTAAAACTTGAGCCTCATTTAAATATGCCTTAATATCTGCTTCCTTTTTTAATATATCAAGCAATTTTTTCTGCAAGTCCAAATTAATCGCTCCATCTCCGGGGGCATACCTTCTTGATAATTTATGCCCGTTTTTTGCCGCCTCTTCTCTTATAGTTTTGTCCATTTCATTTGAAGTATTAAAAATAACATCCAAAGCTATTTCATGGAGCAAATATCCCCTCATATAATTTCCTGATGATATCATTTCATTGGATATTTCGCTTATATCATCATCGGATGAAACAAAACATATTATATATTTTTCATACTTCTCATGCTTTTCAAAACTTATATCAAGACTGTAAGTTGTCAGGTATATCGCAGTCAATTTCATATTTTCTGCTATTATACGGATGAGCTCATCAAAGGCACTGTCAGCATTTTTAAACGCTTCTGTACCTTCAGTGATATGTAATCTTTTATATATTCTTTCCTTATTTATTATCGTCTTTAATTTTAATATATTTATCATTGTGCACCTATATTTTTTATCAGACAAAGACGTTAGTCTTGTTTTATAGAGTATTTATTATATCATTTATATTTTAGAATAAGTATTACAATATATTAAAAACTCCTGGGTTCCCCCAAGAGTTTATGTTACATTTCTTTAATTATTTCGTTTTTAAACTCTGTTGTGCTTAAATACCCGCCAATGTCCTTCGTATGAAGCTCCTTATTCTTCAAAACTTTTATAAGTGCACTTTCAATCTTTAAAGCAGCGTCCTCTTCATCCATGTATTTAAGCATCATAATTCCGGATAAAATTGCAGCTGTGGGATTTGCAATATTTTGCCCCGCAATATCAGGCGCAGAGCCATGAACAGGTTCAAATATTGCTGCTCCTTCTCCTATATTGGCGCTTGGAGCCATCCCCAGTCCACCGATTAATCCTGCTGCTAAATCTGACAATATATCACCGTACAGATTTGGAGCGACAATAATTTGATAGTCATAAGGCTTCATAACAAGCTTCATAGCCATGGCATCTACAATTACATCTTCAAATTTTATACTTGGGTAATTTTCCGAAACTTTTGTTCCTGACTCCAAAAATAGTCCGTCGGTCAATTTCATAATGTTGGCCTTATGAGTGAGAGTGACCTTATTTCTTTTTTCCTTTTGGGCAAGCTTAAAGGCAAAATCGACTATTCTTTCACTGGCCTCTCTGGTTATAACCTTTATGCTTTCCGCCGCATCTTTTGTCACCATATGTTCAATACCCCTGTAAAGGTCTTCGCTGTTTTCCCTCACAATGATCAAATCCAAATTTTTATAAAGAGAATCTATTCCATCATAGGATTTCACAGGTCTTATGTTGCTGTACAAATTAAATATTTGTCTCAACTGCACATTAATGCTTCTGAATCCCTTGCCCACAGGTGTGGTTATGGGTCCCTTGAAGGCGACCTTATTTTTTTCAATGCTCTTTATTGTTTCCTCAGGCAAAAGCTGTCCATACTTTTCATAAGCTGTATATCCTGCGCATGTTTCTTCCCATTCAATATTATTTGTGGCGGCATCTATTATTTCTTTAGCAGCATACATTATTTCTAACCCTATTCC
Source organism: Firmicutes bacterium UBA3553 (assembly GCA_002381185.1). Classification (GTDB taxonomy): domain Bacteria; phylum Bacillota; class Clostridia; order Tissierellales; family Sedimentibacteraceae; genus Sedimentibacter. The sequence continues at coordinate 32,518 of DFOA01000017.1, read as the reverse complement.
GTCTCCTGGAATTAATGTGACTTTTCTTTTCATAGTAACCTCTTTTTCTTAAGACTCATGTAATTTAACAATCCACCGGATTTTAAAAGCTCTATTTGCCTTGACGAAACTGTAAGGCTCATTTCATAGCTTTTATTTTTTGTCTTATTTAATACAGTTATTGTTTCATTTTCAACTTGTGTCAGCAAATCGCCAATTTCAATTTCATCCATTTCATCGATGTCATCAAAATCATTTTCATTTTTAAAAGTTAACGGAATTATGCCGTTGTTAATTAAATTACTCTTGTGTATACGGGCAAATGACTTGGCAATAACCGCCTTTACCCCCAGATACAACGGTGCCAGTGCAGCATGCTCTCTGCTTGAACCCTGTCCGTAATTTCTGCCTGCAACTATGATCCCGCCATTATTTTCTTTTGCCTTCTTGGGAAAATCCTTATCTATCTGAGAAAAACAAAATTCGGAAAGATATGGAATATTTGACCTGTACGGAAGGAGGTTGGCGTTAGAAGGCATTATGGCATCAGTTGTCACGTCATCTTCAACTTTTATCAGCACCTTGCCGCCTGTTTTATTTTTCATAGCGCTATTTTCAGGAAAGGGCTTAATGTTGGGGCCTCTTACAACTTCAACCTCAGCGCGGTCTTCCGCCGGACTGATTATCATATTGTCGTTTATAGCATATTTCTCAGGCATTTCTATATTTAAATCAACATCATGGAAATCTTCCACATTCGCAATATATCCCTTTATTGCCGAAAATGCCGCTGTCTCGGGGCTTACAAGATATACATCTGCCGAGTCGGTCCCGCATCTTCCTTTAAAGTTTCTGTTAAAAGTTCTTAGAGATACACCGTTAGTGCTTGGGGCCTGTCCCATGCCTATGCACGGTCCGCAGCCGCTTTCAAGAATTCTTGCGCCCGCTTTTATCATTTTAGCCAGAGACCCGTTTGAAGCAAGCATTGTGAGTACCTGCTTGGAACCCGGCGAAATAACCAGCGACACATCTTCATGAACAGTATGTCCATCCAGAATACTTGCCACTTTTATCATATCAGCAAGTGAAGAATTTGTGCAGCTTCCGATTGCAACCTGATTAACCTTCGTTCCTCTGGCCTCGCTTAAGGAAACCACCGCATCAGGCGAATGAGGCATTGCAACATTAGGTTTTAATTCATCTAAATTTATTACAAGTTTTTCAGAGTATAATGCATCTTCATCGGCGCTTAATTCAACAAAATCGTCTTCTCTTCCTTGTGCCTTTAAAAATTCCAGTGTTCTTTCATCAGAAGGAAATATAGAAGTGGTTGCGCCAAGTTCTGCTCCCATGTTTGTTATAGTTCCTCTTTCCGGAACAGAAAGAGATTTTACACCTTCACCGGTGTATTCAAATACTTTGTTCACTCCTCCCTTAACCGTATAATGCTTCAAAACTTCAAGAATTACATCCTTTGCAGTTGAAAATTTGTTTAATTTTCCTTTCAGCTCCACATTTACAACACCGGGCATTGTAATGTTATACTCTCCTCCTGCCATGGCAACTGCCACATCCAGCCCTCCTGCGCCGATTGCAAGCATTCCCATTCCTCCGCATGTGGGAGTGTGGCTGTCGGAACCGAGCAGCGTATCTCCGGGAGCAGAAAATCTTTCTAAATGAACCTGATGACATATTCCGTTTCCCGGCTTTGAAAAATAAATACCGTGTTTTTTTGCTACGGTTTGGATATATAAATGGTCATCAGCATTTTCAGGACCTGACTGCAGCATGTTGTGGTCAATATATGCAACTGAACGCTTTGTTTTTACCCTATCAATTCCCATGGCTTCAAATTGAAGGTATGCCATAGTACCTGTGGAATCCTGGGTAAGTGTCTGGTCAATACTTATTCCTATTTCATTTCCTGCTTTCATTTCACCGGTCACAAGGTGATTTTTTATAATTTTTTCTGTCAAAGTCAGTCCCATAGTTCCTCCTATATTGCTTCTTTTTTGTATTTATTGCTGAAAACATACATATTGCTTAATGCTCCCATTTCTTCAGATGTTATGTTTGTGGTTCTTCCATTCTCATATTCCGCATCTATTTTATTTTTCAAAGGTATTAAACGGCTGTCATTTTTTTGTATTTTGTTGCCGCCTTTTAATCCGAAATAACTGTTTATCCAATATGCCAGGCTTGAAATTCCCGAATATGAATTTATTGCCACCAGAGGAGGTTTGCCCAATATTTTTCCGGTATCAAAGCTGTTATATATTTCTTCATCCTTTAAAAGGCCATCTGCATGAATTCCCGCCTTTGTAACATTGAATTCTTTTCCCACAAATGGAGTTTTGACGGGTATCTCATAATTCAATTCTTTTTCAAAGTAATTTTTCATTTCATTTATTACTTCTAAATTCATATTTTTAATATTTCCCTTAATTTGTGCATATTCAATTATCATTGCTTCAAGAGGCGTGTTTCCGACCCTTTCACCTATACCAAACACTGTAGTGTTTACTGATGCGCCTCCGTACAGCCAGGATGCTGTGGAATTTGTAACTGCTCTGTAATAATCGTTGTGTCCGTGCCACTCAATTGATTGTGAAGGAACTCCCGCATAATATCTTAAACCGTGTATAATTGCCGGGACAGACCTTGGAAGCTCCACTCCTCCATGTGAAATTCCAAGCCCAAGTGTGTCGCAGGCTCTTATTTTTACATTTATTTTGCTTTCCTTCATCATTCCAATGAGGTTCTTTGCCAAAGGTACAACAAATCCATAAAAATCTGCTCTTGTTATATCTTCAAAATGACATCTGGGAACAATTCCGTTTTCTAATGCTGCATATGCAATATCAAGGTACATTTTCATTGCTTCCTGTCTGTTTTTGCCAAGCTTGTTGAAAATATGATAATCAGAACATGACATCAAAATTCCTGTTTCTGTTATTCCCATAGATTTAACAAGGTTAAAATCTTCCTTGTTAGCTCTTATCCAGGATGTAATTTCAGGAAATTTATATCCCTTTTCCATACAAGCTTCAACGGCTTTTCTGTCTTTTTGTGTATACAAGAAAAACTCGGTCTGTCTTATAATCCCGGATTCATTGTCAAGTTCATGGAGATAATCAAATAATCTCACCATTTGTTCTGTGTGCATATTTGTCATGGATTGCTGTCCATCTCTGAAAGTGGTATCTGTTATCCAGATACCTTCAGGGATATCCATTGGAAGTTGAATGTTGTTGAATTTTACTTTTGGAATTTCATCATAGGGAAATACCTCCTTGTATAAATTTGGTTTCATTACTTCTATTGGGTTAATCATCATGTTGCACCTCCAAGATTATTTTTTGAAAGTTATAAATCTTTTATTGCATTTTTATATTTAATCATATTATTTAATTTATATTGCATATTATAATTTATCATTGAATTTTAGTCAAGTTTAATTTATATTTCTTTTATTTAACAATTGCTTATTTATTTATATAAATTTAATTCTGCAATTTTTGCACATAATCTTGCAATTAAATATAAAACAAAAGCTGAGATTTGTATCTCAGCCTTATTATCCCAACCAGTTAATTATATTCATTGTATCTTTAAAACAATTACTTCTTAAAAAATCATCTTCATACTTTTCAGAGCACATCATAGGGTGTCTGCTTATATAAAAATTACCGTGCTTGATATACTTGCTTTTTCCCTCAGAAAATTTACCCCATAAAAACCAGTTTATATTTTTGTTTTCCTGTGAAATGTAGTTAAGCAGCTTGATACTGAAAGGCTCCCAAATTGATATGTGGCTTCCTGTTATACCGTGCTCAACCGTAAAGTAAGTATTCAGAAGCAACACTCCCTGCCTTTCCCAGGACTTGAACAATCTGTCGGGAGGTGCAATATTAAACCTTCCTTCTGCTATTTCCCTTTGTATTTCTGAAAACTTCAAGATTTCTTTATAGTCATCAATATTGTTATAATTCTTATACAATAGTCTTATTATATTTTTTAAAGAGACCTGCCTGAATTTATCATTCCATGAATGAAGGTCCCCGACTTCAAATGCCCTTCCGGTTGCCCTTCCCTTTTCAGGATAAGGATCCTGACCAAGTATCACTACCTTTATTTCATTCAAATCACATCTTAGAAAACGAAGCACATTTTCATAATCAGGATTTATATTTCTTCCTATTTTCTCATCAACATCTTTTAATTCATCACGTATTTCATCACATAAAAACTTATCCCATGATGAATGCGTATCTATTGGCACTAAGCTCATTGTATCTCCTGTCTAATATGGTTGGCTGTTTTGATTTTTTAATTTTTCATCCCATATGGATTTCATAATTTCAAGTTCTTCACTATAATCTGATTTGGATTCATCCTTGTCATATTCCAGGTTTTCTAATACCTTTATCTCAAAACTTTCAGAACCGTATTGCTTCCATTCTTTTTGAAGTTGTTCATTAGCCCTGAATCCGCCTGATTTCAGCTGGAATCTTATACTGTTCACTTTTCCTTTTAAATTCTGAGTTGTTTCCAAATAATATTTATTATTTATTTTAGATTGCACAACAATTATACCCATGTCTGGCTTAATCTGCTTATACATTTCTTTTAATTCTTTTTTTCTGTCCATAATTTTCACCACTTTCCATTGCTCATAATTATATTAATATCCCATTTCCTTTAATATACGTGAAAGTGTCCTTAATCTTTCTCCAATAATTTCACCATCATCGTTCAATGCCTGGTTAAACAGTTTAATATCTTCATCTATTTTTTCATTGTCAGTGCATACTTCCACAGTCATTGCATCTCCCTGCAGTCCGACTCTGTCTATAACTGTATTGTCAGGATCGTACAGTTTTTTATAACGGTATGCATCTTTAAAATAAAGGTATGTCCTGCATACTAATATGGCCAAATCCAATACTCTGTGCAAAGGAAGCTCTTCCGACTGTCTCGACCACTTCTCTCCTGTATATCTCCAGACCTTTGCGGATATATCTACCTTGCCTCTGTCATTCCACTGCGCAAGTCCTAATGAAAGTCCCTTTGCATCTGAATTATAGGCATTTCTGCCATCAACATTTTCATAATTTTCTGATACTATAACAGGTTTATGTTTTAATATAGTTGGTATTTTCATAATTGCTCCTCAACTTACTTATTTACTAAATTACTAAATATATAATAATATAGTATAGACGATTTGTCAATTAAAAATTGTAATTTCTTTTTTCTATATCATCCAAGAATTGGGTAAATTAACATTATTGTAGTTAAATCTTCACGTTTTCAAAAAATACAAAAGACGGCATTTCTGCCGTCTCGGTATCTTTTAAGCTGTTTTTTTCTTGAACATCACTGCTCCAATTCCCATTAAAGCAACTGTTCCTGCCCCAATAACTACCGGTAAAATACCTTTTTCTTTTTCAACCGGCGCACTGATTACCTTTGCGTCTTCAACTGCATCTGCTGGAGCACTTATAGGCTGTGCTTCTTCCGGCACTTCCCCTGTTACAGATACTATTTGAGAATCGTCGGCCAACTCTGCAGGATCCATAACAACTCTCGGATCAACAGTTTCTTCATTTAATTCGGGATTGTATTGCAGTGTTACAGCCATGGTTCCTTCAACAACCTTTACAGTGTCATCTCCTATGAGCTTATTGACAATGTCTGCATTTTCAGGAGTGTATGGCGTTATACCCACTTCAATGCTGTTTTCTATTGCACCTGTATGAGTAACTGCTATGCCTTTTTCCTCCAGGTCCTTGGCATACTTTTCAAACAGTATTTTATCTATATCAGCTTGTTTTTCATTCAACGCTTCTTCTTCAGCTGTAACTTCAATTGAAATCGGTCTAACCAACGATTGAGTTGTATCAGCAAAAGCAAGACCCATTGATGCAACAGATAAGCTTAAGCTCAATGATAAAATTTTAAATAATCTTTTTTGAAACATAACATTACCTCTTTATATTATTATTTGTTTTCTGTCTAGATTTCCTATGGCCATTTAGGATTATAAACCTCTGTTGGTTTATATAATATTAGACGGTAATTTTTTTATTATGTTTCATGGCAATATATGGCTATATACTCGTGTGTGATTTTTTCATATAAAAATCAATATATTGGACTTAAAAAGCCATGTCAGGCTGCTTAGCTTATCCATGCACTCCCTGTTTTTGTAATTTCCCATCTGCCGCTCTTATATTCCACCTTTAAATCCCCATACCCTATGGCTCCTAACCCTGAACGCCACTTAGAAACATCCATGGTTATGCAACTTCCGCTCATTGCTTCATCTTCAATTTTGAATAATATTCCTTTTTCAAAATATAAATCTTTAATATATCCTTCTTGTTCCAGTTCTTCAAAAGTCATATCCAACACGTTGTACCCATACTTTTCCATTTCCTTCAGCAATCTTGCTTTTTCTTCTTCTGACAAATTGACAATTGCAGAAGTATCAACGGCAATATATTTAATATCGCTGTTAAGTGCCGTATCCTCATTATACAATTTATCTATAACTGCAGTATAAGCACCGACAGTATCAAGTGATTCTTGGCTGCAGCCAGAAACCACAGTCATAATAATTATTAAACATACAATTAATTTTTTCATGGTTACTTACCTCCTTACTTATAAGACGAAATTATTAATTATATGTTTCAAATTAATAAAAATAAGTCTATAATATTACTTATGAAACTTGTGCTTCTTAATCTTTTGAGGTGATGTTATGTGCGGAAGATATTACATAGATATTAACATGATGGAAATAAAGAAAATGATAGATAAGGCAGAAAATAATATATACGATTTCTATAAGACAGGAGAAATATTTCCTTCAAATATTGCACCCATTTATATACAGAACGAAGAAGCCGTTATACCGATACTTGCAAAATGGGGACTTCCAAAGTGGAATGGAAAAGGTGTTGTAATTAATGCGAGGTCTGAATCCATAGAAGAAAAACATATGTTTAAAAAACTCATAAAACATAGGTGTGCTATTCCTGCCTCGGCCTATTTTGAGTGGAAGGAAAAATCTCCCGGCAGCAAATCAAAAGATAAATATATAATAAAAAATCAAGATTCTATTTTATATTTTGCAGGATTGTACAGCATAGTCCCAAAGCACGAAGCAGAGCAGTTGAGTTTATTTGAAATCAACGAACCGGATATCTATTATACAATTATAACTAAAGAAGCTGATAGTTCAGTATCCCATATTCACGATCGAATGCCTGTAATACTCGACAAATATGAAATGCATGACTGGTTAAACAGAAAGAGTCTTGACAATATAGTTAAAAGCAGCCGTGGATTAACAAGCGAATTAATTAAACCTCTGTAAAAAACCGCCGAGGCGGTTTTTTATAATGTTTCCTTAATTTCTTTCAGTTTATCAGCAATACTTTTAAAATCCTCCCATGCATCCTTCTTGGCAAGTTCATTTCTCAGCAGGTATGACGGATGGTATGTTGGCATGAAATAAATATCACCTTTTTTCACGAACTGTCCTCTCTGCCTGCTAATGCTTAAATCCGGATTGATAAGGTTTTTAGCTGCTACGGCTCCAAGACATACAATAATTTTTGGTTTAACCAATTTTACCTGCCACCTTAAATAATCCAGACAAGCATTGCTTTCATCTTCAAATGGGTTCCTGTTTTCAGGTGGTCTGCACTTCACCACATTAGCTATGTAGACGCCGCTTCGTTTAAGGTGTATTGCTTCAATCATTTTATCAAGAAGCTGCCCCGCCTTCCCGACAAACGGCCTTCCATGAACATCCTCGTTGTATCCCGGTCCTTCTCCCACAAACATTATATCGGCATGCTCATTTCCTTCCCCAAACACTACTTTAGTCCTTGCTTCAGCTAATCTGCATTTATGGCAGCTATAACAATACTTTTTAAGTTCATCCATCGTATACATAAGTGCCTCTATAAGCTTAAATCAATGTGGCAGTATCCATTGGGGTTTTTATAAAGATATTTTTGGTGGTATTCCTCTGCGGCATGAAAGTTTTTCATAGGCATAACCTCTGTTACAATTGGCTTTTGATGCTTCAATGCTTCTTTATCCAGTGATGCTTTTATAACATCCAGGTCCTCTTCATTTACATAATATATTCCGGTTCTGTATTGAGTTCCGATGTCACCGCCCTGTCTGTTCAGCAAGGTAGGATCTATTACCTTCCAAAAATCCTCCAATATCTTATTAAGGGATATTTCATTTTCGTCATATTTTATATAAACAGTTTCAGCATATCCTGTTTTATTTGTGCACACCTGCTCATAAGTGGGATTCTCCGTATTTCCGTTTGCATATCCCACCACTGTTTCTTTAATACCGTTACGAAGATCAAAATACGCCTGCATTCCCCAAAAACATCCGCCCGCTAAATAAATTTCCTTCATTTTATCAACTCCTATTTAAATTATTAGATATATTTTATTATAAGTGTAGGCCGCTTATCGGCTTGCTGCACACCGATACAATTTCTTATCATTATTTATTATAATCATATTTTTAGATTTAAACAATATTATCATTACTCTTTATTGAATTTATTTATAATTTAATATACAATATATTTAATTCTCAGTGGAGTGATAGCGTGATTAATATTTCAGATAATTTAAAAGAAAAATTAAAGCAAATTCCAATGAAGCCCGGAATTTATAAAATGATTGATTCAAAAGGCAATGTTATTTATGTGGGCAAAAGCAAGTGCTTAAACAAAAGAGTCAGGACATATTTCGCAGACAATCCTAAATGGGAGAAGGTAACCAAAATGGCCCATTTAATAGATGACATTGAATACATTGTCACAGATACCCATTTAGAGGCAAGATTGTTGGAATGCAGCTTAATCAAACAAATAAAGCCGATTTTTAATTCTCAGATGAAGCATGACAAAGGATATGTTTATTTAAAAATTGAAAATTATAATAGATACAGAGCCCTATCGGTTGTTGATTCGAAAGAAGTAAACTCCTATGGGCCATTCAGGCGGAAATCTTATTTAAATGAAATAATAAATTCTTTTAAAAATCTGTACCCTATTATTAGAACCGACGAATCTTATTCTTTTGAATACCGCCTGTTTCCCGTTTCCATGAATACTGATGAATTTAATAAAAACAGGAGTTCATTAGAAGAAATACTGTCAGAAAGTACGAAAGCCGATTTATTTATAAAAGAGCTGGCAGAAAAAATGAAAAAAGAAGCATTGGTCAATAGCTTTGAAATGGCTTTAATGTACAAGGACATTATTGAAAATATAAATTATCTGAAAATTTCCATAAACAAATACAAGGAACTGGCTAACAGCAATGTACTTCTTACAATTCCGTATGAAGGCGGATTTAAGCTGTTTTATATTGTAGGTGGTAAAATAATAAAAATAGGAAAATACAAAAAAATTACTCAATCAATTATTGATTTATTTCTCAGGGCTGATTTGACATCTCCAGATATATCCTTTGACATGGATGAAAAGTCCTTCCTTGATTTTAAGGACATAATATATTCGGAAATTGTTTCATTGCCGGAAAGCATAGTAAAAATACTTTAGTTATCACCATAAAATAATTTATAATATCTCGAGATTTTCTGCTGAAGATCTTCCATACCGAATATTCTCGCTTCTCTTACTGTTTCTTTACCTTGTATGTATAACATAATTACAGGAATGGTAAAAACATTGTACATTGCTGAAAGTTTCATTGAATTTTGGATCTCTACCTTAACAGCTTTAATGTTAGGATATTCCTTCAGCATTGTTTCAAGCTTAGGCAGCACCGAAACGCATACTCCGCAGCTGCTGCTGCCAAAGTATATGAGAAGCATGTCATTTTTATCAATCATTTCATTTATTTCATCAATTGTTTTTACTGTAACCATCGTCTCACTTCCTTGTTATTATATTACCACAAACTTTTATTATTTAAGCAAAAAATAAATCAACTTTTTCTTGAATTATATATTCAAATATGCTAATATATGAATATATAAATATTACGAGGTACTTATGATAGACTTTAACAATAAAGAAAAAACTAAAAAATTATTGGCTGAAAAAGCAGAATTATTTAAAACAATTGCTCATCCTGTGAGACTTTGTATATTGGCAATGCTTATAAGAGAAGAGCAAAGCAATGTAACGGATATACAATGCTGCCTGGATGTCCCTCAGCCAACGGTTTCCCAGCATCTGGCAAAACTAAAATCTGCGGGCATACTTGCTGCTGAGAGAAACGGAACAGAAATAATTTATAAGATTAAGGATGAAGGAGTTAGAAAATTAATAATACAAATTTTAGAGGGTTAAACCAGGGAGGCGTTATGAGTAAGAAAATTTTAATTATCGGCGGCGTTGCAGGAGGAGCCAGTACTGCGGCAAGGCTTAGGAGACTTGATGAAACATCGGAAATAATTATGTTTGAAAGAGGTTCCTACATTTCATATGCAAACTGCGGTCTTCCGTACCACATAGGCAATGTTATCAAGGAAAGAGAATCCTTGCTGTTACAGACTCCTGAAGCAATGTCTAAAAAGTACAACGTTGATGTCAGGGTTGATTCGGAAGTTGTAAAAATTAACAGAGAAAGCAGGTCAGTTGAAGTCAGAAAAGTAAAAACAGGTGAAACCTATTCTGAAGGCTATGATGTACTAGTAATATCCACAGGTTCAACACCATTGAAACCGCCCATTGAAGGAATTAATTCACCCGACATATTTACACTTTGGACTGTTCCCGACACTGATGAAATTAAAAAATTTATTAAGGAGAGAAATCCTAAAAATGCAGTTGTAATAGGAGGAGGTTTCATAGGCCTTGAAGTTGCGGAAAACCTTCATCATGCAGGAATTAATGTGACTGTTGCCGAAGCAATGGATCAGGTATTAGCACCATTGGATTATGAAATGGCTCGGCTTGTGCAAAATAACATGGTAGCAAATGGTGTAAATTTAATATTGGGAGATGGGGTCTCCAAGTTTAATAATGAAAATGATGTGGTTTCTATCACTCTTGCAAGTGGCAGAGTACTGTCTGCTGACATGGTTATATTATCCATAGGTGTCAGACCAAACAGCATGCTTGCTAAGGAAGCAGGTTTGGAGCTTAATCAGAGAGGCGGAATAGTAGTTGATAAATACTTAAAAACATCTGATCCAAATATTTATGCACTGGGAGATGTTATAGAGGTTGAAGAATTTATAAATAAGGGAAAAGCAATGATTGCTCTCGCTGGGCCTGCAAATAAGCAAGGTAGAATCTGCGCAAACAACATATATGGTGCAAATGAAGAATACAAAGGTACCATGGGAACATCCATCGCTAAGGTATTTGATTTGACGGCTGCTTCAACAGGTTCTAACGAAAAAACACTGATGAGAATGGGGCTGAAAGAAGGCATGGATTATTACACCGCAACTATTTCTCAGAAATCACATGCAGGCTATTATCCCGAATCAGCCGAACTGATTTTAAAACTCATATTTTCAACCGATGGCAAAAAGATATTTGGTGCTCAAATAGTAGGTGTGGATGGGGCCGACAAGCGTATTGATACTATTGCAACGACAATACGTCTGGATGGAAGCATTTATGATCTAAAGGAACTGGAGCTTGCATATGCACCTCCATATTCTTCAGCTAAGGACCCTGTTAATATGCTGGGTTTTATTGCAGAAAATGTTATTCAAAATAAAATAAAGTTTTCTAAATGGAATGACCTTAATCCTTCAGAACCAAATGATTATATAATACTTGATGTTCGTGAAGACATAGAACTAAAAGTATTCGAAGTACAGGAATCTGTTAATATACCACTCGGACAGCTGAGAAGCAGGCTGTCGGAGCTTAATAAAAGTGATAAAATTATAATATTTTGTGCTGTGGGTGTACGTTCTTACAATGCGTCCAGATTATTGATGGAAAACGGATTTACCGATGTAATGGTATATCCTGCAGGAACAAGCTTTTACAAATCAGTTTATTATGATTATTTTGGCAATTCTGATAATGGTTTACATCCAATAAATTCAGATACAAATTTAATTGATAATTCTCCAAAAAAACCGGAGGTTAATACCATGAATGAAATAAAGGCAGTCGTTCAGGTTGATTGCAGTGGATTACAATGCCCGGGACCAATAATGAAAGTGTTCGAAACAATGAACAAAATCAACGTTGGTGATATAATTCAAGTTTCTGCCACTGATTCAGGTTTTGCAAAAGATGTGGAAGCCTGGTGCAGAAGAACAGGCAACACATTGTTAAAAACAGAAAAAGAAGGCAAAAATAATATTGTATATTTGAAGAAGGGAACTCATCCCAATAACTCTGGTTATTCCGCAGAAAAATCAGCATTCCAGGCTCTTGCTAAGGATGGTAAGACAATAATTGTATTCAGCGGAGACTTGGATAAAGTCCTGGCATCCTTCGTAATTGCCAACGGTGCAGCCGCCATGGGAAGACCTGTCACCATGTTCTTCACCTTTTGGGGGCTGAATGCTTTAAGAAAGACCGAAAAGCAAAATATTAAAAAGCCATTCATTGATGCAATGTTCGGAAAAATGATGCCCCAGGGAGTAAGTAGGCTAAAGCTCTCTAAAATGAACATGGGTGGCATGGGCACAGCTATGATGCGCAAGGTTATGAAGGATAAAAACATTGATTCATTAGAAGATTTGGTTAAAAAAGCAATGCAAAACGGAGTTAAAATGATTGCATGTACCATGTCCATGGACGTAATGGGAATCACGAAGGAAGAGCTAATTGATGGTGTTGAATTTGCAGGCGTCGGTACTTACCTTGGCGATGCGGAAGAATCCAATGTAAATCTGTTTATTTAGCAAAAGCATGAATTAAAAATACATTTTAAAGGAAGCATTTTAAATTATACAATGCTTCCTTTTCACTAATCTCAATGCTTATAGATTATTGTGCTGTAATTCTCATTTTGTTTTTTACTTATAGCACCTGTACATCAAATGCCGTGGTTTGAGGCGGTATGCTCATAGTTTGGAATATTGCATGCTCAACTCTGACAAAATCTCCCGGCCTTAAATCTGTTAATCTTATTCTTCTCCCTCTCCTGTCTCTGATATTGGTTGCATCTGTTATCACAAATCTCATTTGACTGTATATATCAAAAGGATCGCCTGTATATAAAAATCCAAATTCCGGGTCTACCTCCATCACCCTTCCCTCAGTAAAGCTGGATTGACGGTTTTCATCTATAACAGTTATTCTGAAAGCCCTTGACTGCGGAGGAATGCTTCTGGTCATTGCAGCTGAAAATTCCGCATCAACAGTCATGCCTTCTCTCAAGTCTCTAAGTGACAAAGGCTGGCCAAATTGATCTCTTATAATTGTATCTCTTCCTACAACTAATGTAACCACCTGCATGTGAATCATGTTGAAATCTCCCATAACACCGTAGGATATTGTCACATAGCCAGTTTGTCTATCTCTATTTATGCTTTCAATAAGAGCATTTTGTGCTGTTATAACATTATTTCCCCTACCTCTGAAATTTTGATTTATTACTATATCATCCATATTTCACCTCTAAAATAAATATATTATATATATATTCAGAAGATATAAATATGTTATTGTCTTCACAGGCTCCATCACTAATTAGTTATAAAAAATAAAGCTGCCTCATAAGAGACAGCTAGTGTTTATCCGAACAACTGCTTGCGCTGCTGCATCCGGAGCATCCGCAACAGCCTGAACCACCGTTCTTTTTTTGTTTTTTCTTGAATATTACTATGCCTGCAACAATTGCTGCAACAATCGTAATAATTATAATATCTGCTAATTTCATAATTACCTCCTATATGATCAAACTGCCTATTTGATAAACCAACGTGGCTACAATAAATGCAGTTACGGTCTGATATAACGCCGTGAGCACTGCGTACTTCATTGAACCAAGTTCCTTTCTAGTTGCTGCAAATGCTGCTATACACGGCATATACAGCAATGTGAATGTTAAGAAGGCAAAGGCGCTTAATGGCGTAAACATAGTGTTCAATACTGTTGAAAGATCTGTGTCTGTTATTGCACCTGTCAACACCGACAATGTGCTTACAACTGCTTCCTTTGCTGTCAGTCCTGTTATAATAGCCGTAGAAGCTCTCCAGTCGTTAAATCCTAAAGGTATAAACAACGGAGCAATCAATGATCCGAGTGTGGCAAGTATGCTGTACGAGCTGTCATCAACCTTATTTAATGACCAGTTAAAACTTTGAAGGAACCATATAATTATTGTTCCTAAGAATATAACCGTAAATGCTCTTTGCATAAAATCTTTTGCCTTATCCCACATGTGAAGCAGTACGCTTCTTCTTGACGGAACCCTGTATGCAGGCAATTCCATAACAAAAGGTACTGGCTCACCTTTAAATATTGTGCTTTTTAATAACAATCCTGATAATATTGCAGTAACAATTCCTGTTATATAAAGCGCAATCATTACTAATGCCGCATTCTCTGGAAAAAATGCCATTGTAATCATTCCATAAATAGGGAGCTTGGCGCTGCATGACATGAAAGGAGTCAACACAATGGTCATTTTCCTGTCTCTTTCACTTGACAATGTTCTTGTTGCCATAATGGCCGGAACGCTGCAGCCAAACCCTATCAGCATAGGTACAAAAGACCGTCCTGACAACCCTATTTTTCTTAGGAGCTTATCCATTAAAAATGCAACTCTTGCCATATATCCGCTGTCTTCCAGAAGTGAAAGAAAGAAAAACAAAATTACTATAAGCGGCAGAAAGGATAACACACTCCCCACACCTGCAAATATTCCGTCAATCACCAATGAATAAACCCATTCACTTACTTCACCGGCAATCATTAAATTAGATACCAGTTCAGTAAATGCACCAATAAATTCTTCTAAATAACCTTGAAGAGGAGCACCCAAGGCCCCGAATGTAATCCAGAATATGAAAAACATGATTCCAAAAAATATTGGAATACCAAGATACTTGTGTGTTAAAACCCTGTCTATTTTTTCTGAACGAATTTGTTCATTTGTTTCCTGTTTTTTTATAACAGCGTCTTCACAGATTTGTTCTATATAACGGTATCTCATATCAGCCAATGCTGCTTCTCTGTCAGTTTTCAATGCTTTTTCCATGTCCTCCACAACATGGCTTATTATATGAGTTTGATTTTCAGTAATTTTTAATGCTTTGAATGTAGGCTCATCGCCCTCAACAAGCTTGGTTGCCGCAAAACGCACAGGATATTTTGCACCCTTTGCCTGGTCTTCTATTAAGTGTGATATTGAATGAATTGCCTTATGAACCTCTCCTGTGCAAAAATCAAGTTTTTTTGGTCTGGCTTTATCTTGTGCTGTCTTCATTACCACATCAAGCAGCTCTGAAATTCCTTCTCCCTTGCTTGCTGAAATTGGCACTACAGGAATTTCCAAATGCTCTGAAAGTTTTTTTACATCAATTGAATTTCCGCTGGCTCTCACTTCGTCCATCATATTTAAAGCGATGACCATAGGAATTGATAATTCCATTAATTGCAGCGTCAAGTAGAGATTTCGCTCTATATTTGTTGCATCAACTATATTTAATATTAAATCCGGATTTTCCTTTAAAAGAAAATCTCTTGTAACAACCTCTTCCATTGTATATGGTGATAAAGAATATATGCCTGGCAGGTCTACTAAAGAAGCATCTTTATGTTTTTTTATCTGTCCCTCTTTTTTTTCAATTGTTACGCCGGGAAAATTACCCACATGCTGGTTGCTTCCTGTTAATGCATTGTAAAGAGTTGTTTTTCCGGAATTTTGGTTTCCTGCGAGGGCAAATACATATTTCATATGTTAAATACCTCTTTCAATTCAATCTTAGAGGCCTCTTCTTTTCTAATAGTTAAGACATAATTTCTCAGAGAAAGTTCAATTGGGTCTCCCATAGGTGCAACTTTTCTTACATGTACCTTAGTATTCGGAGTTAACCCCATATCTAACAATCTTCTTCTAAGAATTCCCTGACCGCCAATTGATGATATAATACCGCCTTGACCCGGTTTTATGTTGTCTAATGTCATAATTTCCTCCCACCTTTACGATATTGATAATCATTATCACTATCTGTTATAAGTATATTCCTCCTAATAGCGGTTGTCAATAGCTCATAAGAGTTTTTTGCAGTAAAATGCGTCAAATTTGTTTGTCCTATAATTGCTTAAATTAAACCTCTGTACGGTTGACCTACCAACCTTTTTCAGAAAATGGCGCTCTGAAAAACGGGGTTAGGGCATAACACAGTCTCGTTCACCAATTTATTTGCTCGCTGCCGCTCGCATAAATTGGGAACTCGTTGCGGTTGACCTACCAACCTTTTTTAGAAAAAAGCGCTCTGAAAAACGGGGTTAGGGCATAACACAGTCTCGTTCACCAATTTATTTGCTCGCTGTCGCTCGCATAAATTGGGAACTCGTTGTGGTTGACCTACCGCCGTTTTTCAGAAAAAAGCGCTCTGAAAAACGGCGGTAGGGCATACAAAAAGTATGGTTGTTTATTCAAACCATACTTTTTATTTATTTTATATCATCAGCATTTGAGCCATATACCTCAATCACCGGCATTACAAACATGAATCCAACCCCGGGCTCATCAAAGTAATCCAATTCTTCTTTTATTTTCTCAACCACTTCATCAAGCTTTTCCTTATCCCTTATGATGCTGAACACCGTCTTGCTATATGGTTTTCTGCCGTCTATTAACTTTCTTACGCTATCAAGCATCGGAACATTTATATTGTGGTCCAGAAGCACCTTTCCCATTCCCTGACTGTCAATTGTAGTAGCTCCTATTTCTGCCTGATAGAAAACCTCATGTATATTATCAAGTTTGTAAATGTCATTCAATATTAGCACTAAAGCAAACATTAAAAACCTCCCCTTGCACTTCGTCCTTGTTGTTCTCTTGATTATATCATATGCGTTTTTACTATTCAATATATGCCTATGAAATATTTCATCTAGATATTCATACTTTCATTGATATTTAATAAAACAACTTCCGAATTTTTCACTTTGTTTTTATATTCCTTCGGATCAGCTTTTATTATACCAAATGTGTTGTAATGAATAGGTACAACTTTTTTTGCTTTAATAAAACCTGCTGCTTTTACTGCATCGTCTATATCCATAGTAAAATTTCCTCCTATGGGAAGAAAAGCAACGTCTATATTTTCATCCTCCAACAGCTTCATATCAAGTGTAAGGCCTGTATCTCCAGCATGGTATACCTTCTTGTTATTTATTTCAATTACAAATCCGCATGGATTGCCGCCGTAAATCATGTTTCCATTTTCTGAAATTCCCGAGCCATGAAGAGCATTCACCATCTTTACTCTTCCAAAATCAAAACTGAATTTGCCGCCGATATGCATAGAATGTGTTCTTAGCTTATATTTGTTAAAGTATGATGAAATCTCATGGTTGGCTATTATCAATGCTCCGGTTCTACTAGCTATTTCAACTGTATCTCCTGTGTGGTCGCTATGTCCGTGGGTTACAAAAATATGTGTTACATGAGAAAGCTCCTCCATATTGAATGTGGCAAATGAATTGCCTGATATAAAAGGATCAATAATTCCCTTGAATTTCCCGTCTTCAATCATTACCGCCGAATGTCCTAAATAAGTGAGTTTCATATGAGTCACCGTCCTTTTTAATATTGCAAAAACGTTAATCTTTGTTTTATTATTTATTATATCATAGCCTTATATTAAAATAAAATCAATAGAATCTCTCCCGATTTAAAAATTTATCTTTCACCTTCATCGGCAAAATAAAGTTAAAAGAAATCTCATATTCAGAGATTTCTTTAATTATCTATTATCTATACTGCCTGCTCCTTCTTCTTTCCAAGATAAGCTTCCTGTATTTTTTCATTTTTTATAAGATCACTTGCCATACCTTCTAAAGATACCGCCCCCTGTTCGAGAACATATGCATAATCAGCAACCGATAAAGCTTTAAAAGCATTTTGTTCAACCAATAAAATTGTTTTGCCCATATCTTTTATTTCAACAATTATATCAAAAATAGTATTAATCAATAAAGGCGCAAGACCAAGAGAGGGTTCATCCAGCAATATTAAATCTGGATTTGACATTAAGCCTCTTCCCATGGCAAGCATCTGCTGTTCTCCTCCTGACAGGGTTCCTGCCGCTTGCTTTTCTCTTTCCCTCAATATGGGAAACAGTTCAAATATTCTATCAAAATCCTTGCTGATTTCCTCTTTATCCTTTCTTAAAAATGATCCCATTCGGAGATTTTCCATAACCGTCAGGTTAGCAAATATGATTCTTCCTTCAGGAACCTGGCATATGCCTGATTTAACTATTTTATGCGCTTGCTTCGGAAGTCTTTCGCCTTTATAAAGAATTTCGCCTTCCTTATACTTGACTATTCCGCTTATTGAATTTATTAATGTGGATTTTCCTGCTCCGTTCGACCCTATTATAGAAACTATCCGGCCTTGTTCAACATTCAGCGACACCCCCTTCAAGGCATGAATACCGCCGTAATAAACATTTAAATTATTAACCTTCAGCATAGTTTCTCTCCTCTTTTCCTAAATAAGCTTCTATAACCTTTTTATCTTCCTGAATTTCTTTCGGAGTTCCAAAGGCAAGCGGAATACCAAAATTAAGCACAAATATTCTGTCACAGACACCCATTATTAAGTCCATGTGGTGCTCAATGATCAATACGGTCAAATTAAGTTTTTCCCTTATCTCTCTTATAAGTTCCATGAGCTGCATGGTTTCCTCTGGGTTCATACCTGCCGCCGGCTCATCAAGGAGCAGAAGCTTAGGCTCTAAAGCAAGCGCCCTTGCAATTTCCAGCTTTCTCTGAAGACCGTAAGGCAGGTTTGACGCCACTATGTCCTTATAATCCCAAAGCCCCATTAATTTTAGCAGCTCATCAGTCTTCCTGTTCAACCCTCTTTCCTGATATTTAAATTTTCCAAATCTTATAATAGAATTAAAAATGCTATAGTCAGCAGATCTATGGCATGCTGTAAGCACATTGTCATATGCCGTAAGTTTTTTAAAAAGCCTTATATTCTGAAACGTCCTTGTAATTCCCATATTAGCAATTTCAAAAGGTTTTAACCTTTCAAGCTTTTGATCGTAAAAACATATCTGGCCTTCTGTAATACTGTATATTGATGTTATTAAATTAAATATGGTGGTCTTTCCTGCACCATTTGGACCAATAAGCCCAAAAATTTCCCCCTGTTCAATATCAAAACTCACATTGTCTACTGCCGTAAGTCCTCCAAATCTCTTTGTCACATTCTTAAGGGAAAGCACGCTCATGACTTTACCTCCTCTTTTGCTTTATTCGCTCTGTCTCTGACAAATCTGACAACAGGCTTCAGGCTGAATTCCTTGCCGCCCATTAACCCCTGCGGTCTTGTTATCATTATTAATATTACCGCAGCTCCATAAATTACCAGCCTCCAGTTGTAGAAACTTCTTAAGACTTCCGGCAGAAATGTCAGAAGCATTGTGCCTATTACACTTCCAGATACGCTCCCCAATCCTCCAAATATTACTATTATTGTAAGTTCTGTCGACTTTACCAGTTTAAACATGATAGGCTGAATGTAGCCTAAGTAATGTGCCATCATGCCGCCAGATATACCTGCATACAGCGCGCTTATGGCAAGAGCGGTCATTTTGTATTTAAAAACATCTATTCCAATTGTCTGCGCCGCCAGTTCCTCTTCCCTGATGGCAACCATATTTCTTCCGTGCCTTGATTTAATTATGGAAACCAAAGCAAATATAGCAATAATATTTATAATTATAACATTTGGCAAAGTTGTTGTATCTCCTGTGGGAATTCCTGAAAGTCCTCTTGCGCCGCCAAAGTACTGAACATTGTCCAGTATTAGCCTTATTGCTTCACCAAATCCCAAAGTAGCTATGCAGAAATAGTCTCCTTTTAAATTTAGCGTGAGTCTTCCAATAAAAAGACTGACTATCATAGCAGTAATTCCTCCTGCCGCCAATGCTATATAAAATTGCATCCAAAGCATTGACTCCGGCAAAAATGAAAAATTCATTTTTGTTGTAATTGATGCCGCCACATATGCTCCAATTGCCATAAATCCTGCATGTCCGAAAGAAAACATTCCTGTAAATCCTGTCAGTAACGACAACCCCAGAACAGTCATTAAATTAATGCCTGACAATATTAATATACCAACTACATAATCCAAGCTCATAATTACCCCCTATGCCTTGTCTTCCGTAGACTTGCCCATTAAGCCTGTCGGTTTAAAAACCAACACACCTATCAAAAGTGCGAATACAATTAAGTCTCTGTACTGTGAAGACAAAATTCCGGAAGTCATAGTTTCAATCAATCCTAGCAAGACTGAACCGATAACCGCTCCGGGCAGACTGCCCAAGCCGCCGAAAACTGCTGCAACAAATGACTTTGTGGTTATGTTTCCTATTTGGGGATATACGGTATACTTCATGCCGAAAAACATTCCCGCAAGCCCAGCCAGTAATCCCCCTAATGCAAAAATTATAAAAATAACTATGTCCACATTTACTCCCATCAACGTACTTCCTTTGATACTGTAGGAAGTTGCCCTGATGGAAAGTCCTATTTTAGTTTTTTCTATTATGTACACCAAGGCAATTAGGCTTAGTGCTGATATTATAAACATCAATAAATCTATTCGTCCCAAAGCAATATTTCCAAGCAGTATAGGTTCTGTTGAAAAAATAGGCGGATAGGATCTGAATGTGGGTCCTATGGGTGAAGCTATCACCAAATTTTCCAAAAATATTGATGCTCCCATGGCAGATATAATAAAGTAAAGAAATGGTGCATTTCTTTTTCTCAAAGGCCTGTATACAATTCTTTCCATAGTTACCGCCAAAAGTCCAGAGCCCAGGGCAGATAATATAAATGCTGCAAAAAACGGTACCTTCAAAAGTGTGAGGCAAAAATATCCTATATATGCCCCAATCATTATGACGCCGCCATGGGCAAAATTTGAAAAGTTCATTATACTGTATACAAGAGAATATCCAACTGCCATCAAAGCATAGACGCTGCCTATGGACAAACCGTTTACAACCTGTTGTAAAAATGCGCTCATACTTTCCTCCTGTTAAAAATTAAGGCGGGGCAAACCCGCCTTTTGTTTATTGCAAACCATACTTTTCCTGGAATATATAGTCAGCATCTTCTATCTTCACTATTGCGGCTTGTTTTCCTATAGGGTTATGATCTTCTTCACTGATTTTTATTGTTCCTGTTACTCCTTCAACTGTAACCTTTGTTAAAGATTCTGTTATTTTTACAGGATCGGTTGAGTTAGCATCCTTAATTGCTGCTTCAAGAAGCTTAAATGCATCATGTGCCATATATCCGTTCAATTCCATCGGCAGATTGTATTTTGCCTTATATGCGTCCTGCAGTGGTTTTACTTCAGGGTCGTTAAAATCCAAATGGTTGACAATATAGCTCCCCTCAATGGAACCTGATGCCATTTCCATTAATTGCTCCGAAGGCCATCCGTCACCGCCGATTAACGTTGCATTAATTCCCAGCTCTCTTGCCTGATTAGCACTTAATGCAACTTCCTTGTAATAATAGGGCATTAATATTAAGTCGGGATTTGATTCTTTAATTTTGCTGAGCTGTGGTCTAAAATCAACATCTCCTTCTTTAAAGCCTTCTTTTGCAACGATTTTGCCACCTTTTTCAGCAAATGTCTTTTCAAAGAATTCTGTGAATCCCTGCGAATAGTCACTTGCTACATCATATAATACTGCCGCATTTTTTAACCCCAATCTGTCATATGCATAACCTGCTGCCACCGCTCCCTGATAAGGGTCAATGAAACATACTCTGAAGTTATATGGTTTAACATTTCCGTCATCACCGACTGTAACTTTGGGATTTGTAGCAACTGTAGCTATATCAGGAACCTTGTACTGCTCAAGAACAGCCGAAATTGATATTGCCTGACCGCTTGCATTAGGTCCTATTATTGCAACCACACCGTCCTGGGTTATGAGTCTCTTGACGGCGTTAACAGCCTCTGCTGCATCACCCTTTGTATCATAATATATTCCTTCAACCTGTTTCCCCAATAAACCTCCATTGGCATTCAATTCTTCAATCAACATTTTCACCGTGTTGCTCTCACATGTTCCCCAAACAGCTTGGTCTCCTGTCAACGAGCCAATCCAACCTATTTTGATTTTATCACTAGCTGGGGCTGAAGTTCCGCAAGCTGATAATGCCATTGTAAAAATTAACAATACACTGACTAACCATAACACCTTTTTTTTCATAAATTCCTCCTAATTAATAATTAACACAATTTTCCTGCCGAATTCTGTCAATGTAAACTTTTTTGTTATTATATGTATATAAACTTACGTTAAATAAAATGCAAGTTTTCTTTTAGCTATTCATATATTGTTAATGATAAAATAAATATATTTTTGACAAATAT
The DNA here is from genome assembly GCA_002381185.1 of Firmicutes bacterium UBA3553. Lineage (GTDB taxonomy): Bacteria > Bacillota > Clostridia > Tissierellales > Sedimentibacteraceae > Sedimentibacter. The sequence continues at coordinate 9,941 of DFOA01000017.1, read as the reverse complement.
TTTCCATTTGCTGTTTTGGGCACAATTATTGCAGTCAAAACACCTTTTCTTAACTTATTTAAGTTGATTTTAATAAATTAAATGATATAATATATTAATACTAAATTTAGCTAATTAATTATGTTTGAGGGACATAACAGGTCGACAGGTGCTTAAGAAGTGTAAAATTAATATATACTTAAACTGCCCTGATATGTTGAATAGAATGTAGTAAGTACACAGATTCGACTTTTCCTTTGGACAAGTCGATAATCTTATTTTTGTAATGGTTTATTCTATAACCCCCTATAGAATATTTAAAGCCGGTACAGGCTTTGGAGGACACAATGAAAAATTATCTGGTAGGACTTGATATAGGATCTACTACAGTAAAAATAGCTGTAGTAGACAATAAAGGAAACATAATTCATAAACAATATGAAAGACACTACTCTGATATAAGGAATACTGTTACTGAAATTATTAAGAACTCATATGAAAAACTGAATGAAAGCTCTATTAAAATAAGCATTACCGGTTCAGGCGCCATTGATGTGTCTAAATATTTAGGTATAACATTTGTTCAGGAGGTTGCCGCATCAACACGTGCCATAGAAAAATACATCCCTGGCACTGATGTGGTTATTGAACTTGGCGGAGAGGATGCTAAAATAACATACTTGTCCGGAAACCTTGAACAGCGCATGAATGGTTCCTGCGCAGGAGGCACAGGAGCATTCATAGACCAAATGGCAATATTGATGAAGACTGACGCTGTCGGTTTAAATGAACTGTCTAAAAAGCACAAGACAATCTACCCCATTGCATCACGCTGCGGTGTTTTTGCAAAATCAGACGTACAGCCCCTTCTAAATGAAGGAGCCAGGCAGGAAGATATTGCCGCATCAATTTTTCAGGCAGTTGTCAATCAGACAATAAGCGGACTTGCCCAAGGCAGACCCATTAAAGGAAATGTTGCTTTTTTAGGCGGCCCCTTGTTCTTTTTGTCTGAGCTGAGAGAAAGATTTAAAGAAACATTAAATTTAAGCAGCGAAAATGCAATATGCCCTGAAGATGCCAACTATTATGTTGCCATTGGTGCTGCTTTGCTGGCAACAGATAATGAAGAAATAAGCTTTAATGAGTTTTATAAAAAAATAGAAAACACAATGGAAAACACCAGTATTGAATACCGTAAAAAAGATCTGGAGCCATTGTTTAAAAATAAAGAACAGTACAATAAATTTTTAGATAGACATAATAAAAATAAAGCAAAGCAGAAAAGCATCCATGAATATAACGGATCAGCCTTTTTGGGGATTGATGCAGGCTCCACAACAACAAAGCTTGTTTTAATCACCGAAGAGGGTGAAATATTATATTCATACTATGCAAGCAATGCCGGAAACCCATTAAATTCTGCAGTAAAAGCTGTTAAAGAACTTTATGGCAAAATACACAATGGCATAAAAATTGCCTACACTGCAGTTACAGGCTACGGAGAACATTTAATAAAGGCAGCGCTAAGCATAGATACAGGCGAAATTGAAACAGTGGCACATTACAAGGCAGCAGACTTTTTCCTGAACGGTGTGGATTTCATAATTGACATCGGCGGTCAGGATATGAAGAGCATGGTTATAAAAAACGGAGTTATAGATTCAATCATGCTGAATGAAGCCTGCTCATCAGGCTGCGGCTCATTTATTGAAACATTTGCCAACTCATTAGGCATGAATGTTCATGAATTTGCAGAAGCTGCTACTCTTTCACAGCATCCCGTTGACCTTGGTACAAGATGCACAGTCTTTATGAACTCAAAAGTTAAGCAGGCCCAAAGAGAAGGAGCAACTCTAAGCGATATTTCCGCGGGAATTTCATATTCAGTCATAAAGAATGCCTTATTCAAGGTTATAAGGTTGAAATCTCTCGATTCAATAGGTGAAAAAGTTGTTGTACAAGGCGGAACCTTTTACAACAATTCTGTACTGAGGGCCTTTGAGCTTATCACAGGAAGAGAAGTAGTGAGACCTGATATAGCAGGAATTATGGGTGCCTTTGGAGCGGCTCTTGTTGCCAGGAGCAAATATGATATTTCTAAAAAAAGTTCATTTGTAAAAGAAGAAGAACTCGAAAGATTTGCATTCAACACATCAATGGAACGCTGCAGACAATGCACAAACAACTGTCTTTTAACAATAAATAAATTTTCTGATGGAAGATACTTTGTTTCAGGCAACCGCTGCGAGCGAGGCGCCGAAAAATACGTCCATGTGGAAAAGAAAGCTCCTCTGCCCAACCTTTACAAATATAAATACAAGAGGGTATTTAACTATAAGCCTTTGGCAGTAAATGAAGCAAAAAAGGGTTTGATAGGCATACCAAGAGTATTGAACATGTACGAGGACTATCCGTTCTGGTTTAGATTTTTCACTGAGTTGGGATACAGAGTTGTTCTATCAGGAGTGTCTAGCAAAAAAATATATGAATTGGGAATGGGAACCATCCCTTCTGAGTCTGTTTGCTATCCGGGAAAAATTACTCACGGACATATAATTGACCTTATAAATAAAAAAGTTAATAAAATATTCTATCCTTGCATTTCCTACAATATTAAGGAAGATGAAAATGCAGGAAACCACTTTAACTGTCCGGTTGTTGTTTCTTATCCAGAATCAATCGAAGCAAACATAGATTTGAAGAATGTTAAATTTTATAAACCTTTTTTAAACCTGGATGATAAAGAAAAACTTATAAACAAGCTTTATAAGGAATTGGGACTTACAGAAAACTTAACATTTCAGGAAATTAAGAACGCTGCCCATAAAGCATATGATGAATTGTTCACTTACAAACAAGACGTTAGAAATGAAGGGACAAAAGCAATTGAATATATTAAGAAGAACAACAAAAAAGGTATAATTCTTGCTGGAAGACCCTACCACGTAGACCCTGAAATCAATCACGGAATACCGGAAATGATTGAAGGATACGGATTAGTTGTTCTTTCAGAAGATTCATTAGAAAATGAACACCCTATAGAGAGGCCCTTAAGAGTTATTGACCAGTGGGCATACCACACCAGACTTTATGCTGCAGCAACCTATGTTTCAAATACAGATTATCTGGAACTCATTCAGCTTAATTCTTTCGGCTGCGGCCTTGATGCCGTAACAACTGACCAGGTAAGCGAAATATTGCAGAAGAACAATAAAATATACACAGTCATTAAGATAGATGAAATAACAAACCTCGGCGCAATAAGAATCCGCATTCGCTCACTGCTTGCTTCAATGGAAGAAAGAGATAAAAACGGAGTAGTTTATAAGTGTGCAGAAAACACAGACAATAGACCTGTATTTACAAAAGAAATGAAAAAGAACCACACAATTCTGGTTCCGCAAATGTCCCCTATACATTTTCAGTTTATAGAAACAGCCGCAAAAATGTCAGGCTATAATGCAGTTGTTCTTCCTGCTGTTGACAAGCAGGCAGTGGATGTGGGACTCAAGGTTGTTAATAATGACGCATGCTATCCGTCAATAATAGTGGTAGGTCAGCTTATAAACGCGTTAGAATCAGGCAAGTATGATTTAGACAATGTATCACTGATGATTTCACAGACAGGCGGAGGATGCCGCGCAACCAACTATATAGGCTTTATACGAAAAGCATTGAAGGATTCGGGCTACAGTAACATCCCGGTTATTTCATTCAATGTAGTGGGCCTTGAGAAACAGCCAGGTTTCAAAATAACTGCAGCCTTTATAAACAGACTTATTATGGGTATTGTAATAGGAGACACCTTAATGCGTGCAACCTACAGAACAAGACCTTATGAAAAGATAAAAGGTTCAGTTAATGAGCTATATAGAAAATGGGTTGAAAAGTGCCACAAAATTATTGAATCAGGAAATTATCTTGAATATAAACGTACAATAAAAAACATAGTAAATGATTTTGACCATATTGAATTAGATGAAAGCATAAGAAAGCCTAAGGTAGGAATTGTAGGTGAAATTCTTGTTAAGTTCCATCCCAATGCAAACAATGATGTATTTTCACTGTTGGAGGAAGAAGGAGCAGAGGTTGTAGTACCTGATTTGTTGGATTTCTTCTCTTACACTTCGCTTAACGGTGTTATAAAATATGATGAGCTGCTTGTTGGCTCTAAAAAATCGAAAGCTGTTAACAGCATAGCGGTCAAAGCAATTGACATGTACAAAAAACCTAGCGTTGATGCTTTCAGAAATTCTAAGAGATTTACAACTCCCTCTAATATTAGGGAGATTGCCCATAAGGCAGAAAAATTCCTGTCTCTTGCAAATCAGTCAGGTGAAGGCTGGTTCCTGACAGGAGAAATGGTTGAGCTGTTAGATTCAGGCGTTGACAACATATTGTGCTTGCAGCCGTTCGCATGCCTTCCTAACCACATAACCGGCAAAGGTATGATAAAGAAGCTTAAGGATGCATATCCTATTTCTAACATAGTTCCAATAGACTTTGATGCAGGCATAAGCGAAGTGAACCAGATAAACAGAATAAAGCTTATGCTCACTAATGCATTCAGAAATATGAAGATGACTGACTCTAAGAAAATGACAGGCTTAAAAGATATAGAAGAAGAAATGCCGAATTTTAACCTGGAAAATATGCAGGAGCAAGAAATATAATAACCTGACCGATAAAAAAACAAAGCATCGCAGGATGCTTTGTTTTTTTATCTGCCAAATGCCCTTTTAATTTTTTCACAAGCTTCATCCAGTTGTTCGTATGTCACTATTATCGGAGGAGCAAATCTGATTGTTTTTTCATGAGTTTCCTTTGCAAGAACACCATTCTCAATAAGTTTCTTTACATAAGGAGCTGCATTTTCTTTAAATTCCACTCCTATCAAAAGTCCTTTTCCTCGTATTTCAACTATATCATCATTTTCTATCTCTTTTAATTTATCCATGAAGTACTTTCCTTTTTGTTCTGCCTGCTTCGGATAATTATCTCTTTTTAGGATTTCCATTGCCTTAATAGAAACGGCAGCTCCTAGTGGATTACCTCCAAATGTGGAACCATGTGAACCTGGTTCAAACACTTCAAGTATATCCTTGTTTGCAGCGATAGCTGATACCGCAATTATGCCTCCTCCTAAAGCCTTACCCAGAACATAAATATCAGGAACCACATCTTCATACTCACATGCAAACATTCTACCGGTCCTGGCAAATCCTGTCTGTACTTCATCAGCAATAAGCAGGACATTGTTTTCCCTGCATATATTAAATGCTTCTTTAAGGAATCCTTCCGGAGGAATCACTATGCCTGCTTCTCCCTGAATAGGCTCAACCAAAAATGCGACTGTATTTTCATTTATTGATTCTCTAAGCTGTTCGATATTTCCATACTCAATAACTTTAAATCCAGGTGTAAATGGCCCGTATCCTTTTCTGGCATCAGGATCAGTGCTCATGGTTACAATTGTTATGGTCCTGCCATGAAAATTATTGGCACACACTATGATTTCCTGTTCTCCTTCTTTAACACCTTTAACAAAATTCCCCCATCTTCTGGCAGTCTTTAAAGCAGTTTCTACAGCTTCCGCCCCGGTATTCATAGGCAGCACCATATCCTTGCCCGTCAGCTCACACAATCTTTCCATCCAATCGCCTAAGACACTGTTATAAAATGCTCTAGAAGTCAATGTAACCTTTTCCAGCTGTTCCTTTGCAGCCTGCACAAGCTCAGGATGTCTGTGTCCAAAGTTCAGTGCAGAATATGCGCTTAACATATCATAAAACTTTTCACCTTCTGGATTAGTAACAATAATTCCCTCTGCTTTGTCAATTACAACTTCTTTCGGATAATAATTGTGGGCTCCATATTTTTCGGTTTTTTGCATAATCTGTTTCGATAGTTGCATCTTGTCGTCCTCCTTAAATAAATATCAATAAAAATTAATAATTAGTATTAAAAATATATAAGGCATATTATATCCATCTGCAACGTTTAAGTCAAGTCTTATTTTATATTTATTAACAATTGTTTATTTTTAGTATTTATTGCAAATTCAATATTTAATTTTTATTTATATTATATCGTGCAATACAAACATTTATTATTTAACTTGTATATAAAATTTCTCTATTTTAACTTGAGTAATTATAAAATATTGTTATTACTTAAAGCACAATAAAAATGCAGCCAGGTTTGACTGCATTAAAAATTATATTGTATCCTAAATACTTGTTATAACTGTACCCGTCAGCCCGTTTAATGCATCCATTGACTTGTAAAGAGATGTTATTATGGATTTTCTTTCAGGATTATTCTTTACAAATTTAACCGATGCCATCATCTTTGGAAGCATGCTGCCCGGTGCAAAATGTCCTTCTTCCATATACTTCTCAGCCTCTTTGACAGTCATGAATGATAAATCCTGCTGGTTTGGTTTCTTGTAATTAATAGATACCTTTTCAACTTCTGTAAGTATCATCAGTATATCTGCATCCATGTCCTCAGCCAGTTTTTCTGCTGCCAAATCCTTATCTATTACAGCTGCAATTCCGTCAACCGAGCCATCTTCATTTTCAACTACGGGAACCCCTCCTCCCCCACAGGCAATTGTAATTGTAGAATCCCATAATCTTTTAATTGTATCAACTTCCAATATTCTTTCAGGCATTGGTGACGGAACAACTCTTCTCCATCCTCTTCCTGCATCTTCCTTCATAATATAGCCCTTTTCCTCAGCTATCTTTTTAGCTTCCTCTTCTGTATAGAACATTCCTATGGGCTTTGTTGGATTATTAAAAGCCCGATCATTTTTGTTTACCACTACCTGTGTCACAACAGTTACAACCGGAAGTATTCTGTTCCTCTTAGCCAATGCATATTTTAGTCCCTGCTGTATATGATAACCTATATATCCTTGAGTCATTGCTCCACATACATCAAACGGCATTGCCGGCGTTACGTCTCTTGCCGTTTCAGATGCTAAAAGAAGCCTTCCAACCTGTGGTCCGTTTCCATGAACTATGGCTATTTCATAGCCGGCACAACTGATTTCGGCAAGATGCTCACAAGTCTTTTTTACAACCTCTAACTGAGCTTCTGCTGTAGATGGCATGCTTTTATCTTCCAAAGCGTTTCCGCCTAATGCAATAACTACCTTAATAATTTTATCCATCATATCCCTCTCTCAAATAATAACTTAGCTTTAAGCTATTGTTGCCACTATAACCGCCTTTATGGTATGGAGCCTGTTTTCGGCTTCGTCGAAAACAACTGAATGTCTGCTTCTGAACACTTCGTCAGTTACTTCTCTTATATCATATCCTAATTCATATTGCTCCCTTGCCATTTTTGTTTCAAAGTCATGGAATGAAGGCAGGCAATGCATAAATATTATGTCTTCATTTTCTGTAGCCTTCAGCAAATCCATAGTTACTTTATAAGGTGTAAGCATTTTAACTCTTTCAGGAATCTGAGCTTCTTCTCCCATTGAAGCCCAAATATCTGTGTAAATCACATCTGCACCTTTAACACATTCTATATCATTGGATATTTCAATTTTAGCTCCTGTAAACTTTGCAATTTTATATACCTTGTTAAGTGCTTCCTGGTCAAGCTGCTCACTTAGTTCCTTAGGACCAAAAGCTACATAGTGCATTCCCATCTTAGCACATCCATACATCCAGGCATAGGACATGTTATTTCTTATATCTCCGGCAAATACCACTTTAACCTTATTTAGAGGTTTTGCAATATGTTCTTCTATTGTCAGCAAGTCTGCCAATATTTGAGTAGGATGGTCAACATCTGTTAACCCGTTCCAAACAGGTACGCCCGAGTATTTAGCCAGAGCCTCTACTGCCTCCTGTTTATATCCTCTGTATTCAATACCGTCAAAATATCTTCCCAAGACTTTCGCTGTATCCTCCAGCGATTCCTTTTTCCCCATTTGTGAACTTCCTGAATCTAAGAATGTAACATGGGCACCTTCGTCTAAGGCTGCAACCTCAAAAGCACATCTGGTTCTTGTAGATGTTTTCTCAAATAATAGTACAATATTTTTTCCCTTTAATAAATAGTTCGAATCTCCTGATCTTTTTTTCGCTTTTAAGTCATGTGCCAAATCTAACAAATATCTTATTTCCTCAGTTGTAAAATCCATTAATGTCAACAAGCTTCTTCCTTTTAAATTAACTGCCATATAATTGCCTCCATGTTTAATTATTAATTTTTTTGTATAATTAAATATACTATCATAATTTTGTCGGACATGCAATAAGTAATTATAATATTTTTATTATATTTATAAATTTTCTCTTATTAACGGCATGCTCATACACCTTGGGCCGCCTCTGCCTCTTGATAGTTCTGAGCTTGGCATAATATGTGTTTTTATTCCTTTTTGTTGCAATATCTCATTTGTTACATAGTTTCTGGAATAAACTATAACCTCGCCTGGAGCAATACATAGGGTATTAGAGCCATCGTTCCACTGCTCTCTTGCTGCATCAATTACACTGTTGCCGCCACATTTGATTAACTCCACACTATCTAATTTTAATGCTTTTTTTAATATGTCTTCTAAACTGCCCTTTCCTTCTGTAATCTTTATTTTATCGTCTTTATCCCTCTCAAGCATATAAACTGACATATCCGATTTAATATTTGGATGAATGGTAAACTTGTCGTAATCCACCATCGTGAACACCGTATCTAAGTGCATAAACGCTCTGGTCTTTGGAATGTCTATAGCTAATACCTTTTTAAATGTGCTGTCTTCTGTTAACAAAAGGCTGGCAAACTTTTCAATGGCATTTGGATTTGTTCTTTGAGAAATCCCAACAACAATTATTTCTTGGTTTAATACTAAAATATCGCCTCCTTCAAGAGGGTATTTTTCAATTCTGTCATAATAAAGCTTTGTACCTTTGTAAACAGGATTGCAATTAAAAATATACTTTGCAAACAAAGTTTCTCTGTTTCTTGTTACCGTCAACATCTTATGAATGGAGACACCATCGCCTACCGTCGCAAAAGGGTCTCTTGTGAAATACAGGTTGGGCATTGGATCAATTATAAATGGATATTGGTTGCTTAAAAAATCAGCCAGCCTAGGACCTCTGTAATCATGAATTTCAGATTTCCTTATTCCCTCCATCATTTTGCAAACCATTTCTCTGCTATTTGCAAATGACAGAAAATACTCTCTTAAAATCCCTGATTCTCTGTTTTCCTTGATACCTGCTTCTTCAATATACTCATTTATAAATTGACTTTTTATTTCATCGTTATAAATTGAATCAGCAACTAAATCCTCCAAATATACTACTTCTATTCCTTTGTCCCTAAAAATACTAGCAAAAGCATCATGCTCTTCCTGTGCAATCTTTAAATATGGAATATCATCAAAAAGTAATCTTTCAAGATATTCCGGCATTAAATTTTCCAACTCTTTTCCTGGTCTGTGCAGCAGGACTTTTTTAAGCTTTCCTATTTCTGAATATACCTTAATAGCTGAATTACTCAAAATATCACCACCATAAATTTTATTTCAAGACAACGATTGCATGAAACTAATTCTGATAAAAATAATTGAATAGTATCATACATGTGTACTGTACGATCAAATGGAGTGATTAAATTTAGACTATACGTGCCTGACCATTAATGTAAGCTAAAACTGAGAAGTAGTGGTTGGTAAGTCAGTCGTTAACGCTCCAAGTTTGAACGACTAATATGCCAGAACTAAATTCGAGAGAATTTTTTCCTCTTCAAATTATTGATGTGTGAATAGTTTATCTAATAATATTGTATTCACAATTTATCGATTTGTCAATAGATTTTAAATAAATATAAATTAAATTCATATTTATGCAAATATGATAAAAATAAATATAAAAAAACAGTTGATTTAAAATCAACTGTATCTTTGTAAACCGGCGACGTCCTACTTTCCC
>DFOA01000069.1:17849-33783 GCA_002381185.1 Firmicutes bacterium UBA3553 | reverse complement strand
AAAGTTTACTCCTCATCGCTGAAATGAGCATATATAACTTGCAAGATTAATGAAATTTATGTTATAATAGACGTGTATACCAGAAAGAAACACACTCTGGAGCAAGTAAAATTGGAGCTTTGTTTAAATGGCTAAAAGGAAAAATTTTGGTTTAAAAAACTTTTTCTTTTCTTTTGCGGCGGTTTGCTTGAGTTTTTATATATTTCAAAACATTAACGGCTCAATTGAAACTATGATTGCAGAGAACGGAAATTTGGAAGATGTCATTAAAGCAGACGGTATTATTGTAAAGGATGAAAAAGTTTACAACGCTACAGTTGACGGCAGCGTTACGTATTATTACGAAGATGGGGCGAAAATTAAAGAAGGGCAGCTTGTTGCAGATTTAAACACTGATACCGATTCAGCAGGGATCAATAAGCAAATAGCAGAAATTCAGGCAGCCATAGATTTGAAGAAAAGCTCTTCGAGTCAAAACACTGTTGTGCCTCAAGAAACACTTGTCTCATTCGAGAGCGAGATACAGGCAAGCATATTAAATAATGAACTAAGCAGTATGTATAATATTGTAGGACAAGCAAATAATGTAAGTGCTGTTACAACATATAAGGGGTCATATGAACAGTATGACACAGCACAGCTTGAAACAATGAAATTAAATCTCTCAACCAGTATTTCAACGCATAAGGTACCCTATTATTCAGGAGGGGCAGGACTTATTTCATATAAAATAGACGGACTCGAAGATGACTATGTATTTGAAAATGTATTCGAAATGACTCCAAGCAGCACTGTCAAGAAAGATTATTCGATTTCGGATAAAAGTCAGGCTGAAGCAGTTTCTGAAAACGAAGGAATATTTAAAATAATAAAAAACTTTGATTATTACATAGCGGCCACCGTAGACAATGAAAAAGCAAAACTGTTTGAAGAAAACAAGTATATTAAAACAAGGATATTGTCTGATGGCGAGCAGCATGAAGTTTGGGGATACATAAAAAAAATTAATTACGGCAGCGAACAATCAGTTCTGATTCTGTATTTTGATGATTATTTTTATAAAATATATGATAAACGTTATGTAGATTTAGAACTTATAACCGATATATATGAGGGATTGAAAATAAGTACTAAGGCATTGACACAGTTAAATGGTCTGACCGGCGTATATGTTCAGGATGCAAGTAACATAATAAAATTTTTTCCTGTTGAAATATTGGGAAAGGATGAAGAATTTACTATCATAAATCCGGGCGAATATATAGGAGAGCATGACAGAAAAATAATAAGGATTAATGACAATGCATACTCTACTGTTAAAATATTTGACAAGGTAATATTAGAGCCGGAAAATGTATATGACGGTCAAATAGCAGATTAGGAGGTTATTGTGAGTATTAAGGAAAATATAGACATAATTTTAGAAAAAACTGCTGCCGCAGCCATCAGGTCAGGCAGAAATCCCGAGGACATCACTGTAATAGCAGTTTCTAAGACGGTGGACGCCGATCGTGCAAGAGAAGCAGCAGAAGACGGATTAATAAACCTTGGAGAAAACAGGGTTCAGGAGCTGGTAAACAAGTATGAGCTGCTTTCGGACACAGCTGTTAAATGGCATCTGATCGGTCATTTGCAAAAAAATAAAGTTAAGTACATAATTGATAAGGCGGTTCTGATTCATTCTGTAGAAAATCTGGAACTGGCAAATGAAATAAATAAAAGAGCTTTGCAGCATAACATAACAGCCAATGTGTTGATTGAACTTAATATCGGTGAAGAGGAAAGTAAATTTGGCATAGGCGAAGAAAGTGTATATGAGTTTGTGAAGTTAATGGAACAATTTGAAAATATAAAAATTTTAGGACTTATGACAGTAGCACCTTTCAGTGAAAATCCAGAGGATATTCGATGGGTTTTCAAGAAAATGAAAGAAATATTCAATAAGATTTCAGGCATGAAGCTTAAAAATACTGAAATGAAGATTTTGTCAATGGGAATGACTAATGATTTTGAAATTGCTATTGAAGAAGGTGCCAATATGGTAAGAATAGGAACTGCTATATTTGGTGCAAGAAAATACAAGGAGGTATAATAAAATGGGAGTAATGGATAAGGTAAAGGATTTTATTGGCATCACAGACTTGGAAGAAGAAGAATATGATGAGGAGGAAATTGTTGCTGATAATAAATACGAAGGCAGCAAGCCGGAAAGAATGGAAACCTATACGAGAAAGAACAATGTAATCAAGGTTCATTCTAACACTGATATGAAAGTCTTTATATGTGAGCCGAACAAGTATGAGGATTGCACAAAAGCTGTTGATGAAATGAAAAACAGAAAAGTTGTCGTTCTGAATATTGAAGGAATGGAATTGGAAGATCAAAAACAAGTATTTGAATTCATTAAGGGTGCTGTTTATGCACTTGAAGCAAGCATTCAGAAAATATCTAACGGTATATTTGTTTTAGCTCCCAGTAATGTCCAAATTGACGGAAGACTAAGCGACAGATATGAAAGGAATTATTTTTATAAATAAGGAGCACCTATGTATACAATTAAAATAGCTCTTAGCTCACTATTAAGAATCATTGATTTATTAATACTGGCAAGAGTATTGCTGTCATTTTTCCCAACCCTACAATCTTCGAAGATTTCCTACTTTATCTATCAAATGACTGAGCCGATTTTGGCTCCCTGCAGAGCAATTTTAGATAGATTGGGATTAGGCATGGGAATGATTGATTTTTCTCCTATTTTGGCATTTTTATTATTAGGTTTAATGCAAAATATACTTTTTGCCTTTTAAGGGGAATAACATGAAAGATTTTGATAAATATTATGATTTTATAAAAGACGATGAAACAAAAAATTCAGTAAGGAAAATTGCTGACAAGTCTTTGTATGTTAATAAGAATTTTGTCTCTGCAGCTACGGAATTTACAAATCCATATGTTGCAGAGCTGAGTTTGCCCATAATTAAAAATTATGATATAAAATTTGAACTTTTCCCCTCATTCGAGCACAGTGAGAGGAAAGTTTTCATTTTATACCCTGATTATATTGAAAGTATTGACGAGGATGAATTTATAACAGGGCTTCGTGTTTATAACCGTTCTAAATTTAAGACATTAAATCATAAAGATTATCTTGGGGCTTTGATGTCGCTTGGCATAGACAGGAATAAAACAGGGGATATTTATGTGTATGAGGATTATGCTGATATTGTTCTGCACAATGATATCTCCGATTATATAATGTACAATTTAGACAAAATAGGGCATAATAAAATAGAAGCAGAAAAAATTAAAGTTGATGATGTCAATTTCAAAGAGCAGGAACATGTTGTACTGAACATAACAAGTTCATCAATGAGAATAGACAATATTGTAAAGCATATTACAGGCAAATCCAGAGAAACATCATCAGATATGGTAAGAGCAGGCAATGTGAAAGTAAACTGGCAGATTGAAGAAAGAGTTGCAGCAGAAATAAAAGAAAAAGACATGATTTCAATAAGCAAGTACGGACGCTTTAAAATTTCCGGGTTGCCAGGCCTTACAAAAAACGGGAAATATAAAATTGAAATCAAACACTATGTTTAACGAGAGGTTTATATGAATATGTTAATAGGAATAGTCTTTGCAGCATCCATAATATTAGACCAGTTAACAAAGTTATGGTCTGTCGCTGTATTGAAAGACGGAGGATCGGTAAAAATAATAGGAGATTTTCTCAGATTCACGTATGCGGAAAACAGAGGAGCAGCATTTAGCATACTGCAAAACCAGAGATGGTTTTTTATTATAGTAACAATAATTATGCTTTTAGTATTAGCATACATTTATTTTAAAACAAAAAATATAACTAACTTATCAAGACTTTCAATAGCCATGATTGCAGGGGGAGCCATAGGCAATTTTATTGACAGATTTCGTTTCGGTTATGTTGTTGATTTTATTGACGTAAGGTTTGGAAGCTTTTACAACTTCCCCATATTTAATATTGCGGACAGTTTTGTTGTGTGCGGGACCATACTGATGATTTTTTTGATTCTTTTTAATAAGTTTGAAAAGAGTGAAGTTAATGGATAATGAATTTGATATATTCGAAAACGAAGATTTTGAATATGAAAATGAAGATAATGAGCTAACAATACTATCTGATAAAGAAAACGAAAGAATAGACGTCTATGTTTCCGGTATGTTGGAAGATATGTCGCGAAGTTCCGTGCAAAAGCTTATAGCAGATGGAAATGTAACGGTTAATGATAAAATTATTAAGTCGAATTACAAAATAAGGTTAAATGATTCTATACGAATAATATTACCTGAACCTGAGGTTCTGGATGTTGCTGCTGAGAATATTCCTATTGACATAGTCTATGAGGATGATGATTTAGCCGTTATAAATAAAGCACAGGGCATGGTTGTTCACCCGGCTCCCGGTCATTATTCCGGAACCTTGGTGAACGGATTAATGTACCATTTGAAAAATTTATCCTCAATAAACGGAGTAATGCGCCCGGGAATAGTTCACAGGCTTGATATGAATACATCAGGACTTATGCTTGTTGCAAAAAATGACAAGTCTCATAATTTTTTAGCCAAATGCCTTATGGAACATTCTATAAACAGAATTTATTACGCATTAGTTGAAGGGAATATAAAGGACGATTCCGGAATTATAGACGTACCCCTTGGCAGAAGCGAAAAAGACAGGAAAAAACGCACGGTTACATATAAAAACAGTAAAAATGCCGTGACAAACTTTTGGGTAGTTGAAAGATACAAAAAATTTACGTTAATTAAATTAAAGCTGGAAACAGGAAGAACTCATCAGATAAGAGTTCATATGAAGTACATCGGGCACCCTGTTGTGGGTGATGACGTCTACGGCAGCAAGATAAATAAATTCGGGCTTAGGGGTCAGCTTCTTCACTCTAAATCAGTGGGATTTGTTCATCCGACCACCGGAGAATACATGGAATTTGAAAGCAACTTGCCGGAATATTTTCAAAAGGTATTAAGAATTATTGGAGGGCAATAGGTATGAAAACAAAAGCAATAATAATGGATGAAAAAGCTGTTGAAAGGGCATTGTTCAGAATTTCCCATGAAATTATAGAAAAAAACAAAGGGGTTGAAAATGTTGTACTTATTGGTGTAAAAACCAGGGGTTGGCCTTTGGCTCTGAGGCTCGCAGCAAAAATAGAAGAAATAGAAGGATCTAAAGTACCTGTTTTTCCTTTGGATATAACCTATTACAGAGATGATTATGAAAAAGATGACAGAGCGCCTTTATCAGTTAAGAGCTTTGACTTTAATATAAAAGATAAAACAGTTGTCCTTGTGGATGATGTTTTGTATACGGGTAGAACCGTAAGAGCCGCACTGGATGCTGTTGTAGACCAGGGCAGGCCTAAAAATGTGGAATTAGCTGTCTTAATAGACAGAGGACACAGGGAGCTTCCCATAAGAGCTGATTTCATCGGAAAGAACGTGCCTACTTCCAGGACAGAAAGAATCAGCGTACAGCTGGAGGAGACGGACAGCAGTAATCAGGTTGTTATAGCAGAATAAAAATTTATTGAAAAATGGAAGCTGGTGGCGGCAAACGTCACCAGCTTTCTTCGTTGACTTTCAAGAATTGCGGCATTATAATTACTTAGATAACGGGCGGTTTAGTCCGTCCCTCTTTCAGAAGGTGAATATGACTTATTTAACTGAAGGCAATATAACAAAACAAATAATTAAACTTGCATTCCCGCTGCTCATTGGAAATATTATTCAGCAATTTTATAATACCATAAATATGATGATAGTGGGACGATATGTAGGTGAGGATGCCTTTGCTTCTGTTGGAGTAAGCGGAAGCGTAATGAATTTATTCATAGCAATTATTATAGGATTATGTGTAGGTTTTTCAATACTGTATGCTAATTCTTACGGCGCTAAGAATTATGAAAAATTACGAAAAACAATTTTCTTGACAGCAGCTATCGGTATAATAATGACGGTAATTTTATCATTGATAGGATTTATTTTTGTAAATCCTATATTACATGCCATTCGAACTCCTGAAAACCTGTTTTCTGATTCTATAGCATATTTGCGAATTATTTTTGCCGGTATGGTATTTTGTTTGTTCTATAACCTGCAATCAAGCATTCTTCAGGCATTAGGAAAATCTAATGTAATGCTGTTAGTCTTGCTTATTTCTGTGTCCGGTAATATATTTTTTAATTATTTTTTCGTAGCAACTTTAGGAATGGGAGTAAAAGGAGCTGCTTTGGCAACAGTTCTGTCTCAGGTAATATCATCATTGCTGTGTTTTTTATATATTGTAAGATACCTGCCGGTACTTCACATGCAAAAGAAGGATTTGGTCTGGGACAAGAAATTATTTTTAACTTCATTTCAATTTGGTATGACATCATCGCTGCAGCAGTCCAGCTTGTTCTTCGGAAAACTTTTGGTTCAGAGCGCAATTAATGCATTGGGTACTGCAGCAGTTATGGCATACACAGCCGACATATGCATAGAACAGCTGATTCTTGCATTTGGTGACGGCGGTGCAGCTGCAATTGCAGTCTTTGTAGCTCAAAATCACGGCCATAACGAAAAAGAGCGTGTAAAAGAAGGGCTAAAGCATGGTATGAGGCTGATGGTCGCTACAGGTCTAGTTCTAAGCCTTGTTTTATTCATTGCAAAACCATGGGCTTTGTCCCTCCTGATATCCGAAGAAAATTTGCAGGTAACAAAAATTGCATTGAGTTATTTAGGTATAATGTGCATATTTTATCCTTTGTCATTTGTATCTAACTCCTTTCAAGGCTTTTTTCGCGGCATAGGCTTGATACATTTAGCGTTTGGCGCAACATTATCCCAAATTGCAATAAGGGTAATTTTAACCTATACCATGTCTGGATCAATGCAGCTCAATGCTGTTGCAATAGCTACAGGCATCGGTTGGGTTGCTATGATAAGCATACAGGTAATATCATTGCTGAAGTCCCAAAATAAACTTTCAGCATAAGAAAATCAATTGTAACAAAAAGGCGGTAATAATTGATAAATAATTTTAATTATCACCGCCTTTTAGTTTACTGTAATTTATTATTATTGTATAATGATTGTATACATTCAATTCGTAGAGGTTAATATGACAAATAAATATAATACAGGTATATTTCATTGGTTTGGTTACATACTGCCTTTTGAGGAAAGAACTAAATTAATAAAGCACGCAGGATACGATTATGTAATGCTGTGGTGGGAAGACGAGTATTATCCATATACAGTTAGCAGGACAGAACTCAATAAGATTTTATACTATTATGATTTAAAACTGGACAATGTGCACCTGCCTTTTGACAATATAAACAATCTATGGAGTGAAAGCAGCTCAGAAAGAAACAACCATGTTAATATTGTTAAAAGGTGGCTGAATGAATGTAAGGGCAGTGGTGCGGAAACCGTTGTAATACACGCTGTACAGGGAGACAATAATGTTTTTAAGTATTCCAATGGATATGATTCATTTAAAAAAATAATAACAGAAGCAGAAAGCATAGATATCAAGGTGGCGGTTGAAAACACTCAAATGTTTCAGTATACTGAGTTTATACTTAAAGAAATTGAATCTCCGAATGCGGGATTCTGTTATGATTCCTCTCATGATTTTGTTAATGGTGGAAGTATGGGAGAAATCCTCGATAAGTGGAAAAATAAACTTATGGCGGTACATCTGTCAGACAATGACGGTATATGCGACAGGCACTGGGTTCCGGGAAAAGGTCATGTTAATTGGGAAAAAATAATAAATATTATTGAACGGACAAATATTAAAAGCTTTTCCATGGAAACATATCCATATGAAGAAGAAAAAAATATGCAGCCTTCAGAATTTCTGGATAAAGCAAAAAGCTGCCTGGAGACGGTAATTTATAATAGGAGAGATTATGTATAAGAAATTCTATATTTTAAAATCATCAATAAATATATTATTAATGGGCCTGCTGTGTTTTTATATATTTTTTGATGTAATAAACTATGTAATAGCTATTATGATTTTAATAATTCTTTCTCAAATAATATTTAAGATTATAACAAAATTTAAATTTGAAAAAGAAGCTGTAAAGACAAAAAACAATATGGTCCTTAATATAATTATGCTTTTATCATTATGGGCAGGTATGTATTTTAACAGGTTTTTTATAGCAGCCTCATGGATTGCATATGTATTTACAGAGGTACTGGCATACAGGGAAGCACAGGATTATTTTGATTAAATTAGTATAAGGCATATAAATAAGAGTATTTTTTATGGGGGAATGGTGAAGATGCTGACGGATTTGATTGATTATTTTAAAAAAATATTATTAATGCTGATTGTTATTTGCATTGTAGTTTTTGCAATATCCACAATATTTAATTATATACTGTCAAATGTGTTTTTTTATTCGGGATTAGTCTGTTTTCTTGCGGCCGGGGGAGCTATTGTAGGAAGCAACGATACAAGAAATTTTCATGCGGAAAGCGTTTCGAAAAGAACCTTTTTAGAAGCATCCAAGGATAGTTTTCGGCTAAGAAATAATTTTGGATTTTTCATTTTTATGACTTTGATAGGAATAATATTGCTGATAATCAGCAGTATTTCAGGAAATTATGGTTTTTGATAAGATCAATGTAAATCATTGGAATGAAGACTCAAGGGGAAAACAATCCCCTTTGTTTTTAAAAGGCTAACTGATTAGTATGTTTTTCTTTCCTAATGCTGTTACTGTAAAAGAAAAAATACCGCTGAATATTAAACTGAAATAATAGCTTATTCCCCTCCATAACAACATTGCTGTTGAAAGTATATTTGAAGGGAACAAATGTCCCAGCAGAAGCATAAAACCAACCTCGCTTGCGCCTGCTGTGCCCGGAGTAGGTATAAAAGATACTGCCATATACAAAAATGACTGTAAACATATTATATCCAGAATATTGGATTCATTTAAATTAAGCGATTTGTAAACGAAAAATGTAGTACTGAAGAATACCGTAAGCTGTATGAAGGTTATTGCATACATTTTTATTGTAAACCAATAATCTTCTTTTAATTTTCCGATGCTTTCTTTGTATTCAGATATGAAATTTTCAGTTTTATTCATTACTTTCTTAACATCTTTTATGATATGAACTCTATATAATAAATTAAATAATGTACCGCATATTTTCAATAAAACCTGTTGATTAAATGCTATTAATATAATTGTACCGAGCATGATCATATTTAATGTTAATCCCGCAATTATAAAAGCAGAAGCACCGTTGTAATAATTAATCAAAAGCTTCACTTTATAAACTGCAAGACAAAATGAATAAATGGTTATGCCAATCTGAAAAAGTAAAAACTTGCTTATAAGAATTGCTGTTCCGTTGCTTAAAGAAATATTGTCATCCTTTAGAATGTACAGCTGAACCGGCTGGCCGCCTGTTGCCATGGGTGTAATATTGCTGTAATATTGACCGATCATTGTAACTTTCACCGCAAGCCAAAAGGTATTCCAGTTTCTTTTATGATCAGTAAATTTAATAATCAAAGAATAAATCATGGCAGCTTCAAGGAACCAAAATATAAAAATATATAAAAAGGCAATTATAATGTAATTTATATTAATTTTATTAATTACCTTGAACAAATTGACTAAATCATCATTTTTAAACAATATAATAAGCATGAATATTGCAGATAAAACAATAAAGATTAATCCAAAACTTTTTTTGAGTTTTTTTAAATTCATACCATAATCACCTCGCTAAGGACAGAGCCGAAAAACCTTTTATAATTAATAGTCTTCCTTATCCTTCTCATATTTTTGCAGTAATAATTAATTATACCCGTATTATTAATATAATAATCAAATACATATGGTAAATTGCCAAGGTCATTAATAACAATACCTAGTTTATTTTGTTTGATAAATTCAATATTTCCCTTTTCCTGACCGATGTTTGAATTTAATACTATTAAAGGCAATTCCTTACTTATTGCTTCGAATATGGTTACTCCTCCCGGTTTTGTAACAATGAACAAAGACTCATCCATCATTTGATTTAAGTTATTTACATAGCCGTAAACTTCTATATTAGTGAATACGCAGTCAGATAATTTATTGAAAAGTTTTTTATTTCTGCCTGTTACTATTTTTATCTTAATATTATTGTTCTTGTCAAGCTCATAGAGCATGTTTTTAGAAATATTATCAACTCCGCTTAATACTATCAAAATCGAATTCTTGTTTTTAACAGAAAAATTTATGTTTCTATTTATAAATTCCTTTTTAACAGGTATACCTGTTACAATTATAATATTCTTGTTAATTCCTTTATTAATTAATCTGTTCTTTATTTCATTTGTAGGAACCATATACATGTTTGTTCCTTTATAAATCCATTCCCAGCTGTCCACCACATCGGTTATTACAGTAATAAGATTAACATAGGCATTATATTCTTCTTTTATTTTTGATACTATACATGAACATAGAGGAAATGTGCTTATAATAACCTTTGGTTTCTCAATTAACATATATTCATAAAATTTTTTATAACATAGGTTACAAAAAACACTATCTAAAATATTATTTTTATAATTTACCTTTATATCGTAAAATGCGTTATATACAATCGGATAATTTTCTGTCAGTTCGCAATACATTTTTGAACTAAAGCTTTTTATTTTTGGATTTACTATTTCCAAAATATCTGCAATGACAATTTTCACATGTTTGTCTTCTGATTCAATTTGTTCCTTTAAGGCATTGGAAACGCTATTGTGCCCCATTCCAAAGGATGCAGTCAATATCAGGATATCAGCCATATAAATACTCCTTTTTCATATGTTATAAAAATGCAAAAGATATCAACTAATTTAAATATTATAATAAAAACAAGTTTTATGCAACAATATATTAACTATACTACAAATTACTTAAATGAAACATAAAATTATATTAATTTTTGATTAAAAAAATTTATTATGATATCTTATAATATATAACGATATTTTTTTGATAAATACTGCATAATAAATATGTAAATAATTGCTACATAATAAAGAATCATAGGAAAATGCCGAAATATATTATATAATGTTATGCGGGGGATGATATTATGCTAAATATTGTGCTATGTGATGACAATACTGAATTTTGTGATAAAATTGCTAAAGAATTAAAAAAGAAATTTCAAAATGACATAATAATTCATAAATTTCACGAATATGACTCGGATTTCAAGGATTATATAGAAAAGAATACTGTACCTGCAATTTTTATTTTGGATATTGATTTACACAGTAATAACACGGACGGATATGGTATCGCAAGAAAAATACGAAAGATAAGAAACTTTAATGATGAAATAATATTTCTTACAAATGATACACTCATGTCACCTAATATTATAAAACATAAGATACAGCCAATTGATTTCATAATTAAATCCGATTATGGCCTTGGGGAGTTGGTCGCTGCAATTAAAAAGGGAAATAAAGAAATTATTACAAGACAAGAAGAAACGGATACCGGTGTGCTGATTGTATATAAAAAAAAGGCATGTTATAAGCTGAGGTATAAGTATATTTTATATATCGAACTTCAGGGTGATTCAAGAAGTGTATTAATTAAAATGAAACCTAATTACATGGAAGGTGAGTTAGAAGTTGTTTCTTAAATAAATTCTATTATGAAAAAACTGGATGACAGATTCTTTCGGATTTCCAGAACTACTATAGTTAATAAGGATTTTGTTGTTTTTGCAGACCCTGTTATTAAAAAAGTAGGATTAAAATTTGACCATAAATTTGAAGGTAGCGAAGATAAGATAAGGGAGCTGGCAAAATGGACAAAATAATAGCTGGAGCTGTTGGAAGCTTTATTTCCTGCTACATTTGTACAGTACTAATAGTTGGAAAATTGTTAAACAGGCGAGAATATCTTAAAATGAAAAACTTCTTGATGATTTTGGCTGCAGTTCCCTTTCTCAGAATTGCAGGCAGCTTTAACATGATTTACAAAATTGTATTTGTGATAAGCATATATACTATAATTATAAAACTGATTTATAAAAGAGGAACTATAACTACTTTAATAGTATGCATTTTTGCATATTCTATAGGCATGCTGTGCGATATAATCAATTCATTGCTGTACCTGACAATCTTAGGTATAAATATTGAGTTCATTCAGCAACATTTTCCCATGATGTATATTATGCATTTCACATTTTTTATCATAACTTTGTTAGGTTCATTATTAATCAGACCTAAAAAGTTTTTTAATGAAATTGAAGACTTTATATTAAAGAAGAATTTATTTTCAGTAATTCAATATATTGTGTTTTTTGTTTTGTTTACCAGCCTGCTTGGCTACACAGTATCTATGCAGCCATACCTTAGTAAACAACATATAGTGTCGGTGATTTTATTAATATTGTTTATCATAATGAATATAACATATTTCATCCAAATTAAAATATCAACCAAATCAAAATATGATTACTATAATATATACAATTATACTAATGAGGTGGAAAAATTTGCAAAGCAGTTAAGTAAGCAGGAACATGAATACAAAAATCGCCTGATAGGTATAAAAGCTCTCATTGAAGATAATCAATACGAAGAAGCCTTAGAATTTATTAACGAAATAATATCGATACAAAAAACACATAGTGATTTAATCTCAACTAATTATGATAAGATATGCAATCCTGTGCTAAAAAAATTACTGATTGAAAAGACCAGCAAAGCATTAAACGCAGGAATAAAAATGAACGCAGATGTCAGAACAGAGATTAAAGATATCAACATTCCTAATATTGCATTGAATGATATTGTCAGTATTATCCTTGATAATGCAATAGATGCGGCAGGCAGGTCCAAAGAAAAGGCAATAGACATAATGATAGATGAAGATGAGGATGAAGTTAATATAATTGTAGCCAACACATATTTAAAAATGGTTGAAGAAGCATCAATGTACATGGACGGAGGTTCATCAAACGGAATGTTCAGAGGAAACGGTCTAAATATTCTGAAACAAATTGAAAATGACAATCCCAATTTTACCATAGATACAACTGTCACAGAAGAATTATTTATCCAGGAGATTAATATAAACAACGCAAAAGAAACCATATGATAATGGTTTCTTTTGTGTCTGCGTTATTTTTGATTTTTAATATCTTTTATTTCTCTTTCCAGGAGGCATTTTGGAGCCTTAGCCTGCTGCCAGATAAAGTCACTGCATTTCGACGAAGAATTAACTGCCGTATTAGTAAATAAGGAAAATAATTTGTTTGAAATTTGAGTGTTTTTAAGTAAATTTCTCATAGTTTTTATACTCCTTTTTGAATAAAATATATAATACAGGGCAAGTGTTAAACCCTATAAATATCAATGATAATACAAGCATATTAGATAAAGCTTCATTAGTAAAAAGTGATAATAAAAAGTACAAAATTGCTGCTGATATTGTTTTAATTTTCAATTTTAATCTTTTCTTACTGTCTACCAATGGCCTCTCTTTCGTATCGGCAGGAGCATACAAAGCAAACAGAATTAAAGAAATCACAGCAAGTACAATTTTTATCAAGAAATCAAAAGATAATTCAGACAAATAAACAATACCAAAGATATTTACAAAAGTGATGACCAGGCAAGACCAAAACGTATCCGCATGAAATCCGTATGCAAATCTTTTCAATATTGCTATTAGCAAAAAAGCTATACAAGTTTTTGCAAAAATATCAAGAATAATCGAAACCGCAAGTAATATTAAAAGCTTGGAAATATTAAAATAATATATCTGAATCCCATATCTCAATATTTCTTCGTCATCAGCGGTAATCATGCATTTATATTTCTTTATATAACCCACAATTTTGTTTTCTAAATATGATTCTATAAAAATTCCCCCCCCCGATTAGCCTTATGTCTAATGCTTCATTAAATGATACCATATTTTAAAATAACTATAGTAAAATTGTCATGAACCCCCTTGTTTTTTTGCATGAAAGGATTTCATGTAGAATTTCAGGGTAATTCATGCAGAATTTGTGACAGAGTGATTTTTGCTTTATATAATGTAAATAGCAATAAAAACAACATATGTAACAAGATATTTATACTAAAGGGGGGAAGTCCATTGAATGTTTATAAAAAGAAATACTATTTATAACATAAGTAATGAAAAGCTGAATAAAAACAATTAAGTGGAGGTAAAAAATGAAAAGAACAGTAATTAACAAATTAGTAGCTTTAGTTCTAATATTAAGTCAACTTATGGCAATACCTGCAGTAGCTTTAACAACAGAAGAAATGAGTTTGACTAGTGAGCAGAAAGAAGTAGTATATGAGCAAATTGAAGAAATCAATAATAAGTATGAAATTGGTGAGCCGTTTAGTAAAGAAGATCAAGCATTCATAGAAAAGTATGTTCCATTACTAAATAAACCATCCAAACAATCTAGTGATATAGGTTTGATGTATGATGATGGTGATACAGCAGATTTTTATAATTATAAAACAAGTAGTGATGGGTTAGTTACGGCAGTAATTGCTGGTATATGTATAAATGAAGTTAATACAATGACTATGAAGCACGGTTATGGAGCTGATTACACTACATCTGTTCAGGTAGATGGAAGGGAATATCTCAATTCAATAACGAGTGAAGTAACCTGTACAGCATATGGTCTTGTTGGTTCAGATGGTCAAATAGGCAAGGTTTATGATGATGAATTAACATCATCAACTAGCACATATGTTTTGGACTTTGACGAATATGAAAATTATACTGCGGTTGTTGTATATGCTGTTGTAAATGTTAAGTCGACAATAAGATATGATTATGGTTCTTTCTCTGTTAACGCAACATTTTAAATTATAGACAATTAATTCAATACATGATATAATTTTATATTATATATTGACAAGGAGAAACGTTTTGGGTAGATTTAGCATTTTTGGAGCATTAATTTGCATTTTATTCATTGTGGTAGTAGTGTACTTGCTTAGATTTATTTTTAAAAGATAAAGTATTGAAATAATCCTCATTTTGAAAAAAGAATGAGGATTATTTTGTAGAGGCATTAGGAACGACAGGCTGTGTGAGAATTAAGTCATGTATGGTCAAAACGCGTTTTAAAGATGGTATATTAAAAACACGTGTGCATGTTTTAATATGCTTATTTATAACTAATATGCTAAAAATAATCAATAAACTACGCCTTTAGTTGTTCTTTTTCTGAAGTTAAATATTTTAGAGTGTTAAGTTCACTTTATCAGGAGTCACCTTTAATAAACTAGCCAGTTGTGATTTTGTAAGTAAAAGACAAAATGTAGTTATGATAGGTAACACTAGTAGAGGAAAAACCCACTTTTCTATAGCTCAAAGCGGAGACATGGGGGACGTTTTGGGTGTCTCCATGATTTATTAATAAAGATTGGGAAGAATGGTACCACCAATATTCTTATAGAACTTGATAAGCCTGAGAGTTTTAGCAATGCTTCTTATACGGAATTTTTTCACGGTTCATTTCGCAATATCGGTCGAGCGGTACACATAGCGCGTAGTATGCCTGTCGAAATTTTTATAAATTTTCAGCAGATATCGCAGGATACCCTTTTCATTCACCATAAAGAGCATGTAATCATCCTTGAGCAAAAATTCCCTCGGAAATTGCCCTGAGTCGGAAATTCGGTGTATTTCAAAAGGAATATCATTTTCATTTAGATATTTTGATAACACATCTTCTGCTTGATTCAGCTTTTCAGCATCTCCGTATAAGGCAATTTTATTTTTCATATTAATCAATCCTTCTATTTTGGTTAACAAGGCGTTGCATTTGTATACATTTGATACGTATATGTATACATTTG
>DFOA01000069.1:0-17708 GCA_002381185.1 Firmicutes bacterium UBA3553 | reverse complement strand
CCTGTCTCCGTTTGTCAGGTGCATTATAGTTTTTTTATTATCACTCTGGATGTAATCTATTTCGTTGTATGGTATTACTATCATTGTATTCTTCAATACATCAGTTGTTACAGCTTGTTTCTTTAGAAAATAAGTCATAAATGTGGATTGTATAATTCTGTTGCATAATTGTGGTATAGAGGAAAAATAGAGTTTGACTGCAATATATATTGCTATTAAAAAATATCATAAACAATGGAGCATTAGCAAGAATTGGTGGAAATCAGATTTGATTATAAAAAATATACGTTATAATAAAGCAATCCACAGTTAAATTCCAATTTATAAATACCAAGTATCATCACTAAGGCATCAGGAGTTGGCACCAGGAGGTACTATAAGTGCAAAGGGTACCTATACTATTAAATTGTTTGATTCATGGGCGTCCCTATACCAGAAATAACGTTTGATTTGAAGCATATGATTAATTCAATATTATGTAATATTAGGTACCAAAGATAAATGCATTGAATTACGATGCAAGATTTGGTATAATATAGTAAATAAATAATTGCGTATTATCAGATGTGTTTTTTCAGGATCGGTTAGGATTGATGATGCAAATTATCATGTAGAAAGCGTATTTAGAACATAATATAGAGGTATTTTATGGATAAAAAACTTTTTATACTGACAAAAAATGAGATGGAAGTCATGGAGCTTTTGTGGTCAAAGGGCAGGGCTTTGTCTCGTTCTGAAATTATTGAGCTTTCTACAGAGCGTTCATGGAAAAAAGCACTATTCATATTTTACTAAACGGTTTATTGGAAAAAGGCGCAATCAAGGTAGAAGGCTTCGCAAGAACCGGCAAAAATTACGGACGAACATACTCATCGGCAGTTACTTCTGAAGAGTATTTTATAATGCAGTTTAAGCAGAGCGCATATTATCGTAAATATAAATCCTCTGCTATAACAGGTTTTTTATCAGAACTCATTCAGGATGAAGATATTGACAATGAGGCGCTTGAGGAGATTTTAGCTATTTTGAAGACGCGTAAAATTTAAAGATAAATTAATAAACTAAAACATCCACATAGACATCTGAATAGGCTCAGTGAAATCATAATGGTAAATGATAGCACATAGTATGATATCCATTTATACAGAATCTAACCACGCTACAAATATCAAAATCAGGAATACAATCGACTAAAAAAGCAGATTGATGATTACGATAATTTTATTAGTATTGAATTGAGGGGGTTGAAATGAGCGATGCTAAGTACCAGTTCTTAAAATTTCCGGCTCTAACAATATATGATTATAAGAGCATTGAAGACAATTTAACTGCGATGGCAGCTAAAGGATGGCGAACTGAAAGTGTAGGTGCGTTTCTATGGAAGTTTAAGAGGTCAGAACCAGCAAACAAGAAGTTTTCTGTTCTCTTTACAAGTAGTGCTTCAGAATTTGAACCCGTATCCACAGAAAGACAAGAATTGCTCGAGAAGCTTTGCTCTAAAGGCGGTTGGGAAAAAGAGTATGAATGGAAACAAATGCAAATATTTTGTGCTGATCAGGAAGCGATGACATTAGAAACCGATGAAGCAATCAGGTTGGAAAATATACACCGAAATATGAAAAAAACTTTTATACCAAACTCTATTAAAGTTTTATTACTTATGCTGGTTCTCGCATTTTCTAATGGTATGAAATACTTCGGTTACTTCCCTTATAGAGATAAGAAAACAATTTGGGCTTTTTTGATTGCGCTGCATGGAACATTTATAGCAGGGTTCACTCTATTAGGATATCTGTTTTGGTTGAAGGCCTCAAGGAAAAAAATATCCGAAGGTGGAACATGTGTAAGTACTGCATGGTATCGCGGGGTTCTAATTGTGCTAGTGATTGGATTCATTGCAACATTTATCGGAAGTTGCATAGATACAAAAATACAAAATGGGAAAGGCCTTATATTTTATATAATTATTTACATGATTGCAGTCTTAGCTGCAGTCTCATTTATTAACTCTTTTTCCCAGTTCCTTAAGAAAAAAGGGTGGTCATCTGGTACCAGTACAGTATTATATAGTATGATTACAATAATGTTGATAATTAGTGTGGCTGTTATAATGCACGTAATAGAGGCTATTTTACAAAAATAGAAGGTGAAAGGCAGATACAGGGTGATAGCAAGAGTTCATTGCTAGCTTTTTTTGAGGTTCTCCATTACACTTTACTTGAGGTGATATTTTGAATGTAGGCGAGCAGTTGCGATTAATGAGAAAAAATGTCGGGCTAACCCAAGAGTCCGTTGCGGAAATTATGAATATTACCCGGCAGACGCTTTCTAATTGGGAAAGAGGCATTAATTTGCCCGATATTTATACAGTTGCGCGTTTAGCCACAGTTTATAATATCTCTTTAGATGAAGTTTTCCTCGGGAAAACATTTTTTAAGGGAGGACAAAACATGAAAACGAATTACGGTGACGCACAGATTGAGAACTTGATTAAGAAACACTACCCTGATGCGCAGAAAATCCAAATATTAAGCGGCGGGCTTGTTTCTCAGACATTTTCGTTTCAGTCAGGAGCGAAGAAATTTATATTTCAGGCCGGAGGAAAAAAGGAAGCGTACGAAAAAGAACGCTATGTCAGCCAACAGTACAAAGAGCATTTACCTGTTCGCATCATACATGGCATTTATACAAATGATGATGGACGTGCATATTGCTTTTCTGATTATATCGAGGGCTGCAAGATATTTGATTTGGATCAGCAGGCGCTGAGCGATGTGGTACCATCCATACTTGAATTATTAGCTCGAATTGCTTCGATTGAGATTTCTGAAAGCCTTGGCTACGGATGGTTTGATGAAACAGGTTTGGCATGCTTTACCAGCTGGAAGGACTTTATCTCATCTGTTTATAACGATGATATGTACAACTGGAATAAGCTGGATTCAAAGAAAGTTGATTTTGGTATTATTCAAAACGCCATTGCTGCTTTAAGGGAGAACATTGATTTTATCAAGCTTGAGAGGCCATGCCTTCTTCACGGGGATATTGGCTCATATAATCTTCTGGCAGATGGCACTAAAATCTCCGGAGCTATTGACTGGAGCCTGTCTTTATACGGTGATCCTCTGTACGAAGTCGCTAATGTACTCTTTTGGAATGAAGATAAACTACAACCGCTTGTATCTGCATTGAAAAAACAATATATGAACGACGATCTGAGCAGAAAGAAGCTTAAATGCTATATTATCCGTATAGGGTTAGAGGAAATCTATAATACTGCAGTGCGTGGTGAAATCGGATATGATGATTCTTGGATAATGAATAGGCTAAGTGAAGTCATAATGGCAAATGATAGCGACATAGTATGAGATTCAGTTATACAGAATTTCACCGCAATACAAATATCAAAGCAGGCCGGACGGGGATTGATCCCGAGCGGCCTGCAATTATTAAAGTACATAAAAATTAAAGATAAATTAACAGACTAAAACATCTATATATAAGTTGACACCTGTTAATTGTTTTTATATAATAAATTAAACTGACATAGATAATTTTAATAATAAAGAAGGTGAATGATGTTATGCGTAAGGATATTATATCCCTCAAAAATATAATGGATTCCATAGTGCCTATAACTCGTTTTAATCGCGGTGAAGCTAATAAAATCTTTGAAGAGGTGAGTGAATATGGAACTAAGATTGTACTGAAAAATAATGTTCCAACTTGTGTTTTAGTCAATCCTGAACGGTATGAGGAAATGGTTGAGGCATTAGAGGATTACGCTCTTTATTTTGAAGCCGAAAAACGAATGAAATCGGCTGAAGAGGAAGGTTTTATCAGCTCAGAAAAGGTGTATGAGGAACTAAAAATTAATGAAGAAGATTTGAATGACGTTGACGTGGAGATTGAGTAATGGAATGGAAGGTAGAGTATACGAGGGATGCCTTAAATGATTTAAGAAATCTTGACAAAACCCAACAAATGCAGGTAGTTAAGGCAATAAAAAAGACAGCAGAAAACCCATTGCCAAATGCAGAAGGTGGATATGGAAAATCCTTAGGAAATCATATTTCCAGTAAATTATCCGGTTACATGAAGATAAAACTTTTAAAACTTGGACTTAGAATTATATACGGTATAGTGCGAAAAGACAATATAATGAGGATTATTATAATATCAGTGCGTGATGATGAGTCAGTATATAAGATTGCACAGAAACGAATAAATGAAACTAGGTAAAACGTGACAGTCGGAAGTGCATGAACTGTCACGTTTTTATGTGAGATACTCAATTTTAATAGACAAAACATAACACAAAAAGTCGGGCATTACAATTTGAAAGTTGGTAAGATATAGGTAAGAGAGGGAGCGATGATTATGGGATGGATTGAAGGTATCAGCGAAGCTATCAGCTATATTGAAGATAATATAACTGAAGAACTAACAATAGAAAGTATTGCCAAACAGGCATTTGTGTCTCCATTTTATTTCCAAAAGGGATTTTCAATGCTTTGTGGTTTTACGGTAGGTGATTACATCAGGCAGCGCAGGCTTACTCTTGCCGGCAGTGAGATTGTTTCTACTGATGCAAAAATAATTGATATTGCTTTGAAGTATGGTTATGATTCACCCGATAGTTTCACAAAAGCTTTCATTCGTTTTCATGGTATCTCACCTACAGCTGTTCGAAGAAACAGGGAAATGATAAAATCTTTTGCCCCTCTAAAAATCAAATTTTCATTGGAAGGTGGTTTTATTATGGATTACAAGATTATTGAAAAAGAAGCGTTCACTGTTATGGGTGGATCCAAGGTATTTAAGTATGATACCGCAAAAACAGAGATTCCAAAGTTCTGGACAGAACATTTTCAAACAGGAAAAGGAAAAATTGTATGTGGAATGTATGGCGTGTGCATTGATGAGAGCATGGGAGCAGATGAATTTGAATATTTAATTGCTGACAATTGGAACCCAACAACAGAAACACCCGATGGTTTTGTAACAAAGGTTATTCCAAAACATACTTGGGCTGTTTTTGCCTGCAAGGGCGCAATGCCTAAATCACTGCAAGATGTAAACCAAAAAATCTTCTCAGAATGGCTTCCTAATTGTAAAGATTATGAAATTGCGGCAGGTTACAATGTTGAAATGTACACCAATGTGGCAGATTATCCTAAGGGTAATCAAGATGAAAACTACTACAGCGAAATTTGGATTCCTGTTAAGAAAAAATAGCTGCGTAAAAGAATAAAGATAAATGGTAGAGTATTGAAATAAGCCTCATTTTATAAAAATGAGGCTTATTTTTAAAGATAAATTAACAAAATTGACTGATAAGGACGTTATTTTATACTGATTCCAGATATATCTGGTTTTACAAGCATAGAATAATTTGTATCATAAATTACAAAGCCTGGTTTTGCATTGGGTGGTTTTTTGACGTTTGATTTTTTTGTATAGTCAATCTCCACGGTGCCAGAATTTTTGCCCTTGCTGTAGTAGGCTGCAATTCGTGCAGCTTCCACATATTCATCGTCTGTAAGCTCGTCTCCGTTTGTTCTTATGATTACATGGGAGCCAGGCATGTTTTTGGCATGGAACCAGTAATCATCTTTTTTGCCTATTTTAAAAGTTAGCATATCGTTTTGTAGATTGTTTTTCCCTACCAATATTTCATGTTCTTCCGATGAAATATATGTCATAAACTCCGGCTTGTATTCCTTAGTTTTTTTTACCTTGCTTCGTTTCATTATTCCTTCTGCCATGAGTTCGTTGTAGATTTCGTCTAAATCGTCGATTGTTTCGCATGTTTCTATGGAATATAATATGTTTTCCAGGTACTGAATTTCATTTAATGATATTTCTATCAGCTTTTGGAGTTCTTCCTCGGCTGTTTTAAGCTTGTTGTATCTTTTGAAAAATTTCTGACTGTTTTGCGAAACATTAAGTTTTGGATCTAACGGTATTGTTATTTCTTTCTGCTCGGGGTCGTAATAATTAATTACGGTAAGCTTATGGTTTTCTGGCTTCTTGTGCAGATTTGCAAGAATCAGCTCGCCGTATATTTTATATTTATCTCTGTCCTCGGCATTTAAAAGCTCGTTTCTTTGCTTTTCAACCTTTTTTCTGTTCCTGTCTATTTTTGTGTTCATGCTCTTAATAAGACTGGCAACCCTTTGATTTATTTTATTTTTGTTGTCCTGCTCGTAATAATAATCATCAAGCAAATTTCCCGGATTATTGTAGTGTTTTTTATTACAGGACTTTAAATATTCAACATCAAGGCAGTAAAAATAAGTTTGACCTGAAGCTTCGTCGAAATATGTATTGAATGAAAAATCATTTGATTTTACTTTATCTAAAACATAATTAAAGGCTGCCCACAATTTTTCCTTTTGTTCATCTGTCAACTCGCCCATATAGGTGCTTTCGTTCAAATTTGTCAGGAAACAAATCTCTCTGCTTATGAAAGGGCTAAGTCCTATGAAGTTTTTATAGAAGAAATTATAAATCAATAATCCATCGTTAGAATTATCTATTGAATTTAAAAATATTTCCTTAGTAATTTCCAATGTGTTCAGTTTATCCTGCTCCGGCGGAATAACATATTTTATTCCTGGATATACTTGCCTTACGGAACTTACATTTTCAGCAACTCGTCTAATTGAATCAATTATAACCAAAGTATCTGTATTTACAAAAATAATGTTGCTGTGTTTTCCCATTATTTCTATAATCAATGATTTATGTACCGTTGTATCAAGTTCATCCTTGCATTCAAATGTAATTTCCAATATGCGGTCAAAATTAATCTGTTTCACATTTGTGACGTGAGCGCTTGTGAGATGCTTTCTTAAAAGCATGCAAAACATTGGCGGCTCTTGAGGATTTTTCCTTGTTACATCAGTGATATGCAGCCGTGGGCTGCTGCTTGCCGCTGTCATTAAAAGCTTATGATTTACTCCGTTGTTTCTTATTGCAATAACTATTTCATTTTTATCAGGCTGGTAGATTTTATCTACGCGCCCGCCAATTAATTTATTATATAAGTCATGTTTTATACTGTTTAAAAAGATTCCGTCCAGTGACATTTTAAACCTCCGTTCTATTGATATATTGTACCGCAAAAAGTTTTTTATGTCATGGAAAATATTTTATTTTTTGTTTACTAATAGAATTTTAATGTTATAATAAAATATCATACAATGGAATTGCAGATTATTTACGAAACAACACGGGGCAGCTCCCCGTATAAAATAAATTTTTGGAGAGTAAAATGGCGAATATATTAAGCATGACCGGTTACGGCAAGGGCGAACATAATGACGGAAAAAGAATAATAACAGCAGAAATTAAGACCATCAACAATAGATATTGCGATATAAATATTAAAACCCCAAGACATTTGCGTTTTTTTGAAGATAATATAAGAAAAATCTTGAAAAACGGCGTCCAAAGGGGTAGAATAGATGTATATATCAATATTGACTATTTAAGTGAATCTGATACGGTAATTGTGCCTAATTTATGTCTGGCTAAACAATATAAAGATGCTATTGATGAAATTAAGAGTAAATTAGATATAAACAGCAATGTTTCATTAGATACAATAATAAAATTTCAGGATGTCTTAGTTGCCAAGGAAGACACCGAAGATGAGGAGGAACTCCGTGTATGCGTTGAAACAGCAATGAACAATGCTGTTGAAAATCTTGTGAGGATGAGAGCCTTGGAGGGCGGACAGCTTGAAGCTGATATTAGGTCAAGCATGGGTAAGATTCTTGAGCTAATGGATGAAATTGCGAAGAATTCTGCAACATTGGTAACAGATTACAGGACAAAATTTGAAACAAGAATTAAAGAACTGCTTGGAAGCATCCATGAACTTGATGAAAACAGGCTGTACAACGAAATTGTCATTTATGCTGACAAAAGTGATATAAATGAAGAAATAGTAAGGTTTAAATCCCATATGTGCCAGCTGGGCAGTGTCCTGGAAGCAGGCGGACCTGTGGGCAGAAAATTAGACTTTATAATTCAGGAATTAAACAGGGAAATTAACACTATAGGTTCTAAAATCGGAAATCTTGAAATTATTCAAATGGTAATTGAAATAAAGAATTTATTGGAGAAAATCAGAGAGCAAATTCAAAACATAGAATAGGAGATACAAAATGGCAAACAATACTATAAATATAGGATTTGGAAATATAGCATTGTCAAACAGAATTATAGCAATTGTAAGTCCTGAATCAGCACCTATCAAGCGTGTTATACAAGAAACAAGAGAAAAAGGAAAGCTAATTGATGCAACATACGGAAGAAAAACAAGAGCGGTAATAATTACAGACTGCGAATATGTAATATTATCAGCAATACAGCCTGATACAATGGCACAGAGATTTGAGAACAACAACCACAATATAAAGTAACGAGGTGTAAGAATGGACAACGGATTATTGGTGGTAATATCAGGTCCCTCAGGTGCCGGAAAGGGCACTATTTGCAAGAAACTTAAAGAGCAAATGCAGGATTTAAAAGTATCAGTGTCGGCTACCACCCGAAAGCCAAGAGAAGGTGAAGTTGAAGGGGAAAGTTATTTTTTTATAGAAGAAGAAGATTTTATTAAAAAAATTAATAATGATGAATTCCTTGAATATGCTAAAGTTTACGGGAATTATTACGGAACTCCTAAAAAAGAAGTGTTTAAACAGCTTGAAGATGGAAATGATATTATTCTGGAGATAGATATTCAGGGAGCATTGCAGGTTAAAAAGAATTATCCAAGAGGTGTTTTCATTTTTATACTGCCTCCGTCATTAACAGAGCTGCAAAACAGAATTGAAGGAAGAGGAACTGATTCAAAAGAAGTTATTCTTAAAAGAATGCAATCTGCATATGATGAACTGAACTATGCTTTTGAATATGACTATGTGGTATTAAATGATGAGGTTCAGGCTGCGGTGGATAAAATAAAATGTATAATTAATGCAGAAAAAAACCGTGCCATTAGGAAGAAAGCAATTATAAACAAAATCAGAGAGGTATAATATGAAAAAAATATCAATTGATGAATTAATAGATATGGTTGACAGCAGATATTCACTTGTAACAATAGTTTCAAGAAGGGCAAGACAAATTATTGACGGATCGGAAGAGCTGGTAAGAACAAGTACTACAAAACCGGTTGCAATTGCAATTGAAGAATTTTATGAAGGCAAGTACCAGCCTATTTACGATTATGATCAGTATAAGAAAAATCTTCAGGAATCTGAGGCGAGCGAAGAACAAGCCTCCGAAGAATCCAAGGCAGCTGAGTCTGAAGAAGAACAACCTAATGAATAAATTATAATCAGTCAATTGACTGATTATTTATTTGTATGCTGAAAATTGGTTAGGAGTATTTATGTATAATAATTTTGTACAGGTAATATTAAATAACAATTCTAAAAGTATTGACCAACTGTTCACCTACGGAGTGCCAAAGGAGCTTGAGGGCATTGTCCGAACAGGGAAAAGAGTAAAGGTCAGTTTCGGAAGAAATAAACATATGATTGATGCACTTGTTGTATCAGTCGATTGTTCATGCAATTTGCCTGAAGGAAAAATTAAACCAATAATAGATGTGCTTGATGATTTGCCTGTAGTAAGCGACGAAATGATAAAGCTTATATTTTGGATCAGGGAAAGATATATATGCAAGTATTCTGACGCCATACGGCTTATGATTCCATCCATGATAAAATACGAGCACAATATCACAATCAAAGCAGTCGAATCTGAATTTTCGGAAGTTACATTGAGCGAAAAAGAATCTGATCTTTTAAATATAATCAAAGAAAATCCAATAGAGCTTGAAAAACTTAAGAAATTATATACCAATAGTGACATACACACATTGCTTGACAGTTTAAAGGAAAAAGGCATAATTGAAGTAATAAGCAAGGATCAGGTAAAGGGCAAAAGCGCGTATGAAAAATATGTTTCTTTAAATGAGGACAAGTTAATAGATGAATACAACATCAGCAAAACAGAAAATCAGATAAAAATAATCAACTATCTGAGGGAGAACAAAAAAGCAAGCGTGAAAAGAGTATCCGATGATTTAAGTGTATCATCTGCAGTTATAAATAATTTAATTAAGAAGGATATATTGAAGGAAGAATATATTCTTTACAGCAATGAAGAACAGCTTAATACTGAGAACGGTTTTAGCTTAAATGAAGAGCAGCAAAATGCATGTGATGAAATAATCTTATCTGAAAATAATGCTTTTCTGCTCCACGGTGTTACCGGCAGCGGCAAGACGGAAGTCTACATGAATATAATAGAACACTATATAAAACAAAATAAGCAGTCTATAATGCTGGTGCCTGAAATATCCCTTACCACGCAAACCATTGACAGGTTTCAGAAAAGGTTCGGAAATAAAATTGCGGTCTTTCATTCAAGATTGACAAAGAAGGAAAAATTCATCCAGTGGACCAAGGTGTACAACCATGAGGTTGATGTGGTAATCGGTGCGCGCTCCGCAATTTTTGCTCCCATAAAAAACTTAGGTGTAATAGTTATTGACGAAGAGCATGAGGACAGCTACATTTCATCCACATCACCCAAGTACGATACAATAGAGGTTGCCATAAAAATGGCACATATAATGGGCGGTAAAGTAATTCTTGGGTCAGCAACTCCTTCTTTGAATACCTACTATATGACAATGAAGGATCAGATAAAAAAAATAGATTTAAAAAAACGTGTGAACAATCAGATGCCGGATGTAAAAATTATTGACATGAGTAATGAGCTCGACAAGGGCAATAATACAATAATAAGTGAGGAACTGTACGAAAGCATTAAATTATCCCTTAATAAAAAAGAGCAGATTATTTTGTTTTTAAACAAAAGAGGTTATTCCGGATTTGTGTCATGCAAAAAATGCGGTCATGTTGAAAGATGCGATCGATGTGATGTTTCAATGACATATCACGTAAAGGGCAACATGCTTAAATGCCACTACTGTGGCAGAACTAAAAAAATGCTGTTTAAATGCTCTAAATGCGGAAGTGATAAAATAGAGCAGTTCAGTGCAGGAACCCAGCAAGTGGAGAAGCTGGTCAAGCAGCTGTTTCCCAAGGCGGCAATCGAGAGAATGGATTTTGATTCCATGTCCGAAAAGGATTCATATGAAAATATATATAATGAATTTAAAGAGGGAAAAATCGATATTTTAATAGGAACACAAATGCTTGCAAAAGGATTTGATTTTCCTAATGTTACAACAGTTGGTGTTTTATCTGCTGATGCAATATTAAATCTTCCTTTTTACAATTCAAGCGAAAAAACATTCCAGCTTATAACACAGGTAAGCGGAAGAGCAGGAAGAGGAAGCAAAAAAGGCAAGGTATTTGTGCAGACCTACGAGCCGCAAAACTTCATTATCAATGCAGCTAAAAACAACAATTATGAAATTTTTATAAATGAAGAATTAAAACTTAGAAAAGAGTTTGCATTTCCGCCATTTATTAATATAATAAATATATGCCTGATCTCAAAAAATGAAGAATTGGTTAATAAAACAGCATATGAAAAATATGAAGAGATAAAAGAAGCGGTCAATGACATGGTTAAGGAAAGAAGCCTATTGCTGTACAGACCGATTCCGCATTCTATTTACAAGGTAAATGACGAATACAGGATCAATCTGTTTATTAAGGTTTCAAACCATGCGCTGCATGAACTGAAAAAGATACTTCGCAGCGTGTACATGGATAAGGATATTGAAAATATAAAAGTAAGTATAAATATTAATACAGATACAATTTAGATATTAGGAGGAAATATGGCGTTAAGAAATTTAAGATATGAAGGCGACGAAATTTTAAGAAAGAAAAGCAAGGAAGTAAGTGTTGTAGATGACAAGATAAGAACACTTCTTGATGACCTGGTTGAAACTATGTATGAAAACGACGGAGTGGGGCTTGCAGCACCGCAGGTTGGAATTTTAAAACGTGCGGTTGTAATAGATGTAGAAGACGGGAATGTATATAAAATGGTAAATCCAAAAATAATCAAAAGGTCAGGCGAACAGATCGGTCAGGAAGGATGCCTCAGCGTTCCTGAAACAAAGGGCATTGTGAGAAGGCCTATGAATGTAACGGTTGAATATACGGATGAAAACGGAAAACAAGTTATATTGGATGCAGAAGACATTTTAGCCAGATGTATATGCCACGAAGTAGACCACTTGGACGGAATATTATTTACAGACAGAGTAAAAAAGTAAGGGTGATTATATGAATGTTATTTTTATGGGAACACCGGAATTTGCGGTTCCGACTTTAAAAGCGCTGAATGAAAAGGGTCATGAAATAAAGCTTGTTGTCACTCAGCCTGATAAACCGTCGGGAAGAGGAAAAAAGCTTAAGAAATCAGAGGTCAAGGAAGCAGCAGAACAACTGGGACTGCCTGTTTTTCAGCCGGATAAAATCAAAAAACCAGAAAATATTGAAGTTTTAAAATCATATAATCCGGATGTTATAGTTGTTGTTGCTTACGGACAATTATTGAACAAGGAAATATTAGAGCTTCCAAAGTACGGCTGCATCAATGTCCATGCTTCACTTCTGCCTAAATTAAGAGGAGCCGCTCCATTAAACTGGGCAATCATCAACGGAGAAACGCATACTGGTGTAACAACCATGAAAATGGACGTGGGTCTGGATACCGGAGATATGCTTTTAAAAGCAGAAGTTGAAATAGACGAAGAAATGAATGTGGGTAATCTCCATGACATTTTAATGCATATGGGAGCAAATCTTTTAATTGAAACATTGGATAGGCTGGAAAGAAACGATATGGTCCCTGAAAAGCAAGATGATTCACTATCATGTTATGCGCCGATGTTTAATAATGAGAATCGAAAAATAAACTGGAACTTAAATGCAAAGAATATCCATGATTTAATCAGGGGACTGTCTCCATGGCCAACAGCATATTTTACAATGGATGATAAAACAGTCAAGGTATATGAATCAAAATATACTAATGAAAAAACAAATTACCAGCCGGGTTATGTAATAAAGGCAGACAACGACGGCATATATGTTGCGGCTTCTGACGGAGTTGTAATATTAAAAGAAATCCAAATGCCCGGGAAAAATAAAATGAAGATTGACGCATATTTGAGAGGAAACAAATTCCCGGAACATATTGTCTTAAATTGAGAAAAATTCAGTTTCAGAATAGGAAGGTGATGGAAATGATGTATCCATATATGATTTTAGCGGATGAAACAGAAATTGTACATTCTCATTTAATCGAAGAGAATGGAGAGAAAAGTATAGAGGTGCATTTTGAAAGACCTGCAGAGAATGGATTTGATATGGCAAGATGTTCGCTGCCGTCTTATAAATGGATTAAGCGTGAAGGATTTTCAGATGAAGAAATAGCATTTTTCGAAGAATTGCTAAGAAATAACGCACATTTGTTATTTAAATATGCTGAAAATGGGGGGAACAAAATTGCCTAGCCTTTTTCAAGTTGGCAGCTACAAAGTCTTCTTTTGGTCGAATGAGAATGATGAACCAATTCATGTACATGTAGGAAAAGGTAAGCCAACAGCTAATTCCACTAAAATTTGGATAACAAAAACCGGAGGTTGTATTGTTGCTAACAACAGTTCAAGAATTCCAACAAATGAATTAAATGAATTATTAGAAATTATCTCTGCCCAATACTTTTTAATATGTGATGCATGGAAAGAACATTTTAAAATTAATGAAATAAAATTTTATTGTTAGTATTTATGCAGATTAACCGTCAAAGTGTTTGCTTTGACGGTTAATTTTTAATGTAAAAAGCTAATTGAGCATAGTAGTGAATTATTATGAAGACGAAAATAGTCCCTGAAAAGCAATATGCTCCAATTTCCGGTTATGCGCCGCATATCTGAGAGGAAACAAATTCCAGGGACATGTTGTCAATTGTTTTGTTTTGAAAACTAGAAAATGTATACGATTGCAAAAATTTGTAGAATATGATATTATTTTAGTGTGGGATTATAAATATTCGGGGGAATAGCATGATAAATATTGTAATTTGTGATGACGATAAGAGCTTTACTGCCAATATTAAAAAGAAATTAAAAGAAAATATAAACTTTGAATATAACATCTTTTCTTATGAAAATTATACAAAGGAATTTTTAAGCTACATAAAATCTAACAAAGTTTCGACAATTTATATACTGGATATAGATTTAAAAAACAAAGATACAAACGGTCTATATATTGCAAGAAAGATCAGGCAATTGCGAAACTACAGCGATGAAATCATATTTTTTACCAGCTACGAAAAATACATAAAATAAAAAGGGTATAAAGAAAACATTATTATGGTTATTAATCGCAGTAGTTGTAGGTGTGTGTACGGGTATTTTTATGGGGCTCGTATCAAGCATCCAAGGCGAAGTAAGAAATCCAAGTCACACTTCAGTCTATTATTTTTTGGGTTCGTTTATTATTCAGTTAAGTAATGCCGCTGTTACTACAGAACCCCTTTTCAGAGGTTTTATGTGGGGACTCCTAAAAAAAATGAACTGGAAAG
This sequence comes from Firmicutes bacterium UBA3553, assembly GCA_002381185.1. Taxonomy (GTDB): domain Bacteria; phylum Bacillota; class Clostridia; order Tissierellales; family Sedimentibacteraceae; genus Sedimentibacter. Next base: position 3,101 of record DFOA01000069.1, on the reverse strand, counting down.
ATTCGCGGATATGCTTATTTCAGGCGGCACTATTCATATTAGCCCATATTTATTATTTGGGGAAATATAATTATTCTTTCTTTATTATTGTTCCTATAGCAGCATTAATTTTGGGCTTATTAGTATGGCATTCCAAAAGTATTGGCACGAGTATGATAACTCATGGATTAATAAATTCTGTGGCTGATAGTATAGACCACCTTATGTGGTAAGCTTTATCTATTCTTTTCATGTCAAAAATTTTATAAAGTAAACATCAAATATGACTGACAAGGGGACGAGGTTATTGACATCAATCAGCGAAAAATCACAAAATATAAGGTAATAATGTGGCAATAATTCCGTCAGACTGCACAAAAACGCAAGCAAAGAAATAAGTAAAAATATAACAAGGCCATTGAGAATTCAATGGTTTTTTAGTATAATAAAAAAAACGAGGTGTTAAAAATGCAAAGATACGCTGAAGGAATAAGCCGTGAGCAAATACAAGTACTAAGTTTTGAAGAAATGATTGAAGAAGATAATCCCGTCAGGGTTTTTGATGCATTTGAAAATGTTCAGACCCATAGCAGGACCAAGGGAATTTAACATGAATGAAATGATTATATTTTATTAAGGAGAGTAAGCAATATGAACAAAATAAGGACAACCACTTTTTTAATAATAATTATTTTAATATTAAGTATCTTTGTTTCGGGATGTAATATGACTGCTTCCTTTAAAGAAGAAAGTCCAAATTCAAATAATACCTTGGTGTGGAATTTATCATATGCAGATATCGATTCATGGGACCCGCATATGAGCAACAGCGGCGTAGTTGCTGACATAGGCCGTCAGATTTTTGAAGGATTGACAGTGCTTGGTGAGGATGGCTGCCAGTTAGGTGCAGCCGAGAGCTTTACAGTGTCCGCCAATGGGGAAGGAACAGAAAACACAATATATACATTTAAGCTGAGGCAGGATGCAAAATGGTCGGACGGCAAGGATGTAACTGCATACGATTCCGAATATGGTTTTAAAAGAGCATGCGAAAAGAAAAGCGATGCGTCTGATATATATGGGCAATATATAAAAGGCGCCGATAAATATATAAACGGAACAGGAAGTTTAGAGGATATTAAAGTAAAGGCATTAGACAAATATACACTGGAAATAGAGCTTAATGAACCCACGCCGTATTTCATGGAAGTGCTGACAAACCACCAATTTTATCCTGCGAGGGAAGATATAGTAGAAACTGCAGGCGAAGGCTGGGAGATAAATCCAAAAACTTGCATATCAAACGGTCCCTACAAGCTTCATTCATATGAGCCGGATTCATATATTCTGCTATCTAAAAATGAAAACTATTATGACAGCAAAAATATTAAAACACCATATATAAAATGCCTTATCAATACGCGGAATAAAAATATGGATCTCATGTATGATAATAACGAAGTACATATAATGCGGATAAATCCCTACGGAAATCTGGACGGAGAGGACTTGTTATATTCAGATTACATAGGAACTTCTTATATAATATTCAACACCAACAGAAAGCCATTTGATGATGTTAATGTGCGGAAGGCATTTTCCTATGGTATTGACAGTGAATATTACAGTGAAGAGATTTATCCGGACAGCATTCAGGCATCTGGCTTTATGCCTTCTGATATGAAGCATAGAGATAGAACGACAGTAGGTAGTAAGCGTGAAAATGTAGATTATTTGATGAATGCAAATTCGGAAAGAGCAAAGCAATTATTAAATATGTCAGGAAGTGACTATAATTTTTCTGAGGTTGAGCTGACCACAGATTCAGAATTTTTTGGAGATTACATTAAAAATATGCTTGAGACAAATTTAAACATTAAAATAAATCTTAATATAGTGCAATATGAAGAACTGGTAAAAAATGAACGCACAGGAAACTTTGAAATGATTACTAAATTTTGGATAGCAGATTATAATGATCCTATGGCATTTCTGTCTGTCTTTAATGCAAATAAATCCGGAAATGCGTGGTGCAATGAAAATTTTGAGGAAGCTGTAATAAACTCTACAAAGGCTACGGGAGCTCAGAGAGATGAACTTTTATTTGAAGCTGAAAAAATATTGATTGATGAACTTCCTGCAATTCCTGTGTACCATTATCGTAATTGCTATCGCTTCAATAATAATATAGTAGAAAATTTAAGGTGTGATGCAATGGGTAATTTAATTTTAAAGTACTGCACTTTAAATCCGGACAATCTATACCAGGATAAACAGACCGGTATAGATAGTTATGAACTTAATAGTATTTATGGTTTTGACAGTAGCAATAGAATAGAGGAAATAGATAGGAATGGTTACTTCGAAGATGGTGCTGGATACAGATTTGATAAGTATATAAACAGTAAACATTTTGAACTGTATTACAGCTCAGAAAACGAATCAAATGAGTCTTGCGCTGAAAATTCAATTAAAATGTTGGAAAAAGAGTATGATAGAATACTAAAATTTTTAAATGTAGATGAAAAAAACATGCCTGTGATAAAAATTAATATGTATGATAACTATGAAGCTTTACGCCAAAATTTAATAAACGAGACTAATTATGATTTAAATGATTTAAGCTTTGATTTAAGAGGGATAGCATTAACGCACAATTCAGTTTATTGCACTCGTAAGAATAAATATGGTGCAATTATAGATTTAGAAACCACCTTGTTACATGAATTTACACACACTGTGACAATGGCATTAGCACCAGAACAGAAGAATCCTGATTGGCTCTGGGATGGAATTGCAATGTATATGGCGCAGGATGAGGATAGAAGCGAGCCATACTATGAAGAAATGTTAAACGGCGGAATTCCTGAAATATATACTTTAAAAAATAATGACAGAGACAGATACAAATATGGCTACAGCCTAGTTGAATATATTGTTGAGGAATACGGCAGGGAAAAGCTTGTTGAACTGCTCAAGGAATACGGAGACATAGAGAAAGTTTTAAATATTACAGAAAGTGAGTTCAGAGACGGCTGGATAGAGTTTTTGAAAGAAAAGCTGCATAAACAACGGTAAACTTGTGTTTACCGTTGTTTATCATTGTGCGCCCAGCATGGGCG
>DFOA01000070.1:199-16784 GCA_002381185.1 Firmicutes bacterium UBA3553 | reverse complement strand
CCACCTGATTTAGAAATATAAAAAATACTATTACTTAAATCAAATGGTCAAATTTATTTGTAAAAAGTGGTCAATTTTACTTGACAATCGACAGTAAACTCATCAGCGATATCACATATAAATCAGGGGTTATAGGTATAAATGAAAAATGCATATTACAGCCATTGTCAATATCCACAGATAATGTACAATTTTTTGACATTGGTACAGGGAAACCTACTGAGATTTCAAATCATGAAATCATGCAACGTAACGCTCTTATAAGTCGAATAAAAGAAAAAGAAAGTACATCTGATTATAAAACTGCTTTTCAATTTGTTATGGAAGAAGTCGCATATACTTGGTTTAATCGTTTGGTTGCTATTCGTTTCATGGAGACCAATGATTATCTACCTTCACGAATTCGGGTGCTTTCAAGTGAAACACAAGGAAAATTGGAACCAGATATGGTGACGACACCCTTTGATACGGATATGGATTTCTCACCATATGAAAAAGATAGAATTATGCAGTTAAAGGATGAGAGTAAATTAGATGAATTGTTCCGTATGCTATTTATTAAGCAATGTAACAAACTAAATGAAGTCCTTCCTAAACTATTTGAAAGTACATCTGATTATACAGAATTTTTGCTTACTATTTCGTTTACAGATAAAGATGGTATTGTTAGTCACTTAGTAAATGATATAGCTGAGGAAGATTTTACTGAAGCAGTAGAGATAATTGGATGGCTGTATCAGTATTATAATACTGAGCCAAAAGATGAAGTGTTTGCACTCCTCAAGAAAAATGTGAAAATTACTAAAGAACGTATACCAGCAGCCACACAGTTATTTACACCGGATTGGATTGTTCGTTATATGGTGGAAAATTCCTTGGGTAAACTATGGGTTGATGGTCATCCAAATGAAAACTTAAAATCTGAATGGAGATATTACCTTGAAGAAGCAGAACAAGAAAAGGAAGTAGAGATAGAACTTGAGGAAATAAGGAATGAATATAAGAAGCTTAATCCAGAAGATATAAAAATCATTGATCCTTGTATGGGAAGTGGACATATTCTTGTATATGCCTTTGATGTACTTATGCAAATATATCAAAGTCAAGGTTATACCCAAAGAGATGCAGTACAGGCAATCATAGAAAATAATTTGTATGGTCTTGATATTGATGATCGTGCCTATCAGTTAGCTTATTTTGCTATTATGATGAAAGCTAGAAAATATGATCGTAGATTTTTTACAAGAGGAATTTCACCTAAACTGTATTCAATTCAGGAAAGTAATAACATCAAAAAAAGCCATTTACAATATTTTGGTAATTCCTTAACTATGATAGAAAGAAATACAGCTGCTCAGCAAATGGAATATTTATTGGATGTTTATTTTGATGCAAAGGAATATGGTTCTATTTTAAATGTAGATTCTTGTGATTGGAGTTTACTAAATCAATTTGTAAATGATTACGGCATTGAAGATCAGATGTCATTTGATGGTTTAAGTGCTGGCCAATCAGCAAATTGTTTAAAAGAACTTGTATCCATTGGAGAAACAATGTCGCAAAAATATGACATTGTATTGACGAACCCTCCATATATGGGGAGCAGCGGAATGGGAAGTAAATTGTCTGATTATGTAAAAGAATATTTTCCAGATAGTAAGAGTGATTTCTTTTCTATATTTATTGAAAAATGTGCATTATATACAAAATCAAATGGTTATTATTCAATGATTACTCAGCCTTCATTCTTGTTCTTATCTTCGTTTGAAAAGTTAAGAAATAAAATAATAAACTTTAGTACAATCTCTAGTTTATTGCACATGGGTAGAGGTATATTTGGTATAGATTTTGGATCGACAGCTTTTATTATAAAGAAAAAACATTTTGCTGGATATAAGGGTTGTTATTTCAGATTGCATGAAAGAACTTTTCAATATATTGATGCTGATGATATATCGAAACTATATTTAATTTCAAGAGGAAATAAGAGCTTTAAGTATAATTTCTCTGAATATAATACAAAAAATGATACAAATGTGGCGGAAGAAATTGACGAGGGTGATAGTGGTAAAGAGCTACAAATCTATTATGAAACAAATCAGAGAGATTTTAATAAAATTCCAGGTGTACCCATCGCATACTGGGTAAGCAATAAAATTATCGACGCCTTTGAACGGGGAACACCACTTGGAAAATTAGTTATTGCACGAAATGGTATGAAAACGGGCGAAAATGCTAGGTTTTTGAGGCTATGGTGGGAAATTGTTGATGAAAGAATGTACAAAAACGCTAAAAATACAATTGAAGCAAAAAATTCAAGTGCAAAGTGGTTTCCTTATAACAAAGGTGGTGACTATAGGAAATGGTATGGTAATAATGAGTATGTTGTGAATTGGCAAAATAGTGGAAACGAAATTTTCAATAACGCAAAAACAGATGGCAGAAATGTACAGGATTATCCAGATGAATTAAAATTTATACCATCAGTTACTTGGTCTTTAATAAGTTCAGTAAAACCTGCCTTTCGGTTCAAGGAATGCAATTTGTCTGATATTGCGGGGATGTCTTTCTATACTTCAACAGAAAATTTATATTATTATTTGGGAATTTGTAATACTCCGATAGCATTAGTGGTATTACAATTACTTGCACCGACAATAAATTTTCAAGCTGGTGATATAGCACGAATACCTGTCTTTGTGGACTATGAAAACAAGCAAAATATTGAAATAAAAGTTAAAGAAAGTATAAGTTTATCAAGAATAGATTGGGATTCTTATGAAACTTCATGGGATTTTAAGAAACATCCATTACTTAAATCTACGACTGTGCAATCTGCATTTAAAAATTGGGAAATAGAATGTAGTGATCGATTTTATAAATTAAAAGCAAATGAAGAAGAACTAAACCAAATATTTATTGAAATTTATGGCTTACAGGATGAATTAACTCCCGAAGTAGAAGATAAAGATATAACAGTCCGCAAAGCAGACCTTGAAAGAGATATTAAAAGTTTTATTTCTTATGCAGTCGGCTGTCTGTTCGGAAGATACTCACTTGATGTAGAAGGTCTTGTTAATGCAGGTGGGGAATGGAATGATAGCAAATACACCACTTTTATACCTGATAAGGATAACTGTATTCCAATTACCGATGAAGGATATTTTGAAGATGATATCGTGGGGTTATTTGTTACATTTGTGAAGAAAGTATATGGAATTGAAAGCCTTGAAGAGAACCTTGATTTTATTTCCAAAGCACTAGACAATAAAGGTGATACATCAAGAGAGATTATTCGTAACTACTTTGTAAAAGATTTCATTAAAGACCATATAAAGATTTATCAGAAACGTCCAATCTATTGGCTATATGACAGTGGTAAGCAGGATGGCTTTAAAGCACTTATCTACATGCACCGTTATAATGCCGATACAACTGGTATTGTCCGTGTGGATTATCTTCACAAAATGCAGAAGATTTATATGGGTGAAATTGATCGTATGCAAGATATGGCGGAGAATAGTACTCAAGTTCGTGAAATTGCACAGGCTGAGAAACGAAAAGAGAAATTGATAAAACAACTTAAAGAAACCAAAGAATATGATGAGAAGATTGCCCATATTGCTCTTAGCCGTATAGAAATTGATTTGGATGATGGTGTTAAAGTTAATTATGAAAAAGTTCAGACGGGTCAAGATGGAAAGAAGTTTAATATTCTTCAAAAAATTTAATTCGAGGGGAATTTATATGGCAATTAATAAATTAAAAATAATGTTAAGTTTCATGAGAGAAGTAAATGATGGGAATATACCAAATGCTGTAGATTATGGTATAGGAGATCTGGAATATTGGGATATTATTGATGCTTGCCAAGAAGAAGGCTTAATAAAAGAAGCTAGATTTTCGAGGGGTGGTATGGGGAATCCAATAATCCTTGCAATTTTAGATAATATTAAGTTAACAGTCAAAGGAATGGAGTATTTAGATACAAACTCAACAGCAATGAAAGCGTATAAAGGAATTAAAGAAATTCGAGATTGGCTTCCATTCTAATAATATGGTAACAAGGCGGTGAAAAAATGGCGGAACTTAATTTAAAACAGATAACAGATAAACTAAATAGTGAATTCGCATCAGATATCCGTAAGCTAGTCTTCTGGTATGATGCTAATGCAGAATTTGTATCAGATATAGATACATTGGAACTTGAGAATGCAAAGATTTTTAGACTTGAGAGAGACAATCAGTTTCAAACGAAATATTTCTTGGAGCGAGAAGATACACAGACTAATTATTTAATATATGCACCTTTTCCAAAACCGGCACTTAAGGACAATCATTTGGCAGATACAATACGCTATTCCAAAGAGTTTTTTGCAGACAGAGCCTCATTATTGGCTATTGATTTAGGTATTGATGAGAAGTATAAACCTGTGCTGCAACATTACATCAAGTTTTTTGGAGCAAAAGATAGGACACAAAAGTTCTATGACCTTGAGATTGAGAATTTTAATAAACCAGTTATAGAAACAGCACTTATGAGTGTTATTTGCAAGACTAAGGTTGTTTCTTTTGAGGAAATAGTCAGAACCATAGTTACAGAGGGAGAGTTAGAGAATAATAAATTTTTGGTTGAATTTGAGAAGTACGATTTGATAGATCCCTTCTGGAAGATGTGTGAGGAAACCTTTGGATACACAGATATTGTACCGTCTTTATCAAAACTTATTTACACACTATTTGTGACCTATACTTCAAAGGTGATTCATACAGAGCTTCCACAGGCATGGAGAAATTATTGTTCCTATAAATCAGGGAATATCATAGCTTTTTTGGATAGTTTAATGAATAGCCTGATTTATAATGAGAACTTCGATGAACTTTCACAGATGGTATATGACAGCTTAAAAGGTGACGATATCTTTGAAAGAATAGGGACAGATAATATAGTTGATTGTGAAATATTCCGTAAGGTTGATATCTTAATAATTAAATGGCTTATTGCAAGGCTTGAGAATGAAGATACCGATGCTAAATTGCATGGATATACTATACCGGAAATTTGTCGTTTAAGAAGAAAGATGCACTATAGAAAGATATATTATTCCCATTACTATATTATTGAAAATGCCTATTACCTGATTCTTGCAGCTCACTTTGAGCCTAAGAAAACAATAGAAGAAATAGCAAAACAATATATTGTAAAAGATTATATGATTGACCAGAAATATCGCTATTTCTATTTTCACTTTGATAAAGTGTTAAATAATACCCCATATGAATCTCTTCGTGATTTGGTAGAGAATATTTATACAAATAAATTCTTAGATAAATTGTCCGTAGAGTGGAACAAGGCCTTAGTAGATGCGAAAGCAGATACAGGGCTTATAAAACAGCAGGAATTTTTTAATAGATATATAAGAAACTCCAAAGAACGTGTTGTTGTTATTATATCCGATGCACTCCGCTTTGAAGTAGGGCAAACCCTAATGAAAAGGTTGCAGGAAGATGAAAAATGTACAGCGAAGATTGCAGCAATGCAAAGTGTCTTACCTTCCTATACGAGATTTGGTATGTCAGCATTACTCCCACATAAAGAACTTTCTATGAGTGATGACTATAAGATTTTAGTAGATGGTAAGGTATGTGATGATTTAAAGTCGAGAGAACAAATACTACAAACTTATGTGCCAAATAGTCGAACAGTCCAATTTGATGACATAAAAACAATGAAGATAGCTGATTTGAAGGAGATATTCGTTGGACAGGATGTTGTATATATATATCATAATCAGATAGATGCCAGAGGTGATAAGCTAAATACTGAAAATGAAGTCTTTATTGCCTGCGAAGAAGCTGTAGAAGAGATTCATACTATGATAAAAAGACTTACAAGTGCCAATAACATTCATTTTATAATAACGGCAGATCATGGATTCATCTATAAACGTGACAAACTAGCTGAAAGTGATAAAATTGGTGGCTTTCATAAGAATAATGCTTTGGTTGGCAGACGATATGTTGTTGCAAACGAAAGAGTGAATGCAGATGGTATTGGAAGTGTTACACTAGGGGATATATTAGGGAGTGATGATCAAAGGGTAGTTTCAGTTCCAATAGGCAGCGATGTTTTCAAAGTGTCTGGAGGAGGCCAAAACTATGTGCATGGCGGTTCTTCATTACAGGAATTGATTATCCCTGTCATAGATGTAAGAACTAACAAATATCATACAGAAACTAAAACGGTAAGTATTGGACTTGTGAGCTTGGTGCATAAGATTACCAATCTTATGACTAATCTTGATTTTATCCAGACAGATCCAGTTACTGATATTAATAAAGAGACGGTTTATAAACTGTTCTTTATCTCAGATGATAATGAAAAAATTTCAAATGATAATATCTACGTTGCAGATAAAAAAGATAAAGATGCAAGTAAGCGAATATTCCGATTAAAGTTTACTTTTAAGAATAAACAATATGATAAAAACAGAAAATATTACCTTGTTGCCTATGATGAAAAAAATGCACTTGAAGTGATTCGTCATGAGGTAAAGATGGACTTAGCATTTGTTGATGATTTCGGGTTTAATGTTTAGTTTAGGAGGATGGCAGAATGGCTGATTTAAATAAATTTGATGAAGTAGATAATCCCAATACTGTCATAAATAAAAAGCTAAGACAGTATTTTGACGGGAAGATAGTCCGAAAGGATTTGACAAAATCTATTAAAGAGGGAGCTAATGTACCTATTTACGTTCTGGAATTTTTATTGGGGCAATATTGTAGCTCTGATGATCCGGACATTATTGAAGAAGGAGTAAAAACAGTAAAAAAAATTCTAGCAGATAATTTTGTTCGCCCTGATGAAGCACAGAAGGTTTTATCTATTTTGCGTGAACAAGGTAGTTATACAGTAATAGACCGTATTACTGCTAAACTTAATATTAAGCAAGATCGATACGAAGCAGAATTCTCGAATCTAGGAGTTAGGGAAATACTCCTTGCTCCTGATTATGTATCTAAGTTCGACAGATTACTTTGTGGTGGTATTTGGTGCATTGTTCAACTTGAATATGAATTTTTAGAAGAAGACAAAAGAGCAACTCCCATTCGTGTGAGGAAATTGACACCAATTCAGATGCCTCATATTGAGTTAGATGAAATAAAGGAAGCCAGAAAAGAATTTACAAAAGATGAGTGGATTAATATTTTACTTCGTTCTACAGGTATGGAACCAGATAAATTTACTGAACGTGAAAAATGGCTTCTCCTTGCTCGTATGATTCCACTTGTAGAAAACAATTTTAATCTTTGTGAACTTGGTCCTCGTAGTACAGGTAAGTCCCATATTTACAAAGAGATATCACCTAATAGCATTCTTGTATCTGGAGGTCAAACTACAGTTGCTAATCTTTTTTATAACATGGCCAATAAGACAATTGGTCTGGTTGGAATGTGGGATTGTGTTGCTTTTGATGAGGTTGCAGGGATTACCTTTAAAGATAAAGACGGTATTCAGATTATGAAGGATTATATGGCATCAGGTTCATTTGCTCGTGGGAAAGAGGAAAAGGCTGCGAGTGCATCTATGGTTTTTGTAGGTAATATTAATCAAAGTGTGGATGTACTACTAAAAACCTCTCATTTATTCGAGCCATTTCCAGAAGCTATGGCTTATGATACTGCTTTCCTTGACCGTATGCATTGTTATATCCCTGGTTGGGAAATACCGAAGTATAGACCAGATTTCTTTACAAATGAATATGGATTTATAACGGATTATCTTTCTGAATTTATGCGTGAAATGCGTAAAGAACAGTTTAGTGATATAAGTGATAAATATTTTAGATTTGGTTCTAACTTAAACCAACGTGATGTTATTGGTGTCAGAAAAATGATATCAGGGTTTGCTAAGCTTCTCTATCCAAACGAGGAATTTACAAAAGAAGATATAGCTGAGATAGTGACTATATCACTTGAACTAAGAAGACGTGTAAAAGAACAGCTTAAAAAGATAGGTGGAATGGAATTTTATGATGTGAATTTCTCCTACATAGATAATGAAACCTTTGAAGAACATTATGTATCAGTTCCAGAACAAGGTGGAGGCAAATTGATTCCTGAAGGCATCAGTAACCCTGGACATGTGTATACCATATCAAGAGGTAAAACTGGTATGATAGGAGTCTATCGTTTGGAAACACAAGTTTTACCGGGCAATGGAAAATTTGAACGCACTGGTCTTGGTACTGATAGAGAAGCTAGAGAGGCTACTAATACTGCATTTAACTATCTAAAAGCTAATGGTCATTCAATCAGCAACTCTATTAGTACGACAACAAAAGATTACATCATAAATTATCAGGATTTAAATGGAATAGGAATTACTAAATACTTAACCTTACCTACACTAATTGCAATTGCATCAGCAGCACTAAATAAGCCAACCTTAAGTAGTCTTGCTGTTTTAGGTGATATCAGTATCAGTGGAACAATTTTAAAAGTAGAGGAATTGGCCAGTGTATTGCAAGTATGCCTAGATAGCGGAGCAAAGAAGGTGTTACTACCAATTACATCTGCAGCAGAGATGGGAACAGTGCCATCGGATTTGATGGGTGCTTTTAGCATAATATTTTATTCAACACCACAGGAGGCGGTGTTTAAAGCTTTAGGTGTAGAATAACGGAAGAATTTCCTTAAGAGTATAGGAATTTATTCTTGAATAAGTTATTTCAAACTCTGACTTATATGTGATTATATTTCAAAATAAAGTTTAATTCCCCCTAATTAGGGGGAATTAAACTAATGTATATAGAAAGAAATGAAAGCTCTCACTGTTCAAAAAACGAGCATTATTATTACTCGAGGATTGCCTCTATGGGCTAATTCGTACTGCAAATCGCTAACTAGCCTTTTCGTTCAAGTTTTTTCTCAAATTCATTTATGCATTCTTCGATTAAAAATTCCAGTTCATCTACTAAATGGGTTGAGTTATTTGCTTTTAGGTAAGCTTCTATCGTTGGAGCTATTAAATTTTCGGTATTAATAATACCTTGTCGACGACGGTAATCTACGCCACTTCCGCCATCAAGCCATAATTTCTTCCATTTATCTATCATTTCTTCAGTAAAAAATCGTTGCTTTATCAATGTTGAGATTTTGTCCGTTATAAAGGATTTTAACTCTCCGATAACAAGTTCTACATCATCAGGTTCCTCTCCTGTCAAGTTTACTGATAGCGGTTCTGTTATAAATTCATCAAGTTGTTTAATAAGTGAATTATATAAGTCATCAACGGGTTTAAGTATTCGAGCCCCATAAAAACATGTTTCTTTTTCTTTCAAACGACGGGTAAGAGCTTCCGTAGTTTTAAAATGCGGAGGATTATTAAAATATAAATCTCTTTGTATGGCATTGAATTCGTTGTAAGCTAGTGAATAGAGTATTGACAATTTCTTGTAGTCGTACTTTACAATCGGCAGAAAAGGATTAACTTTGCATACCTTATTCTTGCTTTTCGATATTTCTACATCCTTCCTAATTTGATCAAGCATTTGATTTAACTCTATATACCCATTGCTAAAGGTTTCAGTATTACTGTATTTTAATCCACTTAAGTAGAATATTGCATTTTTCTGAACTCTTTCTACAAGTGATTTTGAATAATTACTTTCTTCAAGGTATTCAGTTATTTTTTCTTTCTGAATAGAAAGCAGATAGTCAATTTTTTGCTCATTGATGTCTTCATCAGGGTCAAACTGCTCTTTACTAAATTCATCAAAAAAAGTTAAGGCAAAGTATATTTTCCTATAATCAACACGAGCAGAAATATGCTTGATTATTACACCCGTATCATTTGACATGTTAAGTCGGCTATCATCAGCGATAATTATTCCATCTATGTTTTCTAGTTTAAGCTGTGTACTTTTTTCAAAGCCTCCCTTAGTATCAGTAGTATGTGCAATTCCGACGGTGTCATAACAACGAATTTTTTTTGCCTTAACAACATCGGATATTTTTGAGTTATAGGGAAGTTCTATTCTCATCTTATAAGTTAGAGGGAGCAATGAGTTTCCAAAACTTTCAATATTCTTTGATGTAAAAACTGAAATAAAATTTTTGAAAGACTCTGTGCTAAATTCTATGATTCTGCAAGATAAGACGTCAGAATCATGTTCTATATCACGAATACATGGATTGTTCTCTACTGCCTTTATAATGGTTGCTTTTTCTTGAGCCACTTGCTCTTTTACATATTCAACCAATTTTTTGTAGAGTTCTTGAATCTCGTTAGTTTTTTCTGACTTAATGAATTCAGAGAATTTCTCCTGGTAAAAACTGATATCAGATTCAGAAATTGTACTATAACCTATTAGAATGCCTGCGATATCCTTGCAGGATTTAACTATTTGATTCCATCTATCAACTATGGTTCGGTTTTTATCAAGGCCGTAGTTTTTAGATGTCTTTTTTATATGTTTTCCAAAACAAAGTCTAATATCAAAAATCTGAGCTGGGTCAGTATAGAATGCAGTAATTATTTCATCTTCAAGACTATCAATTTTATCATTATCTTTAGAAAATTGAGAGATGGCTTTATTTATACCGCGCTCAATACATTCTTCTAAACGGTTAATTATTGAAAGTTCATTCATAAAAGCTACAGCGAATTGATAAGAATGTTTTTCAGGAGAAAAGCAATATTCTGCTGAATACGTCGATGTTCTTGAAGTATCAACAAATGGAAAATTAATGTTGGTATCTGAAAAAGTAGACATTTTACGTATTATTGAGGATTTTCCTACTCCTGCTTTACCTAGAAAGCTTATATTTATGTCTGGAATATCAATGAATATTTTATTCAACTTCATAGTCACTTCTGATTCATAATCAATATATTCTTGTTCGATATTATAGTCAAAATAGAGTGTTTTACAAGTTTTGATAAAAAAATCAGCAGAGTCCATATATAATGGGTCTTCAAATATTGTTCGTTGTATTTCATCTAAAGTATGATTATGTTCAATAATTACATCTAGTAATTTACACACCATTTCTGCATTGGATGGTGTTATTTTAATTTTTCTTCTAACTCTCTTATTCGTATGAGGATGAATGAAGTCAAATTCCATTTCGTTGTGTGAATTTGCCACTGGTCTAGTTTTTACTGAATCCATGGATAAACCTCCCTAAAAAATATTAAGTAAATTATATATTATAAATCCTTAAAAGTCAAATAAAATGGATTTGAATATTAACTAAAAAATGATAAACGAATTTACAATCCAAAAAAGTAAACAAAAATGGATTGACAAACAAATAGAAGTGGGTTATTCTTATTCCAAGATATAAACTATTCCAGGACTGGAAAGAGGATGTCAACATACAAATCACATAATAAATCCAACATGTGAGCAAAGTGTGGAATTGAAATATTTATAACAATAATTTAATTATCCGTAAACATTATATTAAAGGAGGAGTTGTGAGTATGAAGAAAGAAGAACTAAGAAATTTGTTTGCTACAAATATGGCATTATGGGGATTTGTTATGATAATAGCAAAAGTAATTTACCCTCAATTTATCTATTTGGAGGGAGTGACTTCAGCACTAGGAAATGGAAATGCCATTGTATTATTCTATCTTTGCGGAATAATATTTTTTGTATTGCTGTCATACATTTCATTTCTTTGTGGTCTGATTACTGTTTATGATGGAACCATTGGAAAAATTATTCGAATTATAAAAAAACTATTTAATGAATTCGAATCTTATGAAGATTATTACTATGAAAGTGAATGCTATACGAGTACAGATATACTCTTGACTGCCGCCTATACATTTGCTGCTCTTCCGATAATGATGTATCTAATTTTTCCAGCATTAGCAACCGTTTTACCTTTAATATTTATTTTGTATTGCTTTCTACATAATTGAATGCGATAAGAAAGAAGGAGCTATCACTCTGTTAGTGAATGAAGGGCGAATTTCTTCATCATTAATATATACACCATTAAAGTATGTACATACTCATGACAAGAATATTACACCAATGTTATTATAGAATATACAGTGAAGTATACATACTTTGACAAGGAGGATCAGGAATATGAATTATTGTATCAAGTCAATAGACATAAAAGCACTATTTCCAAATGTTTCGTAGAATTGCAAGCTTCTTTTACTTTGGAACAATCTTTTGAAGTTATTATCGTTTTGATTGCAGTTGAATGGATTAAGAATAATAAGAAATTCTTTGACAAAGGAAAGGTTGCATTAGATGCAATTAATTCAAAAGAAATAACGGAATATAATTTTGTAGAAATCTTGAAAAGAGAAATATCTCTATTTGAGGAGAATAATCCATTATTCGAACAAATTTTGACAAGCTTAATTGAAAATGTAATTAATTATCCAGACATCAATATAAACCGAAAGTTCTTTAGTGTTTATAAAGTCTTAAATAATGCAAGGTTTTCACATGAAGAGATTAAAGAAATTATATTGATGATACTATCATCTGAATTTGAATTTAATAGATTTAATGATACTCCAGATTCAATTGTGAAACTTATTGAGGAAATCATTGAACTAAGAAGTGTTAACAATATGGCTGTGTTTTGTTGTGGATATTCAAAGATAGCATTAAGACTAATAGAAGATTATAGAACAAGAGATATCAAGCATCGTATCAATTATTATGGTGAAGAAATTGTGCTTTCGACCTCTCTTATTTCTAAGCTTTTAATGATTATATTTGAGATAGATGATGCTATTATCGAAAACAAGGATGTTCTATCTTTTTATTCAAATTCTGAAGAGGTAGTAAAATATGATTTAGTAATAACAGATATACCTTTAGTCACAAACCCAGAAGAATTATTTCTTAGAAGAGACCCAAGACTGAAATTTGGAATTCCCACAAAAAAAAGCTCGGAGTGGTATTTTGGGCAGAATGTAATTTACAAACTAAATGATAAGGGGATTGGAATTCTCATAGGGACTAAAGGAGCTCTTGTAAGAAGTAATGAGAATGATATAAGAAAAAACATAATTGAAGAAGACCTTGTGGAATGCGTCATTACACTCCCAAACAATTTATATGAAAAGTCTACACTTGGTACGGAAATGATTATATTAAATAGAGATAAATCTGAGATGCGTAAAGGTAAGATTCTATTTATAAATGCTAGTGAATATGGGATGAGATTGAATAGGCTACAGAATTCACTTTCAAATGAAGGTATTAATGAAATTTCACATTGTTACAAAGAAGGAATTGAAAAAAAATATTTTAGCAAATTTGTTGACATTGATAAGATTCGACAATTTAAATATAAAATGAATCCAGTGGAGTATCTTGATTTTGACAGTTTGAAGGATACACTAACTGAAACTATTCAACTAAAAGAAATTGCTCAAGTTATAAGAGGTTTGAATATAAAAAAGGATACTATTATTGATAGTGATGATAAATCATTGTACTGTTGTTTGAATATCAAGGATATCGAAGTTGGCAGAATAAATTATGAACAAGCTTCGAGATTTAAGTGCATTGAAAATGGATGGATAGAAAGATATGAAATAAAGCCCAATGATATCATTGTTACTGCTAAAGGTTGGTCATTCAAATTCGCAATAGTCGATGATGACTACAAATACTCATTAATTAGTTCGAACCTAACCATCATTAGGGTAAATCCTGAGAAGTACAATCCATATGTACTTGTAGAGTTTTTTCAAAGTGAGTTAGGAGCGAGGATGATTGATAGTCTTCAAACGGGCACTACAGTTAAAGTACTTAATAATTCGCAGCTTGAGAAATTTGAAATACCAGTATTTGATATTGAAAATATGAATATAGTTGGTGAAAAAATAAAGAGTGCAAGAAGCAAGTATGAAAATAGTATCAAAACAGCGAAAAGAAAATTTGATGAAAGTAAACATGAATACAGGGAGCTTTTGAGTGAATTCATTATAAAGAGCTAATTGTAATATTTACAACTATGAAAAATTGGTGAGACTAAATGGGCAAAATTAGTTGCAGAAGCATTATACTATTGCTAATAGTCAAGATTGAATATACGAGAGGTGATGTTATGAGAAAAGTTAGCAATGTTATGAAACAATGTTCGTTAATGTTCAAGGGATTGAGTATTGATAGGGAGGTTGTTCTTCATAAAACCAAAGTGCTTCTAAAGATATATAGACCAGTTGTATGGTCTGTGTCAAAAAGAGCACTTGAAACACATGCAAGGGCCGAAATGTATTGTAGCAAAACAATGGAGGAAGCACTTGAATATTTGGCGAATTATGCTCCTGAAGTCGAACAGGAACGCTTTTCTGAAAGGGTTAGCTCCATTTTTGAAACTCGCTGGCTGATTGAACTCATTGATCATGCAATGAATAAAGTTTACGACTATCCCGATAATGGTCAAATGTATCATGAAATCTTGAGTAAACAATATTTGACTGTGGATAAACACTATGAGTCTGAAATGCTTGAGCTTCTGAATCTTGAACGGAGTACATACTATGATAAGAAAAGAGAAGCTATAGAACTTTTTGCTATTTGTCTCTGGGGTTATGCCATACCATCAATGAGAGGAGTATTTGGAGCTACCAATAAAGATATTGAGATACCAAACTTCTTTTATAATGAAAATGTCCCGACTAATTCTCGACTATAACCCGATATAATTCCTACTGTTTTCCGACAACCGACATGTTACACTAATTATGCTGGCGAATTATGGCATTAAATAAATGAATAGTGAATCTAGAACAACCTCATAACCATATGGTTTTGGGGTTTTTTTAATGCCCTTTTTCGCTTTAATCAAGGCAGCATGAGAGCCAGGCTTAACAGAAATGTTATTCCTGGCTTTTTTTCTGTCCATTTTTAGGAGGTCAGATGGAAAAGCCAAAGTCTTGTTTACATAGTAAATGTCGTTCTCCTCCTTTTTCTGATGATTACATTCATTATTAAAAATCAGAAAACGGAGGAATTGGAATGGGTTTTAATTATAGAAGAGAAAAGTTAATATTTGATAGGGAATGGGAAAAGTTCCGTGGACAATACAAAAAAGCAGGAATGAGTGAGAAAGCAATACATGAGCTATATGATTTTGATTGGAGCTGGTTTCGTATGAGAAGAAATTATGAAAATCGTGTACAAGCTTTACCTGAAGAAGGGATAGATGAGCAGAGAGCTGAAACAAGATCTAATCTGTTCCAAAGATTTGCATCTCTATCTACAAGTTTTGATGAAATGGATCTTTCAGGAAGGTACACTTGGATAGATACTATTTCTGATGATGCACTTTCTAAGAAACTAAGAGACTTAAGTGATGATGAATTAGAACTTTTAACTTTATTGGCTATAGAAGGATATACACAACGTGAAATCGCAAGGAAAATGCACTGTTCACAAAATGCCATATCCAAAAGATTAATTAAAATAAAAAGAATATTAAAAGAAAAGTAAAATACTTTTCAAAAATGGTTGTCAAAAAGGTCTTCTCGTTGCCTACACATTGAGGGGATCTTTTTTATTCCCTGTCTTGTACTTTGAAAACTAAATATCCGATTACATAAATACGTTAGCTGATGAGCCAGAAATGGAAAAGCGACAATGGAGGATGCGCCAAGACCACCTGTAAGAGCAGATATTATATTTTCTGTTTTTATCAAAGTCGGCAAAATAAGGTGCAAAGCGATACCCATCCGTTCCAAGAAACAATCTATGGTAGATTGTTCGCAATAACCTCATCAGCCTATAATGATACTTCTGCCCAGCCACAGACATCGCAATGGGGGCAGCCAGCGGAGATCCCGGTGGAGGTGAGAGTCCTATGATGCAATAACTGTTAAAGCAGTTACAACCAATTGCAGTTTATGTAATAGCCCTTTAAGTCTTGCTTGCAAGGCTTTGTGTGTTGGGGATGGTAGCGTCTAAGTACAACACAAAATCTTAATATTAGAAGCAATGGGGATCGCTTAAAATGACGAGAGTTTAATCATAAGTCTTTATTTAAAATGGCGGTCCCTATTTTTGTGATATTAAGCAGATGAAAAATACTTACATAAACAATAATAAAATTTACATGAATGGAGGGATGGCGATGACAAAGGAGCAATCAGTGAAAGAAGTAGAATATAAAATGGCTTTAAAACTACTGAAAATCTTACTTTCTAGAGGAATTATAACAGAGGAAGAATATATAGAAATTGATGAATTAAACCGTCAGACCTTTTCTCCACAACTTGCAAAAGTATATGTGTAATAACACTAGCTATATTTAAATTCTTGTGGTAATGTATGTTGCTAACAGGAACTAAAGTTCTAAAAGAAAGGAGGAAGATCATGGCAAAGAAAGTAAGAAAAATAGAACCTGTAAAGCAAAAGGTTATCTTAGAATTACAACCTAAAAAACGAGTTTGTGCTTACTGCAGAGTCAGTACTGATTCAAGAGAACAACAGAATTCCTTTTCTGCACAAGTAGAATATTACAAGACTTTTATCGGAAAAAGAGATGACTGGGAATACACAGGAATTTATGCTGATGAAGCCAAAAGTGG
>DFOA01000070.1:0-137 GCA_002381185.1 Firmicutes bacterium UBA3553 | reverse complement strand
CATATTAATACCCTATCAGAAAAAAGTGAGCAGATGATTACCATACTAAGCTCCCTTGCACAAGGAGAGGCAGAAAGCATCTCCACTAATAACAAATGGGCAGTTAAAAAGAGATTTCAAGATGGAACATTTAAGCT
>DFOA01000005.1 GCA_002381185.1 Firmicutes bacterium UBA3553 | reverse complement strand
ACGATGGACACCCTTGCTCTTGGCTAATGGTTGCTACTACCAACCCCATAACGGACTTTCACCGTCAAGCTGTCGCCCATGCTGGGCGCACAACAAAAAAGAGACTCGCAGTCTCTTTCACCAAATTATTTGCTCGCTGTCGCTCACATAATTTGGGAATTCGTTGTGAATGACCTACCGCCATTTTTTAGAAAAAACACTCTAAAAATAGGGTTAGGGCATCTCGCAGTCTCTTTCATTTTTAGTATTTATAATTATTCCTCAAAATAATCTTCTTCATCTTCACCATCTTCTTTTTTCCGGTTGTTTTCTGTCTTTATATGTTCCAGCTTGGTGACAGACACTTCATACGCTGTCTTTGTTTCATAAGTTTCATTTTCGCTTTTCTTCTGGTATTTCCTGCTTTGAATTCTGCCCCATAGTTTTACGTGATCGCCTACCTCAAGCTTTTCACAGTACCTTGCATTTCTCCCCCATGCTATGCAAGGTATGTAATCGGATTTGTTATATGATCTGTTAACAGCAATCAGCATATCTGTAATTTCTCTGCCAAAAGGAGTAGTTCTGAATTTAGTCTCTTTGCACAAATATCCATTAAGGAAGACTTCATTGGGATGTCTTTTAAGCTCTTCTAATTCGTTATCATCAGGTACAATTATATCTCTTACAAATACTCTTAATAGCAATTTATTGCATGTGTCCTCGTATCTATTATAAGATCTGAACTGACCATCAATAACAACATAATTTCCGATGCTCATATCAATATCATTTATTATTCTTTCGGATATTATAACAGGCAGCAAATCCTTGGTGTCACTTAATCTCGGTACTTCCAAAAAAAATTCATAAAACTTTTCTCCAAAGACTTCATGGCTGAATTCCAACTTACTGTTTATTTTACCAACAATCCTTATATAATTTGACTGCATCTGTTTATCGTTCATATTAACTTCTTCCCCCTATAATTTGTCTTATATATATCATATTATTCAATGGATTATAATATATGCTATGTAACTAAAAAAATAATACAAGTTGTCATTTTGCTGATGTTATTCCATAAATTGAGTATTAAGAAATATATTGAAGTTTAATTTTTTATGTTATATAATAATTTGACAATATTTTGGAATATATGTAAGAAACGAAAGGACGATAATATGAAATTAGGTATAGTAGGACTTCCAAATGTAGGTAAAAGTACATTATTCAATGCAATAACTTCAGCAGGCGCGGAATCAGCAAATTATCCGTTTTGTACAATTGAGCCCAATGTAGGTGTTGTGGAAGTTCCGGATAAAAGATTAGATTTTTTGACTAAAATGAGCAATTCAGGAAAGACGGTTCCTGCTGTAATAGAATTTTTTGATATAGCCGGTTTGGTAAAGGGTGCAAGCAAGGGTGAAGGCCTTGGCAACAAATTTCTTTCTCACATCAGAGAAGTAGAATCAGTTGTACATGTTGTCAGATGCTTTGACGATGAAAATGTTATACACGTGGAAAGCTCTGTCGATCCCAAAAGAGATATTGAAATAATAGAGCTTGAACTTGTGCTTGCTGATTTGGAGGTAATGAGCAAAAGGTTGGAAAAACTGGCCAAAATGATTAAAAATGACAAAACCCTCCAACCTGAATTAGAACTGGTGCAAAAAATTGTAAGTGCACTTGAGAATGAAAAACAGGCGAGGTTCTTAGATTATACAGAAGAAGAGCAAAGACTTCTTAAAACATTTAATTTAATAACTGCAAAACCTGTATTATATGTGGCAAATGTAGATGAGGATTATATTACTGATCCTTCTTCAAACAAATATGTGGATGAAGTAAAAAAGCATGCTGCACAGGACGATTCTGAAGTAATTACGGTTTGCGGCAAAATAGAAGAAGAAATTTCTGCTCTTGACGATGATGAAAAGAAGGAATTTCTTCAAGAATTAGGTCTTGAAGAATCAGGACTTGATAAGTTAATTAGAGCAAGCTACCACCTTCTTGGTCTAATAAGCTTCTTTACAACCGGCCCAATGGAATCAAAAGCCTGGACTATTGTTAAAGGAACTAAAGCTCCTCAGGCTGCAGGTAAAATTCATTCAGATATTGAAAGAGGATTTATCCGGGCTGAAGTAACATCTTACAAGGATGTTGAAGAACTTGGATCTATGCATGCTGTAAAGGAAAAGGGATTAATGCGTCTTGAAGGAAAAGAATACGTAATGGAAGATGGAGACATCGTTTTATTCAGATTTAATGTATAGTTCAAAAAGTTCAGGTTATAAACCTGAGCTTTTTTATTTGAAAATTACCACAAAAAAACGTTGACATTTCCTTGACGCCATTGTATAATAATGGTAAGGAAGATAAATATTGTCCGGTCAAAGCCATATTTGTGAAAACAATGTGCGCGGAGTAAGCCATCTAAGTCTTTTATGATATGATGTTCTTATGTGAGATTAGACTATCAGGGTGGATAGCCAAATGGTTATCTTTTTTTGCATTTACCTTTGATACATGATGATGGATGACCATTTGGTTTCGGTTATCCATTTTTTATTGTCTAGTCCACTTAAAGATATATCCTATTTGAAAGGAGGTGGCTGAAGTGATAAAAAAATTAATTTTTCCAGTTCTCTTTGCTATTATAGCATTCTTTACTGCTCCATTATTAGGACCTGAAATTAATGGTGCAACAACTTTTTTCCTTGTAGCCGTAGGTATTGGACTCGGCGTCATGTTAGATATCTTTTTATTCAAGAAAAATAATAATAATACTAATGTCAAGGACGAAAACAAATCTAATTAGCAAGCACTTTAAATCCATAACGGGCCCTTCGGTAATGCGAAAGGCTCGTTTAAATTTAGCTTTCTAAAATAATCAATAATTATTGTGTCTTTTTCTCTGATTAGCTATATTGTATAGTCAGAATTTCTCTGAATTTTTTCAATACTTTCAGGTTCCAGGTAGTATTTATAAGATTCTGAGTTTGTTCTTGGGTTTATATAGCTTTTAACAATCAACGTTCCTTTTACTGTTACCCATTCATCATTATTGAAATCCAATGCTTTTTCGGTGATACACATTAACCCTAATACTTGTTCTTCTTCAGAACCGCATTTGGGCAATTGTATTCTTGCAACTTTAATCTCGTTATCCTTAAAATCGGACTCTTTGAAAACAAATCCCGTAACAATAACCTCGCGTCCCGCATATAGGCGGGAATTCTTTTCAATTTCATAGTATAAATATCCAAAGTATTCATCATCCAAAGTCACAACCCCTTCTGGTGAAATTCCGTAACCTTGAAGCGGCTGTTGAGATTTTTCGATGATTTGTTCCTTATCTTCGTTGTTAATTTTGATCTTTTCATCACTATGTGTTTGTATTTTGCTGATGAACGAAGCAATGCCGTTAAGATAATGGTTTTGCTCTATTGCTTCTTCAGAAACCACAAAAAAATTGACAGCAAAAAATATAATAACAATACTTAATAATATTCTCAGCATTTAATCTCTCCCAATTTAATTATTAATTTAACACGTCATAAATTTCCTGAAAGCTGATGATTTCATAATCCGGCTTCACGTCAGTATGATTTTCGATTTTGTTTGGATTAAACCAGCAAGTATCTATACCTGCCGATATTCCTCCTTTTATATCTGCAGTCAGTGAATCTCCTATTACTAATGCTTTTCTTAATTCAAAATCAGGAATTCTTTTTATTACTGCTTCAAAAAATTCCCTTGCAGGTTTTTGATAGCCGATATCTTCTGATACAAAGACTTCTTCGAGGCATTTTTCTAATTTAGCATCCTTTATTCTTTTAAACTGAGTCTTTGAAACTCCGTTCGTAATCAAGTACAATTTATAATCCTTGCACAAATCTTTTAATATTTCTTCTGCCCCGTCCATATATTCATGCTGCAGGTCTAAATAATGTCTGTATCTCTTCTCTATTTCTTTTCCGTCCACGTCTATGTTATATTTTTTAAACAACATGGAAAATCTGTTATTTAAAACATAATCACGTCCTATCTTACCATTCTCCATGTCATTCCATAATGATTTATTAATAACAGCATAATCTTTCATTACATCCTGAACATTTTCTACTTTCATTTCCTCAAACAATGCAGTCAGTGCGGCCTTTTCACCTTTGGTAAAGTCCAGGATTGTATCATCTAAGTCAAATAATAATGTATTGTATTTCTTCATTTCATTTTACCTTTCGTTTATTTTTACAAATTCCCACAGCCGGAGATTTAAAGCTACTTAATATTATTTATCGTAATCGTCTAAGAAGCTGTGCTGCACTCCATCTTTTTTATATCCGATTATTGTTTCTAAATTCACGTTATGAATGCTTCTGAAAATATTTGTGTCAATATGAGAGTTTGTGGCTCTGAGTTTTTTTATGAGAGCTTTCATTTCCTGACGCTTTGAACCGATTCCATCATCACCTAAGACACAGTTTTCGGTTAAGCGGCATGCGCATCTTATAAACTGAAGGTCATTGTATCTCTTCCACGCTATTATATCTTCTTCCCTGACCTTGTACATGGGCCTTATTAATTCCATACCTTCGTGATTTGTGCTCTTAAGCTTTGGCATCATTGTTTTAAATTCTGCAGCATAAAGAGTGCTCATGAGCACAGTCTCAATTACATCGTCAAAATGATGTCCCAGCGAAATCTTATTGCAGCCTAATTCTTTAGCATATCTGTAAAGATATCCCCTTCTCATTCTAGCGCATAAATAGCAGGGTGTTTCCTCAACATTTGCAACTATATCATATATTTGTGTATTGAACATATTTATCGGAACATTTAACAGCCGGGCATTATCTATTATGAGCTGCCTGTTAATATCATTGTATCCCGGGTCCATTACCAGATATTCGGTTTCAAAATTGATTTCGCTGTATTTTTGAAGCTGCTGCATACATTTTGCCATAAGCATGGAATCTTTTCCGCCTGAAATGCAGACAGCAATTTTGTCCCCGTCTTTAATTAATTCATATTCTTTTATTGCAGATATGAATTTTGACCAGATTGTCTTTCTGAATCTTTTAACTATACTTCTTTCTACTTCTTCATGTTTTTCCATATTAGTCCTACTTTATGAATTTTTTATAACATTTATCAAATGCATCTAAAAATAACTCTATGTCATTTTCGCTTGTTAAATGGCTAAGGCTTATTCTTAATGTTGAAAGAGCCCTCTTTCTGTCCTTAGTCAGTGCATATACGGGCCTTGATGCAGTGTTTGGAGCGCAGCATGCTGATTTTGTTGAAACATATATATCATAATCCTCCAGCTCCTTTTTGAACAATTCGGTATTTACCTTTATTATGCTTATATTCAATATAAATGGAACAGAATTTTCATTGCTGTTGATTTTAACGTTACCGTACTTAATTAATTCTTTTCTTAATTTGTCATTTAATTTCTTAACATGATTAAACCGCTGCTGCAAATTATCACAGGCCAATGTCAATGCTTTTTCTGCTGCTGCTATCATTCCCAATGCGGGAGTACCGCTTCTGAATGCTGTTGTGCTTATGCCTCCGTGTATTAGCGGTTCAAGTATTACCTTTTCTTTTTTGATAAGTATTCCGCAGCCGTTTAGTCCGTAAAACTTATGGGGAGCAAGTGTTGCCAAGTCTATATTTTCAAAAGATATCGGAATTTTACCCACAGCCTGAGTTGCATCAACATGAAAACTGCAATGGGGATAATTTTTCAAAATTTCTCCTATCTCATCTATTTGCTGAATAATCCCCACTTCACTGTCAACATAGCATATTGAAACCAGTATAGTGGTTTCTCTCAACAGCTCTTTTAAACTATCTAAATCTACGAGACCATCCTCTGTTATTTCAACATAATCAACTTCAAAGCCGTTGTTTTGAAGATAGCCAACAGCTCCGTTTACTGACGAATGCTCTAAAAAAGTTGTTATAATGTGTTTACCGTATTTTTTATTATAGCCTGCAATTCCTTTTATGGCTGTATTGTTTGATTCGCTTGCACCTGAAGTAAATACAATTTCAGTGTCTGAAACTCCTAGAATTTCTGCAACTCTAGCCGTGCTTTCGCTTAAACGCGTTGCCGCAAGTTTCCCCAATTTATGAGTTGAATTAGGGTTTGCTATAAATTCTCTTGAAACTTCGCTGAATGTATTAATAACCTGCTCATCTGCAGGCGTGTTTGCTGCATAATCTAAATAAATCATATCACACCTCTATCTTACTAATTATATTAATTATACAAAAATATTACAAGGAGAATTTTTATGCCGTAAAAATTAGTATAACATTGCCCGCAAAATTGATATTGCGTATTGTCATATTTTTTGCTATTCTTAGTATAGATATTGTAATAAATTTACATATTTCAAGGGAATAATACCCTTGAAGGAGGGAATTATGGAAAGAGCTCATCAGGTTGATTACCAGATATTTGGAGATGACATTCAGTTTGTTGAAATTTCATTGGACTATGGAGAAACAATAGTAGCAGAACCCGGAGCCATGATGTACATGGATTCAAGCATTGAGATGGACACAGTATTCGGAGATGGCAGCGGGAGGGATACTGCTAAAGGCCTTAAGGGGATTTTAGCAACGGCTGGAAAGCGTGTCCTGACAGGTGAAAATTTATTTACTTCAACATTTACAAATAAGGCAGCGGAAAGAAAATCTATTGCTTTTGCAGCACCATATCCCGGTAAAATAATTCCGGTTGAACTTATGGAATATGGCGGACAACTGATTTGCCAAAGAGATTCATACCTTTGTTCGGCTAAGGGAATCGAAATCAGCATAGCATTCCAGAAAAAAATCGGTGTTGGTTTCTTCGGCGGCGAAGGTTTTATCATGCAGAAATTAAAAGGAGACGGTTTGGCATTTTTGCATGCAGGCGGAACCATAATCAAAAAGAATCTTGCCCCCGGCGAAATGCTTAAACTGGATACGGGATGTCTTGTTGCACTTACATCAGGTGTTGATTATGACGTACAATTTGTCGGAAATGTAAAAAGCGCATTGTTCGGAGGAGAAGGACTGTTCCTCGCAACACTAAGGGGCCCTGGAACTGTTTGGCTTCAATCTCTTCCTTTTAGCAGAATGGCTGATAGAATTTTCTCAGCCAGCAAAAAAGCAAATCCTGGAGCTTCAAGTAAAGGCGAAGGAAGCCTGCTTGGTAGTATCGGAATCGGAAATTTGTTCGGAGAAGATTAAAAAGGTGCAAAGCACCTTTTTAATCTTCATAAATATTCCTAATTATTTTTTTCTTTATATATGCTTAAAACAGCCTTTGTTGTAGAAATGTCTTCTCCAATAATATCAAAACTGCATAAACTTTTTTGAAGTTCATTTATATACGAGGATATTACACAGCAGCTGCTGTGGAACACTCCGCCTTTTATTCCTATTATAACTTTTCCTTTAAAGCCTTTTTTGCCATACGCTGTGCATGTAAGCCCCGCCAGTATTCTCCCTGCATTCTCCAGCAATGATTCGGCATATGAATCACCTTCCATGGAGCTTTCAACTATTGCAGGAAAGAGTGATGCAATTGTGTTCTTTTCGTTATTATATATAAAATCCATTACATCAGAGCGAGATGTCCCGCCAATCCTTGATAATATTTTTTCGCTTAAACTGTCAAAAGGAATATTTCCGTCAATTTTGTGTACTATATTTTTAATAACCTCCATAACAGTATGATATCCGCTTCCCTCATCACCTATTATATGCCCCCAACCGCCTACCATCTCACCTTGTCCATTTTTCTGGACATAACATGATGAACCTGTTCCTGCAATGGCAAGTATGCCGTCACTTCTGCCAAAATATGCCCTGCATGCCATCTCAGCATCATTTAACACAATTGTGTCTATTCCATATGTACTTTCAACATATTTTTTAATTAACTCAGCATAATTCCCCGTTTCGACACCTGCCATGCCTATTGATATAAAAAGGCATTCATCTCTTCCAAGTTCGTTTATGCAATCGCCTGTTAATGAAATAATGTTATTTACTGTTTTTTCTAAGCTTACTGCAGGATTTCCAAAGCCGCCCATCTTGTTTAAAATAACGTTGTCATTCAAATCATAAGCAACAAGTTCAGATTTTGTGCCTCCCGCATCTATACCTATTAAGTACTTCATACGCCACCACCCTTTATTATATTATATCATAAGTGTATCGCTTATTGTTTTGCTTAACACCGATACAATAAATGCATATCAGACAAAGACGTTAGTCTTTGTTTCATTATTGTATTTATTATAGCATATAATTAACGATTTGCAAAAGAAAAGACTTTCCTGATCAGAAAAGTCTTTTAAATATTAATCTTCCACATGTATTGCGTCTGTAGGACAGCTGTCTTCTGCTTCTCTTGCACAATCTTCATTTTCTGGCTCTACCGGGTCTTGTATAACTGTAGAAATATCCTCATCATCAAATTCAAATACTTCCGGACAGACTGATACGCAAAGTCCGCAACTGATGCATGCATCTCTGTCAACGATGGCTTTCATTTTTATCCTCCTAAAATAATATTTAAAATATCTTACCATATATTTTACAATTGTCCATTAGAATTTATTCTAATTCTTTGTGGTGTATTGCATTAATGATTATTTGTTTGGCCTTTTCATGCCCAGACTTCGCCTTTCCCTGAATTTCAGGAACGGGTGGATTTTCGTTTTTCTTAAAATGCTGCTTTTTGTTGCTTTCGGTTCCATGAGGATCTCTTGGATCCGGTCTTCTCATTCCTGCTTTTGCCATAAAATCACCTCTTGTATATTGTGATTTATTTTTATGTAATTATTCATTATGGCAGCATCACAATTTTTAACATTATTTTAAAATTTCGATTTCGTCTCCTGCTTTAATCCAACCCGGTTTCAAAACCTTTGTAAAAATACCTTCTCTCGGCATTACACAGTCGCCGACCAACTCTCTTATAGCACATCCCGTATGGCATTCTTTTCCTATCTGAGTAACTTCCATTTCAGTTTCGCCTATTTTCAGCCTTGTCCCAATTGGAAGCTCATAAAGAATTATTCCTTCTGTTGTCAGGTTTTCTGCAAATTTACCAACACACAATTCAATTTCTGATGAATTTATTTTGTCTATACTTTCCTGACCCAAAAGGCTAACCTGCCTGTGCCAGTTTCCCGCATGTGCATCTCCCACAAGCCCGTGATTTACTTCAAAGTATCCTTTTTCGATGGGTTCCTTAGGAACTCCCTTTGTTTCGCTTATATTAACCGCTAATACTTTCGCCATTTTTTCTCTCCCTTGTTATTTTCTTTCAAATATACCTGATTTGCCGCCTGACTTTTTCATAAGCATTACTTCTGAAACAATCATTTCTCTGTCAATTGCCTTACACATGTCATATATTGTGAGACCTGCGATTGTAACTGCAGCCATAGCTTCCATTTCAACACCTGTCTGTCCCGTATTTTTAACCGTTGCAGTAATTTCAACCCTGTTTTCATCAAAATTAAGTGAAAATTTGATGTCGCATCCTGAAATCATAATTGGGTGGCACATAGGTATAATATCAGAAGTTCTTTTTGACCCCATTATTCCAGCTACCTGAGCAACCGAAAGAACATCGCCTTTTTTGATTGTTCCTTCTTTTATTCTTTCCAATGTTTCTTTTTTCATATAGACATTCCCGCATGCAACTGCTTCTCTTAATGTTTCTTGCTTTTCGCTGACATCAACCATTCTTGCTCTGCCTTGTTCATTAATATGAGTCAAATCCATTTTAACCTCCGATTTGGTACATCATTTTGTCGGTATCGCTCTTTTTTTCAGTCTCCAGATGATGTTCATCAGGTTTATTATACACAGCATTCTTAATTACATCAATTAATTTTTGTTCATCATTTATATATGGCTTTAAATTAATTTCTTCTGCCGAATGCAGGCACGGCTTGATTGTCCCTGTAGATGTCAATCTTATACGGTTGCAGTCCTGGCAGAATTTGCAGCTCACAGGACTTATCAGCCCTACAGAACCTTTTGCTCCTGGCATTTTGTAGACGGATGCAACTCCGCTGTTATCCTCTACGGAGATAAGCTCTGGATATCTTTCTATAATTTCTTCAACCTTCATACTGCATTTGTCAAAATATTTTTGACCTTCTCCAATAGGCATCAGTTCAATAAATCTTACCTGTATTGGGGAATCCATTGTTAATTTCAGGAAATCTCCTATTTCATCATCATTGACTCCCTTCATTAAAACCGTGTTTATTTTTACCGGCACCATCTCAAGGCTTAAACATTTTTCTATTGCCTTGAATACCTTGTCAATATCTCCCAGCCTTGTAATTGATTTAAATCTGTCTGCTCTTAATGTGTCAAGACTTATATTAACACGTCCCAAGCCAGCCTTTTTCAAATCTTCTGCCATATGAGAAAGCAATATTCCGTTTGTTGTCAATGATATATCATTTATATCAGGCATGGACGCAGTATGTTTGATAAGCTTGTCTATTTCTTTCATAACAAGAGGCTCGCCACCTGTAAATCTCACCTTTCTGATGCCCAATGCCGCACATGCCGTTATTACCTTTTCCACTTCCTCAAAACGCAAAATATCTTCGTGGCATCTTTTATCTATGCCTTTTTCGGGCATGCAATAAACGCATCTCAGATTGCATCTGTCAGTAAGCGATACTCTTAAATATTCTATGTTTCTTCCTTTTTTATCAAGCATTATTTTGCTCCCTTGCCGCATTCTCCCCCTGCACCGCTCAGTATTTCAATTCCGTGAGGAAGTGCGGGAAGCACGAAATTCAAATTTTCGGTTGCCCCCTTAGGGCTTCCTGGAAGATTTATAATCAGTGTGTTGTCTCTTATACCCGCTGTTGCTCTTGACAGCATTGCCTTCGGAGTTATGGCAAGTGACATCTGTCTCATTGCCTCAGGTATGCCGGGAGTTTGTTTTTTTATAACTTTCATCGTTGCTTCTGGGGTTACGTCCCTTTTAGAAAAACCGGTTCCTCCGTTAGTTAAAATTAAATCAAGATTAAGCTCATCACACATATATATTAATTCTTCACAAATTAAATCCATTTCATCCGGTATCATTTTGTAATAATCAACAACATATATATTCCGGTCCAGTGCTTCTCTTATAGCCGGACCCGTACCATCGATCCTTTCTCCCCTTGACCCTTTGTCGCTTATAGTTAAAATTCCAGTTCTAATCATTTTTGAGCCTCCGCGTTATAATATAAAAAGTATAACCGAAAAATAAAAATTTTTCAAGTTATACTTTTAACGAATTAAACATATGATGTTTCTCAATTTCTAATTTTGATTTTCTTCTATAAACTAACTTATATTTTGAAGATTTCGTAGTTCTGATGTTATAACTTCCCCTAAGAAAAAAACAGCCGTTCTGAAGAACGGCTGCTCCAAGAGGTATCTGAAAAAGTTATTATCCTATATTAATTTGTCCAGCGCCT
Organism: Firmicutes bacterium UBA3553; assembly: GCA_002381185.1. Taxonomy (GTDB): domain Bacteria; phylum Bacillota; class Clostridia; order Tissierellales; family Sedimentibacteraceae; genus Sedimentibacter. Next base: position 30,176 of record DFOA01000005.1, on the reverse strand, counting down.
GTTTTAAGTCATCAATTATGTCATCGGCATCTTCCAATCCTACTGAAAGCCTTACCAAGCCTTCTGATATGCCTGACAAAGCTCTTTCTTCTGGAGTGTACGGAGAATGCGTCATTGATGCAGGATGCTGTATTAATGTTTCTGTATCTCCGAGGCTGACAGCCAGAGTACATAACTCCAATGTGTTCATCAGATTTCTTCCTGCATCAAGTCCGCCTTTTACCTCAAATGCAATCATAGCTCCCGGCAAAGTCATTTGTTTTTTTGCAAGCTCGTATTGCGGAAAGCTCTTTAATCCGGGGTACGCAATGCTTTCAACCGCCGGGTGCGATTCAAGAAACTCCGAAACCTTTTGAGCATTGGCACAATGTTTTTCCATTCTGATTTCAAGTGTCTTCATTCCTCTGTTTATCAGATATGCGTCAAAGGGACTTAACACTGAACCGGTCATATCCTTGATTCCAACCAATCTTACCTGATTAATGAAGTCCTGGCTTCCTGCTGCAAATCCAGCTATCACATCTCCGTGTCCGTTCAAATACTTTGTTGCAGAGTGAACAACAACATCAGCTCCCAAATCCAGCGGTCTTTGGATATACGGTGTACTGTAGGTGTTATCCACAACCACCATGCAGCCCTCTATTTCATGAGCTATTTTTGAAATTGCTTCAATATCTGAAATAAGCATGTTTGGATTTGCAGGGCTTTCCAGATAAACAATCTTAGTATTTGGTCTCATGGCTTCCCTTACATTTTCAGGATCTGAAGAATCAACAAATGTTGTTTCAACTCCAAATCTTGACAGTCCGTGATTCAAATATGCAAATGTGCATCCGTACAATGTCTTTGCCGCTACAACATGGTCACCGGCGCTTAATGCTGCCCAAAAAACCGATGTTATTGCCCCCATTCCCGAAGACATTGCAACTGCTGCTTCCGCATTTTCCAAACTGGCAAGCTTATCTTCCACCTGTGAACATGTAGGGTTTCCAAGTCTTGTATAAATGTATCCCTCTTCCTCCAAAGCAAATCTTCTGCCGCCTTGTTCTGCTGAATCAAATATAAATGTAGATGTTTGGTAAATTGGAGTTGCCAAAGCTCCGTATTCATTTTTCCTGTAGCCTGCGTGCACAGCTCTTGTTGAAAATTTCATCTGATTTAACTTTTCCCTATCCATAAAGCCTCCCAATATTTTTAATAATTTGCTATTTGCTTCACATCAATGTTATATTTTTTCATTCTGTTTATGAGAAGCGTGTGTGTCACATCCAAACTCCTGGCGGCTTCTCTTACGCTCCTGCTTTGTCTTAAACTTTCAATAATTTTCTTTTTCTCCAAATTTTCAATATACTTCCTTAGAGAGCCTGCATCTGTATCGGCTTCAGGCACTATATCATAATTGAGGAATATATCCTTTGGCATTATTGCTTTTGTCGTTGAAAGTGCTACTGCCCTTTCCATGACATTTTGGAACTCTCTTACATTTCCCGGCCAATTATAATTAATCAGCTTTCGCATGGCATCCTTGTCAATGCCGGTTATTTCTTTGTGGTATCTTTTTGAATGAATGTTTATATAATGCTCATAAAGTATCGGCAAATCTTCTTTTCTTTCTCGAAGTGAAGGAATATTAATATTGAATATGTTTATCCTGAATAAAAGCTCCAGCCTGAATTCCTTATTTTTTACCATCTCATCAATATTTTGATTTGTAGCTGAAATCAATCTCACATCTACATTTACTTCGTTGGAACTTCCCACACGTCTGACTTTTTTCTCCTGCAGCACCCTCAGCAATTTTGCCTGCAAATGAGGTGCCATATCCCCTATTTCATCCAGAAAAACAGTACCGCCTTTAGCTATTTCAAAAATCCCTGCCTTGCCTTCCTTTTTGCCGCCGGTAAATGCACCTCCTTCATATCCGAAAAGTTCACTTTCAAGAAGCTGATCAGGAATTGCCGCACAGTTTATTGCAATAAACGGCTTTGTACTTCTTTTGCTTTCATTGTGAATAGCTCTTGCAAAAAGCTCCTTGCCGGTGCCGCTTTCGCCTGTAATAAGAACAGGAGAGTCTGACTTTGAATAAAGCTTGCCCTGTTCAATGGCTTCTAACATCTTATTGCTTTCAGCAATAATGTCATCAAATGTTATAGGATTATCATACCTGTCATAAACGTCATCAATGTCATAAAAAGATAACAGGTAGCTGCTCAATACGTTTTCCTCGTTGATGACAGGCTGCAGATTAACCTCATAAAGCTGTCTTCCTATCATCATTTTTTCTTTAATAACCGGTTTTTTATATCTTGAGTTTTTTAAAGATAATATCAGCTTGTTGCAGTCAAAATACTTGTCGATGTTTATTCCTGTTATGTCTTTGCCCTCAGTATTAAATATTTTATCTGCGGCATAATTGTTAAAATATTTAATATCCCCGTTTCTGCTTAATAGCGTCACACCGTGGTGAATTACATCAAGAACGTTTTTCATCTCAGTATCTTTTTCCTCAAAAGGGAATAATTCAATTTCCTCTAACGTTGCCCATCCGCTTAAATTCTCAAGTTCTTTTTTTATATTTTCCCAAACATCATCCCCTACCGGCATTAATTTTATGTAGGCTACAAATGCATAAACCTCCATCCAGATTAATCCTACATCATATTTATAAAGCACAGATAATGCCTCATAGGTTATGTGCGGTCTGTCTTCATAAGCTGTCAGCTTAATTTTCTTTGTTTCCATATTTGCTCCTCTCATTTAAAACTGCAATAAACGTGCCAACATAAAATGGCTGAATTGCAGCATATTTTGAACCAAGAAAAACACAAACCATTGACAAATGGAATAATATTGTTCCATTTGTCAATGGTTTTGGAATGTTAACATTTATTATGGTTTAATATTATTCCATTAGGTTTAATTATAAACCATTTTTGCATTTTTTTCAAGTTAATCTATTAATGCATCGAATATTACTTTAAATAAACTTCCCTTGCCTTCCTCGCTTTCAACTTCTATTGCTGCCGAATGAAGATCAAGAATATTTTTTGCTATGGTCAGGCCAATACCGCTGCCTTCAGTTTCATGCCTGCTTTTGTCTCCTCTGTATAAATGTTCAAATATGAATGGCAAATCTTCTTTTTTTATTCCAATTCCGTTATCCTGTATTTCTACAAATATTTTTTTCTCGTCTTTATATATTTTTATAGAAATCTCTCCGTTTTCATCTGTAAATTTCACTGCATTATTCATCAGGTTAATGAATACCTGCTTCAACTTGTCTGCATCTCCCAATATAAAATAACCGACATTTCCTTCCTTAATTAACCGAAATTCTATATTCTTATGTTCTGCCTCAGTTAAAAAATCATTGTACAGATTTCCAAGCATGTAAAGAAGATTAATAGATTTGAAATTCATTTTCAGGCTTTCGGATTCAAATTCTTTAAGCTTTTCCAAATTGTTTAACAGCTTGCCGAAGCGTACGATTTCATCATTTAAATGTGTCAGTCTTTGATGGCTGACAGGAAAAACTCCGTCAATCATGGCTTCAAGGTTGTTTTGAAGCACATTCAAAGGTGTTCTCAATTCATGGGATATATCTGATACAAGTCTTCTTCTCAGCATATCCTGGTTATTAAGTTTTTCAGCCAGTATATTAATGCTGTTTTTTAAGTTTACAATTTCTTCAATATCTGTTTTGACATTTGATTTTTCTTTGAACTCACCCTTTGAAAGCTTTACGGACATATTGGCAACCTCTTTTATGGGTGCCGAAAACTGTTTGGAGAAATAAAGGCTTGCTGCCGTAATAATAAATAATGTAATTATGCCGCTTATGGCAATACTTTTGTTGATTGATGCTTTAAACAAAACATCTTCTTCGGTCATTAGCAAAGAAGCATATTGACCCACTTCAACATATCCTACTATTTCTCCATTATATTTAAGCTCAAATTTTTTAGTTGTGTAAATTCCCTGATCCTGTACCTTCATGTTTTCCAGATGAATTTTATTTCTTATATCCATTGGATTCATTCCCCACACTGGCCTGCTGTTCTTGTCGTATAGTGTCAAATTGTAATTACTCATATATGCTTCATGCATTAATTCAATTCCTGATGTTTCGTTCCATTCTTTTTCGTTTTTATATGCCTCTTCCAGGTATGTAACTATCCTTTCATATCTTTTATTCTGCACATCAGCTATATACTCTTCAAATATATCGTTTATCGTAAAGTTGACAATCATCATTGTAAGCACTATTGAGGCAAGAGAACATGTAACCAGCAAAATGCTTATTTTTTTTCTTATGGTTTTCATTAATCTTCACCGCAGAATTTGTAACCGGCTTTAGTTACAGTTACAATGTATTTAGGGTTTTTAGTGTCCTTTTCAATTTTTTTGCGTATATTTTTAATATGCACGTCGATTGTTCTGTCATAGCCTGTAAAATCAAATCCGAATACTTTATCTATAAGCTGTTCTCTCGACAAAACCTTGCCCTTATTAGCCGCCAGAACATACAAAATATTAAATTCATTGGGCGTGAGAGATATTTCTTTGCCTCTTGATTTAACAATTCTTTTGTCGTAATTTATTTCTAAATTTCCATCATCATAAATTTTAGATTCTTCATTATCTTTTCCTATTCTTCTGAACAGCGCATTTATTCTTGCCGTTAGCTCCCTCGGACTGAATGGTTTCACAAGATACTCGTCAGCCCCGATGTTCAAGCCTTCAATTTTTTCTGACAACGAACTTTTTGCCGTCAGCATAAATATATGCACATCAGAGTTCTCTCTGATAATTTTGCAGACTTCTTCTCCGCTTATATCGGGCAGCATCAGATCAAGTATTATTAAATTAATATCGCCTTTTCTTGCAATTTCAATTCCTTCCATACCTTTTGCCGCCAGGTGCACATTGTATCCTTCTCTTTCCAGATATGCTTTTATTACATCCGAAACTCTTTCATCATCTTCTATAACCAAAATATTCTTCATACGCACTCCCGACCTTGACTTATAAGTATAATATAATGTAAACTCCATATTGTCAATGATACCTAAGTTATTAAATTCATCAATTTATCTTCTCCCTGAGGATATATAAATTGATAACATAAAGGGGGGATACTTCCCCCCTGATGACAGTTATTCACCTATTAAATTGCTTCTTATTACTTCTAAATCCGCATTGTCCACATCATCAACCGTTGTTATAATACCAAGTAGGGTACTTCCATTTACTATACCATAAATCTCTGATTCACCCGACTTAAATTCCACTTCATTGGTTCCTCTTTCCGCTTCAAAAGAAGCAACCGTCTCTCCTGTATAACCGTCAACTATTGAATATTGACCTTCAGCATTATCAAAATCTGCAAAATCAAATTTTATTTTAGTTGTTTCACTGTTGCTTACTACTGAAACCAACGGCTGCAATTCATAACCCAATCCTTTTACAACTATACTGTTATCTATAGCTTTACCAATAAGTTCTTCGGTGGGCACCTTGGAAATATCGTCTCCGTAAATGCTTGGCGAGCTGTTGTAAGAACCTTCATCAACCGGTCTTGCGCAGCAGCTGGGTCCTGTTGTCGGTGCCGGCAGTGTGGGGTCCGGAGCTGATGTGTCTACAGTTTCAAGTTCATCGACCACTTTTATTACTCCGTTTATCATACCCATCCAACAACTGAAGTACATATCCTTATTTTCAGGAGTAAATTCCAGGACGTTTTCGCCTTTGTTTATTTTGATTTCTTTATTTAGTGACGGAATAATTATTGCATTGTTGCATGTATTTATTTCCTTGCCGTCAATGACCCATTTTACAGGAATTCCTTTTTGAACATAAAACGCATTTGGTGTATAACCTCTGTTGCTCACAGTCATATTTATTACTTGAACTCCGTCCTGCAAAACTGCTTTTGCAACATTATCATTTCCTTCTTTCACATCATTTTTACTTAAGGCCATTGCATTTACAGGATTCAAATTTATTCCAAGAATAGAAAGCCCTCTGTTGCCCATAATCAGCCCAAGGACAATAATCATCACACCGCTTAGTTTAAGAATTTTCTTAGTGTAACCCTTGCTCAACAGTCCTGACAGCGCACCGAATGTAAGCATTAACGGCACTGTTCCCACGGAGAAAACCAGCATTGCCAACGCTCCTTTAATTGGACTCCCTGTGCCCAAAGCAAATATCTGCATTGTCTGTAACGGCCCGCATGGCATAAATCCATTTAATAATCCTACAATAAACGGTGAGCCTTCTTTATTTTTAGTCTTGCAAAATGACTTTGGCAATTTGATTTGAAATTTCCTGAACAAGCTAAAGCCCGACATGTTAAGTCCCATCATAATCATAAAAATTCCGGCTATAATCTGAACTGCCGCTTTTGATTTAAATGAGAGAGAAAACACAGAGCCTACTGCACCTATGACTCCTCCAAGTATGGTGTAGGAAATTACTCTTCCCGCATTATATAACAAAGACGGTTTCATTGCTTCAAATTTTGTTGTGCTTTCATTTCCCACAGTCTGAGAAAGCATAATACCTCCGCACATTCCTACGCAGTGTATGGATGTTAACAGCCCCGCAATGAACAAAACAGCATATGACGCATTGGAAAGCATTGATTCCATATCAAATCCTGATGTATTCAAACCGATCATTATTATAGCCGCAACAATAATAATCATCCCGAAAAATTTATAATCACCTGACTTTTTCGTACTGTAACCAGAATTATTTATTACTTCTTTTATTTTATCTGAACTGCAAACTTCATCTTCATATTCAACCTCTGCATATTGTCCGCTGAAGCTCGCTTTCACCGTTATAACACCTTCTGTATTTAATAAAGCTTTTTCAACTCTTGCTTCGCAAGATGTGCAGGTCATATCATATACCTTGATTTTTTCTTTTTTAATACTCATATTTCACCTTCCCACTGTACTATTTTGTAAAGAAATAAATGATTAGCACAAATGCTGTGATTGCTGACGCTGAAATTAAATATTCTTTAAAACTGTATTTCTTAACTTGCCTCGGTCCTCCGCAACAACCCATAATCAACATCCTTTTTCATTTTTTAGTATTTTAATTTATTTCTGTGAAGATAATATGTAGATTAATCGTAAAAATAAATATATTTTCTTCATAAAATCTTCATAACTGTAAACTATAATAATCATAAATCAATTGAGCAAAAGTTGGTATTATTATGATTAATAATGCCTCTTGGGCTGTGCATTGAACAAAATACAAGAGTTAAGAAAACCAATTAAAGAGCAAATAACAATTTACCGGATAATCTCCTAATATAAAGTATGAAATAGGATCATCGTGTGCTGGACGATGATCCTATTTTATTTCTTTTATAACCCCGTTCATGATAGTTTTTTTGTTGTCTTTTTCTGTTAAAGTTATATAATATTATTAGTTTGAAAAATCCGACAACCATGGAGATTATTATGGACTTTTTAATATCTGTTGCAATTTTTACATTATCGCTTATTTTAAGCTTGATAAAAAACATTTCAATTTTAATTCCATTAATTATAGGAATGATTTCTTTTTCTTTAACGGCTATTCATAGAGGGTATAATACGGAATCAGTTATAAAAATGATACTTAAGGGAATGAAGAAGTCACTTTCATTAATGCCCATTTTTGCTCTCATAGGAATTATTACAGCTTTATGGAGAGCCAGCGGCACAATCCCTTTCTTTGTCTATTACGGAACAAAGCTTATGAATCCGGATTACTTTATTTTATTTGCATTTTTATTGTCATGTACTGTTTCATTTGCACTTGGTACAAGCTTTGGAACTGTAGGCACTATAGGAGTTGTACTGATTGTGCTTGCCAAAGGAGGAGGGGTCAATGTAAGCGTGGCTGCGGGAGCTATTGTTTCAGGCGCATTTTTTGGCGACAGGTGTTCGCCCACTTCTTCAAGTGCAAACCTGGTAGCTGCCGTAACAGGCACTTATTTGTACGACAATGTTAAAAAGATGATGATAACCGGAATAATCCCTTTTGCTTCCACTGTTTTAATTTATCTGTTTTTATCTAAAAATAATCCAATTGCCGTAACCGACAACACATTGCTGAATGATATTTCAGTTTATTTTAATTTAAGCTATGTAACAGTTCTTCCGGCAGTAATAATTTTTGCTCTGGCATTTTTAAAAAAGAACGTTAAAACATCCATGTTCTTCAGTATTGTCGCTGCATTTTTGATATGTCTGTTCGTTCAAAAAATGAATTTTTCAGATGTTCTTCATGCTATGATATTCGGTTTCAATCTTAATGCAAACAGCTCATTGGCAGGAATTATATCCGGCGGCGGTTTAATTTCAATGTTTAAGGTTTCTCTTATCGTCCTGATAGCATCATCTTATTCCGGAATTTTTGAGGAAACAGGGATGCTTAATGACATACAGGGATTATTGAAAAAAATGAGCAATAAAATAGGCATATATTTAACCACAGTGTTCACCTCCCTGGTAACAGGTGCTTTTTGCTGCAATCAAACATTGCCTGTATTATTGACATATCAGTTAATGAATAAAATCTATATTGAAAAGGGGCTGTCGAAGGAAGATATTGCAATAGATTTGGAAAATACAGCAATAATGACATCGGAACTGTTCCCATGGAGCATAGCCATAGCAGTTCCGCTTGCTACATTGTCAGCTGACGCCGGAAGCATCTTTTACGCAGTCTACCTGTATCTTGTTCCTTTAATTAATGTATTAAGATTACCCAATTTAAAGAAACCTGACAGCAATTTAACTATTTAAGTTCTTCAACCTGTACAGAATACGAATCTCCATTAACCCTTATATTAAATATTTTAGTATTAATTATTTCTCTCTTTGATTGAGCCTGCGCTGCGAGATTGCTTTTAGCTTCACTTATTTTCTTATTAAATTCTTTTATAAGATTATGTGCTTCTTCGATAGTTGTTTTTTTAAATTTTATTTTATCGCCGGGCTTTGCCTGCGCGATTTTAGGCAGATCCACAGTTATTACATTTCCTATTTTAGTATAACCTCCTGTTGTTTGTCTGTCTGCCATCATTATAATAGGATTTCCTTTACTAGGCACCTGAATGGCTCCCATGGATATACCGTCGGATATGATGTCAGCGCCTTCTTTGTGCTGAATTTTGTCACCTTCCAATGTATACCCCATTCTGTCACAGTTGTTCGAAGCTGTATATATACTGCTGAACAATGTTTCTATGCCCTCGAAAGTAAATGCGTCATCCTGAGGTCCCAATACAACTCTTAATTCTATTATATCGCTGCCATAGTCATAGAAATCTTCATTTAAGCATCTTCCTGCCAAGTCGCTCATAAAGGCTTTGGGATTGCCTATACTTAAAATATCTCCGGGCTTTAAAGCTCTTCCTTCAAAACCGCCTAAATTAGCCTTTATAAAGGTAGACTTACTGCCCATTACTACGGGAACATCAATTCCTCCTGCAAATGCGACATAACTCCTGCAGCCTTTTTTTAAACCCTTAAATGCCAACCTGTCTCCCGCATTTGCACTTATGCTTTTATTCAATTGAACGGAATCACCATTTATTGTAGGCTGTAAGTCTCCTCCGGTTACAGCAAATACGGCAGGATTTAAGAATTCTATTGCAGGACCCATAATTGTAACTTCAAGCAGTCCTTCGCCGTCATCATTGCCAACCAAAATATTGGCTTGCATGGCAGCAGCATGGTCCATAGCTCCAGAAACCGACATTCCATACTGCTGATAGCCATATCTGCCCAAATCCTGCACAGTTGTCATTAATCCTGCATTTACAATCTTAATTTGTCCCATTGATACCGCCCTCTTTCCTTGGATAAGACCTGCATAAATATGTTCCATTTTCCACTTGTTTTTGTATGATTATATATTCTTCTTCTGTAATGCTCTTAAATTTAATATAGTTACCTGCTTTCAGCAGTATAGGATTTTCACGTTTGGGGTTGAACAACTCAACCGGTGTTCTGCCTATCAGCTGCCATCCTCCAGGACTTGCTATGGGATATATTCCTGTTTGTTCTCCTGCTATACCAACTGAACCTCCGGGTATTTTTGTTCTTGGAGACTGTAGTCTAGGTGTTGCTATTGTTTTATCCATTCCTCCCAGGTAAGAAAAGCCCGGAGTGAAACCTAACATATAAATCAAGTATTCCGAAGATGTATGAATTCTGATGACTTCTTCTAGTGTAAGATTGTTGTGACTAGCAACATTTTCTATGTCAGGACCGTATTCTCCTCCGTACATAGTTGGTATTTCTATAACTTCCGGTGCTGAAAGCTCTATATTGTCTAAACCTTTTTCAATTTCTCCGCAAAGATTAATCAGCTCCTCACAGCTTAACATTAACGGGTTATAATGAACCATTAATGACCTGTATGTAGGAACTAATTCTACAATACCTGCAATATTTTGATTTTCCAGCGCCAAGGTCATAGCCCTTATTTTTTTATTGATTTCTTCTGATATGCTGTTTCCAAATTCAATGTTTAATGCACTGTCTCCGGAATTCAGATACTTCGCCGTTTCGTACATATTTTCCTCCATAAAAACCTTAAAACGGGATTTCTCCCGTTCAAATCTTAATTAAAATAAAGCTGCAATACTCTTAAGTGATAATACTCCTGTATAAGCAGTTGCAATTACAATTATAATACCTAGTATGATAAGCCATAAAGGATGTTTGTAATCTCCGACTACTTCCTTTTTTCTTGATGCCACAAGAATAGTACCTAATGTAAGAGGCAATATTAACCCATTTAATGAACCTGCTACTACCAACAAATTAGCCGGTTGTCCCAAAAATGTCATAATTGCTGTAGATAATGCAATTAAACCGATTATGAACTGATTTTCATATTTTTCTACTGTTTTATTTAATGTTTTTAAAAATGATATTGATGTATATGCGGCCCCTATAACAGAAGAAATAGATGCTGCCAATAATACTATACCGAAGAATTTATAGCCAGTATTGCCTGCTGCTTTCATAAATGAATCAGCTGCAGGATTAGTAGGGTCTAAAGTAACTCCTTTTGATATAACTCCCAGTACAACCAAGAAAAATAAAACTCTCATGACTGAAGTTGCAGCTATTCCCATTAATGCACTTTTATCAACTTCCTTTATATTTTCCTTTCCCGTTATATTGGCATCTATAAGTCTATGACCGCCTGAGAAAGTAATGTAACCTCCGACGCTTCCTCCAAGCAAAGTGATTATTGGAAATATTAAACTGTTCGGATTGTATGGAGCTATGGTTCTTATTGCCGCTTCACCGACAGGAGGCTGACTTACAAATGCCACAACACCTGTAAACAGTATCATAGTGATTCCTAGTACATTCGTCAATTTATCCATAGCTGTCATAGCATTTTTAGATGAGAACAAAAGAATACCCAGGATACCGCTTGCAACTATTGCAAGTTTAACATCCATGCCCAGCAATACATTTAAAGCTAATGCTGCACCGCCTACATTTCCTATGTTAAATACCAGACCGCCCAAGGATACTAAAAACGCTATTAAATATCCCAATCCGGGCATTACCTTATTGGCGATATCCTGCCCCCTCATACCCGAAACTCCAATAATCCTCCAAATATTCAACTGCACAACCAATGTCATTATTACACAAACTGCAATTCCAAATCCCAGGCTTGCCCCGTACTGTTCAGTAAATTTTGCAGTCTGGGTTAAAAAGCCCGGTCCGATTGCAGATGTTGCCATTAGAAATGCAGCGCCTAACAAAACTACAATATTGGACTTTTTTTCTTTTACGTGATTTTCGCTGATTTTTTTCTGTTTAAGTTCCATATTTTCTCCTGTTATTTTATAAAATTATTTAAAGAGACAACTTCGATTCCCGCATTTTCCAATGTCCTTCTGATAAGTTCCACAAATGTAACCGCCTGAGGATTGTCACCATGCACACAAATTGAATCGGCCTGTATATCAATGTCCTCTCCTGTTATTGCTGTAACCTTGCCTTCTTTTACCATTCTTACAACTCTTGATATAGCAAGATCTCTATCATGTATAACTGCTCCTTCTTTAGTCCTTGAGACTAATGTGCCATCTCCATTGTAAGCTCTGTCGGCAAATACTTCATTTGCAGTTTTAAGACCAACTTCTTTTCCTGCTCTTATCATTTCGCTATTGGCAAGACCAACTAGTATGAGGCTCTTATCCACTTCATAAATTGCTTCGGCAATAGCTTTGGCTAATTCCTTGTCCTTTGCCGCCATGTTGTACAATGCGCCGTGAGGTTTAACGTGCTGAAGCTTTATGCCATTGCTTTCGGCAAAAGCCCATAATGCTCCTATCTGATACTTAATATAACATTTTGCTTCCTCAGACGTGACCTTCATGTCTCTTCTTCCAAATCCCATTAAATCCGGAAATCCAGGGTGAGCTCCAACCGAAACATTTTCCTTTACAGCAGTACTGATTGTTTTTTCCATTACTACAGGATCCCCAGCATGCCATCCACATGCCACATTAGCTGAAGAAATGAATTTAGCTACCTCTTCATCTAATCCCAGCTTGTAATTTCCAAAACTTTCTCCGATATCGCTGTTTAAATCAACCTTGTACATTTGATACCTCCAAGTAAAAATAATGTATTCATTCCTTAGGAATAGCAAGTTTTGTACCAAGTTAAAATTAAAATCAAATGGTTGCTACATCAACATATTTAGTAAAACGCTTTTATGGGATGTGCGAAAATAAACATAAAAAATGAGCGATTACGCTCTTATTAGTGAAATCGCTCATTTTAAAAATATTTATCTATTCTTCTTTTAAATGCAAATCTGCTGATCCCCAGCATTTCTGCCGTCTTGCTATAATTGTTGTCACAAAGCTTTAAAGCTTGTTTAATGTAGTATCTTTCCATTCTTTCAACTTCTTTTTCTAAAGAAAAGCCATCATCAAATATTTTGTTTTCAGTTTTAAGAAAATGATTTTCAACATTATCACTGTCATTTTTTTTAAGCAGCAAATCTTCAACGGATATTTTTTTGCCATCTGACAGTAGTACTACTCTTTCTATTACATTTTTTAATTCTCTGACATTCCCCTGCCATTCATATTCCAACAATGCTTTTTCTGAATTTTCGGTAAAACCTTCTATTTTTTTATTGAATTTATGGTTATAATCAATCAAAAATTTATTTGCCAAAAGCAGTATATCATTGCCTCTTTCACGAAGAGGCGGAAGAATAACAGGAACAACATTTAATCTATAGTACAAATCTTCTCTGAATTCTTTGTTTTTAATAGCTTCTTCCAGATCTTTATTAGTTGCGGCTATTATTCTTATATCCACATCAATATCCTGTAATCCGCCAACTCTTTTAAATTTCCTCTCCTCAATAAATCTTAACAGCTTTGGCTGAAGCTCTATTGGCATGTCTCCTATCTCATCTAAAAAAACCGTGCCTCCGTCTGCAATTTCCATTAGCCCTTTCTTCTTTTCGTTAGCACCTGTAAAGGCATTTTTTTCATATCCAAAAAGTTCACTTTCCAAAAGCTGAGGCGGAATGGAGCTGCAGTTTATTTTAAGCATTGTTGAATCTTTTCTGATACTGTTGTTATGGATTGCAGAAGCCACAAATTCCTTGCCGGTTCCCGTCTCTCCTCTTATTAAAACAGTTACTTCATCATTTTGGGCAAGTATTTCGATTTTCTTAAAAACATCCTTCATAAGAGGATGTTCACCCGTAATAAACTCAAGACTGGGCTGCTTTTCTTTTTCTAATAAAAAGACCTTTTTTTGCAGTTCTAAGTTTTTAATAATTCTTTTGATCAACATATCTATTTCCAGCAAATCAAAAGGTTTGTTAATATAATCATACGCGCCGAGCTTAATGGCCTTAACAGCTGACTCGGTATCTCCGTAAGCCGTCATAATTACCACTTCAACATCATTATCTAACTTTTTTATCTCAGAAAGAATATCTAAACCATTTTCACCGGACAGGCGCATATCAAGGAAAATCACATGAGGCTTCGAATCTTTAACTATTTCAATTGCTTCTTTTCCATTGGAAGCAATTTCTGATTTGTATCCCAAATCATTTAACCCTTCACCAAGAGAAAGTCTTATAATTTCTTCATCATCAACAATTAATATTTTTTTCTTCATTTTCACCACCGCCATATATAGGAAATTTAATTTTTACTTTTGTACCTTCATTAATCGTACTATGTATATCAATTTTTCCGTTATTGCCTTTTAGCAATTCATAAACTACTGTCAATCCAAGCCCTGTGCCCTTGCTGCTTGTGGTAAAGAAAGGATTGAATATTTTATTGATATTCCCGGCAGGTATTCCGCATCCGCAGTCATGAAACTCAATTTCTACAAAACTGCCTTCTTCATCAGCATAATTTTTAAAAACAATATTAATTTCGCCTTCGGCACCTATTGCATTCATAGCATTTTTAATTATATTTAAAAATATTTGCTCGATTTGTGCTTTATCGGAAAAAATTATTTTATTTTTACACTCATCAATTACATTTATGACTATATTACTTTCTTTGGCCGCTTTTCTTACAAGCTCCAATGCTCTGTCCAGCACTTCAATCAAATCGGTTTTCTCAAAATTAGGAACCTTTGGTTTCGCAAAGTTTAACAGACCGCCTATTAAATTATTGATTCTGTCAATTTCATGTATAACACCGTCAAACAACTTTTCATTGGTTTCATTTTCTGTCTTGCATAATCTGTTTCTTAGAACCTGAATACTTGTTCTCATGCCTGTAAGCGGATTTCTTATTTCATGAGCAATTCCTGCCGCAAACTGACCTATTGTAGTCAGCCTGTCTAACATATCCATACTGTTTTCAATTTTTTTTCTTTCTGTAATATCATTAAAACTGCAGATAACGCCTTGTTTTAAGCCGTCATCGCTTTTTAACAAAGATGTTGTTACATCCAGATAAATTATATTGCCTTCCGAATCATTGAAGGTTAATACAGCATTTATGATTTTTTGATCAGCTAAAGTACTTCTAGATTGCATAAGCAGGTTTTCAATTATTTCAATATCTAAATTATCATTTGTTTTATAATGCAAAATATCTTTTGCTGCTTCATTGACTGCTAGCATATGTCCCAGTTGATCTGTTGTAATTATGCCTGAAGGTATGCTTTGCAGAATTTCTTCATTTAAATTTTTCATCTCGATTATTTTTTCTGTATTGTTTTTAAGGCGAAACAGCATATTGTTATAAGCATCAGACAATGTTCCTATTTCATCATTTCTTTTGATTTCAATTTTATCCTGGAAACTATCCTGATCAATTATTTTATCGCAATGTTCTGCCAGCCTTTTTATAGGCTTGGAAATATTGTAAGAGATTAAAATAGCAGCCTCCATTGAAAATATCAAAGTTATAATGGCAATTAAAATAATATTTTTTTCTTTAGACAACACTTCATTTATATAGTTATTTTTATTCAGGCGGTAGCCCAATACCCAGTTATATTTGTCATATTTTACAAAAGTAAAGACATAATCCTTGGTTGAAATTATTTTTTGCTCACTGCTGATACTTTTCTGCATGATATCCTCAACCCACTTATTTTCATTGTTGTAATTGTTCAGCAATACTTCCCCATCTGTAAATATTACTAAGTTATTTTTTTCTGAATTTCTATAATAATCTAAAATATATTTTCCTGCTGCATCATTTTTTGTTTCTTCATCTGATTTTTCAATAAATAATATCATTTCATCCAAATCTTCGGATAAATTGTTAATGTCGCTGTTCAATATCAGTTCATAACCGTTATAATATGAAACTGCAGTTACTGCAGAAATAGACAATATTATCAGAATCATAAAAGGAATAAGTATTTTATTTTCAATATCAATTCTCAAATTATATTCTCCTTATATTGTAAAAGTGGCTGCTTATTATATAAAACATTGCAGCAGATACTATAACACTTGGAAAAGCCGGATTTAAAGAAGAGCTTATATTTAAATTTGTAAAAATAATTAAAGTTATAAGCCCTGCCGCAAAAGATGCTATAGCTCCTTCCTTTGTTGCCTTTTTCCAAAACAATCCGCCATATAACGGCACCAGAAATGTTGCGGAGAAGTGAGCCCACAAATTTCCTCCGTAAAACAACAAGCTTTCGGGAGGATTAACCGCCAAAAACAATGACACCGTTCCTACTGCAAATATGAATACCCTGTTAAAATTCAGCAAGTGCTCTTCCTCTATATTTGCATTTATTAAATTTTTATATAAATCATAAGTAAACCCGCTGGATGCCAGAAGGAGCTGTGAATTTGCAGTTGATATAGAAGCTGCAACAATCCCTATTAATATTAACCCGCTGAAAGGAGAATAAATGATATTGTCTATCATATATGGAAAGACCTCATCTACAGTTTTTATTGAATTTATGTTTGGTGCTAATGTCCTTCCGCCTAATCCTATAATAAGCAGGCAAAAATATAGAACAGCTAAAATTGTCAACGAATAACATATCATTTTTATAGCCGTATTTTTATTTTTTGCAGATACAATTCTTATTGCATATTGAGGATTTGCCGCAAGTCCAAGCCCCCAGCCAAAAAAAGATGTAAAAACCAACAAAGGAGGCATTTGCCCATTAGCAAAAGAATCTAACATGCCCCCTTTTTCTGTTATATGTGGAAAACTTGGAAAAGGTCTCGTATTAATTAAAGAAGCTTTTTTATTAATTTCTGCAAACCCTCCGGCATTATTCATAACAATTAAAGAAGCAATGATTACGCCTGCCGCTACCAGAATAAAATTTAAAACATGTGTTTTGGATACGGAAAATAATCCGCCAAATGTTGTATATATGATAAAAAGATATATTAAAACAATTGAAAACAAGTAATTTATATCCAGCAATTCTGATATTACAATTCCAAATCCTCTTATTTGAATTGTAATATAAAGCGTATAGGTAACTACAATCATAATTCCTCCCAATGATTGCATCAATTTGCTGTTATATCTGAAATAAAAGAATTCTGGAATAGTCAGTATTTCATATTCTTTAAGCTTTGTTGATAATAAAATCAATAATACCGCGCCTATGAACCACGGTATTATTGAATAAAAAATTGTACTATATCCATATGCGTACAGAGAACCTGTTACTCCCTGAACAGAAGCTGCACTAAACCAAGTTGCACAGAAAGTAAATATTGAAGCTGTTAACCCCAAAGAATTACCTGCAACAAAAAAATCCCTTATATTATTTGTTTTTTTGAATCCGCTTTTGCCGAAAAACAGCAGCAACAGAGTATAGCCCGTAAAATATATCAGATAAACAATGCTTTTGTTCATAATAAGAATTGCTCCCTTTTGTTTTTTTGTAAAATAATAAACTGTACGGAATTATATTCTTTACTAATTAAAATTGAAAATTGGCAATATATCTATTATAACAAGTAATCTGATTAATTCAATACAATCATAAAAAAAGAAACGACTTGCGCCGTTTCATCATAATTTTTTTATATCAAAATTATCTGCGAGGAGAGCCCAGTTTTGTGTAAACGGGTATCCCAGCCCCCAGTAACTTATTCCTCTTAAGCCGTATTCTTTGACTGCATCAAATTTAGCCTGAGCGCTTCTTGCATCCTCAAACCATACTTCATGAGCATTTCCCTCCCCATCCGTATAGCGGAAATACGGCGACTGTGCAACATAATCATACTGGATTTGAGCGTTGTGAGCATATGCTCTGTTCATTGCCTCCTCTATGCTTATAGTCTCAGCTTCCTGTCCGGGTTCAAAAGGAAGAGTCCAGTCTCTTGCATAAATTTGAAAGCCCATCAGTATTTTGTTTCTTGGTATTACCGTAACTGCATAATCAAGAACTCTTTCTATTTCATTAATAGGAGATATGGCTCTTGGCTGCCCGCCTCTCCATCCCCATTCATAAGTCATTAATACTACAAAATCCGCTATCCTCCCGTTTGCAGGATAATCATGAGCCTCATAAAGAAGTCCTCTTTGATCAGCATTTAATTTAGGCGCCAACGACGTTGATACAAAAAATCCTTCATTATGCAGCCTGTTTACTGTGCTTTCAATGAAGTTGTTATAAGCTTCACGATCTTCCGGCAGCACATATTCAAAATCTATGTTAAGTCCCTGATATCCTTTGTCTTTCATAGTACCAATAATATTATTTTGAAGCGTATTCACAACATCAGGATTGTTAAGCACCTTATTAGCAACATTTTCTCCTGCTGTATTAACCGTAAAATTTACTATTGACATCATCGGAACAACACCATTAGCAATGGCTTCGCCAATGGCTGCCTCATCATCAATAGGTACCAGACTTCCATCTTCCTGAACCAGGTATGCAAATGGTGTCAGATATGTCAGCAAATCACCTACTTCACTTACCACAGGAACAGCGTCCTGTCCTAAAATATAAGTGAATGCATTGACTTCTATTTCTGGCTTCGGACCTACTGGTATTACCAATTCCTGGCCCACATATAAATTGTCCGGATTTAAAATCTTGTTTTCCCATAAAAGATCCTGGACTGTTACCCCATGGCTTTGAGCAATCTTCCAGGCAGTATCTCCAGCCCTTACGGTGTATGTATTATTTTCTGTAGGTATTAAAAGCGATTGACCTACCAGCAGCCTGCCTGGGTCAGGCAGCGCATTGGCCTCAATAATTGAATTAATGTCAGCTTTATAATAATCGGCTATTCTCCACAACACATCTCCTCTTTGAACAACATGAATGAACATAGAAACCTCCCCATCTCCCCTATTATATATTATTAATATATTCAGACATATGCTCATAATGATAAAAAGCACAAAAAAAAATGGCAATGCTTTTACAGTCATTGCTATGAACATTTTACATTTAATATAATTATGAGGGCATGACTCGAAGAATCTCATGATTTAAAAAATACAGTTTTTATTCTGCTATATCTTTTCTGAATTCCATTTTATCGAAATGCATTTTCAAAATATTTCTGTATATCTTTTCTCTTGCTTCTTTCAATGTCTCTCCCATTGCAGTGACTGCCAGCACTCTTCCGCCATCTGTAAGTACTTTGCCATCCTTAAGCTTTGTTCCTCCGTGGAAAACTACAATATCGTCATCCAAATTATTTAATCCTGTTACTTCTTTATTTTTTTCATAATTTTCAGGATATCCGCCCGAAGCAAGCACAACAGTTACGCACTTTTCATTTTCCCACTGCAAATCCTCTTCCGATAAATTTCCCTCTATGCATTTGAGCATAACATCAGCTAAATCCGATTTTAACCTTGGAAGCACAACCTCTGTTTCAGGATCACCGAAGCGTGTATTGTATTCCAGCACCTTGGCCTCATCATTCTTTACCATCAATCCTATAAACAGCACACCTTTGAAATCTATGTTTTCTCCTTTTAATCCGCTTAATGTTGTTTCGAGTATATTTTCATCAATATACTTTTTCAATTCATCTGTGTATATGGTGTTGGGAGAAAAACAACCCATGCCGCCTGTGTTAAGCCCCATGTCGCCGTCATATGCCTTTTTGTAGTCTCTTGCACTTTCCATCGGTATTATGGATTTACCGTCCACAAAGCAAAGAAGGGAGGCCTCTGTTCCATGGAGGAATTCTTCTACTACTATTGCATTTCCTGCATCTCCGAATTGTTTATCATTCATGATGCTGTTTATTGCTTCTTGGGCTTCTTTTTTTGTCTGACAGATTAAAACTCCTTTGCCTGCTGCAAGACCATCCGCCTTTACCACAATCGGAGTATTGAATTTTTCTAAACTTTCCAGTGCTGCTTTAGAATCTGTATAAGACTCATATTTTGCTGATGGAATATTGTACTTTTTCATGAAATCCTTTGAATATGATTTACTTCCTTCTAACCTTGCTCCTTTTTTGCATGGCCCGAAAACCTTGATGTTTTTTTCCATGAGCATATCAGCAAGGCCGCCGACCAATGGGCCTTCCGGTCCTATGACAGCTAAATCAATATTATTTAAAACCGAAAAATCAACAAGCTCATTTAAGCTGTCCGCCCTGATGTTCACACACTGGGCAACTTGAGAAATACCTGCATTGCCGGGAGCACAATATATTTTTGAAACCTTGCTGCTCTCTTTTAATTTCCAACAAATAGCATGCTCTCTTGCACCGCTTCCAACCACCAGTATCTTCATGTTCCCTCCTAGTGTTTGAAATGTCTCATGCCTGTAAACAGCATTGCTACATTATTTTTATCACATTCTTTTATTGAATCATCGTCCCTGACCGAACCACCGGGTTGAATTATTGCTGTTATTCCTGCTTTTACTGCTGTTTCAACGCAGTCTGAAAACGGGAAGAAAGCATCTGAAGCAAGTGAAGCTCCCTTTAAGCTGTATTCACCCAGAAATTCAACAGCATGCTCAATAGCCTGCTTGCATGCCCATATGCGGTTTACCTGTCCTGGTCCGATACCTACGGACTGACCATTTTTCACAATAGCAATGGCATTGGATTTTGTATGTTTTACGATTTTCCACGCCATCACCAAATCCTTCTTTTCCTGTTCTGTTGGATATTTTCTTGTAACGGTCTTTATTTCCTCATTTTCCGGTAACAGCATTGAATCAATAGTTTGAACAAGAATTCCTCCTGCAACCTTTTTAAGATCGTATGAATTTTTATCCTGCTTCTGCATTATATTTTCCAAAAGCAAAAGTCTTATATTTTTCTTTTGTTTAAGAATCTCCAGGGCTTTATGTGAATATGAAGGAGCAACAATTATTTCAATAAAAATTCTATTTATTTCTTCTGCGGTTTTTTCATCAACTTCTCTGTTGAATACTGCAATTCCTCCAAAGATAGATGTAGGGTCAGCATTGAAAGCCTTCATGTATGCATCATATATATTGACGCCTGTTCCCACACCACATGGATTTGAGTGCTTGCAAGCCACAACCGCAGGCTCTTCAAATTCCTTCAACAGCTCAAGAGCACCGTTAGTATCGTTAATATTATTAAATGACAATTCTTTCCCGTGCAGCTGCAAAGCAGAAGATAAAAGCCCCTCATTATCTGATATTTCCTTGTAAAAAGCAGCTTTTTGATGAGGGTTTTCGCCGTAACGCATATCCTGAATCTTTTCGTAGGTCATAGTTATTGTTTGAGGCAATCTCTCATCTTTTCTTTCTTTTTTCATGTATGAAGCTATCAATGCATCGTAATGTGCTGTGTGTTCAAACACCTTCGAGCAAAGATAAAATTTAGTATCCTGAGATACTTCATTGTTTGCTTTTAACTCCTCAATTACAGTCTCATAATCCTCCGGGTCCACAACAACTGCCACATCCTGATAATTTTTAGCTGCAGAACGAAGCATTGTGGGACCTCCTATATCTATGTTTTCAATTGCTTCTTCTCTGGTTACATTATCTTTAAGTATTGTTTGTTTAAACGGATATAAATTAACAACAACAATATCTATGGTTTCAATGTTTAAATCAGCAAGCTGCTTCATATGATACGGATTTGAACGCATTGCCAGAATCCCTGCATGAATTTTGGGATGAAGTGTCTTAACTCTTCCGTCCAAACATTCTGGAAATCCTGTTACCTCTGAAATTCCTGTTACGTTAAGTCCTGAATCTTCCAAGACTTTATGTGTCCCTCCTGTTGATATAATCTCTACTCCCAGCTCCTGAAGTTTTTTTGCAAACTCTGCAATGCCTGTTTTGTCCGATACGCTTATTAAAGCCCTCAATTACTTCAACTCCTTTATTTTAACTTTTCTTCCCGTTACTTCGAGATTTCCTTCACAGAAATATTTTACTGCCAAAGGCAGTAGATCATGTTCTATTTTTAAAACTTTTCGCTGCAATATTTCTGCCGTATCATTATAATCCACTTCAACTGTTTTTTGAAGTATGATGGGTCCCGTATCAGCTTCCTCGTCAACAAAATGTACGGTCGCACCACTCATTTTAACTCCATAGCTCACGGCAGCCTCATGCACCTTTAACCCGTAATATCCCTTGCCGCAAAATGAAGGTATGAGCGAAGGATGAATGTTCATTATTCTGTTTCTATAAATTTCTATAAATTTATGTGATAACATTTTTAAGTATCCGGCCAAGACCACCAGGTCCACGTTGTGCGAATGCATCTCTTCGATTATTGCATCATTGAATTTTTCAAAGCTGTCATATTTTTTTTTGTTTATATAGACAGCATCTATGTTGTGCATTCTCGCCCTTTCTAAACCATACGCATTCTCATTATTAGAAATAACTACGGATATCTCTGCATTTATAAATCCTTTTTCTATATTGTCTATAAGCGACTGCAAATTTGTTCCCGAGCCTGAAATCAATACACCGATTTTTAATTGTGGCATATTTTAAGTCCGCCTTCCCTTTTAACAATCCTTCCTATTACAGCAGGATTCTCTCCGTCACTCTTCAAATAGTCAATAACTTCATCTGATAATTCAGGGCTTACAGCCAGTACCATGCCTATTCCCATGTTGAATGTGGAATACATTTCATCAATATCAATTCCGCCTTCTCTTTGAATGAGTTTAAATATGGGAAGGACATTAATATTTTTAGTTTCAATATCAGCTGTTAATCCGGCCGGGAACATTCTTGGAATATTTTCATAAAAACCGCCGCCGGTTATATTGGACATACCTTTAATTTCAAATTTTGATATTAAATCCGTTATGAGTTTAGGATAAATTCTTGTAGGAACCATTAAAGCCTCTCCCAGTGTGCATCCAAGCTCCTCGACATATTCATTCACATCATAATTTTTATGGTCAAAGAAGACTTTTCTGACCAATGAATAACCGTTGGAGTGAATACCGCTTGATGGTATTCCGATAAGACAGTCTCCTTCAGCAATTTTAGAGCCGTCAATTATTTTCTTTTTATCAACTATCCCCACACAAAATCCGGCTATGTCATATTCGCCTTCGCCGTAAAGTCCAGGCATTTCTGCGGTTTCTCCGCCAATAAGCGCAGCTCCTGCCTTGATACATCCGCTTGCCACGCCCTTTACTATATCTGATGCTTTTTGTGGATCTAACTTTCCGGTTGCAATGTAATCCAGAAAAAATAACGGTTTAGCCCCCTGGCATATTACATCGTTAACACACATGGCAACCGCATCTTCGCCGATTGTATCATGAATGTCGGTTTTAAATGCAATCATGAGCTTTGTTCCCACACCGTCGGTTCCTGAAACAATGACAGGCTCTTCGTACTCGTCTTTATCGATTGCAAACATGCCCCCAAAACCGCCGATATCAGACATAACGCCTTTAGTATATGTTTTTTTCACACAGTCCTTTATCAGCCTTACGGTTTCATAACCGGCATGTATATCTACGCCGGAATCTTTATATGTTAATTTATCAGACATAATATCTCCTTACATAATTTGATTTGGAACTTCCATGGGATAATCGCCGTTTAAGCAGGCAAGACAGTAGCTGTTTGATGAAGATGTTGCTTTAACCAGTCCTTCCAGGCTCAAATAATATACGCTGTCCGCATTTATGAATTCTTTTATTTCCTCTATAGTTTTATTTGCACCTATTAATTTTTTGCGGTCAGGTGTGTTGATACCGAAAAAACATGAATGAGTTACAGGAGGTGATGCTATTCTCACATGGACCTCACTTGCTCCTGCTTCCTTGACCATGCTTACAATCTGCTTTGTTGTTGTTCCTCTTACAATGCTGTCATCAATCATTACAACTATTTTATCCTTCACCAGTTCCTTCAATACGCTCAGCTTGGTTTTAACTCCCTGCTCTCTGAGCTCCTGATTAGGTTCAATAAATGTACGCTTTGCATACCTGTTTTTAATCAGTCCTAGCCCGAAAGGTATGCCGAGCTCTGCCGCATAGCCTATTGCAGCAGGCGTTCCGGAGTCCGGAACAGAGAATACCAGGTCGGCTTTTACAGGTGACTCCTGAGCCAATAACCTTCCTGCATTGTACCTGGTCTGATAGACATTGACCCCGTCTAAATTGCTGTCAGGTCTGGCAAAATACACATGCTCAAATATACAAAGCTTCTTTTGGGCATATTTTGTACTTTTGATGCTTTCTACTCCGCCTTCATTTATAACAACAACTTCTCCCGGCTCGATATCTCTTATGAATTCTCCGCCCATGGCACTGATGGCACAGCTTTCAGATGCCAAAAGATACCCGTCGGATCTTTTTCCAAGACACAGCGGCCTCAATCCATAGTTGTCTCTCACACCTATTAATTCTTTTTCGGTCATAAACACGAAAGCATAGGCGCCTTTAACTATTTCGGTGACATTTTTTATTGATTTTACAATATCGCCTTTATAATGTCTGGCAACCATGTTCGCAACAACTTCAGAGTCGGTTGACGTTTGAAATATTACGCCGTTATCTTCAAGTATGCTTCTCATGGAATCCGCATTTACCAGATTGCCGTTATGGGCCAATGCTATGGAGCCTTCCTTGTACCTCACAACCAGAGGCTGTGCATTTTGTTTTTCGCTGTCACCTGTTGTTGAATACCTTACATGCCCTATTGCAATATTGCCGGAAAACTTATTTACCACATCATGGGAAAGCACGTCCTGGACAAGCCCCATGTCTTTGTGGTATTCAATTTTATTTCCTGTACGAATTGCAATGCCGGCACTCTCCTGCCCCCTGTGCTGAAGTGCGAACAAGCCGTAGTATATTAACTGTGATGCTATCTGAGGGTTATCTGTACATACTCCGACAACTCCGCATTCCTCATGAAGCTTGTCATCATCTATTAATTCAAAGCACATAATGTCTCCTTTGATATTAGTCTTGTTTAGTGCTGATTCTTGAAAGTACTTCCTGATATACTTCTTCAACTCCGCCCATGTCTCGTCTGAATCTGTCTTTATCTAGTTTTTTATTTGTATCTGCATCCCATAGCCTGCATGTGTCGGGAGATATTTCATCTGCCAGAATTACCTGTCCATCATAAACTCCGAATTCAAGCTTG
Source organism: Firmicutes bacterium UBA3553 (assembly GCA_002381185.1). GTDB lineage: Bacteria > Bacillota > Clostridia > Tissierellales > Sedimentibacteraceae > Sedimentibacter. The sequence continues at coordinate 5,079 of DFOA01000005.1, read as the reverse complement.
AAATCTATTAATTTAATATTTATTTCCAGGAAAAACTTTTTAAGAATTTCATTAACCTTCAAAGCATAGCTTTTTACGGTTTCAAGCTGGTCATCTGTCGCAAAGCCCATTGCTTTAATGTGATAGTCATTGATCATCGGGTCGCCTAAATCATCATCTTTGTATGAAAATTCAAGAACTGTTTCCTTCATGGGAACACCTTCTTCAATTCCTAATCTCTTAGATAGTGAACCGGCAGCCACATTTCTTACAATAACTTCCAACGGGAGAATTTTCACTGCTTTAACCAATGACTCCCTGTCGTTTAAAAGTTCAATCTGATGAGTGGGAATTCCTTCTTTCTCCAGCAAAGCAAACAATGCTGCCGACATTTTGTTGTTTACAACACCTTTTCCTACAATCGTTCCTTTTTTCTCACCGTTGAATGCTGTCGCATCATCCTTGTATTCAACGATGTACTGTTTCGGGTCTTCAGTTTTATAAACTTTCTTCGCTTTTCCTTCATAAATCATTTCTAACTTTTTCATCATAATCCTCCGTTTAATTTATCATTTAGCTTTTTATTTTTTTCAAAAACCTTCTCTGTCATTAGTTTTTTGTATTCCTTTAGCCTGTTTCTAAGAACTTCATGTTTTACGGCTAAAATTTGAACTGCAAGCAGGGCCGCATTTTCCGCACCGTTTATTGCAACTGTTGCAACCGGCACTCCCGGAGGCATTTGAACTATGGATAACAGTGCATCCATACCATCCAGTTCAGATGATTTAATTGGAAGACCTATTACAGGAAGAACCGTGCAGCCTGCCAAAATTCCGGGAAGGTGTGCTGCCTTGCCTGCAGCTCCTATAATCACATCATAACCGTCGGCTTCTGCATTCTTTGCAAAGTTTATTGCTTCATCAGGGGTTCTGTGCGCAGATAAAACCTTCACATGAACATCTACCCCGAAATCCTTTAATAACTTATAACCATTTTGAACCACCGGAAAGTCTGAATCACTTCCCATTACTATTGCTACTTTCATGTTTTCCTCCCATTATTTGAAATATCTAACACCGGAATCAAAGATATGCTGATCTTTATTACCGGTCATGTTTTTGTATAAATCTCTGTCAAGCCGTTCAGAATGCGCCATTTTTCCAAGCACCCTTCCGTCGGGACTGGTAATGCCTTCAACAGCCTCAATCGAACCGTTCATATTAAAAAATCCGTCATATGTGGGATTATTGCCTTCATCCACATACTGCGTAGCTATCTGTCCTCTTTGTTTTAACTCTTTAATCCATTCCTCATTTGCCGCGAATCTTCCTTCGCCGTGAGAAACCGGCAGATAATGAACATCGCCCACTTTGCACCTGTTAAGCCAAGGGGACAGGTCACTCACCACCTTCGTTTTTGCAAATGCTGATACATGCCGTCCAATTTTGTTGTAGGTAAGAGTGGGATAATCTTCCCTTATGTCAACTATCTCTCCGAAGGGAACAAGCCCAAGCTTTATTAATGCCTGAAATCCGTTGCATATGCCGATTATCAAACCATCTCTGTTTTTAAGCAAATCCATTACGGCATCCTTTAAAAGCTCGTTGCGAAAAACCGCGGCTATAAACTTTCCTGAGCCATCAGGTTCATCTCCTGCGGAAAATCCGCCAGGAAATGCAATTATCTGAGACTGTCTTATGCGCTTGTTCATTTCTTCTATGGATTCTTTTACATCCAGGGAGCTTAAATTTTTAAATACGAATATTTCCGCTTCCGCTCCCGCTCTTTCAAAGGCCCTCATGGTGTCATATTCGCAATTTGTTCCGGGGAATGCCGGAATAAATACTCTGGGACTTGACGTTTTTATTTTAGCTTTCCTCTTATGCCTTATTCCTTCAGGTATGGAATAATTTTCAACTTCACCGCTCTCATCCTTTTTCACGGGATAAATATCATTTAATGGCTTCAGCCACGCGTCCTTTATTTCTTCCAGAGACATATTTATGTTATTTACGTTTACATGTTTTTCAGGCACCGTATATCCTATTTCATATACTCCACCCTCATTCTCATCAAATATTTTTGCCCTTCTTTTTACCTCAAGCACCATATCCCCATAATATTCTTCTAACCAGACTCTTGGGGCAAAAACCGCTTTATTGCCGATTTTAAATCCTATTTCATTTCCCAGTGTCATTTTGCTTATGGCAGCTGCCATGCCTCCGCAGCCAACTGTGTGGGCACTGAGCACCATGCCTGATTTTATAGCCTCATGTATGGCCGAATATTTTATTTTAATATCTTCGAAATCCGGCATATTGCAAGAATCCCTTTTGATGCGTACATACAAAACCTTGCTGCCTGGTTTTTTAAATTCCGGAGATATTACATTTTTAACATCTTCTACAGCTACGGCAAAGCTGATAAGAGTGGGCGGCACACTTATGTCCTTAAATGTTCCTGACATGCTGTCCTTGCCCCCTATGGCGGGAATACCCAGCTCATGCTGAACTTTGTATGCACCCAGCAGCGCGCTTATAACTTTTCCCCATTTTTCAGGATCCTTGTTTAATTTTTCAAAATATTCCTGCAGCGTCAGCCTTATACTTCTATAATCTCCGCCCATGGCAACAATTTTTGCCACAGAATGTATAACCGCATACATTGCTCCGTGATATGGGCTCATGTCAGTTAAATATGGGTCAAATCCGTAAGCCATCAGCGAGCATGTGTTGGTTTCTCCCTTTAAGACAGGTATTTTAGCCGCCATTCCCTCGGCAGGAGTAAGCTGGGTTCTGCCTCCAAAAGGCATTAAAACTGTTCCCGCACCAACCGTTGAATCAAATCTTTCAACCAGGCCTTTTTGTGACGCAACATTCAAATCCGTTAAATTATAAAGCCATTTATATTTGAAATATTCTCTTGCTACATATGCTTCCCGAAATACTTCTTCCGGTTCTTTTATGACTGCATTTACACTTTGTTTAACGCCGTTTGTGTCGAGAAAATCCCTGCTTATATTCAAAATAACACTGCCCCTCCAACTCATTCTCAATCTTCTGTCATCTGTAACCCAAGCAACAATAGTTGATTCAAGATTTTCCTCACGGGCATAGTCATTAAATTTATCAACATCTTCCTTTCTTACAACAACAGCCATTCTTTCCTGTGATTCGGAAATAGCAAGCTCAGTTCCGTCCAATCCTTCATATTTTTTAGGAACCAGGTCAAGATTTATATCAAGACCCTCAGCCAGTTCGCCGATGGCCACGGATACTCCCCCTGCACCGAAGTCATTGCATCTTTTTATCATTCTGCTTACTTCTGGATTTCTGAAAAGTCTTTGAATTTTACGTTCGGTGGGTGCGTTTCCCTTCTGAACCTCAGAGCCGCATACCAATATGGATTCCTCCGTATGCTCCTTTGAAGAGCCTGTTGCTCCTCCCAATCCGTCCCTGCCAGTTCTTCCGCCTAAAAGAATTATCACATCTCCCTTTTCAGGAGTTTCCCTTTTGACATTTATTCTCGGAGCTGCCGCTATAACCGCTCCGACCTCCATTCTTTTAGCAGCATAATCAGGGTGATATATTTCATTTACATATCCTGTTGCAAGACCTATCTGATTTCCGTAGGAGCTGTATCCTGATGCTGCTTCTGTTGATATTTTTCTTTGGGGTAGCTTTCCGGGCAGAGTATATTGAAGCTCTTCTCTCGGGTCAGCGCTTCCTGAGATTCGCATTGCCTGGTATACATATGCTCTTCCCGACAGGGGATCTCTTATGGCTCCTCCCAAACATGTGGCCGCACCTCCGAAGGGTTCAATTTCTGTGGGGTGATTGTGAGTTTCATTTTTAAACATCAAAAGCCATTCTTCATTTTTTCCATCGACGTCCACGTTTATAACAATGCTGCATGCATTTATTTCATCTGATACTTCAAGATCATCAAGAAGTCCTTGTTTTCTTAACTCCCTGGCTCCTATGGTAGCAATGTCCATTAATGAAATATCCTTATTCCTGCCTTCATATACAAATTTTCTTGTATTTAAATATTCTTCATAGGTATTTTTAATGATATCTGTTGTTTTTCCGTTTTCGAAGTCAACATTTTCAATGATTGTGGAAAAGGTGGTATGTCTGCAGTGATCTGACCAATATGTATCAATAACTTTTATTTCAGTAATAGTTGGGTTTCTTTTCTCAACATTTTCAAAATATTCCTTACAAAAAAGCAAATCCTCGAAACTCATGGCAAGCCCCCTTGATACACGGAACTTCTCCAATCCTTCCTCAGATTCGTTTATAAAGTTTTCTACAGTCTCAACCTCCGCTGCTTCAGGATACTCTTCATCTAATGTATCAGGCTTTGCTAAATCAGCCTCTCTTGAATCAACAGGATTTATGTAGTATTGTTTAATTTCTTCTATTTCTTCCTTTGACAAATCTCCCTCAAGCACAATTACCTTTGCATACTTCACAGGAGGTTTTTCTTTTCCTGTAACTATTTGAATACATTGTGCAGCAGAATCTGCCCGCTGGTCATATTGTCCGGGGAGATATTCAACAGCGAATACATTCTCATCAACATCTATTTCTTCATAGATACAATCCTGATTCGGTTCTGAAAAAACTGTCTTTACTGCCTTTTGAAAATCTTCGTTGTTTAAATTCGAAATATCATATCTGTTTAATATTCGAACATTTTTTAAATTATTCAACTGCAAATTTTCTGCAAAATTAACCTTTAAGTTTAATGCTTCTGTATTATAACCATGTTTTTTTTCCACATATATTCTTCTGACTTCAAAATTCATAATAACCTTCCTCTTAGTTACGTTATTTATAATTTCAAATACATGATAGCAAAAATAAAAATCAAAGTCAATAGAAATAAGATAATTTATTTTTTGTTTTAACTCAACATTCGCCATATTACGAACTTTATATTATTAAGTTATATATTACATCGCACTATGACGATTTTCCAATGATATCACAAAAATTTCTGGTGAATGCAAAAATTTATTTGCTCGCTGTCGCTTCGGCAAACGTAGTTAGGAAAAGGAAGATAAGAGACCAGAGGGGACGGTTCTTTTTGGAC
>DFOA01000030.1:2179-27799 GCA_002381185.1 Firmicutes bacterium UBA3553 | reverse complement strand
GACGGTTCTCTCTGGACATGTTTTACATGTCCAGAGAGAACCGTCCCCACTGACCTTTTCTTCATATATTGACATAAAACTACCGTTGATATATATTAATTATATTAAATGAAAGCAGGTGAAATATGGCCAGGGTAAAAACAAAATTTGTCTGCCAGGAATGCGGTTATGAAACGGCAAAGTGGCTTGGGAAATGTCCGTCCTGCGGACAATGGAACACTTTTGCCGAAGAAATAGAACAGAGAGCAAGCGATGCCAAGAGTCAGAGAGGTATCAGCAAAGGAAAAATAGAAAAGATTCAAGATATTACCTCTACTAAAAAGGAAAGATACTCCACAGGCAGCAGAGAAATGGACAGGGTTCTGGGAGGTGGTATCATAAAAAGTTCACTGGTGCTGGTAGGAGGGGACCCGGGCATTGGAAAATCAACCTTGCTTTTGCAGGTTGCCGATTATGTTTCAAAGCAGAACCTAAAGGTTCTGTATGTATCAGGTGAAGAATCAGGTGAGCAGATTAAAATCAGGGCGGATCGTCTGGGTGTCAGTGACGGTGAACTCTATGTGCTGGCCGAAACAAATATAGATGTTATAAAAGAATTTGTAGAAAAAGAAGAACCCGATCTTTTGGTGCTGGATTCAATACAAACCATATATTCTCCTGAAGTAGTCTCTGCTCCAGGAAGTGTGAGTCAGGTAAGAGAAGTGACCGCAATGGTTATGCGAATGACTAAGATTAGAAATATGGCTTCTTTTATTGTGGGACATGTTACTAAGTCAGGTGCCATAGCCGGGCCAAGGGTATTGGAGCATATGGTAGACACTGTGCTATACTTCGAAGGAGAAAGACACTTCGCATACCGTATACTGAGATCAGTTAAAAATCGTTTTGGTTCTACAAATGAAATCGGAATTTTTGAAATGAGGGAAAAAGGTCTTGTGGAGGTGGAGAATCCTTCGGAAGTGTTTTTGAAAGGAAGACCCGTCGATGCATACGGAACAGTAGTTACGGCAGCAATGGAAGGTACGAGACCCGTACTTATTGAGATACAGGCTCTTGTTACATATTCACCCGCAGGCTTTGCAAACAGAGTGACAACAGGTATCGATAAAAACAGGGCATCTATGCTCATTGCAGTCCTGGAAAAAAAGGCGGGCCTTGCAATACAAAGTTCAGACACGTTCATAAATGTTACGGGAGGTCTGCAGCTTAAGGAACCTGCAGCAGATTTAGCGATATTATGTGCCATTGCTTCAAGCTTTAAGGAAATTCCTGTGGATTTTAAGACCATATTAATAGGTGAGGTAGGCCTGACAGGAGAAATCAGAGGAGTCAACTCCATTGAAAAAAGACTTATCGAAGCTCAGAAGATGGGTTTTGAAAAAGCAATAATTGCACAGTCAAATGATACAATAAAAGATATAAAGAATATCGAAATAATACCTGTTAACAATATAAGACAGGTAATGGATTTGTTGTTTTAGCGTCAAATAAAAATTGGGAGAAAATAAATGTTAGATTTTTTAAGAAAAGAAGGAATCAGTGAAAAGCTGATTATTGAAATAGAAAGATTCAGAAAGTTCTATAAGGTTGAATCTCACCTTGATTACAGAATTCCGCAGCCAAAATACAATTATTACGGCAATGATGTGTGGGAGCAAGCAATAACAGCTCTGCTTTGCGGGGAAAATATATTATTGGTGGGCTCAAAGGCAACCGGTAAAAACGTGTTGGCTGAAAATCTTGCTCTTGTCTTCGCAAGACCCAAGTGGGATGTTTCATTTCATGTGAACACGGACTCTTCAACATTGATAGGTACTGATACATTTGAAAACGGTCAAGTTGTTTTCAGGCACGGACCTATTTATGAATGTGCGAAATGGGGAGGATTCGGAGTATTAGATGAAATAAACATGGCAAAAAATGATTCCATGGCAGTACTTCATGCTACTCTTGACTACAGAAGAATAATTGATGTTCCCGGATATGACAAAATTGCACTGCATGATGCTGTAAGATTCATTGCTACGATGAATTACGGCTATGCAGGAACAAGAGAGCTTAACGAAGCTTTGACATCACGCTTTATGGTAATAAATATGCCTGCAATGTCAACTGAAAATTTAAAAAAATTGCTTATAAAAGAATTTCCTAATATTAATGACCAATATCTTGAACAATTTATAGGACTGTTTCAGGATTTGAAGCTCAAGAGCGAAAATTCGGAAATTTCTACTAAATCTGTTGATTTAAGAGGACTTGTTTCCGCAATAAGTCTAATGGACAAGGGACTTGAGGCTAACAAGGCTCTTAACATGGGAATAACAAATAAATCCTTTGATGATTTTGAAAGAAAACTTGTTGAGGACGTCATAGGTTTAAGGATACCTGAAAAACTTGAAAGGAATGAAATTTTTAAGGACTAATGATAAGACAAAGAGATGAAAAGAAGAGAGCTCTTAATATAATCTGGAATGCGTCTGAAGACTATTCATTTCAGCCTGAATCCAAGGGTTATGATGAAAACGGCAAAGCAGATATATATCGCAATTATATAATCGGCGCTGTTTATAAATACTATGACTATCAGCTTTTAAAAAGCTTTTTCAACTATCTCAGAACAGACTCGGACCACGAATTTTACGAGAATCTGACCTGGATTGGATTAGAAAACAGCACATATCACAAGGGAAAAAAAGAAAGGCCTGCATTAAAGAATCTTCGCAGGAATTATTCAAAAAAGGTATTGAACGGTGAGATACCTTCTTCGGAAAGGGCCATATTGAACGAAATAAGAAAAGCCCATTACAAAAAGGTATTGGGAGAAAATCCCGATGCAGAAGCGCAGGTTCTCAACATCTTAAATGAGCTTGAATTTGACGAACACATGGATACCGAGCAGATTGTTCTTAGAATGAATGAAATAATTAAAAAACATTTTAAGTTCAGGGCAGGCAGCTATGAAGTTTCGTTAAAGCAGTATATAGAGAAGAAAAAAACTACTCCAACAGTACCGGCTGAAGAAAAAGAAGAAAAGACAGAAAATCAAGGATATTCACTTATGAAAAACCTTGTTGTGGAATCTGCCGAAACTACAAGAGATTTCTATTTTGAGCAAGATGAAGATAATAAGAACATTAATTTTAATATTCATAAATTAACAGGGAAAAGAACTAATACAGACAGAGGATATATACAGAAATACTATGGTGTTTCAATCCTGCCTGAACACAAAATAAACGTACTTGAACAGTCTTTATGTACGGGCAACCATAAAAAAGCACGTCTGCACATTACACGTGGAGAGTTTGACGAGTCAGCTTTAAATGATGTTGATGCTGCCTATAATAACAAGGTTGCCAAGGAACAAAATGAATCCAATATTAACTATTATTACGACAATTATGCAAGAAATAACAACAGTATATTAAATCTTACAAATAAAATCAGAAATACAATGCTTGTTAATTTTGATTCATCTATTGTAAGGGCCAAATATGGAAAGCTGGATGCAAACAAGATATGGAGAAACATCCATGTTAACGACAACAAAATTTTCAGTAAAGATTTAAAAAATGATATAGGAAACATTACTGTTGATATATTGCTTGACTGCTCTGCATCACAATGCGAAAGGCAGGAGATTATTGCGGCTCAGGGCTACATCATTGCTGAAAGCCTTACACGCTGTCAGATACCGGTTAAGGTTTATTCATTCTGCAGTCTCAGGGGCTACACAATTATAAATCTATTCAGAGATTACGAAGAGATTGATAAAAATGATAAAATTTTCAACTACCGAGCTTCAGGCTGCAACCGTGACGGTTTGGCAGTAAGAACGGCGCTTCATATGATGGGAAATGCTCAGAGCGAAAATAAAATACTTATTGTTCTTTCTGACTGCAAGCCAAATGACATAGAAACAAATCCGGGCACGGGAATCATTCCGAAACGAACTGAATATTCCGGAATCAAAGGGGTCAATGATACTGCCTATGAAGTCAAAAAGGGAATTATGAAGGGCAATACCATTATGTGTGTCTTTACCGGTGAAGATGAGGATTTATTATCAGCAAAAAGAATTTACGGACATAATTTTGTAAGAATAAACACTCTTGAGAGGTTTGCCGATATAGTGGGGGTTTTATTGCAGAATCAGCTGAAGAATCTTTGACAATTTCAGAAATACCGATTATTATGAAACTGTTAAGAATTACTTTTTTATTATATCAGGAAAGGGTATAGCATATATGCTGCCATGCTACAGGTAATAAAATGGAGATAACAACTAAGGATGAAAATTATATAAATACTCTTGAAATGATAATAGAAACATCATTTGACGGAATATATGTGACTGACGGTGATGCCAATACGATATTGATAAATAAAAGCTATGAAAGAATAACGGGTCTAAAAAGAGAGGAACTTATGGGGCGCAATATGGCAGAGCTGGTTAACAACGGCACAATGTCTGAGGTAACTTCTTTTTGGGTTTTGCAAAATAAAAGAGCCAAGACAGTTTATCAATCATTTAAAAGCGGAAAAAGCGCATTGGTAACCAGTACGCCATTTTTTGACGAGAACGGCGAAATTAAAATGATTGTAACTAATGTAAGAGATATTACTGAGTTGAAGGAGCTGCAGGAAAAGGAAAATCAAAGAAAAGATGAAAGCATTAAATATAAGGGCATTATAGAAGAATTAAAATTACAATTGGCAAGTGACGAATATATAATTGCGGAAGATGAGAATATGCTTAATCTTTTATTGCTTGCAAAGAGAGTTGCAAGAGTTGATACAACAATACTCATAATGGGAGAATCCGGTTCCGGAAAAGAATTATTTGCAAAATATATTTACAATAACAGTCTTCGGAAAAATAAACCGTTTATTAAAATAAACTGTGGAGCTATACCTGAAAATCTCATAGAGTCAGAGTTTTTCGGCTATGCCGAAGGTTCGTTTACAGGAGCGGTAAAAGGCGGAAAGATGGGAATTTTTGAAGCAGCCAATAATGGAACCCTGCTTCTTGATGAAATCGGAGAACTACCATTAAACATGCAGGTAAAACTGCTGAGGGTACTTCAGGATGGCAAATTTGAAAAGGTTGGCAGCAATGATACAATAAAGGTTGATGTCAGGATAATTGCATCAACTAACAGGAACTTAGAAGGAATGGTCGAAAAGGGGCTGTTCAGGGAGGATTTGTTCTATCGTCTTAATGTGGTGCAGCTTAAGGTTATTCCTTTAAGAGAGAGAAAAAGCAGCATAATTCCATTGGCTGAATATTTCCTGAAAGTTTATAATGAAAAATATAACATGGAAAAAACTGTTTCGAAAGAAGCAATGAAATACTTATATGAATATAGCTGGCCGGGTAATGTGAGAGAACTACGCAATTTAATCGAAATGCTTGTGGTAACATCTGTGGACGATACTATTAACAAGACAAATCTGCCGGCACATATAGCAAGAGATGATTATGAAAAATATGAAACCAGCAATGATGGAAAAGGCCATATGCCAAAATTATCAGATGCTTTGGAAAAACTGGAAAAGGATATGATTTTCAAGGCATATGAAAAGTACGGCAATGTGAGAGGTGCTGCGAAGGAATTAGGCATAGATCCATCCACATTTGTAAGAAAGAGGAAAAAGTATCTTTAGATTATGAAATCTTAAGTTGCAGTTATGCAACAACATGGTGCAATATTACAACATCAGGATTTCGTTACAAACATAGCATAATATCAAAAATAAAATTTCCAATAAATTGGATGTTGCAATAGCGCAACATATTTGTAAAATAGTTTTTTTTAGAGTATATGGCTAGGGGCTGAATTTCAATGTCCTTGGAAATATACTTTTTTTATTCTTTTGGCACGGAATTTGCTTATATGAAAATATAAAAGAGATAAGGAGTGTAAAAAATGGCTTTAATGACTGGGGAACAGTATATAGAAAGTATCAGAAAAATGAATATGCAGATTTATATGTTTGGTGAAAAGGTGGAAAGCTCTGTTGATAATCCTATTCTACGCCCATCGTTAAATTCTGTCAGGGCAACCTATGACCTTGCTCATATGCCGGAATATGAAGATTTAATGACTGCCAAGTCATCTTTAACCGGAGAAAAGGTAAACAGGTTTACTCATATTCATCAAAGCACGGAAGACCTTGTTAAAAAGGTAAAAATGCAAAGGCTTCTGGGACAAAAAACCGCATCTTGCTTTCAAAGATGTGTCGGCATGGATGCATTCAATGCCGTATACAGTACAACATACGAAATTGATAAAAAGTTTGGAACTAAATATTATGATAACTTTATAAAATACTTAAAGTATGTTCAGGAAAATGACCTGACCGTTGACGGAGCAATGACTGATCCTAAGGGAGACAGGTCACTGCCGCCAAGTAAGCAGTCAGACCCTGATTTATATCTTCGAGTAGTTGAAAGAAGAGAAGACGGAATAGTTGTAAGAGGAGCAAAGGCACATCAGACAGGTATATGCAACTCTCATGAGGTTTTGGTAATGCCTACCATTGCAATGAACCCTGATGATAAAGATTATGCTGTGGCATTTTCAGTTCCGGTTGATGCGGAAGGAGTGCTGATGATTATAGGAAGACAGTCATGTGATACAAGGAAGCTGGAAGGCTCAAAGATTGATGTGGGAAACAGTCAATTCGGAGGTATGGAAGCATTACTTATATTTGATGACGTATTTGTTCCTAATGACAGATTATTTTTAAACGGCGAAACAGAATTTTCAGGTATGATGGTTGAGAGATTTGCAGGATACCACAGACAAAGCTACGGCGGGTGCAAGGTCGGAGTGGGAGATGTATTAATAGGTGCAGCAGCTCTTATTGCAGATTATAACGGAGCTCAGAAGGCATCTCACGTTAAGGATAAATTGATCGAAATGACTCACCTTAACGAAACATTATACAGCTGCGGTATCGCATGTTCTGCAGAGGGACATAAAACAGAATCAGGAAACTATATAATAGACTTATTGCTTGCCAATGTATGTAAGCAGAATATTACAAGATTCCCGTATGAGATTGCCAGGCTGGCTGAAGATATTGCAGGCGGGTTAATGGTTACGGCACCTTCAGAAAAGGATCTTAAGGACCCTATGATAGGAAAATATATAGAAAAATATCTGCAGGGCGTAGAAGGAGTTTCAGTTGAAGACAGACTCAAAGTTCTGAGACTTATAGAAAATATCACACTGGGAACAGCGGCTGTTGGATACAGGACTGAATCAATGCACGGCGCAGGTTCGCCGCAGGCTCAGAGAATAATGATATCAAGACAGGGCAACATCAATGCAAAGAAAGAGCTGGCAAAATCAATTGCAAAAATTGAAGGATAATTAAAAAAACAAATATTAGCAAGGAGAAGTGAAATGGCAAAACGCAGAACTCAAACAATGGACGGCAATACAGCTGCAGCATATTCATCATATGCATTTACCGATGTTGCTGCAATATACCCTATAACACCGTCATCACAGATGGCAGCATCGGTGGATGAATGGTCTTCTAAGGGAAGAAAGAATATTTTTGGAGATACAGTCCTGGTAAAGGAAATGCAATCCGAAGGAGGAGCGGCAGGGACTTTGCACGGTGCGTTGCAGTCAGGAGCATTGACATCAACTTATACGGCTTCACAGGGATTGTTGTTAATGATACCCAACATGTATAAAATAGCAGGAGAATTGCTGCCGGCAGTATTTCATGTAAGCGCACGTTCGCTGGCATCAAATTCACTGAGCATATTCGGGGATCATCAGGATGTTATGGCAACCAGACAGACAGGCTTTACAATGCTTGCTTCGAGCAGTGTTCAGCAAGCACTGGATCTGGCAGCAGTTGCACATTTAAGTGCAATAAAATCGAAATTGCCCGTGCTGCATTTTTTTGACGGATTCAGAACATCTCACGAAGTACAAAAAATTGAAGTGTTGGAATATGATGAGTTAGCTAGACTTGTTGATTATGCTGCTTTAAGAGAATTCAGGAACCGCTCTCTCAGCCCTGACCATCCTGTACTCAGAGGAACAACTCAGAATCCTGATGTATTCTTCCAGTTGAGAGAAGCTATAAACAAATTCCATGACGCTGTTCCGGGAATTGTTCAGTCATATATGGACGAAATCAATAAGCTGACGGGAAGAAACTATAAACTGTTTAATTATTACGGTGCTGAAGATGCAGAAAATATAATTATTGCAATGGGCTCAGGCTGTGAAACCATAAGTGAGGTTGTTGACTATCTCAATGCCGGAGGCGAGAAAGTTGGTCTTCTTGAAGTTCATCTTTACAGACCTTTCAGTGCTGAATTTATGCTCAGCCAGATTCCGAAGACAGTTAAGAAAATAGCTGTTCTTGACAGGACAAAAGAACCGGGAGCAAATGGAGAACCGTTGTATCTGGATGTTAAAAATGCATTTTATAATGCAGAAAATACTCCTCTGATCGTGGGCGGAAGGTACGGCTTGGGTTCAAAGGATTTCAAACCGGATGATGCCATGGCTGTATTTAACAATCTGAAGCTTGATAATCCCAAGAATGATTTCACTGTAAGCATAGTTGATGACATTACATTTAAATCATTGCCGTTAGCAGCAGAAAGCATAGATACTACTCCGCAGGGAACAATTGCGTGCAAGTTCTGGGGATACGGTTCAGACGGAACAGTCAGCGCTAATAAATCTGCAATAAAGATAATTGGTGACAATACTGATTTTTATGCTCAGGCATATTTTGAATATGATGCGAAGAAATCCGGAGGACTTACTATATCACATCTCAGATTTGGTAAATCTCCTATTAAAGAGCCGTATACTATCAACAGAGCAGATTTTATTGCTTGTCATAACCAGGCTTATGTGAATAAGTATGATTTATTGGCAGGAATAAAGAAAGGTGGCAAATTCCTGCTTAACTGCATCTGGAGCGAAGAAGAGCTTGAAGAACAGCTTCCGGCGTCCCTGAAAAAAGGTATTGTTGAGAATGATGTAGAATTCTATATAATAGATGCTGTTGATATTGCTAAGGAAATTGGGCTTGGCGGAAAAATCAACATGATAATGCAGGCCGCATTTTTCAAACTGGCTAATATTATTCCGGTTGAAGATGTTGCAAAATACCTAAAAAATGAAGTAGAAAAATCATACGGCAATAAAGGTCAAAACATAATAGATATGAACTGCCTTGCTGTTGATAAGGGCTTTGGCAGCATGAAAAAGGTAAATGTACCTGAATCATGGAAAAACGCTGTTGATAAACATGCCGAAAAATCTGTTGAAATGCCTGAATTTATCGAGAAAATCATTGGAGTTATGAACAGGCAGGAAGGAGATAAATTACCGGTAAGCACATTTACAAACCGTGAGGATGGTTCATTCCCGTTAGGTGTTACTGCATGGGAAAAACGTGAGATTGCAATTGAAGTTCCATTATGGAATTCCGACAAATGTATACAGTGCAATCAATGTTCATATGTATGTCCTCATAGTGTTATCAGACCCACACTTCTTACAGAAGAAGAATTGAAGGGCGCACCTGCGGCATTTGCAGCTGTTAATGCAACAGGGCTTAAAGAAATGAAATATCATCTTGGGATTTCTGCTCAGGACTGTACCGGATGCGGAAGCTGTGTAAATATATGTCCTGCTAAAGAAAAAGCAATAGAAATGAAGATGTTAGCTCCAAACAGAGAACAATATATTAATGATTGGAATTTTGTAAAGGACATAATTCCGAAGGAAATTCCAAAGAATATCGAAAAAACAGTTAAGGGAAGCCAATTTAAGAAACCTCTTCTTGAATTTTCAGGTGCATGTGCCGGCTGCGGTGAAACACCATATGCAAAATTAGTAACTCAATTGTTTGGTGACAGAATGATGATTTCCAATGCTGCAGGCTGCTCTACAGTATGGGGAGGTTCACCACAGGTTTCATATACAACAAACCATAAGGGTCAGGGACCATCTTGGGGATTCTCATTGTTTGAGGATAATGCGGAATATGGTTTCGGTATGTTCTTGGGAGCTCAGAAAATAAGAAACGCTACAAAATCAAAGGTTATCGAAGCTATTGAAACTACAGAAACTACAGAAAGCAAGAAGCTTAAAGAAGCATTGCAGGAATGGCTTGAAGGGTTTGACAATGGTGACGGTACAAGAGACCGTGCAGAAAAATTAATTCTTGCATTAGAAGAAGAAAAGGGAAACAATAGGCTTCTTAATGATATTTATGATAATAAAGATTACCTGGTTAAGAGGTCTCATTGGATATTTGGCGGTGACGGATGGGCTTATGATATCGGTTACGGCGGATTGGACCATGTGCTTGCATCGGGAGAAAATGTGAATGTATTGGTTTTCGATACAGAAGTTTACTCAAATACAGGAGGTCAGTCATCTAAAGCAACACCGACAGCAGCTATTGCTGAATTTGCATCAAGCGGCAAGAAGACAAGAAAGAAAGATTTAGGCATGATGGCTATGAGCTATGGATATGTATATGTAGCGCAGATAGCTATGGGAGCTGATAAAAATCAAACTCTCAAAGCAATTATGGAAGCAGAAAGCTATCCGGGGCCGTCTCTGATTATTGCCTACTCGCCTTGTATAAATCACGGATTGAAGGCAGGTATGGGTAAATCACAGACTCAGGCAAAAGAAGCCGTAGAAGCCGGGTACTGGACATTGTACCGATATAATCCTCTGCTTGAAGAAGAAGGCAAAAATCCGTTTATTCTTGATTCCGGCGAACCTACTAAGGACTTTAAGGAATTCCTGATGAGTGAAGTAAGATACTCATCTCTGTATAAAGCATTTCCGGATATGGCTGACAAGCTGTTTGAAAAGGCTAAGAAAGATGCAGAGTACAGATATAAAAGATATCTTAGAATGTCACAAGAAACAGAATGTGTCGAAGCATAGTTATAATTAACGATTTTATATGGAGGATTAAATGAATTATTTATCTAATGTAGCAAAGTTTTATCCTGCTTCAGGTATCAGAAAAATGTTCGATTTAGCGGACAAATATCCTGATGCTATAAAGCTTACGGTGGGAGAGCCTAATTTTGATACACCTGTTAACATCAAAGAGGCTGCAAAAAAAGCCATTGATGACGGTTTTACTCACTACTGTCCAAATGCTGGTCTGAAGGAACTGAGAGAGGCCATAGCTGAAGAATACACAAAATACTCTGAAGACTACAATTATGAAAATATCATGATAACTGTAGGCGGTATGGAAGCTATTTATTTATCATTGCTTGCGACGGTAAATATGGGAGATGAGGTCCTGATTCCGGACCCATGTTTCCCAAATTATATCGGACAGGTTATGATGGCCGGAGCTGTACCAGTCTCAGTGCCTATTTATGAAGAAAACGACTTTAATATCAGGGCAGAAGATATAGAGAAAGCAATAACTCCCAAAACAAGAGCCATTTTGTTAAATTCCCCCAGCAATCCGCTTGGATCTGTGCTGGAAAAAGATGAAATATTGAAAGTAGGTGAAATAGCAGACAAGTACAATTTGATAGTTATTTCCGATGAAGTATACGACAAGCTGATTTTTGACGGGATTAAATATTTCAGCATTGCACAGATTCCGGAAATCAGGGACAGAGTACTTGTAATAAACAGCTTTTCAAAAACTCATGCAATGACCGGATGGAGAATTGGATTTATTCTTGGGAATAAAGATATAATATCCGTAATGCCGAAGCTGCAGGAAGGTCTTGTATCATGCGTTTCAACCTTCACGCAGAAAGCTGCCCTTGAAGCTATCAGAGGAAGCCGCATAGAAGTTGACAGAATGTACAGCGATTATTTCAGAAGAAGAGACATATTGATTGACGGTCTGAACAACATACCGGGAATAACATGCAAGAAATCTCCGGGAAGCTTCTATGCATTTGTAAATATTAAATCCTTTGGCAAGACCTCAGAAGAATTTGCAGAGGAGCTGTTAAAGAATGCCGGTGTAGTTACTGTGCCAGGCTCTGCCTTTGGTAAAATGGGAGAAGGATATCTCCGTATGGTATTTGCAAATTCCGATGAGAATTTAAAGGAAGCCGTAAAGAGAATAGACTCATATATAAGAAAAGCATATTAAATTGGTGTACACAGTATATGTTCCAAGATAGTCTTGGAATATATACTGCTAAGAAATACATACAAAACAATAAATTCTAAGGAGAATTAACATGAACAAAAACATAACAAATCCATTTTCATTTGAAATGCCTACAAAAATTGAATACGGCAAAGGAAGTGTTGCAAGATTACCTGAAATATTAAAAGAATTAGGCGTTAAAAAACCGCTGTTTATTACAGGAAGCGGAAGTACAAGAAAGGTTCTTCTTCCGAAAGCTACAGTACATCTTGACAATGCAGGAATGGAATACGCTGTATTTGATAAGATTGAAGCAAATCCGAAGGATTATAACGTAGAAGAAGCAGCTAAATTTGCCGTTGAAAACGGAACTGACGGTATAATTGCTCTTGGCGGAGGAAGCCCTATAGATGCAGCAAAAGCAGCATCAGCAATAATCAGCTACGGCGGATCATTGAAAGATTACTACGGAAGATGGAAAGTAAAAGGACCGGTTCAGCCGTTTATAGTTATTCCTACAACTGCAGGCTCAGGAAGTGAAGTTACTTTCTCTTCAGTAATAACAGATACAACTGAAACATTTAAGAAAACAGTAAAAAGCCAATACTTTGGACCTAAAGTAGCATTGCTTGATCCTGATATGCTGGTTTCATTGCCTGCTTCAACAACTGCTGCTACAGGAATAGATGCATTGACTCATGCTATAGAAGCATATTCATGTACAGTTTCTGAACCTATTTCTGATGCCTGCGCATTATATGCTATCGAACTTATTTCTGAAAACATTCGTGAAGCAGTATTCAATCCTTCAAACATGGACGCAAGATCCGGTATGCTTATAGGAAGTACACTTGCAGGTATAGCATTCAGCCATTCCGACGTGGCTTCAGTTCACTGCATGGCAGAAGCTATGGGAAGCTTGTATGATGCGGCTCACGGCGTTTGCAATGCGATACTTCTTCCTTACGTTATGGAATACAGCCTTGACCACGCTGTTGACACATATGCAAGAATAGGCAGAGTAATGGGCTCTACAGCTTCAGATGACAGACAGGCTGCAAAGGATGCTGTTGAAATTGTTAAACAGATGGTTAAGGACATAAAATTGCCTACATTGAAAGACATTGGTATAAAAGCGGAAGATATAGACAGACTGGCACAAATGTCAGAAGAAAACGGCTCCACACCAAGCAATCCAAGACCTATGACTAAGAAGGAATATGTAGAATTGTTCAACATTGCTATTAATGATTAACAATAATGAACTGTCTGCAGGAAATTCTTAAAAAGAGATGCTGAAGTGACAGACAGCTTAATGTTAAAATAACAGGCTAAATTATAAGAGGCATAAAAATAAGAGGTTGAAATTGCAAGTTAATTGTGATTTTGACCTTTTTGAGAATTAAGAATATTAACCTGGAACCTAAAAGCAGTTCCAGGCATGTTTTTTAGGAAGGAGATTGTATGATAGATAAAATAGAAGATGTATTAGAAAAATATGTAAGGCCGCAGCTTTTAAAGCATTACGGTAACGTAAGGGTTATTTCTTTTGATAATGGAACGTTAGAAATATCTCTTACAGGACAATGCGGCAGCTGCCCATCAGCTAAGTTCACAGTTGAATCAATTATAGAAAAAGAAGTAAAAAAATACGTATCCGAAGTAGAGCAAGTTGTATTAGTTAACGATGTAAGTGATGACTTAATTAATTTTGCAAAAAAAATTCTAAATAAGGAACTATAGGCAACTATGAAAATCGGCATAAAATATTGCGGTGGGTGCAATCCAAAATATAATAGAACTGAGTTGGTTAATGAGATAATTATTAAATATTCCGAAATTGATTTTGAACCGATTAAGGAGCATGTATTTTATGACGGAATATTAATAATTAATGGATGTAAATGTGCTTGCGCCAGTCATCATATGTTGAACACAAATAATAAAATCTTTTTAAATTGTTCAGAAGATTTTGATAACTTGGCTGAGAAATTAAAAGTATTATAAACTTGGCTTAGCTATATCCGTAAATAAATTTGTTCCCACATTACCGAATCTCTGGCGTCTGTATACATCCTCAATTTTGTACCAGGTTTCCTCATCTACGGCTCCAGTTGGTTCTATACCCTCCACATTTTGAAATGCCCGTACAGCCTCCTCAGTAGCTTCGTCGTAAATTCCGTTAGACTCGATTGTAGGTATGGCAGGGATTATCAGGGAAATATATGAAAGCATTTCCTGGATGAGATATACAACCGGGGATTCATGCCCCAGACCATATACTATGCCGGTCCACCTCAGGTATGGCAGGTATATAGCTTCGGGAGGGAGAGTGTCAAGTATGCCGTATACATTGTCATATAAGATTCTGTAGGTTTCTGGGGTTATATTTCCGGTAGGCGGCAGATTCATTGTTTTTTGAAATGCAATAATAGCATCTCTTGTTTGTGAGTCGAATATTCCTGTGATTGCCACATCGGGTATGGTTGGGTAATATGTACTCAGCACTTCTAAACCATATTGTATGATTTCAACTCCAGGACGGACATCACCTTCGAGATAGACTTCAGAACTGATATCTGCCCATTGGCTTAGCTGAATACCTTCAGAAGCTAATTCCGACAGTTTTGTAACGGCTCCGTAAATATTGGTTATTCTATACCAGGTTGATTGATCAATTATGCCGGTCTCGGGCAAATTGAATGTTCTCTGGAATGTTCTTACGGCAGCTTCCGTATTTTCGCCGTAATACCCATCTAATGGGAAGATTTGTGGAATTGCAGGAAAGTTTACTTTTATTCTGTTTAGGTAAAATTGCATTCTTAATACATCTAAATTTGAGCTGCCGGGATTCAAAGGCTCTCCCGGATATGTGGGTTCAACACCTCCAACAGGTGCATCCGTAACTATGTTTACATCTTCTCCGTAATAATACCTCAAAATTTCCAGCGTAGTATATCCCTGGTCTGCCAGTTCTACTGTTCCCCATTGATATAAACCGTTACACTGAGATATCCTGCCGTCGCAAAATTGTGCAAATAAGGGCTGAACCTGCCCTTCTCTTACGATGTACTGGGTGAATATTTCATCTGCAATTAAGCTGATGGGCTCGTATATACCTCTATTATATACATATGACTGATCAAACTGTGTAGAATTAGTAATATCAAAATTATATCCTCTGGACCTGTACCACTCCGTAAATATTCTGTTCATTGCAATCGACACTATAGCATGTATATTTGCCCTTAAGGCTTTTTCAGGCCATGTTGGATATAATTCACTTGATGCGACATTTTTTATATAATCTATAAAAGGAACGTCCACGTTTTCAGCTTCTTCATCAGGAGCGCCTAAATGAACTATAATATGCGATGGGACAGTAATAACAGGTGTAAGAGGAAAAAATTGCAATTTATTTATATTATCAATTTTTTTGCGGTGTTTGGACATATTTATTCGTTGACCTCCATTAAATTCTTTTTTGTCAAACAATGAAGTCATGTTTTAGGTGAGTTTATTTTTATTCAATATTAATATATGCACATTAAAAAAATTGATTATAGCAATCTATAAGTATATTTCTATGAGAATATAATAAAAAAGCATCATAAAAACTCTCTGTATAGTTATTTGCAGAGAGTTTTTATGATTTAATTAGACTAATAAAAGGTTGTTTCTTTTCTCAAAAAAATCCTTTGCTACCTGAGGGAACAATGCATAGGACAGTACATCCTGCTCTGATTTAGCCAGGCGGCCTACTTCTGCTTTAAGCTTTTCATATTCGTCCGTAAGTAAATCCGCAGGACGTATTGTTATAACTTCGTCATCCCCGATTATTTTTTTCCTAATTTCATCAGATATTGGGGCTGCAGGCCTTCCGTACAATCCTTTTACATAATTTTTAATTTCTGTAGGA
Organism: Firmicutes bacterium UBA3553; assembly: GCA_002381185.1. Classification (GTDB taxonomy): domain Bacteria; phylum Bacillota; class Clostridia; order Tissierellales; family Sedimentibacteraceae; genus Sedimentibacter. Next base: position 11,730 of record DFOA01000030.1, on the reverse strand, counting down.
ATAATTTTGTATCTTCCACCTGATATAACATTGAACACTGCCTGAGCTCCTACCATCTGACTCATAGGAGTTACAAGAGGCGGGAATCCCAAGTCTTCTCTTACCTTAGGAACTTCTGCAAGGACTGCTTCATATTTATCGCTTGCGTTTAATGATTTCATTTGGAATATAAGGTTTGAAAGCATTCCTCCGGGTATTTGATACTGAAGTGTCTTAGGTTCAGTCATCAATACTTTGATGTTGTATGTGCCGTCATCCTGGTATTTTTTCATAACATCTTTAAAGTAATCGGCAGCATTATTTAAGCTGTCCAGATTGAGTCCGGGATCTCTTTCTGTTCCTATTAAGCTTAAAGCAAGTGATTCTGTAGCCGGCTGAGATGTTCCAGACGATAAAGGTGATATCGCTGTATCGACTATATCAATTCCTGCTTCTACTGCTTTTAACATTGACATTTGAGCTACGCCGCTTGTGCAATGCGTGTGGAACTCCACAGGAAGTTTTGTGACCTCTTTTATTGCTTTTACAAGATTATATGTTTCATAAGGCAGAAGAATTCCGGACATATCCTTTATGCATATTGAATCTGCTCCTGCGTTTTCAAATTCCTTAATTAAATTTAAATAATATTCGGTTGTATGAACTGGGCTTATGGTGTAGGATATTGCACATTGGCAGTGCGCTCCTTCTTTTTTTATTACTTCCATAGATTTTTGAAGATTACGGATGTCGTTCAGTGCATCAAATATTCTTACAATGTCAATTCCTTCATAAATTGCGTTTTTTAAAAATTTTTCCACAAGATCGTCAGAATAATTTTTATATCCCAGCAGGTTTTGTCCTCTGGAAAGCATTTGAAGTTTGGTGTTTTTAACGTTTGCTCTTATTTTTCTGAGTCTTTCCCAAGGATCTTCGTTCAGAAATCTTAAGGCTGTATCAAATGTTGCACCGCCCCAAACTTCCATTGAATAAAATCCGGCGTTATCCATTTCTTTCAGTATAGGTAACATTTCGTCCGTAGTTAACCTTGTTGCAATCAATGATTGATGCCCATCCCTAAGAGATGTTTCGGTAATTTTTAGTTTAGACATATTTCCTCCACTTAAATAATTCTTTAATATTATTATCATTAAAAACTAATATTATTTAATATCGAATAAAATTGTAAAATTAAATCGTTCAGCATATCACACTAAGCTTTTTCTTGAATCCGTTTATGTATGTATGATATAATAAATACGATAATGAAAACAAAGACAGACTCTTTATCTGCTGTATTTATTGTATCGGTGTGAAGCAAAACAATAAGCAATACACTTATGACATAATAACATACATAAAGTAGGTTGTATACAATAATTTGAAAATAAAATATTTTGATAGTAAAACTATTATTTGAATCAAATTATTTAATATATCTTGCATATTTTAACTTTTGATAGTATAATAACATGGCAAAATGTATTTGTACATAATTTAGATAAGAGTTTTTTACAAAATACAAGAATATAAAAAGAAGTTTTTGAAATATAACTAATAAAACAAGGCGGGAGAACAATGGACCAGACAGATTATAAAATTATCAGCATTTTACAGCAAGATGGAAGAATTTCAATGAAAGAATTAGGCAAAGAGGTGTCTTTAAGTCCCCCGGCAGTAGCTGAAAGAGTTAAGAGGCTTGAAGATGACGGTGTAATTGAGAGGTACAAGGCTGTAATAAATAATGAAAAGGTGGGCAAGCCTATATGTGTGCTTATTAATGCGTCAATAAAGCCTGAAAAGCAGGAAAACTTCCTTGAGTTTGCAAATGGAGCTGAAGAAATAGTTGAATGCCACCACGTCACAGGGCCTCACAGCATGATCATGAAGGCGTATTTAAGAGAAATGACTCATTTAGAGGAACTTGTGGGTAAAATACAATTTTACGGCAATACTGAAACTTATATAATAATGTCAAGCCCTATAGAAGGCAAGGAAATTTAATTTCTGTTCTTTTTTGTTTGAATATATAAAATAACGGAAGCAGACAATATTAAGAAGCCTCCCATTATGCTGAATATATCGGGAATTTCTGATAAAAACAAATATCCAAGCAAAGAAGAAAAAATAATATTTGAATAATCGTAAATTGAAACTTCTGATGCCTCACATCCGTTGTATGCAGAAGTCAATGCTATTTGACCAAAAGCTGCAAGTATTCCCAGTGAAATGAGCATAAAAAGCTCATATAGATTTGGAATTACAAAATTTACAGCAAAAAAAGGAATGCAGCTTAAAGATGATAAAAGTGAGAAATAAAAAACAGTTGTATAAATACTTTCATTGGTGCCTATTTTTGTGATAAAAACATAGGCTGCTCCTGAAAGCACGGCTGATACGAAACCTGCCGCGGCAGGAAGCATTGATGAATTAAATTGGGGTTTTATAACTAGTAATGACCCTAATATCGATATTATCAGAACAATAATTTTTGTTTTATTAACTTTTTCTTTAAGAAAGCAGTGAGCAAGAATTATTACAAAAACCGGAGACAGTTTATTCAGTATGGCAGCGTCAGCTGCCAACATTTGTGTTGTGGCATAAAAAAACAGTACAATGCCTGTAAACCCGAATAAGTATCGGAGGAACAGATATTTTCTGTTTTCTTTATTTCCGAAATAACTTAAATTATTTTTTTTGAGAATAATATAAGATATTACCAGGCTTATAAAATTCCTGAAAAATACTTTTTCCATCAAAGGTATGTCCGGCAGAAGTTTTACAATTATTTGCATTGATGAAAAAGTAAATGCAGAAAACAGCATTAATAGTATTGATCTGGTTTTTTTGTTCATAACATCACCCTTTGAATGATAACTGAACTTTAGCTGAACATTGCTGAACAATTGAATACAATGTGCCGGAGGCACATTGCAACAATTGTTTACCTATAGCTCAGCAATTGTTCACCAACCGTTCAGCAATTGTTCATCTATTGTTCTTAATATGCTCAAGAATAAGTTTATTATGAATATTGAAGAATCAAAAAATTACATAGAATTTTTAAGGGGTTATTTGACAAGTATCGAAATATACATGTTATTTTGAATAGTTATTGAAATACCAACAGGAAATCGAATTGTATATACCTTATATTCTTGGCTATTTTCTCTTATACGTTGTTGTCAATATGTTGTCAGATGGATTTCAGATATTTTTTAATTTTCGAAGTGGCATTCTTTTTATTTTGTTCGTCGAGGTGGGTATAAATATCCATTGTTGTGCTAAAAGAAGCATGTCCAAGCCATTCTTGGGCTTGTTTGATATCTACTTTGGCATTATAGCATATAGTCGCGAATGTATGACGTAGCTGATGATACGTAAAGTCAAAGCCAACAGTTTCACAACACTCATATCTTTTATTGCTTAAATCGCTTATGCTACATTTTACACCATTAATCAAGAATACATAATCTGATTTGGCGTCTATGTTTTTGATTCTATTTTTGTCAAACTTTTTTAATATCTTGAGAGTTGGCTCAAATATTGGGATTGTTCTATTGCTCTTTGCAGTCTTAACATCACCATGTATTTTAATAGCGAGCTTCTTCAAATTAATATCAGACCACACAAGATTAATTAATTCGCTGATGCGCAATCCTGTATATATTAAAAAAACACAAATATCCTGCAGTATAAAATCCGTATTTTCTATAATATTTATTTGTTCGTTGGTTAACGGAACTTTTGCTTCTACCTCATATCGTTTAACCGACAGTTTTTTGGCCACATTTTTAATTATCATATCATTTTCAACTGCGCTATCTAATATTTTATTAAGCGTGGTTAAAAAATTTTGCGGAACACTTGCAGCTTTAATATCGTTCAATGCTTTTTGTACCTGATATTGCTTTAAATCCTTTAAACGTATGTCTTTGAAATTTGGTTTAATATATTTATTTATCATTCTTTTATGATTAGTTTTAGTGCTTTCTTTAAAATTAGAAGTATATGCTTCTAGCCATTCATCTGCCCATTTACCGACTGTTTTGTTTTTATCATCAATAATTGTGCCCTTATCAACCTGTAATAACAATTCGGCTACTTTTAACTCTAGCTCTTTTTGGGTATTAGCATAAATCATTTTTCGCTTGAGGCTTCCATCGTCATTCCTTCCAAGTGTTATATTTTTACAATACCGTCCGTCAGCTCTTTTCTTTTGTTTAGCCATGCTATCCTCCTTCTGTTACTTATGAGCTTCATATTCTATATCATTGATTTCGCAAACCTTTTCAAAATCGCAATTTTGAATGTGATGTATTTCATGTTCAAAGGAAATATGTTGCTGTTCATAGTTCAATTTACTATTTACTATAATTGTGTATGAATCATCCTCGTTCTTTACTGTGATAGCCCTAACTGTTGTAGGCATGTCCTTTAATATTATAGTATAGTTTTCTGCCATAACTATAGCTCCTCTTATTCGTCGCCTTTCATCCTTTTAATCATTTCATATACTAGTTTTAAATCCTCTTTCTTTGCGTTTCTTGTTGCGTCAAATAGCGCTCTTAATTCTTTATTTTCAAATATTTCTTGAGCTATTTGCTTTGTGTCTTCGTTCAAGTAGTATTCATCAGATTTTACAATTTCACCTATTAATTCGGATTTATCGCAACCAAAATAATTGCTTAATTTCTCAATCATTCCCATCTTAGGTTCTGTTCTGTTTAATTCCCAGCTTGAAACTGTTTTGCCACTAACGCCTATTTTTTCACCTAATTCGTCCTGAGTTAAATTATTTAATTCTCTAAATCTTTTAATGTTCTTACCTATCCCCATTTATTAATCACCTCGTAGTTTATAATTGCATTATATACTAATTGTAGAATTAGGTCAACAAAAAAATATACATTTTGTAGAAAAAGTTATTGACATTCTACAAAACATAGAGTATAATTCAGATATATTAATAAACAAAAGATAAGGAAGTGATAATTTGATACAAAAACTAACCTTAAAGCAGCGTAGACTTATCGAGGGCTTGACTCAAACTCAAATGGCTGAAAAGATAGGCGTTCACGTAAATACCTATGCAAGTTGGGAGGAGAATCCTGAAAAAATTTCTATAGGCAAGGCTAAAGATATTGCGGGCGCATTAAATTTAAGCGTTAATGAAATTTTTTTTGAGAATTAAATCTACAAAATGTAGAGAAAAAGGAGGGGAGCAATGAACGAACTACAGATAAAAAACCATTCAATCGACAGCCGAGAAGTGGCTGAAATGGTAGAAAAGCAACACAAGAATTTATTAGCTGATATTAGAAATTACAACGAATTTTTAACCGGCTCAAATGTCAGCCCGTTAGATTTCTTTGCCGAAAGCACCTACATAGACGCTAAGGGAGAGAGTAGACCTAACTATCAGGTAACAAAGAAGGGATGTGAATTTATAGCTCACAAACTAACCGGGCAGAAAGGAGCAGTATTTACAGCTAAATACATTAACCGCTTTCATGAAATGGAAAGCAATCTTATCAAATTAGACAGTTATATGATAGCAGACCCAATCGAAAGAGCAAAGGCTTGGATAGTAGAGCAGGAAGAAAGACAGACGTTGCAACTTGAGAACAGTCAGCAAAAACAGATTATCGGCGAACTGAAACCCAAAGCTGATTATATGGATACGATACTCAAGAATCCAGGACTCGTAACAATAACGCAGATAGCAAAAGATTATGGAATGAGCGGGCAAGAAATGAATGAGTTATTACACTCCTTGGGCGTTCAGTATAAGCAAAGTGGTCAGTGGCTCTTGTACAAAGAATATCACGATAAAGGATATACCCATTCACACACAATTAATATAACGAGAAGTGACGGTAGACCCGACGTGAAAATGAATACAAAATGGACGCAGAAAGGTAGAATGTTTATTTACAGCTTATTAAAAAGAAATAATGTCTTACCTGTCATAGAACAGAAGAAAGTCGGCTAAAGGGGTGATTAAATGGCTAAAGAAGTAACGAAAGAGAATTGGGTAACGGTAGCAAAGTTTCAAGAACATTACGATTTAAGTGAAAGTTATGCTTATCAACTTGTAAACGCTAAAGATTTCCCAGTTAAACGGACAGGCAAACGCAAAGGCATAAGGGTTGATTTAAGCAGAACGGATGAATATTTCCAAAAACGTTTCAACTAATCCACACTATAAAAACTAAGGAGGTAAGGAAAATGGAACAAATCAACAAAATTGAATACATCGACATAATCGAAGTGGCAAAAGACATCGCGCAGGTATTAGAAAAGCACAGTGTAAAGATGAGCGATGTGGACAGTGTACTTGATTCAACAAAAAACATAATATCAGCAAGAACGCCTGTCCACGTTGAATAAGTTTTACTTTACTTAGATTCTAAAAAAGATAAGCCAGAATATGAGACACGGATATTTTCGCCTTGGAAATGCGGAGTACCGTCTTCAGCACGCTGATACGATGCACCACTTAAATATTTTCGGTCAACACATTCTACTAAGGCTTCATTAAAATCATCATATTGTAAAGTTGTTTTAATAGAATTTATTCTTTCGCCATTACAAATTGCAACTAGTATTTCTTTAATGGCAGAATCAAATTCTTTAGTAGATTTAAACATGTAAACATCTCCTTTCGTAATATTTCAGAATGGCAGTTCTGATAAGGAGATTATAACACAGAAGTCAAAATATGTAAAAAGAAAGGAGCAATAAAGATGAGTGAAATGAAAATTTTTAAAAACAATTTATTTGAAGTAGCAGCAATGTTGGATAACGGAGAAGTTTTATTTGATGCTGAAAAGGTTGCAAGGTGTTTAGGATTTACTACCGTTGCCAAAAGTGGCAACGTAACAATTAGATGGTCGAGAGTAAATGAATATTTAGGTAAAAGCATTTCGCAAGATGTTGCGAAAGGGGATTTAATACCCGAAGCAGCAGTATATAAGTTAGCCTTTAAAGCAAGCAATGAAACAGCGGAAAAATTTCAAGATTGGTTAGCTATTGAAGTGTTACCTGCAATAAGAAAAACAGGTACATATAAAATTCCTTTAACTAAAAAAGAAGAAATGAAGCTTTATTTAGAGGTATTGGAAGAACAAGATGCAAAAATTGAAGCTGTGAATAAAGATTTACAAGACTTCAAATTAGACATTCCATTATTAGGAATTGAATGCGACAGGATAACAACGGCAGTTAAGACAACAGGCGTTAAATGTTTAGGTGGGAAAGAATCACCTGCATACGCAGACAAATCTTTAAGAAGTAAGTTATATTCTGATATTTATTCACAGGTAAAACGTGAATTTGGAGTATCCAGTTATAAGGCTATTAAAAGGAATCAGACTGATGTTGCTGTAAGGATAATAAGTAAATATGAAGCACCTTTTGTCTTGAAGCAGGAAATCAGCCAAACGAATAACCAAACAAAAATGTAAGGAGGTAAAAATGTCAACTAAATTATTAACTCAACAAGATGTAGCGGACCGTTGGCAATGCGATGTTCGTTCGGTAGAAAACAAGCGCAAACAAGGGATATTAAAGCCGTGTCCTAACGTTCCTGGTATTAAGTTCACAGAACAACATATACAAGAGCTTGAAGGAATAAAGCTTGATAAAATGCATCCACTTGAACGCAGGAGACTGGAAAAGGAAATTTCTGAATTGCAGCTAGAAATTGAAAAGCTCAATAAAGAGAAGGAGCAGTTAAAAGGTATCATAGCAAATGTACTGGCAGAAACATCACAAGTTTTCAATTTAAATATAAAAGCAAGTTAAGAGCATAAAGCTCTTTATAAAAACTTTAACAGATAAGAAGTCCTTAACCTACCAGTATATGCAGGTAGTTAAGAAATAGAACAGAAAGGAGATAAAGATTTGATTAATTTTAAAAATTTAAGTAAAGCACTAAAACATACAAGGTCATTACAAGTGTATTGGTTCAGAACAGAAAAATACAGTTACTTATTAACAGGGTATTGGGCGATAAGGACAAATAAGCGCCTTCACATAGAAAAAGGTATATTCCCAACCCTTATAAATTTGTTTCAAGATATACCAGAAATCTCAAAGGGGGTGCAGTTAACCTATAAAGGTGTAGAGCCAATGAAAGAAGAACAAATCAGGACTTTTATTGAGCTTATAGAAAATGTACCAAAGACAGAAATAAAATACACAGGTCTTTTTAACAAACGAAACAACATGGATGAAGATGTAATCTTAAAATCATCAAGTAATTACATTTTTATCAATAAAATTTACATGGACTTCATTGAAGGTGTGGAATTTGGGACAAAGTTATTCGGAAAAGGACCTTGCAATGCAATCTATGCACAAAATGGTGAAGAAATAGCAATGATATTGCCTGTTAGATATTCAGATATACCAGAATACTTAAAATCAATCCAAGGAGAAGATGATGTCAGCGGCATTGAATGAAATATTAACAATTGCAGTCCAGGGGCTTTTGATTAACTGTGTCATCTGGGCAGTGTATTGGGGGTTATATAGATGAGGTTAAGTGCAACTGTAAAGGCAATTTGCAGTACCTACAGAAACATCTTTAGAGAAGACGGCTATGTAACGAGGAAAGAACTTATTCAAATGTTAAAGGTAGATGAGCTAATCCCTGAAAAATATAGAACTGACAAAGGATTTGAGGTAATAGCAGATTACATTGAAAAAAATTTAGGAACAAGAGAATTAACAAACGAAAGGAGGATGAATTTATATCTTCAAGGGTTAAACGCACAAGAAATGGCAGAGAAAGAAGGAGTTGATGTTTCAAGTATAAATTACTGGCTAAGAACAAGAGGGTTAAATAAAAAAGAAGCCTGCGGCAACAGGCGATAAAAAATAACTATTCAAGTGCATTATAGCACTAAAAGGAGGAAACATGCAAGACTTAAATAAATTAATTGACGTTGCAGTTGATTTAAGAGTAGCAACTTTAAAAGCAGAAGAACAAAACATTATAAACATTTCAGGAATAGGTACAGAAAGAGAAGCATTTCAATTTTATGGGGAAGAAAGTTTTGCTGAAATAATAAAGGATAAAGAATACTCTATAGAGAAATTTATCAGTGATAAGTATAAATATACAAGCATTATAAGCGGATTAAAGTTTTTCTGCATAACAGATAATTTACTGTTTGAAGGCGATGAAAATAAAATAGCGGAGGATAAATAGATGAAGGGATATAAAGGATTTGATAAAGATTTAAAATGCAGAGGATTTCAGTATGAAGTAGGTAAGGATTATGAACAGGAAGGCTACATAAAAGCTTGTAGCAAGGGGTTTCACTTTTGTGAAAATCCTTTGAATGTATTTGACTATTATCCTCCTGCAGGTTCACGTTTTTGCGAAGTAGAGGGCAGTGGTGAAATGGATCAAGACGGCAGTGATAGTAAAGTAGCTACTTCTAAAATACATATAGGTGTAGAAATAGGATTAAAAGGAATCATCGAGGCAGGAATAAAGTTTATCTTAGATAAAGTGGATTGGAAAAAAGAGAATAGTACCACAGGAAACCAAGCAGGGG
>DFOA01000030.1:0-2055 GCA_002381185.1 Firmicutes bacterium UBA3553 | reverse complement strand
GCAGGGGCACAAGCCACAGGAAACCAAGCAGGGGCACAAGCCGAGGGTGATTGGGCTGTAGCAACAGCTATAGGAGACTATGGGAGTGCGGAAATTAAAGAAGGAAAGAAATTAGCTGAAGGATGTGCTATTGCTCTTGGCATAGAAGGAAAAGCAAAAGGTGTTAAAGGATGTTGGATTACCTTAGCAGAATGGGAACAGGACGAAGATTGGAATTGGCACCGAACTAATATTAAGACTAAAAAGGTAGATGGAAAGAAAATCAAAGAAAATACATTCTACATGTTGAAAAACAATAAGTTTGTGGAGGTGGAATAGAAGTGTCTGAATTAAATATATATCAAAAAATGAGTGCTATTACAAACGAACTTCAAAGAGTTGCTAAAAATCTTAGTGTCAGTACAGGTAAATCAAGCTATAAGGCTGTAGGAGAAGCTGACATATTAGAGGCTGTTAAACCTATAGAGGTAGCAAATGGCGTATATTCATATCCAATAACACGAAACATCATAGACAGCGGAACCATAGAGAACGAATCTATTGACTATAGTACAAGAGAGAAGCTTAAAAAGTCACAGCTATTTATGAGGGTTGAAACAGTGTACAGATTTGTAAATATGGACAACCCTAGTGAATTTATCGAAACTACGACATATGGTGATGGTGTTGACAGTCAAGACAAAGCCCCTGGCAAGGCTATGACTTATGCTGATAAATACGCATTAATGAAAGCATATAAAATAACAACAGGTGACGATCCCGATCAAAATGCAAGCGAAGATTTAAAAAAACTCCATACAAATAAAACACAAAATAAGACTCAAGATAAGGATTCTGGACCACCTGAAAAAGATGTACAAGCTATTAAAGGTAAAGTAATAGACAGAATACAATTAGGCGCACTGGAAGATGAATTAAAACGCACAGGGGTTAAAACTGCTCAGATATGTAAGGAATATGAAATTGCGGCATTAAAAGAACTTAATATGGAACAGTGGAAAGAATTGATGACCAGATTAGAAAAAGTACCTACAAAACAAAAGACAGACCTGGGTCTATAGGAGGATTAAATGATAATAAAAGTTAAGGTAATAGATGATAACGGACAGCCTAAAGGAAGAGCTTACACATATAAAAGTGAAATTGATGTTAACGCAGGTGATTTAGTTGTAGCTGATATGGCGGGTAAAGATAAAATCCTGCTGGTAGATGAAATAAATGTTCCTGAAGAAAAACACGACTTTGAGATTAAAACAATTAAAGGTCTTGCGGATGATGTAGAAACAGACGAAGTTCTGGAAGCTGCTTCTTTAGAATTCAAAATTGAAAAAGAAGTTGTTCCGGTTATTAAAATCAATTTTGAAGAACTAAAAGAATCTTTAAGCAACACATTGCAGGATTATAAAGGATTAGTTGTAACAGAAGCTAATTTATCAACCTGCAAGGCAAAACAGAAGGAATTAGCTGGTATAAGAGTAAAAATTGATAACTATAGGAAAGAAAAAAAGAAAGAATTGTCTAAACCGATTACATTATTTGAGGCTCAATGTAAAGATTTGGTTTCTCTGATTGAACAAGCTGAAAAGCCAATTAAGGAAGGCATAGAAGTATTTGACAGTCAGAAGAGAGATTTAAAACGTAACCAGGCTATAGAACTCGCAAAAGAAGTTGCAACCGAATACGGACTCAGTGAAAAATATGCTGATAGATTAGAAATTTTGGACAAGTATTGTAATTTAACAGCAAAATCAAATGAAGTTAAAGAAGATTTAATTTCAAAGGCAATGACTTTAAAGGTTGAGCAGGACAGAGAAGAGGAATTAATAGATATTATCAAGGATGTAATTGATTCAGAGAACGAAAGAATTAACCGTAAAATGAAGTTTGAGGACTTCAAGAGATATATAGACAGGGGCATGTCTGCAAAGGATGTTATAGCCGAAATAAAGCTTTCTGCAAGCAGGATATACGAGGCAGAGAATCCGCTAATACCTGAACCGATACCTGAACCAACACCGGCACCGATTTCAGAGACTGCAAAAGAACCGATTAACG
>DFOA01000026.1 GCA_002381185.1 Firmicutes bacterium UBA3553 | reverse complement strand
GTTTTCATTGTAAATCAATAAGTGGAAGAGATTATTAAAAAGTTTCAAGTTCGAATCACTAAAAAAATAGATGATTTGCGTGATGAAGAACTTGACATAGATGATGCAAAAGATGAAATGGAACGTTTAGAAAAGTTTGCAAAAAAACTAGAACCTGATTTTGAAGTAGAAATAGATGAACTTATTCGCGAAAGTCTGATTAAGACAAGCAATACACTTCTTGAAGAATATCGCAGTAAGTTGGCTTCCTTGACTGAGGAAATTGATTTGGCAAATTTAAGCAGTATTTCTATTGATCCATTGAAACTCATGAGTGGAACAGTAATAGCAGATGATTTATCCATTAATAAATTTACCAGAACGAAAAAGGTTGAAGATGGAACTGAATGGATTCCTGTGCCAAGAAAACCTATATTCGGTTGGGGATTAAGAGATAAAATTTTTGGTATGAAAAAAGAAGAGCGTGTTAAATACAAAATGGTACAATACGTTGATGGCTCGCATCTCGCACAAGAATATCTCGCACCTTTACAGGAATACTTGTACGATAACGGCGATAATGCAAAGAAATATGCGCTTAAGCAGTCTAAACGTATTGTAGAGCGTTTTAATGCTGAATTCAAGAGGCTTGACGATATACTCAAAGCTAAACTTGCCGAGTTAGAAAGTTATGCTACCAATCAGAAAAAAGCTGAGGAGCGAATTGCTGAATCTGAACGCAAACTAAAATGGCTTGAACAAATCAAAACAAAAGTTGAAGAAATACTTGAAATATAAGGAGGCTATTATTATGGCATTAACTAATGCATTCAAAGAAGCTGTTTCTGCAGGTAATGTACGCCGTGTTCGCATAATGATGAAGGATAGTATACTGAATGATCCTACCTTTTCTGAGTTTAATGCAATGAACAATGCAGCACAAGATTTATCAGGATTATATGACACGCATGATGGGAGAAATCTGAATTATGACAAGAATATGTGGAATGATTCCTATATGAACGACCTTATGGTTCAAATTGTAAACAATTTCTCACCCGAGCGTGTTAAACACTTGCAAGATGTCGTTAAGTATCAACGTCCTTCAGCAATTAATTCTTACGAAAGACATCCTAATAGTAAACGGGTTTCTGACAATGAAAAAGCTAGTGGGCAAACTTACACGCATTATACTGACCGACAAAAGAAGGAAAACCCTAACCAAGGTAATGATTTTAGTAGGGGAACAAAAATTATTGGTGGTGCAATAATAGGAGCTGTAGCAGGTGGTACAATAGCGACAATAGCTAGTGTTTCTGTCATTGGTGGCGTTGCAATAGGTGCAGTTGCTGGGACTGTTGCTGTAACAGTAATTACGAAAGGAGAGTGAGATTTTGAACGATTTTGTTGATCTAACAGGGAAAAAGCAAGATGCAACAATATTGGAGAATAATATTTCGTTACAACAGGCACAAACTAAGAGTAATGTACCTAGTTATGACTTGCTACAAGATAATCTTGCCGAGGCTGGAAACCTTGTTGATGATATTGTTCTTAAGAACTATCTTACTAAACTAACTGATTTGGAGATAATACCGCTTGACGATAGTTTAAAGCAAATCAGCGATATTCGCTTGTTTAAGATAACTGAAATGGTTTATCAAAAAGATGAATATTCTACTTACAAATTTGCCTCAGTGTTCAATGCTGTACAGAACCTTAACTGTGGTGTGTTTATTGTTGCCGATAGCAACGGACAAAATACTAATTTTTATATGGGAGTTCGTTCGCTTGATGATAAACGAACAACTAAATCCCTCAAAGATACGTTGCGGAATGCTCTTAGTGGACAGTTTCCCGGCGTTAAAACGATTGACTTACTTGATCCGCAAGCGGAGAAGTTCATTGAGGATATACAATCAAAGAATATTGCTGTTGTATCTTGCGTTGCACAGAATAAAGACGAGGAGTTTAATGATAATGAGAGGTTTATTCAAGGGCTTGAGAAACTCGCACTCGCGATGCAAGGACAACGCTATACAGCCGTGGTATTGGCAAAGAGCACGCCGACTGAGCAACTTGCTGAAACGCGCCGCGCTTATGAAACTGTATATACCAACCTTTCTCCTTTTGCGAATATGCAATTGAGTTACGGCACGAATATTGCTTTCAATATTTCTAATGCGTTCTCAAGTGGGACAAGTAAGGGATCATCGCACACGACAAACATGTCAAATCAAAAGGGAACAAGCTATTCACAAAACATTACTACCAATGAATCAAAAACAAGTCCTGGTGTTGGTTCTAGTGTTGTTAAAGGTCTTGTAGCCGTAGCGAGCATTGTTGCCGCTCCAGCTACTGGTGGCACCAGTTTACTTGCGGGAGGCATAGCTATGGGAGCCATTCCATCAGGCTCAAAAACTAAAGGAGTTTCTGAGAGTGAAAGTATTAGTGAAAGCTCATCTGAAACTCATGGTGTATCTGATACAGTCAATGAAAACATAACTGAATCTAATACGAATACAAGAGGATTAACATCTGGAACGAGTGATAATATGCAACTTACTATGCAAAACAAAACGCTTATTAACACACTTGAACGTATTGATAAGCAACTGAAACGCATAGATGAGTGCGAAAGCCTCGGGATGTGGGAGTGTGCAGCTTATTTTCTATCTGATAGTCAAGAAACTGCTGAAATGGCAGCAGGCACTTACAAAGCTCTTATGAAAGGAGAAAGGTCTGGAGTTGAAACATCTGCAATTAACTTTTGGGGACGAGCCAACTCTAAGCAGCTACCCTTGCTCCGCGAATATATTGCTAACTTTATCCACCCTGTTTTCGAGTATCGGTCTGATTCAGTTACCGTGCCTGTAACAGCAGCATCGCTCATTAGTGGAAATGAACTTGCAATCCAAATGGGACTACCAAGAAAATCTGTATGTGGTTTTCCTGTAATTGAACATGCTGACTTCGGAAAAGAAGTTGTTAAATATAACCATATAAGTAACGGACGAGACTTTGTTTTAGGAAAAGTGTTCAGCATGGGTGAAGAGAATGACACTGAAGTTCGTCTCGACCGTGATTCGCTGACAATGCATACATTTGTTACGGGCTCCACTGGATCAGGGAAGAGTAATACTGTATACGAAATCCTCAATCAGTTAAGAAAGGTTTACAGTATTCCGTTTCTAGTTGTAGAACCAGCCAAAGGTGAGTATAAGAATGTCTTTGGACAATTTTCTGATGTGGCAGTGTATGGAACGAATCCGAAGAAATCTTCGTTGTTGAAGATTAACCCATTTCGGTTCCCAACAGATATCCATGTTTTAGAGCATTTGGATAGACTTGTTGAGATATTTAATGTATGTTGGCCAATGTATGCAGCAATGCCTGCTATTTTGAAAGAAGCGATGGAGAAAGCTTATATTGCTTCAGGTTGGAATATAAGCACATCAGAAAACTCAAAGGGAAATGTTTATCCCAATTTTGCTGATTTATTAGAGCAAATAGAAAGCGTCATAAATGATTCAAAATACTCTTCTGACAGTAAAGGAGACTACTCAGGTGCACTATGTACTCGCGTACGATCACTGACTAATGGGCTGAATGGTCTGATATTCTGTAATGACGATTTGACTGATGAGGAATTATTCGATAAGAGCGTAATTGTTGATTTGAGCCGTGTTGGTTCGATGGAAACAAAGTCGCTTATTATGGGTGTGCTTGTGATGAGATTAAATGAATATCGGATGAGTTCTGGAAGGACGAATAGTCCACTAACTCATATCACAGTGCTTGAGGAAGCACATAATCTTCTTAAACGTACATCTACAGAACAATTATCAGAAAGTTCAAATTTACTTGGCAAGTCGGTTGAACTATTAGCTAATTCAATAGCTGAGATGCGTACATATGGAGAGGGTTTCATTATTGCAGATCAATCACCTGGGCTTTTGGACTTATCAGTTATTCGCAATACTAATACAAAGATAATATTACGGTTGCCAGAACAAAGTGACCGTGAGCTTGTAGGACTTGCTGCAAGCCTTAATAAAGAGCAAATTGAAGAATTAACTAAACTCGAGCGAGGTGTTGCTGCTATTTATCAAAATGACTGGATAGAGCCAGTTTTAGTTAAGGTGAACAAATGTAACATATCTGAAAAGCCATATGGTAGTACAGAGAACAATAAAGTATCTGATACAGTACGGTTACAAGAGCAAATTTTGTCATTATTAATTCAAGGCAGAGTTAGAGAACGATTGGATTTTGATGTAAGTGAAATAGAAAGGGGCATGAATTTGCTTGGATTGTCATCTCGCAATCGTGAGTTTATTGAAGAGCAACTTGCTGAGTTTGAAACTAACGGGAATCTTTCCATATGGAATGACGAAAACTTACGAAAACTATCACGTCGTATAACAGACCTTTTAGGTGTTCGTACACAAGTAGAAAACTGCGTTGTAAGTTCGGCTGACAATTTTGAATTGACGGATAAGTTAGCGGATATTGTCCATCAGTTTATTCCTAAAGCTACGGACAATGTTGTTTTTGCTATCAGTCAGTGCTTAATGAAGGATCTTAGCTGTGGGCAAGATGAATCAGAAGTTCGTGAGCGTTTATATATGCAGTGGGTAGATTCCGTGAAAGAAAGGGGTGTTTAAATATGAATTTTACTCAATTCAATGAAGTTAACGAAAGTTCATTGAAACGTTTTTTGGAATGCCCACTAAGTAAGTTAGGCGAGGGTAAAGTTTTCGATAAACCGATGAGCGATTATGATAAACCTTTAGCAGTTATTAGTGATAATACCAAAAATGACTCGTTTGAAAGTAGCAATGAAATAGTGAATTCAACTGACGTTCAGGAAGCAAAGTTGCCAATTCAGAATAAAATAGATGGTTTGAAGAGAGAAGCAGAGGTACTCGATGAACTTCAAAAAAAATACCCTGAAAGTGATGGATACATAATACTTTCAGAGGTGTATTTGAGAGATGAAAATGGCAATATTGTAAAAGATCCGGTTACTGGTGAAGCGAGACGTATTGATTATGTTGTAATAAAGGATGGAAAAGTAGTAGATTCAATAGAAGTTACATCAAAAACTGCAGATAAAACTGAGCAAACAGCAAAAGAAGATCGTATTAGAGAAAATGGTGGTAATTACGTTAAAGATTCAGATGGCAATTTAGTTAGGATATCAGATGATGTTCATACTAGAATTGAAAGGAGAGAATAAAATGAAAATATATGATAAAGCTAAATGGCATATCGATGGAGGAGAAAATACGAAGGAAGTCATTGAAAAATTTGTAGTGGTTTTTACTGTTTTGAAGTCAAAAAATATGCTTAGCGATGAAGGTAAAGAAGTTATGGAGAACGGTATTGATGTAAGTGTATCTTTACATGAACGTTTGCTGACTGAAGAAGGTAATGTTTTTTTAGAACAGCATTATGATAGCATTATCAACTTGAAGAGTAATGATATTGCTGACAAATTATCGAACATGTAGTATTCAAATATGATGAAATATTATCAAAGCAAATGTATATGATACCTTACCATATACATTTGCTTTGAAGTGCAAATTTTACTGTGAATTGTTCAGAATAAAGCTCTCAAACTACAACAAGTTTGAAAGTTTTATTGCGCACAATTTTTACTGACTGGTAAAGTTGTAGCAGCACTACGGTATGCCGAACAAAGATGATGCCTTTTTAATTTTCTAAGAGTGGAGGTCAGGTTTCAAAAAATCGGATGCCAGTAATCCGTTTTCGAGATAAATAACCATCCGCCAAGGAACCAGTGGGACCACACGACATCATTATTGTACTCTCAAGGCACGTTGAGTGTGTAGTGTTGATAGAGAAGAAATAGCTTGAACTCAAAGGGTTTCACGATATCATAATTAAATATTACAGTGTTTTATATTCCCTTGGAAGGTGAATTCAATGGAATTTTTGTAAGCATTTGTGTAAATAAAATAAATGAGTTACTTATTAAATAAAACCACCTAAATTTACGTAATGTAGTGGTGAGCATAGCCTGTGATTAGGCTTGCTTTAATAATGGCCGTCAGTTTAGAAGATTCATTCTTGATTGGCGGTCTATTTTAGTTATTGACAATTCTATTTCAATCTGATAATGTAATACTTGTTACAAGTAACATGTATTACATTATAAAAAGGAGGTAGATAATTTGTCTGATATGCAATGGCTAATGTTAAATTACACATTACCTAAAGAACCATCACGAGTTAGGGTAAGTGTGTGGAGAAAATTAAAAAAACATGGTTCTGTAAGTATCGGACAATCCATGTGGATTCTTCCAGCATCTGAAGAGCATTTAGGTGTTTTTAATGAAATATCAAATGAAATTACACAAAACAATGGAAGTGCCTATGTCTTGAATGCTAATTTCATTACTGAGATAAGTATGGATGATATTGTCAATGTATTCAACAAAGCTAGAGACGATGAGTATCAAGAGTTTATAGATAAATGTTATGATTTCTTTCATGAAATTGAAAAAGAAACAGGAAGAGAAAATTTCTCTTATGTTGAACTTGAGGAAAATGAGGATGAATACAATAAGCTCGAAGAATGGTTAAAAAAGATTTTTATAAGAGACTTTTTTGGTTCATCATTAAAAAAACAAGCAGAGCAAAAACTAGTTGAATGTAGGAACATGCTAGAGGATTTTAGCAATACTATATATAAATCTAATGATAATTAAAATATGTAATTATACAAGGAGTAATTTAAATGTCAAATGTAATTTTTTTAGGATTGGTTAGTTTTTTTGCTGATATAAGTGCTGAAATGGTATATCCTATTATACCCTTGTATTTAACATCGGTATTTGGAGCAACTCCAGCAATGGTAGGTGTTATTGAAGGAATTGCTGAAAGTCTAGCAAGTCTATTGAAAGTATTTAGTGGTTATATTACTGACAAATATAAAAAAAAGAAACCAATAGCATTTATTGGTTATGCAACCGGGATTATATATAAAGTTGCATTAGTATTTGCACATTCGTGGGTGGGTATTTTAGGTGCTAGGGTTATTGATAGGATTGGAAAAGGAATAAGAACAGCGCCAAGAGATGTAATGGTAAGTGAAAGTTCTCAAAGTGGGCACAGTGGTACGGCATTTGGTATACATAAAGCTCTTGATATGGCTGGCTCCGCTTTAGGAATTTTAATAGCCTACCTACTTCTGAAAAATTTTAATGGAAATTATGACTACAAGCAAATTTTTATCATTTCAATGATACCTGCAGCTCTAAGTCTGATTATGTTTTTCAAGATTAAGGAGAAAAAAGAAGAGCGCACTTTAAAAAAACGTGAACCATTCTGGAAGAATGTGAAAAAGTTAGATAGTCAATTGAAGCTTTATCTATTCGTGGCGTTTTTATTTACTTTAGGAAATTCATCAAATGCATTTTTGCTACTAAGAGCTAAAAGTGTGGGGCTTGATGACACTAGTGTAATTTTACTTTATTTTATTTATAATATTACTGCCTCTATACTTGCTATACCTGCTGGAAAGAGGTCTGATAAAGTAGGAAGGAAAAGATTGCTTGTTTCAGGTTATATTGTTTTTGCTTTAGTTTATCTTGGATTTGCATTTGTTTTTAATAAAAATTTTATGATTGCGCTTTTTGTTCTGTATGGTGTTTATACCGCCTTGACTGCAGGCGTAGAAAGAGCATTTATTTCAGAAATTTCTCCAAAAGAATTGAAAGGTACAATGCTTGGGCTTCACTCAACAGTTGTTGGAATAGCGCTGCTTCCAGCAAGTGCAATTGCAGGACTCCTTTGGAATTCTTTTGGTGCGAAAACACCGTTTATATTTGGCAGTTGTATATCATTATTAGCGGCATTTATTCTGAATATTTTTATGAATGAAGTAAAACATGAAACTAAAATAGTAAGCTAAAGAAATTAAGAATTATATTGCTGAGCCCTGCACAAAAATTGCGGGGCTTTTTAGTATAAAAAAATAATGATGAGTTATATGTACAAGATAGACATTTAAATTTAACATTTTTGCTAGGTTGAATTAACTATAAAACTACAAAATTTTTTTAACTTCTTAAAATGAGAAAATTTTCAGATTGATTTTATATGAATCTCAGAAGTTTGAGGTTTAATGGATATAGTTCATAAATATAATTATTGGAATGAGGAAGAAATATGCTAATAATAGAAAATTTAACTAAAAAATATGGAGACTTTACAGCAGTCGATAACCTGTCTTTAAAGGTTAAGGAACAAGCAATTTTTGGATTTCTCGGCCATAACGGCGCTGGAAAGACAACAACTGTATCAATGCTGACGACGTTGATCCTTCCTACGTCCGGGGTGGCTTCCATTGATAGCTATGATGTAGTTAAAGACAATTTAAAAGCGAGGAATTTGCTGGGGCATCTCCCTGAAAATGTGACTCTATATGGCGACCTCACTGCTGTGGAAAATTTAAGATTTTTCGGCAAACTTTCTGGGGTTAAGAATGTGGAAGCAAGCATTGAAGAAACATTGAAACTACTTGATTTTAATGAATGGAAAAATCGGAAGGTGAAAACTTATTCAAAAGGTATGAGACAGAGAATAGGCATTGCACAGGCTATTTTACACAATCCTAAAATCTTATTTCTTGATGAACCTACGTCAGGACTTGATCCACAGGGTACAAAAGAGCTAAGAGATATATTGCTCATGCTGAATAAGGAACGTGGGACGACAATTTTTATGAATACTCATCTTCTGTCAGAAGTAACTAAATTATGTACCGATATTGGCATCATCAGTAAAGGAAAACTTCTGCTGGCAGATTCGATTAAAAACATAGAAAATGAGTTTCCAGAAGAGAAATCCCTTGAGGAAATATACTTTAAAATAGAGGGTGAAAAAAAATGAGCGGAATCTTTATTATAGCCCAAAAGGAAGTGAAAACTGCATTTCGGGATAATATCTTTTTGATTATAACAGGGTTGTTTGTCTTGTTATCTGCCATATCTGTGTATATAGGGTCCAGCACGAAAAATGCGGAATTGCAGGCATACCAAAGTATTGTACAGTTGCTTCAAAATCAGGGGGCAACAAGCTTTCCTCCACAGCCAGAAATATTTCATTTGTCGGTTCTAAGCAATATCATAAACTATGTAAGCATGATTGGAGCTGTCGTGGCAATTTTTCTCGGGTTTGAAACTTTTAGCGGAGAGAGAGACAAGGGTACTTTGAAATTGATTGCAGTAAGACCTGTATACAGGGATCAGATAGTGACAGGAAAACTTATGGGTGGCGGCATAGTAATCAGTGTATTACTTGGCATTGTTCTGATTTTTAATCTTGTACTTTTTATCCTGGTTTCTGGTATGATGCTACCGATAAATGAAATTATCAGGTTGCTTGTATTCTTTATGACTGCTTTTGTCTATATGATGATTTTTTACACAGCAACCATGTATGTTTCACTTAAAACAAATGACAGTACATTTGGTTTTATGTTGATGATGATTATTTGGATGGCAATTTCTTTTGTTCTTCCTCAACTAGCAGACAGCCAAAGAAGCTTTGCTTATGCTTTGAATTCTACAGCGCAGACAGTTACACAGGTGCCATCCGATACATTGGTTTCAAAGACAATTGAACTGTTTTCGCCTGCTGTTCAATTTCAAAATATAGGCAGGGATTTGCTTCAGGTAGTTCCTGAAACTGCAAATATTGGAATTGGCACATTACTCATAAGGCAAATAGGAGCAATAGCAGAAATCTTAATTCCTGGTTTGACAGTCCTTCTTTTATCATATAAGGCTGCTCAGAAGGAGGAAGTGATATGAAATATTTAAATAAAGCAATATTGCTATTTAGCATGTTAATAGTTATGTTAGTTTCCTCTGTATCTATGGTATCCGCAGCGGAAGTGAACAGTACAGAATTCTTATCTGGATGTAAGTTGTCTCCAGGAGAAATCAAAACAGTAACATTTTTTATCAATAACAATGATACGGTAGAGCATAGATATAAGCTAGCTACGGATGGCTTTGCAAACGGATATGAACTATATTTTTCTTCTGATGGAAATTCGGTAGAAAATGTAACAGTACCAGCAGGGTCAAATTCGCAGATTGATTTGAACATAAATCTGAAGGGCAGTGCTCTGGTTAATAACGACAAGCTTTCAGTAAAAGCTGTCCGCGAAGACGGAAAAGAAAATATAATCGGAATCTCAATTCAGATTAATAAAGACTATGTATTATCTGTCAGCAGCATGCTTAATAAGGTTGAGGTGTTAAATGGCAAGCCAACTGAATTTAATTTTTCGGTAACTAACAATGGGTCAAAGGACTTGAAATCAGTAAGAATTGAACCGGAACTGCCATATAAATGGATTGTCAGACAGAGCAGTGATACCTTAACTGATCTAAAATCCGGAGAAACTGGAACGTTTAAGATGACAGTTGATATTCCCAGTTCACAGGCAGCCGGAAATTTTACGTCAAAGTTTACAGCAATAAGTGATGAAACTAAAAGTGACCTGCTCAGCATACCAGTAACAGTGAAAACCAGCTCAAATATTGCCTATTGGATGATTGGTACCGTGATTTTGATTGCAGGGGTAACACTGATACAATTTAAAAGACATGGGAGAAGGTGATGAGAAATGATAATTGAAATTGCAAAAAAAGAAATAAGAGATGCTTTGAGAAACAAATTGTTTCTCAGCATTCTGGTTTTACTTCTTGTACTGATCATTGTTTCAATTGTGTTGGGTTCATATCAGGTAAAGATTGCCACAGATAATTACAACAGTTCAATAAGTTTTCTGAAGTCACTTGGGAAGGCAGAACTTCCGCCTATGCCGAATCTAAACCCTATTTCAGCTTCAAAGGGTTTCGTAAACTATATTGGTATGGTAGGTGCACTGCTGGCAATTGTGCTCGGCAATATTGCTATCACTAAGGAGCACAAGAATGGCACTATGCGGCTCATATTATCCAGAGGAGTTTTTCGAGATACATTTTTAAATGGAAAATTGATTGGGAATCTTGCCATATTGGCTTTTATTACAGTATTGATGGGAATTATTACTTTTATTTCCTTACTGGCAATTGGTGGTGCAGCTCTTACTTCTAATGATGTTGTTAGATTGCCTCTGTTCTTTGGGATGTCTTTTCTGTACATGGCGTTTTTTACCGTTTTGAGTATGGGAATCGCTACTGTTTCTACAAAGGGAAGCAGAGCTTTACTTATAACAGTGATTATCTGGTTGGTTCTGTCCTTTGTTTTCCCTCAGATTGGGGATACAATGGATATGGACAATCAAATCCCGGGTGGGTTCTTTAGCTCAATGGGAATGTCAAGAGACCAGGAAACACAAGTTATGCAGCAATTTAAGTTTTATGAGACTGTCAGGGATAGCATTGAAGAAATGTCACCTACCAAGCATTACGAAAGGATCAGTTATGCACTCCTAAATGTGAAGCCGGGTTTTGAGACAAACACACCATGGGAGGTTATGGGACTGAAATGGATTAACCTTTTGGGACTTCTTGCACCGAGCATAGCCATTTGGCTGCTCACATATACTGCCTTTTTAAGGCGTGAAGATATATATCAAACAAACTAAATTAAAAAACAATTTTATAAAATGGAGGTATTTAAAATGAAAGAAAAAATGAAATCAAAAAAAATATGGAAGGCTGCTCTAATGGTTGCACTGATTTTATCCTTATTGAGCTTTGTATTTACCGGATGCTCAGGCAACAATCCAAATCAAAAACCCAATACAGAAACAAGTATGAACAGTTCCCAGCCTACTGTGACAGATAGTACAGGTAAAACCGCTATAGACACTGATAAAGACGGTATCCCTGATTCTGTAGAAAAAACTTATGGGACTAATCCATATGTTGCGGATACAGATGGTGATGGTGTAAATGACAAGGAAGATAAGGAACCTTTAAAAATAGAAAATTTAATTAAAGAAACAGGTACATCAACACTGGATGTTAAAATAGAGGATGCAAGGGTAGAAGACAACAAAGATGCCGATCACCTTGAAATAACACTAAACAATACCGGAAAAACAACATTAAACAACTTCGACATATATTATACGATTACTGATAAGATCGATAAAACCCAGGAATCCTATTATCAAAAGCTAAGCGGATTATCATTGAATGCTGGAGAGACAAAGACAATACACTTTGACAATCAGGTTTCAGAAGCTGGGCATTATTTTGGAAATATGAGCGGACTTTACGGAACTTCTAAAAATGGCTTGATCTTTGATATACAGCTTCATGCAAAAGATTTTCAGCCGTTAAATTTTCAAGTAGAAAAGGCTGAGGGTACCGCCGAGGTAGCAGATTAAAAGATTGAAAAATTTTATAAAAGTAGTATATTAATATTATATAATATTGATAAACTATAAGTGGTTGATCTAAAATAGGGATTAGAGCATTTATCACTCTAATCCTTTTGCAAATGAGGTGGTAAATGTGAATAACAAAGATATACTGTTAATTGAGGATGATAAGGCGATTACAAGAATATTGGAACTGGAATTTAAGCATGAAGGTTATACTTACGATATAGCTTATGATGGAAAAGATGGACTTGAAAAGTTTCATAGTGGACAATATGGGATTATTTTACTTGATTTAATGCTTCCTGAAATCAGTGGGATGGAAGTTTGCAGAAAAGTGCGAAAGATATCGAACATACCTATAATTATGCTGACAGCAAGGAGAGATATAACAGATAAGGTGATTGGTTTGGATCTAGGTGCAGATGATTATGTTACCAAGCCTTTTGAAATGGAGGAACTGTTAGCACGAATGAGGGTTGGACTCAGAAGGGGCAAAGCTAAATTGGTAGAAACTAAGCTGCTTGAGATGGCGGATCTCAGCATGAATCTACTTACAAGAGAAGTCATAAAGCAAGGAGATAACATTGACCTTACAAAAACAGAATACGATCTTCTTGAGTATTTGCTTAAAAATAAGGGACTCGTATTAACAAGAGATCAAATTATTAATCAAGTGTGGGGTTATGATTTTGTAGGGGACACTAATGTATTGGATGTGTACATCAGGTACCTGAGAAATAAAATTGATTATCCTTATGAAACAAATTTGATCCATACTGTCAGGGGTGTAGGATATACAATTAAGGAATAGGTGAGTGTATGTTTAAATTTAAACCAACAAAAATATCCAATAGACTAACAATTACTTATGCATTGCTTTTTTTTGCCGCATTGACATTGGTTAATTTTGCTACTCTCTTCAGCATCAATTATTATATTAACAAAACTGCTGTAGAGCAACTTTGGTTGGTTGACCATGCAATAACAAATACTGTAAAGGAATTAAATGATATTCCAATTATAGATTTAAAAAACATTTCCCAAATAGCTGACAATGTGGATTTTAACTTAATTTACCATAATAGGATAATTTATAACACCGGTGAACGATATAACCTGCCTGAAGCGGATGCTGATATAATTGGAAAGGTTATGGAAGCTAAAGCAGGAGAAAATAAAATCATGTATTTGAACAATAATCATACATTAAGCGATGGGGAGAAAGTGAGAATCCAAATCATAAAGGATATGGACAATGAAGAAAATTACCTTCATGTTCTTGCTGGAATCATGCTTGCTATGGATGGCATTGTTTTGATTATGGCTGTAATTGTTGGATATGTGATCAGCAGAAGAGCTTTAAGCCCTATTGATAAGATTACAAGTCAGGCGAAGCAAATTAGTGCCAGTGATCTTTCAGCGAGAATCCATTTAGATGGTCCGGATGATGAGTTAAAAAGACTTTCCGACACATTTAATGACATGATTGCCCGAATACAGCATGCATATGAGAAACAAAACCGCTTTACCTTAGATGCTTCCCACGAACTGGCAACCCCTCTAGCGGTAATTAAGGGGTATACAGATGTGCTGGATCGCTGGGGTAAGGATGATCGAGAAGTACTAAATGAAAGTATTTCTTCAATAAAGGCTGAGGTGGCAAACATGACAGCTCTATTAGATACCTTGCTTTTTTTATCGAAGGGTGATAATGAAATTTACAAATTGGAAATAACAAAATTCGAACTAGATGATTTAATAAAAGAGATTGTCAAAGAGAGCAACCTCATAGATGATGAGCATGTTATTTTTTGCGATTCTTATCCTGAAGCTCAAATGGAAGCAGATCGCAGGCTCATAAAACAGATGCTAAGAGCTATAATAGATAACAGCATTAAGTATTCTCCTTCCAACACAAAAATTATTATTAACTATAAGATTGTCAATCAAGCAGCAGAAATTCAAATATCTGACCAAGGCATTGGAATTCCGCAAGAAGACCTGCCGCATATTTTCGATCGTTTTTACAGAGTTGATAAAGCCCGTTCACGTTCAATAGGTGGCTCTGGACTTGGGCTGTCAATTGTTAAATGGATTGTAGATATTCATAATGGAACGATAAAAGCAGAAAGTGAATTGGGCAAAGGAACCCAAACAACGGTATTACTTCCGCTTGTAAAATAAGTTAGGATTATTCGCTCATGATTATCTCAGATAATTATCAGATTCATTTTATTGCAGTCTCATTTTTCTGCCGTATGATATAAATATAGGAGGTTAGTTAGACTCAATAAAGTGACATCTATTGGATTTCAAATAAATAAAAATAGAAAATTAAAAAAGGAGATATAAAAAATGAATAAAAAACAAATTGCAACAATGGCTTTAGTAGGTGCACTTGCACTTGGAGGTACTGTTACTGCATTTGCATCATCAGCAAATGTGGCTTCGAACAATAGTGTATCTGCCGATTCATCAAAATCAGTGGTAACTGAGCAGTTACAAGAAGGGGAAGATCAAGAAAAAGAAGCTGAAGAACAGGATGAAAATGTAACATTACCGGTTGGAGGTATAACAAAAGAAGAAGCAATATCAATTGCACAGAAATCAATACCTGGCGGAACAGTTAATGCTGATACAGTTGAGTTAGAAGATGAAAATGGAACCATTGTATATGGTATTGAAATTCAAACTGGAAATGCAACACATGATGTAAAGATTAATGCAATTGATGGACAAATAATGAAAGCCGATCAAGACAAAGATGAAGATGAGAAAGATAGTGTTGAAGAAGGCTCAAAGACCGGCGACAATGACAATGTTGAACATGAAAATGAAAATGAAGATCCTGAAGGATATGAAGATTAAAAACTAAAGATCAATATTGAGTCCCTCCTAACAAAGACCATCAATTTAGAAGATATATTATTGATTGATGGTCTATTTTTGTTTTGTTCTTGCTTATAAATAAACACTTTATTATTTTTTAAAATACTTTTTTACACTCAATAATAATTCTTTTGAATTTAAGAGTATTATTATGATAAATAAAAATATCTCCAATAAAACCCAATATGGTAATTCGAAAATTATTATTATGCTTTGCAATAATAATACTGCCGTATTTATAAACAATTTGTTGCTATTCCAATTAATTTTTATAAATTTTTTTGTGCTAAAAGCTCTTAAAATAAATACAGATGCATAACTTAAAAATGTTGCAATTGCAGCACCATTTACTCCGATTTTTGGTATTAGAAGCATGTTTAATATAATATTAACTATGGCTCCAAAGAATGTTGTTACAAGTGACAAATTGCTTTTCTTTTCAACAAAATAAATGCTTCCTAAAAATGTAGCCAAACAAGAAAATGTAGTTGCCATAATTAAAAACGGAACATACTGCCATGAAGCATAAAAAGCTTCAGAAACCAATATTCTTGTAATTACTTTCACTAGTAAGATCAATCCTGATGCAGAAATAAAAATTAGGGATGCATATGATTTAAAAACATTTGTGAAAAAACGTTCGCGATATTCTGTATCTTTTTCTGAAACTGCAGATAATTGCCATGCTTCTGTAAAAATACTTGACAGTAAAGTTACAATAGTTGGTATTTTATATGATATTGCATAAAGACCATTTGCTTCTGCTCCAAGCATATATGCAACAATGTATCTGTCAGAAACATTCGTAATCCACCAAAAAATTGTTGATGGTATGAGAGGAATTGAGTACTTTAGCATATTTTTAGCTGTGTTTTTTTTCTTTGGTTTTAATTTTATGTACTTATGCAATTTTGCAGTGCAAAATAAAAAAGCTACAGATAAAAAATCGGATGAAATAATAGCTAAAACATAACCATTTATACCTAGCTTTAATACAACAAGATACAAAATATTAAAGGCAATTGTTGTTATTGTGCTTAGAACTCCGTCAAACGCATATAGCCTTACAAGTTGCTTTGATCTTATAAATTGAGTACATAAGGAGCGAAGAGAAGACATTAAAACAAAGACATATATAAGTGATGTAAAATCTGAAATATATTTAATTTTGGACAGTAATGGTTCTAATAATAAAAATATAATAAAACCGCCTAAAATAGTAAATAAACCCGTTGAAAAAACATCGCTTGAGTTATTGCTTTTATCAAGCCCAAATCTTATTACGCCGTTTGTTATACCAATGGATACAATCGGTATCAGCAAATTTGCTGTTTGAACAATAAGATCAACAACTCCATAATCTGCATTTGAAAGTATCCTGGTGTATAATGGCAACAGTAAAAAAACCAATATCTTTGAGCTAAAGGTACTGATACCAAATATGAATGTATTGTAAATTAGTTTTTTATATTTATCCACAGTTAATCTCCTTAAGATTCACGCTTCTTTAAAATTCTTTTTTTATAATATAGTATAAATAAAATAATTGCAATAACTGCTAATGCAATTAATGCAATAGCAGAGTAGTTGTTCATATAGCCAACAATATTTTTCCATGAAGCACCGGCAATAGCGCCCAAATATACTAGTACAATATTCCAAATAAAAGTACCTATTGCAGTCAATATTAGGAATGTTGCCATATTCATTTGTGCAATACCTGCTGGAATTGAAATCAGACTTCGTACCACAGGTATAAAACGGCAAAAGAAAACCGTTAATTTTCCGCTTCCCGAAAACCATTCTGAAGCCCTTGCAACATCACCATTTTTGAAGTGCAGTAATTTCCCCCATTTTCCGCTTATGAACTTTTCTATCTTATCTGTTTTTAACAATTTACCTACATAATACAATATGATCGCACCTAAAACAGAACCTATTGTAGCTGAAAATATAACACCCCAAATGTTCATAGATGTGTACGTTGTTAAAAAGCCACCAAAAGTTAAAATAACTTCAGATGGAATCGGAGGAAAAATATTTTCAATTAATATGAGTATCAGAATTCCTAAATAACCAAACTGATTAATAATTTGAATAATCCAATTTTGCATTTTCTCACCTTCTGTAAATACTTATTTTCAGATTTATAACTATTGTATCATATAATATAGAAGTTAATTAAAAATTAACTAATAATAAAATATTTATAAATTAAAATTGATAACTTACCGCAGCACTTACGTAATTTTTATAATATAGTTGAAAATAATAGCAAAATCAATCAATTGTTTACAAAAATTTTATAATTAGTTACTTATTTATTTAACTTTATGAGGTATTATTAAAAAGTTAAATAAGGTTAATTGCATAGTGAATTAAAAACATAATTTATTTAGCATTTAATAAAACTTTAATTTAATTTTAATGATAAAAGAGTTGAATAATAAGATATAAGAAATACTATGTTGATATTAAATAGATTAAAGAAGATAATAGAAATTTACTTTGCTAAAGAGGTGGACTAATAAATGAAAATTTTAATAACAACTGATTGGTATAATACTGCAATAAACGGCGTAGTTACATCTGTAATCAATCTTGAAAATGAATTGAGGAACAAAGGACATGAAGTTAAGATTCTTACGCTTTCGGAAGATTTTCATCCTAAAAGTGAAGGAAATGTGTATTATGTCCCATCCATTAATATGAATAAAATTTACCCCAATGCCAGAGCTTCAATATTCTTACACAAAGAATATATAGACGAAATAATAAAGTGGAAACCTGACATAGTTCATTCACAATGTGAATTTACAACATTTATTTATGCAAAAAAAATAGCTGAAACATCAGATATTCCGATTGTTCATACCTATCATACAATTTATGAGGATTATACACATTATATTTCTCCTAGTAAAACAATAGGACGAAAGGCTGTTGCAACACTTTCTAAAAAGATATTAAACAATGTTCAGGCAGTAATTGCTCCAACAGAAAAAGTAAGTAATTTGTTGAAAGGATATGGTGTTTCATCTAATATTTTCACAATTCCAACAGGGATAGATTTAAAAAGGTTTAATGCTGCACTCTCAAACAAACAAAAAGAAAAGATGAAAGAAAAACTAGGAATCCCTGAAAACAATGTTATATTATTAAGTGTGGGCAGATTAGCAAAAGAAAAAAACATAGATGAAATTATCAAATATATTAACATGATTAAAAAAGAAAATATCAGCATGTTAATTGTTGGTGATGGCCCATATAGAAGCAAGTTAGAAATGGAAGTACAGGAGTTAAATTTAGGCAATAAAGTAATTTTTGCCGGAATGATTTCGTCTGAAGAAGTTCCTTCATATTATCAATTAGGAGATATTTTTATCAGCTCGTCAAACAGTGAAACTCAAGGGCTTACTTACATGGAGGCACTTGCAAGCGGATTGCCTTCAGTATGTAAAAGTGATCCATGCATAAAAGATGTGATTATTAATGGATATAATGGATTTCAATATGATTCTTTTGAATCTTTTGAAAATCATATGAATTATA
This sequence comes from Firmicutes bacterium UBA3553, assembly GCA_002381185.1. Taxonomy (GTDB): domain Bacteria; phylum Bacillota; class Clostridia; order Tissierellales; family Sedimentibacteraceae; genus Sedimentibacter. The sequence continues at coordinate 10,533 of DFOA01000026.1, read as the reverse complement.
TTGTTGATAACAGAGAAATATATGGCAGTCTATCTGAAAATGCAAGAATAACTGCTGAAAAATATACAACAGGATTATTTGCAGATAAAGTTGAATCTTTATATAAAAATGTAATATATGAATATAGCAATTATTCGAAAATAAATATGGAGGCATAAATATGACGACAAGCGATGCTAAAAACACTGATTATCTTATAAATCTTATTACTGCTGCCGGGACGGTATGTGTTTTAATATTGTTATTCTGGAGCTATAAGCAGGGTTATTTTTCATCTGTTGAAACTCTACAGAAATTTATTGTTGGCTTTGGCATATGGGCACCTATAGTATTCATATCAATACAAATTATACAAGTTATTGTGCCAATTGTGCCTGGGGCTATCAGCTGTGTTGCAGGCATTTTAATTTTTGGAAACATGATGGGCTTTGTTTACAATTATATCGGAATTTGTATTGGTTCAATTTTAGTCTTTATTTTATCAAAAAAATATGGCAGCTATTTTGTAAGAAAAATTATAGGCCAAAAGAATTACGATAAATTCATAAAATATATTGATGATGAAAATAAATTTAGTACATTGTTTTCTTTTGCAATTTTTTTCCCTGTTGCTCCTGATGATATATTATGTTATATTGCAGGTTTAACAAAAATGAAACTTAAAAAATTTATAACAGTTATTTTACTTGGGAAACCAGCATCCATAGCTATTTATAGCATGGGTCTGACAGTGATATTACAAAATATATATAAATTGATTTTTTAGAGGTTATTATGAAAGTTTTATTGTATTTAAATCATTATAAATTAATAGAAAAAAGCGGTATCGGAAAGGCTATTACTCATCAGAAAAAGGCTTTGGAGGAAAATGGCATTGACTATACAACTGATTCGAAAGAAAAATTTGATATTATCCATATTAATACAGTTTTTCCAAGTTCATTTTTAATGAGTCTAAAAGCTAAACACGCTGGAAAAAAGGTTGTAATTCATGCTCATTCTACTGAAGAAGACTTTAGAAATTCATTTGTATTTTCGAATGCTCTATCAGCTTTTTTTAAAAGGTGGATTATTATGTGTTATAAAAGAGGGGATGTAATTATAACACCAACTCTTTATTCTAAAAAACTCATTGAAGGATATGGAATCAAAAAACCTGTTATTTCTATTTCAAATGGTATTAACACAAACTATTTCAAAAAAACTAATGAAGGAAGAAAAAGATTCAGGCAAAAATATAATTTAAACGAAAATGACAAGGTAATAATTTCTGTTGGGCTATATTTTGAAAGGAAAGGAATTTTAGACTTTGTTGAGTTGGCTAAATCAATGCCTGAATATAAATTCATATGGTTTGGATCTACTAATTTGAATATGGTGCCATCATCGGTTAAAAAAGCAGTGGGAACAAAACTGTCTAACTTATTTTTTCCAGGATATGTTTCAGGAGAAGAACTTAAAGATGCATATAGCGGAAGTGATTTGTTTTTGTTCTTAACTTATGAAGAAACAGAAGGTATAGTTCTTCTTGAGGCATTTTCCATGAAAATACCTTCTTTAATAAGGGATATACCTATTTATGAAAATCTCAAAGATGGTGAAGATATTTATAAGGGAAAAGATTTGACAGAATTTCAAGTAAAAATTAAAGACATATTGAACAATCGGCTACCATCATTAGTTGAAAGTGGGCACGAAATTGCAAAGAAAAGAAATATTAATGAAGTAGGGAAACAATTAAAACAAGTATATAGTAAATTATATTCATAATAAATGAGGTGTGTCATGTCGATAAGAAAACAAATTGCGAAATCAAATATTTGTATGGTTATAGTTCCGGTAATTTTAATATTTATTGTATCAGGAATTTTATTTTTATCTTATTTTAAAATTTATGGAAATCCAAACCAAGCATTAGAAGATTATGAAGAGAAATCTGAATTTGCACAGGATATAATTGCGGAATTTTCTAATCGAATGCAATACTCGAAGAATAATATGAATGAACTACAAGCAGAACTTCAAAAGATACTATTAGAGGCTGGATTTTATAGTGAAATTACTAATGATAATAACGTCATTACATCTAATTATACAACTGATGTAAAAACAATTGAGTTAGAGTTAGGTGGCGGAAGTATTTCTAACACAAGTTCTTTTGTGATATATACCAAGAATGCGTACCTAATACGAAACAGCTTTCAAAAAGAGTCAAGAACAATAAGTATTACTGCAATTAATCCAAATTACATGGTGAAGAATGTAAATTTAAAAGAACAAATTGCAGTTATAAAAACTTATGTTGTTGTAATGTTTATTTTATCAATCATCATTTTTATTTCTACAAGCGCAATAATTTCATATAAGCTAACAAAGAAAATTATTGTTCCTCTTGACATGCTTAATTATGGAGCTGAACAAATTAAAAATGGAAATCTTGAGTTTAATATAAATTATGATGTTGATGATGAATTTGGAACAGCTATTTCTAATTTTGATGATATGAGACAGCGGTTACAACAATCAATACAGTCACAATTAAAATATGAAGAAGACAGAAAAGAGCTTGTAGCAGGAATATCCCACGATTTAAGAACACCGTTGACTGCTATTAAAGGGTATGTAAAGGGACTAAAGGATGGAATTGCTAACACTACAGAAAAACAACAACATTATCATGATGTGATTTATACGAAAGCCAATGAGATGGATGTTTTAGTAGATAAGCTTTTCCTATTTTCAAAGTTAGATACAGGACATCTGCCGTTTTATTTTAATAAAGTTTACTGCAAAGAATACTTTGATAGTTTTATAAAAAATGTGAGGGAGGATTATGAAAGTAAAGGCTTAAAAATAGTATACAGCAATCTCTGTTCCTCAGATATTGCCTTTAAAATAGATATTGATCAAATGAATAGAGTATTTAATAATATATTAGAAAATAGTGTTAAATATAAACTTTCAGAAATATGTAATGTAGATTTTAATGTAATTGCAGATGATGATGAGGTTATAATAGATATATCAGATGATGGAAATGGAGTTCCAGAAGAAATTCTGCCTAATTTGTTTAAAAGCTTTTATAGGGGGGACACATCACGCAGCAACCCTCATGATAGTAGTGGGCTTGGACTTTCAATAGCAGAAAGAATAGTTAAAGCACATAATGGCACTATTATGGCAAAAAACAAAAATGGATTTAATATTATTATAAAACTACCTGTTGCAAAGGAGTTGTGAAATGAAACACATATTAATTATTGAAGATGATAAAGCAATAGCTGAACTTGAAAGAGATTATCTTGAAATCAGTGGTTTTGATACAGAAATTGCAAAGGATGGAGAAGTCGGATTAAAATTAGTTGAAAGTAATGAATATGATTTAATCTTGCTGGACTTAATGCTGCCTAACATAGATGGATTTGAATTGTGCCGTGAAATTAGAAAAAAAAGAGATATTCCAATTTTGATGGTGACTGCAAAAAAAGAATCTATTGATAAAATCAGAGGGCTTGGATTGGGAGCGGATGATTATATAGTAAAACCTTTTGACCCGGCAGAGCTTGTAGCAAGGGTAAATGCTCATTTGTCAAGATATGATAGACTTACTTCAATAGAAAGATCAACCTCACAAAGAGAAATTGTCGTTGATAAATTAAGAATTCTGCCTGATGCATGGCGTGTTTATTTGGGTGATGAGGAAATAAAGCTCACAAATAAAGAATTTGAGCTACTTTTATTTTTAGCATCTAACCCAAATATTGTTTTTACAAAGGAAAGATTATTTGATCGCATTTGGGGCATGGATGCAATGGGAGATGTAGCAACTGTCATAGTTCATATTAATAGATTAAGAGAAAAAATTGAAATTGATAGCAGTAATCCTAATTATATTGAAACTGTATGGGGAGCAGGATATAGATTTAAAGCTTAATTTTTATTTGTATTTTTAGAAATATTTATAATTTGTTTATTTCTTATTTATAGGAAAGAAATCTTTAACTTCTATAATATACTTAGCTGTTTAAAGTGTTGATGGTTTTGGGGCACAATAAAACAGACTAAAAAAAGGAGTGAACAAAATGAAAAAAAGAGGATTTAAAGCAATTGCAGCTTCAGCTGTAGCCGGTTGTTTGCTATTATCTGTCAGCGTAACAGCATTTGCCACATCTGGTTCTGGATATGAGAGCTATAAGGATGCAGTGAAATCTACCATGCTGACTGAAAATGCAACTGTTGATGCACAATTTGAAGTGAAAGACAATGGTGCTATCATCTTATCAGGAAATAGTATCCAAAAACTTGATAAGGAAAGCAGTTCATCAAAATCTAATATTAACATTGATGGAACTACTAAAACTTATGAAACTAGCGAAGCTGCTGGAAGCTTAATTGTAAAAGCTGATGACGCATATTATAGTGCAGTTGATGACGAAAAAGATGAAGACAACAATAAAGATGAAGAAAAGGACTTTTCGGCAAACAGCAGCACTGTAAAGTTGGCTGAAATGCTAACAGACACTATAGTTGGTGACGTTAGAAATCAATTTGTTACAGATGGTCAAAATATAAGCGTAAATCTTGAAGGTGCACAAATTCCTGAACTTGCTAGATTAGCTGTTTCTGCAGTTGCAGAAAACATTGATAAAGTTGATAAGAACATTAGCAATGAAGGTGGAAATTTTGATGAAAGCATGATATCCATAATGAATACAGTGCCAAAACTTACGAATATTGATGTCAAATCAATAGCAATGAATGCGACCGTTGATGGAAATACACTAAAAAATAATGAGTTTACAATTGTTATCACAGGCAATGATGCTGATGGTGTTTCACATGAACTATCTATTTTAGTTAGTGCTGAAATAACTAATGTAGGAAACACTGCTATAGATACAATTGATACAACTGGAAAAGAAGTCAAAGCTCTTGACTTCGAAGGTCAACATGGAGAAAGAGATTAATTTATATTATGTACTTAGGGTGGCTAGCCACCCTATTAATACAAGGAGGTAACATGGTACTTAAAATTAACAACCTCACAAAGATTTATAAAAATGGACGTGGAATTAAGGATATTTCCTTTGAAGTTAATGAAGGTGATATTTTTGGTTTATTGGGTCCAAATGGTTCAGGAAAAACAACAACTATGAAAATAATCACAGGATTATCAAGTGCTGATGAGGGCGATGTTCAAATTTTCGGCAGAAGTGTTAATGATGATGGTGAAAATACACTTGAACATATAGGCTGTTTAATTGAAAATCCTGCTGTTTATGAATATATGAGTGCAAGAAAGAATCTTGAAATTGCAGCATCTTATTATCAAAATATTACAGCACCCAGAATTGATGATATACTAAAACAAACAGGATTGTTGCAATATCAAAATGATAAAGTAAAAGAATTTTCTTTAGGTATGAAGCAACGTCTAGGATTGGCCCTAGCCTTACTTTCAAATCCAAAGCTTGTTATTTTAGATGAACCAGCAAATGGTTTGGATATTGAAGGAATGGTGGACATTAGGGAAATTATTATGAAACAAGCTAAGATACATGGTACAACATTTTTAATATCTAGTCATTTAGCCCACGAATTAGAATTAATGTGCAATAAAATTGCGATAATGAAAGATGGAATATTGCTTAAAGCAACGTCAATGGATGAAGTAAAAGAAAAAAGCAAGACATTAGAAAATTACTTTCTTGATACAATTGGAAGTGGAAAGGAAAAACTAAAATGAATATCATAAAAGCCGGAGTAAGAAATGAATTTATTAAATTAATGAGCAGAAAAAAATATCAGGTTTTGATTGTACTAACATTTTTTTTAAGCATTGGTATAAATATGCTTAGTACATTAGGAAATGTTTCAACAAATTCATCTCTTGTAGTGTTGTCTACTATAACTGGATTCATACTGCCGTTGATGATTGCTATGGCAGCAGCTGATTTATTTACTGCAGAGCAAGAAAATGGATCTATTAAGGCGATACTCACTAGACCTATTAGCAGAATTAAAATTTTTTCTTCAAAAATATTAGCAATATTTATATACTCTATAACATCATTATTAATTGGTTATTTATCCAGTATGATTTATAGTATTCTACTCAATTTTGAAGGATTGGCAAATATATGGGAAATAACTTTATCTTATGCAGTATCAATTGTTCCGATTTTTACTATTATTCTATTTTCAGCAGTTATTTCACAGTTGTGCAAAAACAGTTCAAGCACTGTAATGATGTCTGTATTTAGCTATATGGCAATTGTTGTAATCGGAATAATATTTTCTAACATTTCTCCAATGTTATTTACATCGCATACGGGTTGGTATAAATTGTTTATTGGAGCTTCAATGCCATTAGCAAATATATTTAATATTTTAATTTTATTGATAGGATATATTTTGATATTTTTTGCTGCTGGTTTAATATCTTTTGAAAAAAAGGAATATTAAATATAGTCTCAAATTATAGGGAACAATTCTTCAACTTATTAATACTACTAATAAATAGAAAGCTGTAGAATCGGTGTTAGTATGACTAATAATTTCATAAATAATTGTAAGTTGTGTATCGAAAAAAGACAGCAGAAAGTCTAAAGTAGTTTGACAAAACTTTAGATGTACTCATAGATAAGTTGGAACCAGAAGGATGGACACTTCCACCTGAACTAAATATACACAATCAATGTAATTGAAAAGATGGAAAAATAGATGATATAAATAGATTCTTTAGGAAATTTTAATGTACATGGTTGATGCTATCTTAACTTAAAATATTGAACAAACCCTGTCAAGCTACCTATTGACAGGGTTTAACACTTTTATCTTCTTCAAAAAATTACCTTCAGGACGATAAGGTACGTTAAAGTCACTTCCCATTTTATTCATTTCCTGCATTTTTATCAGTAGCAGATTAATATGTGAATTTAACATGCTTGAAATCTGCACTATATCATAACCATCTCGCGCTAGAGTTAATACCTCATCATTGTCAATTAACAGATGAGAACAAAATATATTTGCTTCATATTCAGTAGTGTTTTTCATATCGAAAAGCTCAAATTCCTTAAGACCATTACTAGCTAATTTTCTATGAAAAATATCATGACCGATTTCGTGAGCTAATACCATCTGGAGCATGTGGTCATCTAAATTATTATTAATAAAAATCACACGTTGCTTCCAACGATAGGTATACATGCCAAGTAAGTCATCGTAACTCTCATAATAAATTTTGATACCAAGCTCATTGGCAATCTGTCTGGTATCCCTTGTCCCTATACATTTGACAAGAGCATTTGCTTTCTTATATATTCTGAAAGAGTCAATCAAAGCAGCACCCCCTATAAACAATCTACTATTCCCCTGTTATTGTAGTAAAAAAATTGGACTTATTTATTATTATCGTCATCTAATCTATATTTTTTAGGAGTGTACTTTTTATTTTCTTCCTTGGCATCCCAATAAGCCTGCTGAAGAGAGCGCATAATAGCATCTTTATCAGATTCTGATAATTCACCACCAGCAAATAATCCACCTATTTCAGCCACCAATTCTGCAGCTTGTTTTGCACCACGACTTCCGTATTTATCTTTTGCCTCAGTAATAAATACTTCGTCTTCAGTAAGGAGAAAGTTTATATCAATATCAAAATATTCTGCTAACTTTGAGTAAATTTCTCTTTTTTTGGGATAACTCTTGCCGGTTTCATAGCTTATAATAGTACGTAGTGATACACCGATTTCTTTTCCAAGCTCTGTTTGATTTAGTCCCTTTTCTTTTCTCAAGTCTCTGAGTTTATCACCGAATTTCATAGTAGCCTCCTTTTATGTGCAAATTAAATGCACAAATCATATTTAAATTCTATTGACAAATGCAATATATCTTCATATAATGTTAAATATGAAGAATAACTACATATAGATATTAATGCAATCTTCACATCTTGTCAACAAAAAAGTACGGTGTGTAAAAAATTTAAATACCTTAATATGACCCAATAAAATTAACGGAGGACTATTATGAGAAAGACAAAAGCAATGAAAAGCATTTCTCTTATGTATGATGGAATGCATTTTGATGAAGAACAAGTTTTTCACAAATCAAAACTACTTCTTGAAATTTACAGAGATGTTGTATGGAAAACAATACAAGAAGTTGATTATGTGAGAGAAGTATGTGAATCCTATTATAGCCAAGATTTAAATGTAGCACTAACTTATTTAAATGATTTTGCGCCAACTGAACAAAAAGAAGAATTTAAAAATAAAATGTCCTGTGTTTTTGAAACCTCTTGGATTATAGAGTTAATAGATACAGCGATGCTAAAGATTTATGAGTATCACACTAATGGAAAACTCTATCATGAAATATTGTCCAAATGTTATGTCAATGCAATTTCAATGAATGAGCAGGAGATATTAGAATGTCTTTCTTTAGAGAGGACAAGTTTTTATATGAAGAAAAAAGAAGCAATCAAATTATTTGGTATAGCATTATGGGGATATGCTCTTCCCAAATATAAGGCTATTTTTATCGAAAACAGTGAAAATGTTTTCGAAAATACATTTTGCGAAGCAAACTTAGTCTAAGTGTGAACATAATGTGAACAAAATGCGAACCAAGTACGGATAAAGCGTGTACGGACTTTCAACTCTTAATACTCTATAATATTTAATATGGGGTATCTATAAAATAAAATTTTGCAAGTGAAATTGCCTCGGCGTTATTTAATGTCGGGGCTATTTTTATCCCCTTTTTTAATAATAAGGCAATTAGGCCGGGAGTAACAGAAATGTTACTTCCGGCTTTTTCTTTGCCTATTTTTTGGAGGAAAGATGAGAAAGTTGGTGCAAGGCCCACAAATCAAGTGTAGATCCCCTCCTTTTCTGATGTTGAAACAAATGAAATTCAAACATCAGAAAACGGAGGAAAAGCCAGATGGCTAAAGAAAAAAGAATACCAAATTACAGAAAGATGTACCCGGAAGCAAGTGAAGAAGTAATTGCTTTATTAAGACAGGGAGAAAGAAAGCTTCTATATCACGAATATGATCTTAAAGTAGAGAAATTTATAGTTGATGAAGAAAAACAGAAAGCATTTTTTATCCAAAGCAGAGAGGACTCCCTAGAACGTCTCATTGAAGCAGATGTTCAATTTTACGATGAAGATGCCAATGTTGAAGAAATAGCAATTAAGGCTGTTATGATTAGTAAACTTCTTGAGGCCTTAAACCTTCTGACTAAAGAAGAACATGAACTGATTACGGCTCTCTTTTACGAAGGAATGACAGAAAGAGAATATGCGGAAGTTAAAGGTGTATATCATAATGCAATTCATAAAAGGAAAATAAGAATATTAAAAAAGTTAGAAAATATTTTAAAAAAATAAAATTCTAAGGTGTGCAACCCTCTCGCTTAACGTGGAAGTAAGTGAGAGGGTATTTTTATCCACTCAAAAGTACTTTGAAAATTGTATATCCAATTTTATAAATACGTTAACTGATGAGCCTGAAAAGGACAAGCGACACAGGTAGATGCGCCAAGACCATCTGTAAAGTCAGAACCTGAATCCATGTAAGTGGATTTTTTATCTTCTGATTTTATAAAAGCGGCCATGTTAAGGTGCGAGCGGACCCGTCTGACCTAAAAACAATATTGTTAAAACTTCTGTTTAAAAAAGTTCGATTGTTTCGCAATGACCTCATCAGTCTACAATGATACTTCTGCCCAGCCACAGACATCGCAATGGGGGCAGCCTGCGGAGATCCCGGAGGAGGTTAGAATCCTATGATGAAGTTTAACTTACTTCAGTTTATGAAATTGCCCTATGTTTTGTTTATACAAGACTTTTGTACTTGGGAAGTAGTGTCAAATAAAGTACAAACAAAAATGAAGAGAACTGACTTGATGTCAGAAGCAATGGGGATTACTTTATTTTTTTGGTTTTAGCATTAGCGGACAATTCAGTAAGGTAATCCCTATTTTTGTGAGATTAAGTATGAATATAGATGACATAGAAGGAGTCTGAAAAATGGGATTTGATATATATAAAATCGGAGCAGAAGCTTCGAAAGAGTATGAGATGACAAAGGAGCAAACTAAGCAGGAAGTTCAATATAAGATGGCTCAGAAGATGTTGAAGATACTGCTTTACAAAGGGATTGTCACAGAAGTTGAATATGAAAAAATAGACAATTTGAATTTACAAACTTTTTCTCCCTTTCTTGCAAAAGTATATGTGTAAAAACACTTGCTTTCTCATGATATTTGGAGTATTGTGTGTTGCTAACAAGGGAGTTAATTCCCGGAAAGGAGAAGAAATCATATGGCTAAAAAGGTAATGAAAATAGAGCCTGTAAGACAGAAAGTATTACAGGAATTAAGACCGAAGAAAAGAGCATGCGCCTACTGTAGGGTCAGTACTGATTCTAGCAAACAACATACTTCCTATGTTGCTCAGGTTGAATATTATAAGTCCTATATAGAGAAACGAGAAGAATGGGAATTTATAGGGATTTTT
>DFOA01000002.1 GCA_002381185.1 Firmicutes bacterium UBA3553 | reverse complement strand
TACCCTTTAGTTTCAAACTTCACCTACAAAGACATCTTCTTTTTATGTTTTTGCTCTAATCTTAAAATTAAAAAGAGCAGTACAAATATAAACGCCAGCAGTATGTCTGCTCCTGCCATAAGAGTTTGCATATCCAGCCCCTTAAGCTTTATGTGTAGGAAATTCTGTATCATGAACATTCTGTAGTCCGGATATTCGCCGAATATGGCATAGGTCATACGGAATATTTTTAGAGAGTTATATGTACTCACTATAACCGCAAGAACAATAGCTTCACTGTGAAGGGGCATCATTATGGAAAACATGGTTCTCAATGTTCCCGCACCGTCCAGATATGCCGCCTCCTCAATGCTCTTATCTCTGTTTTTAAGAGATATGAGAAAAATTATATATGTGTACCCTATGCAGCTCCATAAAAATATAAATCCAACGACAAAGAGCCCGTTTACATTTTCAAGAATACTGCTCAAAGCTATTTCCTTGAAAAATCCCGACACAGAAGATGCAGGCAGAGTAATGGGCAATACAACCGCAGCCTGTACCCAAAAGCTCAGCTTAAGGTATTCGGTGGCAAAAGCCGCCATAAATCCCGCAATAACCGCCAGAGGAATGAATATGGACATAAATATAACAGTATTTTTAATTGATATAATAAATCCCATGTTTGAAAAAATATCTGTGAAGGATGTACCCGGTGAAAAAAAAGCATATTTTTGAGCTATTATAAAAGGAATCAGATATAAAGATGCAACTCCCATAATACTAGGAATAACATATTTCACCATACCGCTTTTTTTCATAATATAATTCTTTCTCCTTTTTGCCTGTCAAAATAATGGATGTCATTTTTACGACAATATAGACTATAGCTGTTGCCCTTGACTGTCTGAATTTCTTCCGGTACCTTGGAAACAAGCTTCAACCCCTTGCGGTCAAAATATATCAGCTTCTCCGCTCCAACTAATTCCACTGCTTCCACATAACATTCATCTAAACTAAATACATCTTCCTCTTTTTCATTGCCCACAGAAATTTTCAGTTTTTCAGGCCTTATGCCCATGCTTACGTCTTTATCCTGTCTATCTATAAAATTCATCTGAGGAGAACCAATAAAACCGGCTGCAAAAATATTTACGGGATTTTTATAAATGTTTTCAGGGGTATCTATCTGCTGTATTTCTCCGTCCTTCATAACCGCTATTCTTTCACCCATGGTCATGGCCTCCGTCTGATCATGAGTGACATATATAAATGTTGTACCCAAACGTCTGTGCAGATTTATAAGCTCTATCCTCATTTGGGTTCTCAGCTTTGCATCTATGTTTGACAGCGGCTCGTCAAACAAAAAAACATCCGGCTCCCTGATTATAGCCCTGCCAAGGGCTGCTCTCTGCTTCTGTCCCCCTGACAATGTGGCAGGCTTCTTGTACAATATATCTTTGATTTCTAAAATTTCAGCAATATTTAAAACCTTTTCCTTGATTTCTTTTTTGCCGACTTTTCGCAGCTTAAGTGAAAAAGCCATATTTTCATATACATTCATATGAGGATATAAGGCGTAGTTCTGAAATACCATGGATATATTCCTATCCTTGGGCGGTACATCATTTACCTTCTTATCTCCGATTATTACATCCCCTGATGAAGCTTCCTCAAGCCCGGCAATTATCCTGAGTATTGTTGACTTTCCACATCCGGAGGGCCCAACCAGCACAAGAAATTCCTTGTCCTTTATTTTCAGGTTAAAATCCTCCAAGGCTTTAAATCCGTTAGGATAAACCTTAATCACATTGTTTAAAATTATTCCAGCCATTTTTCACCTTTTAAATTCAACATTTAACATATTACATGCTATCTAATTTCTGCAAACACCTTATCTGCTAACAGGTAATATGCTACATCTTTATAAGTTTTATATTAAGAATTATGTCTTACATTTAAATTGACAATAAAGTCATCTATATCCCTGTCCAGCCTGTTCATCTGCTCAGGATTTTTAATGAGCTTTTCGATTTCTGCAACGATAAAGTCAGGAATGATTTCTCTTAATTCCCTGCTGGTAAATATGTTTGATATATCCTTTTGCCTGATGATTTCATAATACCTGTTATATACTCTAACTGCCTTTTTAGCTACTTCATTATCTATTACTTCACCGGCATACCTCCAATCATCGTCTGCATTTATATATTCATGTATACCGGGAGTGTCTATAACTGGGGAATATAAAAATCCCTGATTTTTGGGATTAACTATATTATAGTAATCTTCTGTAAACAATTCACTGGTAACCTTATATACCTCATCTGACGAATTTTTCCTTATGAAAATACACGGATATTGAAAATTTCTGCCTGCCTGAATAGCTATATCGTCAATAACAATACTGCTGTCAGAACTTTTGCCTTCTTTAAAATTTCCACCATTACTAATATACTCAATTATCAACTCATAACTATCCATCTTGGTAAATAAAACTGTATTCCAATCACGAACAACCTTATTAGTTGCCTCGTCCCTAATCTCATAGTCTGTCTCATAATTCTTTATTTTTTCCGAATCAAAGGTATCATAGTATTTCTCTATATCTTCATATACATCTTTAACTGTCTGTTTTAGTTCATCCTTATTAACCGAATATTTATCTTCTTCCTTAACTCTTACATTATTTTTAATTGTGTAATATTCCACAAGCTCCATCATTTCGCACTTATTCAGAGCAAATCTGGCTCCCTTTTCCTTCATGAGCTGCTTAATTTCATAATACTCTTGTCTTGTAAGGACATCCTTCTCTGGATTTATGCCGTATACCTCCCATGCTTCATTATTCAATTTATCAGCCTTGCTTTCAAGGAATAAGGGAATGCAGTAATACCCTTTAAGATTGTCCCATATATTTTCATATGTACTGAGCTTTGAATAATCCCCGCACTTATCCTTTATTTCATACAGACTGTCAGCCATGTCAAAGACTACATCTACTTCATTGTTCTGTATCAATGTATTGCGTTTAAGAGCAAAATCATCACGGCTCATTTCTTCATTAGTATATGTTTTTACTTTTATCTCTACATTATTGTCCTGACCATATTTTCTCATCCTCTTTGTTGCTTCCTTGATATTATAAGCATCATCTGAGCCTTCAAAGTAATAGCACAGTACATTGACAATCCCGTCATCCTGCTCCTGAACCTCCGGAACATTCGCTGCCTTACCGGAACATCCAGACAATAAAAGAATGGATAGTATTATTAGAAAAAGCTTTTTCAATTTTTCACCTTCTTAAAAGTTTTAATAATATTTTTGCTGGTGGTTATTTGTTCATAAAGTTATGTAAATACATTTAATAAAACTATATCCAAAATATCCCACCTAGCAAGTCTATACCTTTTTGGTGATAAATGCAATATTTTTTGCTTAAATAAACACACAACCAGCCCATGGTTCGCCTCTCCAAAATTTTAATTAGTTTTCCATTTCTGTAACAATAATATCATAGATAATTTTTCTTCCATGTCTGTCCAAATCAGTAAAAGTTCAAACAATCCACTAAAAAATACACAGCACTAGTTTCTTCAGTACGGTTAATTTATTTGTGTCCAGATTAATTACCTTTTGCCTCCAATTTTTTCTGATAATAGGCGGCTATATATTACACCTTTATCAATTATATATTAAGAATTATGTCTTACATTCAAATTAACTATAAAATCATCTATATCCCTGTCCAGTCTGTTCACTTGCTCAGGATTTTTAATAAGCTTTTCCATTTCTGAAACAATGAAGTCAGGAATAATTTCTCTTAATTCTCTGCTGGTAAATATGTTTGATATATCTTTTTGCCTAATGATTTCATAATATCTGTTAAATAGCTCAACTCCCTTTTTAGCAACAGCATCATCGCCTATTTCACCGGCATATCTCCAATTCTCGTCAACATTAATATACTCTCGTGTGCCCGGAGTATCTATAGCCGGTGAAAAGTCCGGTTTTTGCTTAATAGGACCGATAGCCTTGTAGTAATCTTCCGTAAGCAACACACCAGCAATCTTATATACCTCATCAGCAGAATTCTTTCTTATAAAAAGACTTGTATATTGAAAATTCCTGCCTGCCTGAACCGCAATATCATCAATAACAATACTGCTGTCCGGACTTTTACCGCCCTCATATACTCCAGAATTACTAATATATTCAATTATTCTTTCATAGTCAGCCATTTTCCAAAATAAAACTGTATTCCAAGCACGAATAACCTTATTAGTTACCTCATCTCTAATTTCATAATCTGTATCATAATTTTTTATTTTCTCTTCGTCAATGGTATCATAGTTTTTTTCTACATCTTCATATACCTCTTTAACTGTCTGTTTTAGTGCGTCCTCATTAACCGAATATTTACCTTCTTCGTCTTTGATTCTTACATTATTTTTAATTGTGTAGTATTCCACAAGCTCCATTATTTCGCACTTATTCAGGGCAAATCTAGCTCCATTTTCCTTCATAAACTGCTTGATTTCATAATACTCCTGCCTTGTAAGGACATCTTTCTCCGGTTTTATGCCATATACCTCGAAGGCTTCATCATTCAATTTATCAGCTTTGCTTTCAAGGAATAACGGAATGCAATAATAGCCCTTCAGATTATCCCATATATTTTCATACGTACTAAGTTTTGAATAATCCCCACACTTATTTTTTATTTCATATAGATTGTCGGCTGTATCAAAGACTATATCTGCCTCATTGCTCTGTAACATTGTATTGCGTTTCAGAGCAAAATCATCATGGCTCAGTTCTTCATTAGAATACTTTTTTACTCTTACTTCTATATTATTTTCCTTGCCGTATTTTCTTAGCATCCTTTCTGCAACCTTGAGATTATAATCATCCTCCGAGCCATCAAGGTAATAGTACAGTACATTGACAATTCCATCATCCTGTTCCTGGTCTTCAGAAACATTTCCGACTTTATCCGAACATCCTGTCATCAGAAGAATAGAGAAAATTATTAATAACAATTTTTTTATTTTACCTTTCATTGTGTCCTCCACACAGCAATCAGTATAACAGTCATAAATACAGACAGGCATTTTCTTTTATTATTCATAACCTTTTTCCTCTCTAAGTATATTTCTATTAAATTATTTCCCTCTAATTTGTGATCAGTTATACCTTATATTAACATTTGTGATAAAGTCATCCGCCCTCTTTTCGAATGAATCCGCATATGAAGGATTTTTCAAGGTTTCTATAACTTCATCATGTATAAAATTTGGCAAAAGACTTCTGTACTCTTTTTCAGTGAACAAAACAGATACATCTTCTGTCCTGAACATTTCATAACATTCGTTGAATAAGCGCACTCCTTTTTCATCTACATTGCCCCCGAAATCTAATTTTTCCGATCCATTGTATTTCCAGTTTTCATCAACATGTAAATATTCCCTAACGGCTTTTGTGTCTATAATTGGTCCAAAAGAAGTGCCGGAATTCAATTTTTCAAAAAACGGATAGTCGAACAGTACAGCTGCTATGTTATAAACATGCTTCCTTTCGGTGTTTTTATTTATAAACAAGCTTGGTGTATAATCATTACGCCCTATTTCTCTCATCAGAAAGAAATAATCTGACAGTCCGGACTTGTTGTACATAATGTTATCAACAACAGAATCATATTCCGTAATCTGAAAAAATTGACTTCTCTTCAAATCACGTATTAAATATCCGCCCACTTCATCCCTTATTTCAGTATCTGTAACAGATTCTAATTCAGCTTCATCAATTTCGGAATAATACCTGTTCAAATCGCCGCATATATCAGAAACAGTTTTTTTGACAGCTTCCTTGTTTATTTCATATTCTCCATTATTTTCGATTATTTTCACGTCATTTTTCGCTATGTAGTACTCCTCAAGTTCTTTCATCTCATATTTGTTAAGACAGAATTTGGCTCCATTTTCCTTCATCTTTTGTTTTGCTTCATAATATTCCTGATAAGTCATCACATCATCCACCTGCACTCCATATTTCTGAAATGGTGTCTTATCTACAAAGCTTGCCATGTTATATAATAAGAGAGGTATACAGTACTGTCCCTTGAAGTTTTCTATTATGTTGTTATATGTATCGAGTTTACTGTAATCCCCGTGCTGATTGCGTATAGAATACAGCCCTCCCGCAGTATCAATTACTATATCAGCATCTCCGGATGAAACCGCAACATTCCTCTTTAATATATAATTCTCATAACTCATCTCATCTGACCTATATTCGGTCAATTTAATTTCCACATTGTTTTTCTTGGCATAGTTTCCCATTTCAAGCATTACCATATCTATAAGAACTTTTTCATCCAAATGGTTTACATCGTTATAGTACCAAATCTTTATAATATCCTCCGGATTTAACTTGCTGTCACCGTCAGCTATTTCACGTTCTTGTAAACAGGATGCAAGCACCAAGGACATGCATAGTATTAATAATATTATTTTTTTCATGGTTACTCCTTCACATAAAATAAGTAAGGCTATGATACAAAATAATATCTTAAATAAAATGTTGCATCATAGCATTCACTTAAGATTATTTTTATAATAATCTCGTATATAATGTCGATATTAATTTAAACCAAGAGACAAAATACTTAAACAAATCTTATAATGTTTAAATCAATTACTTGAATAAGTTACTCCCCTGATTATCAATAACTCTAGCCCTAACCCCAACATCGTCACCGCATTGACCTTTACATGTATCATCACAATTTCTTCCACAAGTTTGATAACATGTATTAGCACAAATATCTTTGCATCCGCACTCCCATAGTGGTTGCATCTCATAACCACTTACATCCTTCTTCATTGTTCTGTCCTTTTTACTTAATAAATGAAACATTTAATCACTCCTCTCTTCTTCTTGGTTTAAAATATATAATATCAACACATATGCAAATCTAATAATTGTATATACAATTTTCACTAAACCTTACATAACAATTACTATCATTGGAAATACCATATTTAAATAAAGTTACTTTCCACCATTGAGCAATATCATGGTCATTTTTTTCTATATCTTCTTTTATGGAACGTATAGTTTCTTTATCAAATTCATTAAAATAATTTTTATCTGCAATTACTTGTAATTCAATCAATGAGTTTTTTCTTTCATAAAGATTCAGTAATTCTATTTTTTCATTTTCCGTAATCATAATTTTATGCATAAAATTCACCTGCTTTACATTTATCTAAGGGATCCTCATAATTAATTTTACTTATGAAATTTAAAGGCTCTATCAAATTTTCCTTTATCAACCTTAATTCCAGTTTTCTAGAAATATTTCTTTCTACATGACTTACTAAACACTGTATTTTAGGTGGTGTATTTATTTCAGTAGTCATTTTTTTATTTAAATATAAGCATCTTTTACATTGATTAGCATCACAATTACAACAAATATTCGAATTTTCTATATATATTAATTTATTTATTTCAGTTATTCCATTTTTCAAGTCACCTATAAAATCATCTTCATTATCAAAATAAAATGCAGGACAAATATAAATCTTACCATTCGGCGCAATAGCATAAGAATCAATTCCACTTCCACAATCTCTTATTTTTATATTTTCAAATATATCTGTTAATACATTTATATCTACTGGTTTTGAATTCAAGAACTGTTCATATAATTGTTGTGATATCAATTCCAATTGCCTTTTATATTCATTTATAATGTTTTCATTCCATTTATCCAGGTCCACAATTATAATATTTACTCTTTGAACTTTTTTGTTACCTAAAAGTTCACATACCATATCAAATAAATTAATAACACTAATCTTAGTTATTAATAAAATGTTATTTTCAGAAATATTTCTATTAATCGTGTTATTATGAATAACAATATCATCGCATTCGCCAACACCTATGTGTATATACTTTTCATCTTTCATGTAAAAATTATTACCTATTATGACAGGCTGAAATCCTTTATTTTTGCAAAAACCTATGGCCTCCTCAAATGTCTCTTTTGACATCATGTTATTTGTTTTTTTTGTATTTCTATAGCAACAATGAGGTACGATATTATCTTCTGCTATTATTTGAATATATTTTATTTTGTTAATATCTTCTTTGATTCTATTTCTTTTTTTCTTGATCTCGTCTCTTGGATTTTCTATATCTAACTTTAAAGATAATTTCTCCCAAAAATATTCATTTGCTCTTACATTTGCCTTATGCATAAGACAAGTATTTATAGCTCTATGGAATAAGGTTTTACCCTTAGCATCATCATAATTATATCCTGAACACCAAGAACATCCTGTTGCTATTTCGCAATTTATGCATTCTTTTTTCGATTGCGCCTTAAGTGTTAAATTTTCAAATGGTCTAATTAAATCATAATTTATGCCGGTTTCTATATTACCTATTTTATATCCACCAGTATTATTTAAAGTAAAAGGAGTATATCTAATACATGGATAAATGTCACCTTTATAGTCAATTGCAATCATATGACCCGTACCACAATAATTAGAATTTTTCTCGTTCTCTGTAAGGCAAAGTCCAATATTGGGATCAAAAAATCTTACAGAATAATCGTCCCAAAGCTTATTTTCAAGTATATAATCTGCCAATTCAATGAGTTGTTTTTCAAAAATTATGTCATCACCTTCTTTCCAAACATCTTCAAATACAACATTTGCTGAAACTATTTCAATGCCCATATCCCATAATGTAATAATACTATCTTTTAGATGTATGAGATCGTCATGTGCAAATGTAGCTTTGGTAGAAGCTCCTGGAAATTGTTTTAACCATAAAGGTACGACCTTTTTCACAATTTCAAAAGATCCTGTCCCATCAGGTCTTACTCTTTGAGCATCATGTTTTTCCTTATTACCATCTACACTAATACCTATTGATAAATGCATATAATTCTTTTTTATATATTCTTGAACCTTAGGCGTATCGTAAGTTAAACCGTTTGTTGAAAATGAAAATCTATATTTATTAAACCACTTATGCTTTCTTATATACATTTCTCTTTTAATATAATCACATAGCTTGTCAATTAGATCAATTTCAAGAAATGGTTCTCCTCCTATGAAGTCCCATATCACACTATCTTTATCGCTAAAGTATACCTCATTCGACAAAGTAAAATTTACAGCTTTTATAGCAGTCTCATACGACATGCGATTATTGGTATTTTTACCTGTCATATAGCAATATTTGCACCTTAGATTACAAGCTTCTGTCACACATAAAGTTATTGTTTGTGTTTTTTTATCCCCCCATGATTCAGAAAGTTTACCCATTTTTATACTATTTGTATTCATGAATTTTTACCTCCGTATTATAGAATTTTATTTACTTTTAATATTTATAAACATGTCTAATACTTGTTCTTGCGTAAAATATTTCTTATTTACAATTAACGATAATTCACCTGAGATATATGCTGCCGATATGCTATTTCCCCTTATATTATAATTGCATGATTTGCGCCTTAACTTATATATAATATTTGCAGAATCGGGAGCGTAAAAGATACTGTTTTTATAAAAATAAATACTTTTCGGAGTATTTTGTAACTTCAATGTTGACATGCGCTTAACTCCAACAACATTTTTCATCATTGCGGGAAATGTAATCTTATTGTTGTTGCTATATGCTGCTACGATTATTATTTTATTTTTTACAGCTTCTTTTATAAGCTTCCTCAGTTCAAATACATACCTGATATTGTTTGTTCCAAGGCTTAGATTGATTATATCAGGCTTAAAACTTAATGCTTTCTTTAATGCCTGTATCATTATTTGTCCATTTGTCTCAAGTTTTTCATCCAAAATATTTATATCAATAAGCTCAACATCCGGATTTATCAAGGTGATAATATCAGCTATAATAGTACCGTGTTCATTTAAGCATGTGCTGTCCGGCCTCTCTTCAATTTCATAGTTATCATTGACATATAACGTCATAGATTTTACTATATTCAGATTTTTATTATTTTGTATTCCGCTGTCTATTATTGCAACAACACTCATATTGAAACCTCAGAATTTTGTATTGTTTTGCCCCCGTCTGTTTGTCCATCGCTTATGTATATAATTTCGTCAAATATATCAAATATGGATGTATCGTGAGTTACGATTATTATGGTGTGTTCCTTTGATAATCCTTCAATCATCTTTTTTATGCAATATACAGATTCTTTATCAATGGAAGATGTAGCTTCATCAAATATAAGTATCTTGGAATCTTTAAGTATACATCTGGCTAATATGAGTCTCTGTCTTTGCCCTCCTGACATACTTACACCATTTTCGCCAATCTTTGAATCGTATTTGTCCGGAAGTGATTCTATAAACTCATGTATAAATGTCTTCTTACAAGCATTTATTATTTCTTCATCTGTGGCATCCGGTTTAATCAGTAAAAAGTTCTCTCTTATTGATGTATTGAATAAAAAAGTATTTTGCATAACCGGAAAAATATCTCTTTCCATGGAATGTTCTGAAATATTGTTTACGTTTACACCATCTATAAGTATTTCTCCTTCATCAGCATCATATAAATTCAATAACAGGCTTACAATAGTTGACTTACCGCTTCCGTTATTTCCTATAATTCCTACTGTTGTATTCTTTTTTATTTTAAAGCTTATATTCTTAACGGCATATCCTGAATCATTATATTTAAATGAAACATTTTTAAACTCTATGTTGCCATCACATTTTTTAGTTTCCATAACCTTATAATGCTTTGCCTTGTATCGCTTTTCACTATCTATTAATTCTGACAATCGTTGTACTGAATTCAGCGTTGTCTGTATTGCTATATTGTTGTTTAATATTTTTTTATATGCTTGTGAAAACTGCTGTGCATATGAAGAAAAAGCAACATAGTATTCATATATGAGGGTTCCATTCAATATCATGTTTCCGCCTACAAAAAGAATTAATGTATCCATTACAAAACTGATTGCATTTCCCACAATGCCATAGGAGTTTTGTTTTACTACCAGCTCCATATTTTTTTTCTTAACCTTATTTGCTTCATTTTCATATTTCTTACCCATGACGCCATTTATTCGAACTGCTCGTATTTCTCTGATGCCATATATTATCTGTTGAACAAGACTCGAGTAATCATCTTGTATATGAAGTGCCTCCATATTTATTTTTTTCATTACAGATCCATATTTTACGGCAAATAAGGCAGTTACAGGTGTACCTAAAAGTATTATAGCAGCAAGAAATGGATTCATTTTCAATATTACAATGCCAATAACAATAACCTTGATTATATTATTTACATATGTAAAAATGGAACTCATAATACCTTCTATTACAGCGCCTGTATCTCCTTCTAGCCTTGTATATACCTCACCAAGATTCATATCATTTATTGTCTTAATTGGTAATCTGAGAATTATATTACATATATCCTTCTTTAATTCAAATCTTGCACCCTCAGATATATTTTCCAAACTGTATTGCTGAATAAAATCAATAACAGAATTTACAAGAAATATAATCATTGTATATAAAATGTACAATAAAAACTTTTCCCTGTTTTTTTCAAATAGGAATACAACTATTTTTCCCCAAATTAATGGCTGTACAGCCTGTACACCTATGCTAACCAACATTGCTATTTCAACTAATAAAATATGCCACTTATATGATTTAAAATACTTAAAAAATGTTTTTATTGAATTGAATTCTTTTATAATATTCTTCATATGCATATCTCTCCTAAAACAACTACTGATAATTGTAAAGCTGTTATGATTTCATGTATTATATTCATTTCATTTTCTTTCTTACTACTGAACTGTGTAGAAATCCTTCTTCCAACTTATTTCGTTCTTCAAATCCTTCACATTTTTTGATGGTAGCCTAATCATCGTAATCATATTAAATAATTTAGTATTTATATCAAAGATAATCGAATTAATTTGTTTTGTCTATATGGGGGTGTATAAGTTTGGTGTGTTTTAGTATAAGTTTAGTAACTTGTTACGAAGTTGTTATTTTTTAGACGATATTGTTGATAGTTTTTTGAAAATACTCAGATAGATATTTAATATTATTTTCAAGAATTGTAATCTTAATAACAGTATTCGGCATTTCGACCTGCCGAATACTGTTACTAAGAATCATGTTTATGTTTATATGTTTATATTTTCATATTTCTCACGACTCGTAATGTCCATGATAGCTATAATAACTTTCTATTACTGCTTTCATTCTGTTCCTGCTCACGGGAATGTCATAGTTTTGAATCATTGTGACACTTTTTTTATTTATTTTTGAAATATATTTGAGATTTACAAGAAATCTTTCATGAGTTCTCACAAATCCATGCTCTTTAAGCTCAATTTCTTTTTTGTTTATGCTATCCTTATATCTGTAATCTGCCATATCTGTGGTTTTTATTTTTATATAGTTTCCCTTGCTTTCTATAAATACGACTTCATCAGTGCAAAGACGATATTCAGTTCCCTCTAATTTAAAGCATAATGAATACTCATTATATGAAAGCTGTTTTTTTATATCTAAAACAACTGCAGGAAACTCCTCTATCAGCTTTGTTTTTCTTATAAAACCGAAAGGATGAACCTTATAAGATTTAAAAACAAGGTCATCCATGCATGTTACAAAAACAATTAACGTTTCCGGATTATATCTTTTTATTAATCCGGCTACTTCAATACCATCTATTGATGGCATGCTTATATCAAGAAAATTTACATCAAAGCTTTCTTCCCTATTTGATTCAAGCAACAATTCAGAGTTGGTAAATGCACTTATTTCAGTATTCTCACCCAATTTTGCAAATTCCCTTTTTACTAATTCTGAAATCAAGCTGAGTGCATCTTCTTCATCATCGCAAACAGCTATTTTGTATGTAGACATCCAATCATCCCCCCTGTTATGTTTTCATGATTCTAAAATGACGATTATAAGCACCCTATCTATTTTGTAGCATAATCTTATATTTTGATATTGTTTCTGACTACAAAATACCCACATATTTCCTTTATACCATTATATTATTTAATTCCTGCATTTTCAATTATATAATTTATATTGTAGCGTTCAAAGCTATTTACACAATTTAATGTATATCAAAAGTTGGTAGCTTAGCTGTTGAATTTCTTGGTACTTTAGACTTGTCGTCAGATAACCTGGAATATATATCATAAGACGTTTACTACCACAAAAATGCTTCACAAACTTCTTACTCAATAAAAAATAGTAGATAGTCCAAATAGCAACTGGCACCCAAGGAAGAATACTGCATATAATCAAAACACCATCATCCACTTTCACTATCTCCCAAAATTAAAACTATAATATATACGGTATAATAATAAAAAAGAAATCTCTATACTATTATACTGCTATACTTCAATTTCCTGATTTCTTGATTTCACTAAAGAATATAAAAATAAAACTATAAATCCTAAAGAACTGATTAAGTATGGTGATTGCAGCCCTGCGTTTTGCAAAGCTAATCCTCCAATTATTGGTCCAATAATATTTCCTATATTAGCAGCTGTAGTTAACTGTCCTATAGCCATTCCTTTTGATTCTTCAGCTATGTCTTGCACAAAAACACTGTTTATTGTAACATCAAGCATAGTTAATGCTATGCAATATATAGTCCATACTACTCCGTACCAGTAAATATTGCCTAAGTATGAAATAACCAACATGCTTACAAATAACATTATTAGTGAAGCTAGAACGGCTTTTTTTGCTCCTATATTATCACTTACTTTTCCTATGTATGGTGATGCAAAGGCACTGACCAATGATGGCAAAATAAATGCCAAAGCTATTTCCAGCAAATCCGAATTAAATTTCATCTGCAAATATAAAACAAAAATTGAAAAAACCATACTTGTAAAGATTCTTGCAATAAGATTAAATGCTACTATTCTCGATTTGTGTGGTGCCAATAAGGATTTTGTCTTAATGTCTGTGCTGTTACTTGGAGATGCTTTAGTCTCTATTGTATTGAAAATTGCATAAATTAAAGCAACTATTACTGCTAAAGTACAAGCGGTGAACAAATATCCCCATCCAACAACCAACCTATTATTATAAAGAAAAACAAAGCTTAATGCTATGCCTACTAAACCTCCTTTTTCCGTGTAGCTGTTTAATTTGCCGAAGCTATGTGCATTATTATTTCTATTATTCATATCAGCAATCATGCTATATGTAGAAATACTGATAAATACGGCAGCTATTGATTGCAAGCCTCTGGCTGAGTATATCAAAGGAATCGTTTCTGCTTTAGAATATATAAAATACGACAAAAGATAAAATATTATTCCCGAAATGAATACAGGTTTGCGCCCAACCCTGTCGGATACATGTCCGATTATTATTCTGAATATTACAAGCCCTAATGAAAAAACAGAAAAAAGCCCTGTAACTTGTACCGGAGTTAATCCCAACCTGGTCGTAAATATTGGCAGCAAAACATTCATTGCCGTTAACGGCAATGAAATCAAAAACACCGGAAACGATATCCTAGCTAAAACATTATTTTCAGCAATCAAGAAGTATTCCCCCTAAAATAGATTATTTATTAATCATGGAATAGCCTAATTAATTAATATCTACTTAATTGTAGCAGATTTGCATTATTTTGTAAATACGGGTTGCAAGTTTGGTACGTCTTTCTATACATTTGGTATTGTTAATGGCACCTCTTTAAGTATTGTCTTTACTTTGTATTTCAAGCTGGTAATATCCGACAACCGAAACTGCCAATGCACTCAGAGCATCCACAATTATGTCCTTCATTGTGTCTGAGAGAGCTTCTCTTCCCACCAGAGCAATTCCGTTTTTCAGTGTATGCTTCTGCATATTAAGAGATAATAATCCGTCGAAAGTATATTCATAAATCTCCCATATGGCTCCTGCGGCAAGAGCAAAACAAAAGGCAAATATTGCAATAAAAAAAGGGCTCAGATGCATATTTATATGGCTGGAATCATTCAAAAAGCTTACAAGCCAAAACCCCAGCGCTCCAAGCATGGCACCGCTGAAAGCATGCAAAATTGTGTCCCAGTGAGGTATCAAATAATAGAAATCCCGCACCTCTCCTAAATATATTGCACAGTATAAAAAGATAAAGTATACCACTTCCATATTATTAGGTATATCTATGGAAAATCTGCGCTCAATTACAGAGGGAATCATCATTACAATCAGCCCTAAAATACATTGTATGAGCATGAGAACATAATCGCTCTTGATTTTTACATGAACCTCTCCGCCAATAGGCTCGGAAGGTGCCATTATTATTCTTATTATTGTATAAACAATGGATATTAATAGAATTACAAACAAAAAATATCCTGTGATGTTTTTCCAGTTTCTTTTCTTTTTTCTGCTATCTGCCATAAAGACCTCTCAATAAATCTAATTTGCCCTTTTTGTATTTTATTATATCATATTATTTAATATTATATTTTAGTATGCTTATTTTATTTCTTAAAAATTTAAATTTCAGAACAATAAACAGCGGAAAAAATCAGAAAACAAAAACACTCCCATTTCGCCTGTATACTGCCCTGAAATTCTATATTTTCAGTAAATATGTAATTATTAAAAACATTACTTGTGTTATTTCAATGAAGGTTCCTTCAATTGAGCTGGGAAAAAGTTTGATTTTATCATCAAGAATGCTCACAATCATTCCCAGTATCATATATGTTAGGGATAAAGAGATAACCAGCCTGTAATTAAATATGACCGCTATTAAAAATGAAATTCCAAAGGCTGCAATTATGTGATACTTGCTGCAATATTTCATTACTGATGTATTGTCTTTATTTCGTTTAATAACAGAGCTTAGAATTATAAGACTTGAGTATCCTGCAACAGGCATAACAATTAACGCTGTTGAGGGTACAATTCTGAAAAGAGAAAAATACATTAAATTAATCAATATAACCCCAATCAGTCCCGACAGCTGTTCAGACTGATTTTTGGGTTTTATATAATAATTTAATGTTTTGTAAGAGTCCTTAATGTTTATTGATTTTGTTATTATATTATAATATGTAAGAATTACTGCGCTTACAAAAAAACTATCATAAAAAATTTTAAAAGATGAAATAATAAATGCAGCAAAGCCAACTACAAAACCTATTAAAGGCAAGGTAAAAATACCATTTATATAATCCTCTTCACTTGTTTCTGCATATATGGTAATATCAATGCAAGTATATTTTTTCAGCATTAAAATAATGCCAATAACAATACTTCTTAAGTCAAACATATTTCTACCCTCTTCATTTTTACCATTATACCACAGATGAAAGATTTAATAAATATGTAAATTTATAACTATGTACTGTTATAATAAATTGTAAAATTTCATAAGCATTAAATATGTTTCTTGATATGTGCAGTAATCGTATGGTTTAATGTTTGTTCCATCACCCCTTAGCAGTCCTTTGCTTGCTGCAAAGTATATAAATGGCTTATCTGAATCTTTTACTTCTGAAATATCATCATAATCAACTGCCTCATAATCGGAAATATCCATACCAAGCTCATTTCCTATATAGCTTAAAAGCTTAACCATTTCCAATCTTGTAATGTATTCACCTGAATCATATGTCCTGTCTTCATCCATAAAACCGATTTGATAAGCCTCGTTCAGCCTTTTTTCTTTTTCATTGCAGACTTCTGCATTGAGATTCGAATTTCCGTTTCTGCTGTCAACATATATTTCGCCCTTAACAGGATCAATAGCTACATAGTCTTCTTGCTTAGTTAATTCAAAGGATTTAGTAAATTTTTCTTTGCCAAGTTTGTTTTCAACTATATTCAATGTCAGTATGTAAAAGTCCTCTTTTGTAATATATGAATTATATACCCCATCTAATTCTTCCGGTATTAAGGATGCTTCTTCCATGGCTTTTATTGCATCCAAAGCCCATTCATCAGGCTTTTGAGGCAATGCGTCCTGCCATAACCTTGTATCGCATGTTATGGATGAGAAGCATTGATCAATTATTGAGGCAAGATATTCGATTTTTTTATGTACAACAGTATAATTCCCGTCATTTATATTTCTAAGAATGTCAGGATGGGCTTCAGTATACCATATAATATCAGCAATTTCTGCATTGAAGCTTATGGCTGAGTGTTTATTTATAAATACTTTGTCGTAGCCTTCGCCCCAAGTTCCATATTTGTATCCCACATTTAATTTTTCAAATTCACTTTTTATTTTATCATAACCATAGAACTTAAACAAATAATCCCTTACATATTGTCCCATTTCATGAATAAAGCCTTCCTCAGATGCAACACATGTATCGTAATACAGGTTGTTTTGCATAGTGTAAATATATAAGTCGGCATTTTTTTCATCTAATTTGTATTCAGAAAACAAGTCACTTATTCGTTCAGTCTTACCCACTATAACATTTGTACTTATACCGCTGTCAGAATAAAATTCAGTAATTTCTCTAATCACACCCTCTGGAAACCTTCTTAACCCACGATCTAGCACCATTAGACAATCTCTGTAATTTGTGATATCCTCATTGTTTGGTATAATGATATTTATGCCATAGTCTTCTTCAAGATTATCTATTATATCTTCATTTAAGGGTTCATAAGTAAATCCATATACTGCTGTTCCAATAAAACAAAACATCAATACAATACATAGTATTCTTTTTATTTTTATCATAATTTCTACCTCGGCTTATATTTTTAAGTTAGGGTGATTTAAAAAATTATAACATATAATAACATTTTAATCAACAGAAATGTGTAAACGTTTACTAAAAAAATCCTGTAAAAATTTGCTTTATATTGTTATACTATTATATTATAAGGTGCATAAAATTATGAAAAAAATATTACTCTTAAGGTGAAGCCCATGAAAATTACAATAATTTCTGTAGGAAAAATAAAGGAAAAGTTCTTTACAGATGCAATAAACGAATACGCAAAAAGATTATCAAAATTTTGCAAGCTTATTGAAGAAATAATCCCTGATGAAAGAGCTGACGAAAATTTTTCTCAATCAGAAATAGAGCAGGTTAAAATAAAAGAAGGAATTAAAATATTTAATAAAATTCCCAAGAACTCCTATGTGTTCGTGCTTGATGTTAAAGGAAAACAGTTAAGCTCTGAGGAACTTGCGGAAAAGATTAATACTTTGGGAATTGACGGCATATCAGACATAACTTTTGTAATCGGCGGAAGCAACGGCCTGTCACAAGATATACTGGACATTGCAAATTTTAAGCTGTCATTTTCAAAAATGACATTTCCTCATCAGCTTTTCAAAGTAATATTATTGGAGCAGATTTACAGAGCATTTAAGATTAATGCGGGAGAAACTTATCATAAGTAGGATAATGTTAATATTTACTCTCCATCGTAATAATCTACTTTTTCTTTAATTCTAAAAAAATCAGCTGATTTATCATGAACAACAATCCCCACCTTGCCGGAATCCGGATAATGTATTACATCAGGTGAATTTGTTGTATCAAAATCGATATACTTTAGTATTTCACTTTCTGATATATTAATTATTTTGTGTGCTGATTTTTCAGTAGGTGGGCACACTATGAAATCCCCTTGCTTTATTTCTTTTTCACCATCTGCAGTAACTAACATACCTTTTCCTTGAATTATATAAAATACTTCTGTATTTGCAGTATGATAATGCAATGGATAGTTGGCCTTTTGAGGCGGTATTTCATAAACAGCTACATAACATTGATTGAAATCTTTTCTGCTCGTAACTTCACGTTTTGAATAAGCATAAGTGTCATGTTCATTTTTTTGTTTTTTCACAATATCTTCTTCATTAACAATTAAAATATCATCTCTCATAATTTTTCTCCAAAATTCATGTTTGTGTAGACGACCCTGTCCACCATCTTATTTATAAAAAGCTCTCTAAATTCACTCATATAACCACCACACATTGTAAGTTTTCTCTCAGTTCAAGCAATATCTCACTATCTCGAATATTTGGTTTTATCGGCTAACCACTTTTTTCCAGTTCTTCCATAATGTCAATTATTCTAGAGTCAACGTATTCGTTATATTGTTCTCTTAAATTAAACTTAGCAATTCTATGCATTGTACTTTGGCTGGATTCAAATTCTATAAATCTGTATCTTTCTAATTCGACCCAAGCTTTGTTACTAAAAGTTAAATCGAAATCCCTTTCAAAAGAGTTTCCTCCTTTCATTGGGATGTATCAGCCATACCTTGCTCTACCTATTCTTACAATATTTTACATTATTTATTTTATTAATACAAGTCATTATTAAAACAAAAATATTACTCTTTCAGCACTATTCTCGCAATAATCCATTTACACTCTCTATTCATTTTTTTCTAAACATTTTTCCGGGTTAAGATTTGTTAATTTCCAATCTTGACCTTCGCTTTTTATATATTGAGCAATTTCTATGTCCGTATCATTAGTTAATTGATAAAAAACTATGAGATAATCATTACCGTCAGTACCTTTGAAATAAACCTTTTTTACAAAATCATCTATTTCAGTTGGATACATTTCCTTTATTAATGAACACCAACCGCCATATCTGATTTTTACATTTGCTTCAGCATCATAAGACCATCCATGATAAGGAGCGCACAGATAGTTTTCACCATAGAACTCTGAATTTGATATTAAATACTTATTTTCTTCTTTTAATAAATCGATAAATCCATAGTAATAAGCAAAGTAGGCTACATCTTTTTCAGAACCTTCAATGGTCTCAATTTCTACAAAATATCGTAGAATATTTGAATTTTCATTATACATAGGTACTTCTTTTAATTTTAACAAGTTTATATGAAGTATATTTTCAAATGTTTTTAAATACTGATCATATGATAGTTTCTCTTGGTAATCAGTAGATAAGAAATTATATGCTACAGGATAAGGCAGTTTTGCCTGACCTAGTGTTCCACATCCAGCAAATTTTCCTTTTTGTGGATTAGCAGCCTCTCTTAA
This sequence comes from Firmicutes bacterium UBA3553, assembly GCA_002381185.1. GTDB lineage: Bacteria > Bacillota > Clostridia > Tissierellales > Sedimentibacteraceae > Sedimentibacter. The sequence goes on along the minus strand of DFOA01000002.1, from coordinate 10,655 downwards.
TAAACTAAAATAATTTATAATGCTATATTCTGGTTTTTTAAACAATATATCAGGCAATTTTATTTCAGAAAACTCTTTATCATAGTTATTTGACATTACTGCATTTAGATTTTTATCGTTAAGTACTGGCTGATTAGATGTCCTAAAATATTTCTCTACATCTATCTTTTCATTCTTAATTTTGTATTCTTCATTGGCGAAAGTTTGATAATAAAATTTACCTCCCATAACCATTTTTACAGAAAAGAGGCTTTTATAATAAAATTGGCATAAAAATAAAATTGTTATAAGAGCAATAAGTAATATAATAAATATAGCTTTTCTATTAATCTTTCTAAATCTCATTATTCTTCTCCTTAAATATATTATTAATATAATATATAAAAAAAGAGAGTAAATAGTCTCGTATGCTACCAATATAATACATATAATATAAATTGAATTATTATATTTAAGGTTATTTCAAAAAACTCATCTCTTTGTTTTGAAAGACGCTCCTTCAATAGCCCTGATAATAGCTTTATAGTTGTCAGTTATATTTGAACTATCTTTTGTATACCCGAACAATATTGCTTTGCTTACCTGATAATTTCTTAATATAGGAGTTATTATTTCTCTTATTTATTCAATTGAAATATTATCTAGAGCAATATCTATCTAATCCCCCCTATAGCATGTTTTTCACTACAAATTGGATTTGTCATCTTCTCATGATGCTCATAACCCATTTCTTATCTGCGAGATGTTTTCTTCTGTCAAGTCCATATACTGAATCTGTATTTCTGAAGCATTTCCAATATAAGAGTTGATCCACTCATTGTATTCGGATGCATCTACCGGGTGAGAATTGTCATACTGTCTATCTTCCATGATATAGTAAACAAACCCCGTCCCGCTTTTGTCTATATCACTTGGAAACGCATTTTTTTGATTATCTTCTCCTGGATAGTTTTTGTCCCATGCGTCTACCATGCCAACAAATACATAGCTGTCCGAATCCGGCACGTATTGATATAGGCTATAGGGCCAAAAGTCACCGCCAAGTCTCTGATTATGACCCCATTTCGCCCTGATGATTCCGTTATCATAAAACTTCAGCAAAGTGGATTCACGAAGTTCCGTTTTCAGTTTTTTTGTCTCTACGTCGTAACCAAGTACGAATCCTGCCCAGCCGCCTTCAGATGTAGTGGTGTAAAACAGGAGCAGTTCTTCTCTCCCGTCATTATCCACATCGCAAACATCGAATTTGTTTTCAGCCATATCACCATATTGTGTCCCGCCGTCGGTGCCGTCGGGAAGTATATGGTTTTTGATAAGGTTTTCAAGCGCAGCAGTATATGCATTATACATATCATCAAAATTATCAGTGGGCTTATCAGGTTCTTCCTGTATATCTGTCTCCGTTGGCGAAGCAGGAAGAGGCGAATTTTCGCTATTATCTCCTATATTTAATTCCTGATTGTTGCCACAAGCAGCAAGTGTCACACATAAAGCCATAGAAAAAATAAGTATCAGTATTTTTTTCATTTAGAAGATTCTCCTTTTCATGCAGAAGGTTATATAAATAATATATATTACAAATTTCTATTTATCAATATTCCAAATTGGAATTTTCCATTTCCATGTATTTCTATGTTGCCCTGAGCATACAAATGCCGGATTTACCCTTTTCTTCTGGCATCATCCAAACAATACTCCATCAGCAATTTCCCATACTCTTTTCCTTTATGACTACCAGAACCCCATAAGCAATACACATAATAATAGTTGTCACCAATTATGGGAACCCAAGAAACTTCAAGAGGAGCATATTCAATAAATGCTGATATGTTTAATTATTGTAAATATTTCGAATATATTTAGAAGGTAGTACATTATCTGTATCAAAGAGCATAATTAGCCCCGATTCCCACAACCCCAACAAATCATTTGCTTCACCATATATCAAAGCTCCATAAGTATTTATTCCATTTTCCTCTACATAATTCAATGCACTTTCGTAATCATAGTTTTTAGTGTTGCCAACAAGTGCTGAGGTTGCCACTTTTCGGTCTGATAAGTATTTTAAAAGACTTGTAAAATGCATTTCATATCTCTTTGCCATAGCATCTTCATATGGATCTCTACTGGGTATCAGCATCATTGTATCAACTAAATGGAATCCGGGGTATTTTTCTTCATCTACTGCATCACTGTTAAATCCATCATTGAGTCCTGTCAAAAATCCCATCATCTGTTCTTCTTGATTTTGAGCTGTGCGAACTGCAATCCATTTAAAATCAACCTTTTTATATTCATCCATAGCTTTATACAATTCTTTCATATTTAAATCCTCTGAAAAACGAACCCATGCTGAAATATATGAAGTTGAAGGCAGTTCTCTTACATGTTCAATATCTTCGTCTGATAATTTTTTTGTAAATTCTAGTATTTTATCATATTCGTCAGTACCCTCTTTGTAATTCAATAATCCGTTAAACGAAGTATATATACGCGGATAAAATTGTTCATGTGTTCCTATCCTCATATTTTTATCAATTTTAGCATTTATTGTTTCTGTTTCATCAGTAAATAAATCCCTTCTTTTAAATAATAAATTATACTCACCAAAGCCCAAATCTTCTGCTCCATAAATAAAATCAATTGCATATCCCGGCATTGATACTTCTGTTATTGCCTTGAGGTCATAAGTTAGATCCTGATTAAATTCCTGTCCTGAAGATTTCTTTGTAGGATCATAATATTGGCTGGATGCAATCGGAGATATAACATATTGTATTAACAAAATTATTGCCAGTACACAGGCAACGGATATGCCAACTACAGCAGCTAGTCTTCTGTTAACTGTCCTTTTAATCTCTCTTACTATTTTCTCATTATCATTGACATGATTTTCTTCAACAGATTCATAATTTATCTCGCTTTTCAATCCGAGAGTTTTTTCTAATTCATCGGATAAATAATCATTTATTGCTTCACTTTTTTCAAGCTCCTGTTCTACTAATAGTTTTTCTTCTTCTGTTAATGTTCCTTCTTTATATTTTTCTAAAAGCTCACGAAATGTCATATGAAATCCTCCTTATTTAATTGTTTTTTCAGGCATTTCCTTGCCCTGCTTATTAACATCCTGCCCGCCCCCGGTGAAATATCCATAACAGCTGAAATTTCCTTAAGAGGCATATTGCAATAATAGTATAGTGTAATTATCTCATTATATGTCTGAGGGAGATTCTGCACAGCCTCATATATAATGCGTCGATCTTCATCCTTAATTAAAGATGCAAACATATCTGTTGCAGAAACAGCAATATTATCTTCTAATGGTTTATCTGACATATACTTTTTCCTTCTGATGTTGTCTATCCACAAATTTTTACACACACGCAACAGCCAGTATTTAAATTCTCCATCATTTTTATTTAATGATACTAACGCCTTAAAAAATGTATCACTTACTAATTCTTGAGCCTCATGATGATTTTTACAAAGTGAAAAAGCATATAGATATACTTCGTTGGCATATTGTTTGTATAATTTTTCTAATGATTGATTGTTCATATGCTTTATCACCCTTTCATTCCATAAACGATTAAATTCAAAAAATGTCACTCAAAAATATAATTTTTAATTTATTAACATGATTTATTAAATAAAAAACAACATCTAATAATAGATGTCATTCTTCACATAATAATCTATTTTCTAATTTCAATGATTTTAATCCGAGATAATTCTCTAATTCCTTACCATAATATCGGCACCAAGCGTATAAAATTACTTTATTTTTAGTATACAGACAGTTTACAATAACCCTATCTCCAACATTAAGTTCAGCTCCGGTTATATTATTATCAATTAATAATATATCTATAGTTTCCTTTTTATCATATGGCATAACAGAAATTACAGCCCTTTTTTCAACTATACTTATTTTTTCAACTTTGCCAAAAATATTATGTCCTTATCAGCTTATTCTACAAGCACAGCACTTCGTATTTTTTCGGTACTGTTTTTATCTGCATCTATAATAATTGTATCCCCGATATTTTTTAAAACAATCATCTGGTTATCTTTTGCACTTAATACAAAATATGAATCAATGGAAACCAGTTTAATATAATAGTATGTAGTACCGTCTATTGCAGCTGTTTTAATGTTTTCGATTACTCCTGAAATACGTTCTGTTTCATTTTCTGTTACTGCCATGCTGTTATTCTTTAACAATTCCCTGTATTTTTGTTTACAGCCTTGAACAGTATCTGATGTAGCCACTATTTGATATTTTTCAACGTTGACCATTCCATACATTTTAACCAGACCCCCCGCATCTTTTAAAGCCATAATATAGGTGGGCTGACCTTCAACATTTAGCAGCAGCGGAAATGTAGCTGTGTATCCCAAATGCTGAACAACTCCTTCCGAACTGCTCATTGCAGAATATTCCTCAGCACCTGAAACCGGATAATAAATAGTTTCCTTTGTTCTCTTGTTTGACAGAATAAAGCCAATATTGCTTTCATCCCGCCCAGCAGAGGTCACTCCGGTGTATATCCAGTTATCATTTCCCTGTGGAATATAATTATAGCCGTCAGTTGTTACTTTAACTCCTTTTTGGCCAAAGACTGAGTTCCAAAAGCCGTTTTGCAAACTTCCATAATCATCATATTGTGACATTATTAAATCAGAATTATAAACATTATCTATCCATTCAGGCACATTTCCGGCAGAATACCTATCAATATCACCTGTTACTGCATTAACTGTAAAAATGTAATCAATATCAACACCGCCGAATAATCCGATTGTATGCTTTTCAACTGGTACTATCCAAAATGGCTCACCGTCCTCATTTATTTCAAAATTAAATGAAGTGAATATAGCAGATGGATACCTAGTTCTTAAATATCTTTTCAAGTCTCTTCCAAAAAACTCACTAGGACTGTATTTTATTCCCTTTTGTAATCTGATCAGTTCCGCTTCCTGAGTCATCATGTCAATTTTGATGTACCCTGGTGTTCCTGTACTTTTATTGTTATTCCATTTAAAAAACCCGCCATAATATAGAGGCGAAACACGCACTGTTTTCCCGTTGAATGTTATCTGCTCATTTTCACCAAGTTCAAATTGGGAAACCACATCAATAAGACTTCCAAGCTCTCTGTTGCTGATTTGAATTGCAGAGTCTTTATCTAATAACGGAACATTTTCTAACGTAGCTTTATAGGATGAAAAATCTGCTTCCTGTATATAATCTTTCATTAAATTGGCATATTCATGTGAGTTAATTACTCTGCTGCTCAAGAAACTAACTACAATAAAAAGCAATATTGACAAAGCTAATGCAATACCTCCGGATTTTACAGATATACCGGCCTTAAATCTAAGGTTTTTATTATGTATTATATCAGCCATAACCAGCAGCGCTTCAAGTATTAAGAGCAATACAAGCAAATAAATCCATAACCCGGCAGACTTAAAGCTTAAAGCCGGCAAAGCAAGGTAATAAATTATACCGCCCGAAATCACGGTTACTATTAACGGGACTAATTCTTTTTTTATATTTTTCAACATCAATTACCTCTGTAATTTTTAATATAACCTTATTCTTTTAACTTATCTCATTATTAATACATCTGATTTAATAATTTCCACAAAATTATTAATTATATTTTATCTTTCAGCTTCAGCCATTTGGCAATATTCACTTTTAAGCATTGAATATATTATTTGGTCCAAATAGCCTCTTTCTGATTTATAATTTTGTCTCAATATACCGTCCCTGTGCATACCCACTCCTTCATAAAGCCTTATTCCAATAATGTTATCAGGATATACATCAAGCCAAAAACGGTTCATATTTAATTCTTCAAACGCAAGCTTGAACAATGCATTCATTACTTCCTTGCCATATCCCATTCCTTTTTTGGAAATAGCAAATCTTCGGAGTTCAAATCTTTCAGACTTGTTGTCCAAATTAATCAAAACAAACCCTACTGTTTCATCAGTATCTTTTTCTTTAATAACATAAAGAAGAAAATCATTATGTTCAATTTCCTTTTTATGTTCTTCATAAGTGCCCTTCCATACGAAATTCCTGTTGTCCTTATGATTTTCCAGTTCCATAATTGTTTCTATATCGGATTCTGCTGCATCATCTAAATATAGCCTTTTTGTTTTTATCATAGCTTCCCCCTACCTTGTAAAGCTTAGTTTTATATATAATATCATATATGATGCCGCGATGAAAGGTTTTCATTAATAATAAATTATTGTCATAAAACATATTTAATGATAATATTTAAATGAATTATTTTTTAATAGGAGCTGTTTATGAAAAAACTGTTTAAAGAATTTGGAGAAGAAATTAACAAATATAACATGGAAAATGGCTGTCTAGACTTTTATTATATTGCCGATGATATTAATTTTAAAAAGCAGGTTACAATAAAAGACTACTACAGAATAATCCTGGTAAACAATACTGAAAATCTGACTTTAGAAAGTTTAAACAAAAAGTTGGAAGACTTAAAAGATAAAAACCTGTTAAACTTCAGCTACGATACCTGTGAAGATACCGTCGAGATATTAAACAGAGAATACAGCTTAAACCTTGAGCTTGAGGAAAGTATTTTTTATGATGATTTGGATTACTTCAAAAATGGCTGCATAGTTTACGACAAGGAAAGAAATTTATTTGACCTGGCTGAAAATTGGGCTGAAGTTGTAACAACATATCTTTATAAGGAAGAACATGGCTATATTGCTGCAATGCAGATTGAAATTCAAGATTGCAGTCTTGAAAGTCTCTATCATGAAGTACACATTGATGAACTTGATGAAATTGAAGAAGTTGAAATTGAAGAAAATGAAGACGAAGCGGATGACGATTATGATAGTATAAATAATGAGGACGACAGCAATCCCTTTGATGAAATTACCCTCATGGAAAAAATACTCATTGAAACCACCAGCGTAAAAAAATTAAATGATAACAATTATTTGATCATAATATCATCTAACACTCCCGGTCATATTGATATGGCAGCAATGGCGACTGAAAATGAATTAATTGATTATCTGAAAAATGAAGCTGTAAATAATATTGATGAATATATACAGAAAATACATGCAAAGAGATAGGCCCTGGAGCCTATCTCTTTGCTAAATTTGCACTTCATCCTTGACTAATTATTTTAACCGCATTTCTATAGTATTTTCTTTAAATCCCAAGGTTCTATAAAATTCAATTGTATTTTCATTTTCAAATGCAACTGTTATGGTAATATTTGTACAGCCGTTATTTTTCATCCATTCTATATGGCTGTTCATTAGGCTTTTACCAATTCCCAGGCCTCGGGCGTTATCACATACATGCAATGAATGTGTCTCTCCCTCAATTCCTTCAATGGATGATATGCAATATCCTATTATCTCTTTGTCTGAGGAGTTTTCTGCAACCGTAATCTTTATGTGTTTCCTGTCAAATAGCTCAAAAGGCTTAATTCTATCTTTAAAAACTAAATTTGAATACATGGTACCAAAGTATTTTGATAAATTTTCATGGTACATTCTGTTCTTTTCCCATAAATCCTTTATAACCGAAATTTCGCTGAATGGTATATCTCTGTAATAAAACATTTCATTCCTCCAAATGATTTTTTACAAACCACTGATTAAGCTTTGTTAACTGCGACAACATAGACTATTATATAACAATCTGGTTGATATTTCCATATATATTTTGAATTTCTTAACTGTTGGCAAGCGTTAATTATTAAACATTTTACTTTTTTTCCCAATTCATATTGAAAATTTATTTGTAATGTGTTATATATTATATACTAAACAAGGGTGATATATATGGAAGTAGAAATCAGATTGTTTGCTTCCTTCAAAAAGCGGTGTTGGAAAAGCAAACGTTTACATTTTAGCGATGCTGTTCAAATTATCGACATTCTTGATATCCTTCAAATCGATGTTGAAGAAATAGGAATGATTCTTGTTAACGGCAGTTATCAAACTGTTGACTACAATTTAAAAGATGGTGATATATTAGCTCTTTTCCCTCCTATAGCAGGAGGTTAGTTCTCTATTCTCTATAACCCTTACAATTGTGAACATTATGGCAGGCGTAAAGCCTACTTTACACCTGCCATTAGGCGAAAGGATACGAGTTAACTTAGATTAATTTCTGTCCTTTTTATTTTGCCTTTTAAATTTCCTCATATTAATAAACTTTTTTATGGAACAATAGCTAATAGACTACATAAAATTATTTTATTCAGATTAATAAGGAGGCAATATATGTGCGGTATAGCAGGGTGGATTAATACGAAAAAGGATATTTCCGGCAATATGGAAATAATCAGGAACATGACAGATAAGCTTTTTTCAAGAGGTCCTGATAATTCCGGGTTCTATAAAAATGAAAATATAATTTTGGGTCACAGACGTTTAATAATTGTAGATGCAGAAGGCGGAATCCAGCCTATGACACGGCAATTAGGTGAACACAAATTTGTTCTTGTTTACAACGGCGAACTATACAATACCGATGATGTAAGAGACGAGCTAAAATCCAAAGGGTACAGATTTGAATCTTATTCCGATACCGAAGTTTTGCTTGTTTCTTATATTGAGTGGGGCCCTGAATGCGTTAATCACATTAACGGTATTTTTGCCTTTGGGGTATGGGATGAATATAATAAAACCTTGTTTCTGGCAAGAGACCACCTAGGGGTCAAGCCTCTGTTCTACAGCTGTAAGGATAATAATTTAATATTTGCTTCTCAAATAAAGGCGCTTCTTGCCAACCCAATGGTCGATCCGGTTATTGGTGAAGAAGGAATCATGGAAATATTGGGTCTGGGACCTGCACGTTCATTAGGCAGCGGTATTTTTAAAGACATTCATGAAATTCCTCCTGCTCATTATTTGTTTTACAAGGATGGAACTGTTAATATCAAAGAATACTGGAAGTTAGAGGCACGTCCCCACGAAGAGAACTTTGAACAAACAAAAGACACTGTAAGAAACTTGTTTGTTGATGCGGTTGAAAGACAGTTAGTTTCGGATGTTCCTCTTTGCACCTTCCTTTCTGGAGGATTGGATTCAAGTGCCATATCAGCCATTTCTGCCGAATATTTTAAAAAGCACAAACGTGGTACTTTGAGCACTTACTCCATTGATTACAAAGACAACGACAAGTATTTTCAGTCTAATTTATTTCAGCCCACATCTGATCAGTTCTTTGCAGAAAGGATGTCCGAATATTTGAAAAGCAACCATAATACAGTAGTGCTCGATAACACAAATCTTGTTCAGGCATTGAAAGATGCTGTCATAGCGAACGACCTTCCGGGCATGGCAGATATCGATTCATCCCTTTTATTGTTCTGCAAGGAAATAAGAAAAGATTTTACTGTTGCATTGTCCGGTGAATGCGCAGATGAAATTTTCGGGGGATACCCGTGGTTTACAAGAACTGAAGACATAAACGCTGATACATTTCCATGGTCAAAATCCATTAAGGAAAGACATGAAATATTGAACAAGGAACTTTCCACCCTTCCTATAGAGGAATATGTTAATCAAAAATACAATGACACAATCAGCAAGGTTTCAAAACTAACAGGGGAATCAAAAGAAGAATCAAGAATGAGAGAACTGTTTTACCTGAACATAAAATGGTTTATGATTACGCTGCTTAACAGAAAAGACCGCATGAGCATGGCAAACAGCCTTGAGGTAAGAGTTCCGTTTGCCGATTATCGTTTGGTTGAATATGCTTTTAATATTCCCAACGATATTAAGTTCCACAACGGAAGAGAAAAAGGACTGCTAAGAGAAGCACTGAGAGGCATATTACCAGATGATATTATAGACAGAAAGAAGAGTCCTTATCCTAAAACTCATCATATTGATTACACAAATGCTGTACAAAATTGGATGAAGGAAATAATGTCAGACAGTAATGCTCCCATATACCAGCTTATTGACAAGAAAAAGGTAAATGAAATAGTTGAATCAGGAGGAAAATCATTTAAAAAGCCTTGGTACGGTCAACTTATGACAGGCCCTCAGCTGATTGCTTACTTCATACAGCTTAATACCTGGATGGAAGAATTTAATGTTACAATTTCTGATAAATAATAATTTTTTTAATTTTACAAACATGTCGTAACACTTTGATAATTGTCGAATATGATATTAATGAGCTTGACTCAAAAATCCAAATAGAATAAGGTGTTAATATGAGTTGCAATAGATGTGGAAATATAAACAGAACCGGTCAGGTTATGGGTGAATTCGGTATACCTAGTATAGCATTAAGAGGACCTGGATGCATAAGCGGTACAGGACGCTGCGACGGCGTTTTAGGCACAGGCGGAGTTAGCTGCGATGAGTTATTAAATGTTTTTTGCAGACGCTGCGGTAATAATGTAGGCGGTGCTGGCGGCGGCTCATGCGGAAATAATGTAGGCGGAGCAGGCGGATCGTGCAGAAGTAATCTTCTTGGAACCGGCGGAAGTCGATGCGTTAATTACTCTGACAATGTACAAGGAACCGGCGGAAGGAACAGATGCTGCAGATGTTCATGTGAAGACCTCTGTACACCTACTATAGTTCCAAGATAATCGAGTAGGAGCTAAATA
>DFOA01000009.1 GCA_002381185.1 Firmicutes bacterium UBA3553 | reverse complement strand
CCCCGTCCCCTTTTTACTTTAATACTTTGAATTTACATAATAATCGATAACAGACTTTTTTCTTTTTTCAGAAAATACATTTTCTTTTTTTAACACATCTAAAAGCCATAGGCTTTTAGAATGAAGAACGGCATATTCAAAATCACTCAGAACAATTTCATACAGCTTTCCTTCAAGATTTGTAGATTCCATTTTAATAAAATAAGCTTCCACATTTTCGTAATGAAGAAATCTTAATAGACGGAATGATGTTTTATCCTTTTCATTATAATAATAATCAGCTTCATTCAAATATTTACTGTAAAAGCTGATGTGCTTTCCTTTGTCCTTAATTTCTTGGGCAATCATCATGTGGTACTTCGCCATCATATTATAATATTGATAGTTGTACATTCCTTTTTCGAAGCTGTCTATACGCTGAAACGGCTTAATGTTTCTTTCAAGCATATATTTATAATTTAACTCCAGATACTCCTTTTTGTTTATATCACCATTCATATGCTGAATAATCAACATATCCCTATGTTCGAAAAATTCATCGAATATAGTCTTGTTTGGTTTGAAATAATTCATAAGATCACTCTTTCTAATTGTCATACTGAAACGTACATTAATTTTAACAGAAAATATGCATTTTAGCAAGAGCGATAAGATTAAGAGTAAAAAAATGGAAATAATTAAGCCACCGACAAATCGGTGGCATATTTATCAAAGCATTACTGCCTCTTCAATTATTCTATCTCTTAATCCTTCCGGAATATCTTCTACATCATGATTTACACTCATTACAAAATTAACATTAAATTTTCGTGATAAATAATCTAATCTTTCAACTACGGAGTCAAGCTTATCCATACCGGCCTGGGCTATTTTGTATAATCCATCTATGTACACCACTTCCACATCATAATCTGTTGCGATTAAACCGCATACAAAACCTTGGAACTGATCTGCATTTGTCAGTCCAAATTCCTTCGTGTTAATATATCTGATACGATAATCTAAATCGAATATGTGTCTGTTGTTCGCTTCTAGGAAAACCATCTTTCCCTGTATACTTTCAATTGATCTGTTTGCCATGTCAATCATTCTTCTTGTTTTGCCAGTGCCATTGTGTCCACAAACTAATTGAACCATAATAATCACACTCCTATGTTTTATTTTATAAAAGTTAATTACATATATATTGTACCACAAATTGAAAATGTTTACACTACTTATTTTAAAAATTTGCAACATTTATTATTGATGCTATCATCTAGTTTATGGTAAAATTCTGTAATGCCTTTGCACCTTGATACCTTTCTTCTCTCTCCATTTTTTCCAAGATATCATCCTTAATCTTCCACCAGCTCATACCCCAGTTCACAAACAAAGAGCCGAGTTTAGGAGCCCTCCCCACAAGCCTTTGCACCGCAATATCTTTATCTAAATATTCAAGAAAGGTAATTACTCTCTCAACATATTCATTTTCTGTTATTACAGTTATTTCCTCTTTTTTATATAATATTCCCATTTTTGTATTTTCCATTATATATAAAGAATGAATTTTTACCTGGTCTACTTTTAGCACCGATAATATCTTTGCGGTCTCTATCGTGTCTGTAATATTATCTCCCGGTAAATTTAAAATAACATGAGTACATATTTCAAAACCGTATTTTTTAATCCTTAATACGGCATCTATGAATTCAGCAAGAGTATGTCCTCTGTTTATGGAAATAAGAGTGTGATAGTTAACGGTTTGAAGCCCAAGTTCAATTGAAATATTTATATTATGTTTATTTTTTATATAATTTAAAAACTCCAGATATTCATCTCCAATGCAGTCCGGTCTTGTTGAAATTGATATTTCAACTATTTTGTCAATGATTGCTTCTTCGATATATTGTTTGAATTTCTCAAATTTCAAATATGTATTGGTATAGTTTTGAAAGTATGCTATAAACTTTCTGGCTTTGTACTTTTTAGATATATAGTCCATGTTGGTTTCAATTTGATCTTTGACACTTATGGTATTTTCAAGCATTTCAAATCCGGTGCCGACTTCTGAACAAAATGTGCATCCGCCGAAGCCGACAGTTCCATCCCTGTTAGGACATGTGCAGGGAATATTTACGGGAAGTTTGTATACCTTTTCTCCGTATTTTTCTTTTAAAAAATTTGAATACTCATTATATAATTTCATGCTGTTCCTATCTTTAGTAGTTTTTAATTTATTTATATTATATCAATTATAATTAACTTTCAAGATATAATCAATTAAAAATATTTTCTCTTATTTACCAATAAATAAATCAAATTATTTTTTAATTTTTGCAAATAATAAGTTAACAAATTTAATTCAGGAGGTATAATATGCATATTAGAGAAGGTGTTCTCCCGGCAGTACTTGGGACAGTGGTAACGGCAACAGGTTTCGCATTAAAAAATAACATTCCAGAATCCTATAGAAACGGAATAATAGGATTTGGCTTGGCACACATAGCCATTGGATCGGCTGAATTGGTCGGCCAAAACATTCAAAACAAAGACATGGTGAAGAAGGTAACCAAAGCTATATCATTTAGATAACCTTCAGCACTAAAAGAGGGCTAAAGGGACGGATAACCGTCCCCTTAGTCCTCTTAAGCAAATATTACATATAGCAGTGAGTAAAGACCGGCAATACCTATTAATATGTAAATAATCCTTCCAATTTTGTTTTTCCAGCCTCCAAAAAAATTATCTACTATATCAATTTTTGCTAATCCGTACAAACCCCAGTTCAAAGCTCCTATGATAATAAGAATTGAAGCTATGGCAGTTATTATCTTCATATTTCCTCCCCCAACAATCTAATATTATTACATTATATTTTAGGTGAGGCACAAATATGTACAAAGCTTAAATATTTTCAGACAATCTTAAATATTTCATGCAGTGTGTGGTATACACCTGAATTGTTATTATCATAATCTGATATTTTTTTTGCCGCTTTTATAGATTCTTCTGTTCCGTTTTTCATTGCAATGCTAAGCCCCGAGTTTCTTAACATCTCAATATCATTATTGTCGTCACCGATGGAAATTATCTCATCAGGTAGTATATTTATGCGTGATGAGTATTTTTTCAATGCGCTCCATTTACATCCTTCAGGATGCAGAAATTCGAGCAGGGATCTTTTGCTGATATTTCTATTGCATATAGTGTTGAATCTTCCTTCTTTCTGCTTTTCCATTTCATTGGCAAAGCTGCGAAGTTTATTATATTCATCAAAGTAGCATACCGATAAAATGTTGTTTATATTCTTAGGATCAAACTTCGTTATCCTTGCTCTGTTATAACCTTTCTTTATATATCCTGAATATACTTCTTCATAGTCTTCTCTCTCATAAATTAAATCATACCCGTTTGTATATTCGTCAACATGGAGTACAGGATTCAAGTTATATTTAAGTCCCTCATTATATATTTTTTCAAATTCCAGAGGGTTCAAATAGTTATATTCAACAAGCTCATCATTGTGCGAATACCTTATAATTGCACCGTTGTTTGCTAATATGACCGGCTTTAATGTCTTTATTTTTTCTGTAAGCATCTTAGCCATATAATAATTTCTTCCGGTCGCAATTACAATTTGTATATCTCTTTTATGAAGTTCATTTAATATTTTAATATTTTTTTCACTTATTTGTTTTTCATCATCAAGCAATGTTCCATCTAGATCCAAGACTATCATTTTATAGTTCATAATATCACCCATATTAATTATACACTTGATTTAATCAATTGTATATACAAAACCTCTTTTAAACAGGCGTTAGTTTTTAATCTGAATATTTCGAAAAAAATATTAGAAGAAGGAACCCTCATTCTAATATTTTCATATATGGTATTTATATAATTCAAATAAATCTCATGAATTTAATTATTCTGCCAAATGTATTGCCCCTTTTGGTGTAGCTGCCAGAAGAGCTTCATGAACGGCCTCAGCAGTGGTAGGATGTGCATGAACAGTATTGATTACATTTTCAACGGTTAATTTGTTTTTTATTGCAACTGCGACTTCATGTATAAGATCTGTAGCATGAGGACCAATGATAGATCCGCCTAATATTATACCTGTATTTTCTTCAGTAATTATCTTTGCAAAACCCCTTCTATCTCCCTGAGTAAGAGCTTTGCCGTTAGCACCAAATGGGAATTTACCTACATTAACCGATATCCCTTGTTCTTTTGCAGTTTTTTCAGTGATACCCACTGATGCAATTTCAGGGCTTGTGAAAATTGCACTCGGTATAACAGAATATTCTGCCTCCGTATTATTGCCTAGGATATTTTCAACAGCAACCATCCCCTGATGAGAAGCAACATGAGCCAATTGAATTATATTTGTTACATCTCCTACAGCATAAATATTTTCTGCTGTTGTTTGCATTTTACTGTTAACCTCTATTCCCCTTCCTTTATCGTTAATAGCAATTCCCAGTTTATCCAAGTCTATATTACCGTAAGATGGTACTCTCCCGACTGACATAAGAATTTTATCGCCTGTTATATATCCTTTTGCTCCTTCTTTATCAAATACTACAATAGCTTTACCTTCTTCAGTGTCTATAATTTCTTCAACCTTTGAACCGTTATAAACCTTTATTCCTTTTTCTAAAGCTATTTCTCTGATTTCATTTCTTATATCTTCATCCAACGCAATTAAAATATCGTCCGCAAACTCTACCACGCTCACATCTGCATCTAAAGCCCTGCAAATGAATGCAAACTCCATTCCGATTACGCCTCCGCCTACAATAATTATTTTTTCCGGAAGGCGATTTAAATTTAACATTTCTGTGCTTGTCAATACATTTTTTGACTCCACACCTTTTATGGGAGGAATAAATGTGCTGGAACCCGTGGCAATTATTATGCTTTTTGTATTAATTGTAACCTCTTTATTTTTCTCTTTTACAAATACCACATCCTTATCCAATATTTCACCGGTACCTCTAAATACAGTGATATTATTTTTGGACAGCAGATAATCGATTCCTCCAACCAGCTCTTTTACAACTTCATTCTTTCTTTCTATTATTTTGGAAAAATCATAGTCCGGAGAAGTATTAAAGATTCCATACTCTTCAGAGTTTTTAACCAACTCGTAAACCTCTGATGAACGCACTAAAGCTTTTGTCGGTATACATCCCCTGTTGAGGCAGGTTCCTCCCAGACTTTCCTTTTCTATCAGTATTACCTTAGCTCCCTGCTTGGCTCCTTCAATAGCAGCAACATATCCTCCAGGACCTCCGCCTATAATAACAATATCTCCATCAATAGTTTCTCGTTGTGGCTTTAAAAAATTAGACATATAGTTGAAACTTTGCTTTTTACCGGCTTTTTCTCCTTCAACTGTAAACAGAACATCGCCTATTGAAACCTTGTCGCCTTGTTCTACTTTTATTTCTATAATTTTACCTTCCACATCTGATGTAACAGTAATGTTCCCTTTTTTAATCTCTATATCAAAAAGCTCTTCCCCTGCTTTTACAATATCTCCTTCTGCCTTGTGTATGCTGCCGATCACTCCTGCTCTATCATGACCTGATAATTTTTCAAGTTTTACATCGAATATCACTTTTATTCCTCCCATAAACTTAAAATTATATAAAGAGAAGACAATTATTTGAAATCCTTTTCGAACTCATCGATTGAATCTTTTAATAATGTAACACTATAAGCTATGGAAGGCCCCCCTCCAAAGGCTACAGCCACCATTGCCGCCTCTATGATTTCTTTTCTTGTGGCTCCAGCCTGCAGAGCATTGTAAGTATGAAAAACAATACAATATTCACAGCGGTTATAAACAGCAACACCTATGCTTATTAACTCTTTCGTTTTTAAATCCAAAGCATCAGGCTCATAAGCTGCTCCTAATAAATTCATAAATGCATCAACCTGAGCTCCATTGGTACTTGCCAGCTCCTCTAAACCTCCTGTAAAATCCTGCAATATTTGTCTTACATCTTTAGCCATTTTTTAATCCTCCTATTTTAAAATACTTGCTATACNNGTATAGCAAGTATTTTAAAATTGTCAATATATTTCGATAAAATTCTGACAATTTTATTATTATAAAACAAATATTTTCTATATAAATAAAAATGCACACATCCTATATTTCATGCGTACATTTTTTATCATAGCCCTCTTCTTTTATGTTATTAACCATCTTTGATAAAACTTTTGTAAAAATCTGCATTTCTTCATCAGATATGTTTTTATGCAATAACTTTTCGAACCTTTCGCCTTCCGGCAATAATTCAGTTCTATGCTGTCTTCCCTTTTCTGTAAGTACTAAGTTTGTAACTCTTTTATCATCTTCACTTCTGAGTCTTTCCACCAACCCATCTCTTTCCATGCGGTCTAAAAGCCGCGCCACTGACGATTCTTTTACGTTCATTCTTTCAGCTAATTCTTTTTGACTGATAAATTCTTCTTTTCCTAAATAATAAAGAGCAATCCACTGTACTCTGGTTACACCTAATTTTTTCACCTTCTCACTGAAGGCATCGCAGATAATCTTACTTGAATTATCCGCTATATATCCCACTCATCTATCTAAATTAAACATTTTAAACCTCTCTGTTTTTCAAAAAATACGGCAGAAGCTTCTGCCGTATTTTCACATTTCTTTATTTTACTATTTCAGCGTGTCTGAAGTCCCATTTGTTAGTCATTGTCAATTCAACGCCTTCTACTACAGATTCATCAACTATGTTTGTGAATGTATAGTAGTAAATAGGAGCCACAACATGGTTGTTCATAAGAGAATCTTCAGCTTTCTTCAACTGAACGTCTCTGTCTTTGCCGCTTGCTAGCATTGAAGCATTGATTGCATTTTCAAATTCTTCCTGTTCAGGATTCAATGTCTTGTCATGTGGCGCCAAAGTAGGTTCTTCTCTGAATCTCCACTGTGGATCATTGTTTCCTGATTTGCATGCGAACAAATCAAGCATAGTCATCGGGTCACCGTAGTCACCTAACCATCCGCCTCTGGCCATCATGTAGTTTCCTGCTCTTCTTTCTTCCTGGAATACTGCCCAGTCTTGGTTAAGAAGTTCTACATCTACTCCAAGGTTTTGTTTCCACATTCCTTGTAATGCTTCAGCTATTTTCTTGTTGTTTTCGTTAGTGTTGTACAAGAAAGTAATCTTTGGAAGTCCTTTTCCGTCAGGGTATCCTGCTTCAGTCAATAACGCCTTAGCTTCGTCAACCAATGCTTTGCTTGGATCAATTCCGTATTCCATTGCAGGTAAACCATTTTCATCTAATGGTCTGATGTCAGTACCGTCAGAATATTGCATACCTGATGGGATAAATCCTGTTGCTGGAACCTGTCCGCCCTTTGTTACTTGTTCAACAAACGCTTTTCTGTCAATAGCAAGTGAAAATGCTTTTCTTACTCTTACATCTTTAAATACTTCATCGTCAACGTTGAAGTTTACATAGTATGTTCCGATATGTGGTGTAATTTTGAAGTTAGGATCTTCTTTTTGAAGTCTTGGAATAGCTTCAATTGTAATACTGTCAAGAACCTGAATTTCACCGTTTTCATATCCGCTTAATGCTGTTGTTCCTTCAACTATCATCAAACCTTTAATTCCTGCCAGTTTAACGCTGTCAGCATCCCAATAGTTTTCATTTTTAACCATTGTTAAATGATCGCCTGTTTTGTATTCAGTCATTTTGAATGCGCCGTTTGAAATGCAAGTTGATGGATTCTTTTCCCAACCTTCGCCGTTAGCTTCAACTATATCCTGTCTAACAGGCATATAAGTATAGAATGAAGTCAAGCTTAAGAAATAGGATACAGGGAATTTCAAATTAACTTCTAATGTAGTGTCGTTAATAGCTTTAACTCCAACTTCGTCTCTTGAACCAGTTCCGTTAAAGAATTCTTCTCCCCCAACCAGATATGATGTTACCAAGAAAGAATATTCTGATGCAGCTGCAGAATCACATGCTCTTTTCCATGCATATTCAAAATCTTTAGCTGTTAAAGGCTGTCCGTCCGACCATTTCAATCCATCTCTTAAGTGGAAAGTATAAGTCTTACCATCATTTGTGATGTCCCAGCTTTCAGCTGCAGCAGGCTCAATACCGTCTTTTGTTTCTCTTGTTAAGCCTTCAAATAAGTTTTGAATAATGTGTCCGCCGTCAGCAGCGCTGTTAAGAGTTGGATCCCAAGTCTGTGGGTCAACTGCTATGTTCCAAACTAAATATTCATCACTTGCTGGTGCCGGTGTTTCAGTTCCTGGTGTTTCCGGTGTTGGTGTTTCCGGTGTTGGTGCCGGTGTTTCTTGCTTAGCACAACCAACTATAGAAAATACCATAGCTAGTACCATTACTATTGCCAGTACTCTTTTTAACATAAAATCCCTCCAAATATCTATGTATTTTGCAGCCAATTATTGACTGCATTTATATTATCACCTTTTTTATGCAATATGTCAAGAGTTACTCTTTTAACATATTACATAAAAGGTGAAAATATCATTATTTATCCAATAAATG
Organism: Firmicutes bacterium UBA3553; assembly: GCA_002381185.1. Lineage (GTDB taxonomy): Bacteria > Bacillota > Clostridia > Tissierellales > Sedimentibacteraceae > Sedimentibacter. The sequence goes on along the minus strand of DFOA01000009.1, from coordinate 9,158 downwards.
GCATGCTGCGAAATGTTCTTTTCCTACTTCTTTAAGAACAGGAGACACCTCTTTACATACATCCATTGCATATCTGCATCTTGTTCTGAATTTACATCCTGATGGCGGATTTACAGGGCTTGGAACATCCCCTTCAAGAACAATACGCTTTGAAGATTCTGCTATATCAGGGTCCGGTATAGGAATTGATGACAACAGCGCCTGTGTATACGGGTGAACAGGATTTGCGTACAATTCTTTGCTGCTCGCAACTTCCACCAGGCTTCCCAGGTACATAACACCGACTCTGTCTGATATATGTTTAACCATTGACAAGTCATGGGCTATAAATAAATATGTCAGACCTCTTTCTTCCTGCAAGTCTTCGAGCATATTTACGACCTGTGCCTGTATGGATACATCAAGAGCTGATATAGGTTCATCACATATGATAAACTCAGGGTCAACTGCCAATGATCTTGCTATTCCTATACGCTGTCTTTGTCCTCCGGAGAATTCATGAGGGTAACGTGCAGCGTGGTCCTTATTCAAACCAACCGTATCCAATAATTCATAAATTCGTTCCTGTCTTTCTTTGCCTGAAGCTAAATTATGGATATCCATGGGTTCGCCTATTATATCAGAAACAGTCATCCTGGCATTTAATGACGCATATGGGTCCTGGAAAATCATCTGCATTTTCTTTCTGTAAGGCATCATCTGCTCTCTGTTCAGCTTTGCAATATCCTTGCCGCCATACAATATTTCACCGGCTGTAGGTTCATAAAGCCTCAAAACTGTACGTCCGGTAGTTGATTTACCGCAGCCTGACTCACCTACGAGACCTAATGTCTCACCTTTTCTGATATAAAATGATACATCGTCCACCGCTTTAGTTATTTCTAGTTGTTTTCTTATCAAACCTTTATTTTTTACAAAATATTTTTTTAAGTTTTTAACTTCTATTAATATTTCATTATTTGCCAATTCGAACTCCTCCCTTCAGTTGTTCATAATTTTCATTTTTAGGAGCTTCAGGGTGAAGTAACCAACACATTGATTCGTGCTGTCCATTTCCTGCCTTGAATAACGGAGGCTGCTGCTGATTGCATATACGCATAGCGTAGTCACATCTTGCATAGAATGGACATCCTGTAGGCGGATTCAGCAAGTCAGGCGGTGTTCCCGGTATAGGAATCAGCCTTTGTTTTTCATCAGAGGATACCTTTGGAATTGATTTTAACAATCCCATTGTATATGGATGTCTAGGTTCATAATAAATATCTCTTATAGAACCTTTTTCCATAATAAGACCTCCGTACATAACAACTACTCTTGAACATACATCTGCCACGACGCCTAAATCATGTGTGATAAGCATTGTTGATGTATTTAATTTAGAATTTAAACTCTTCATTAATTCAAGTATCTGTGCCTGAATTGTAACATCAAGGGCTGTAGTAGGTTCGTCAGCTATTAATAATTCTGGTTCACATGACAACGCTATTGCTATCATAGCTCTTTGTCTCATACCGCCTGAAAATTCATGAGGAAAGTTTTTGATTCTCTTTTCAGGGTCAGGTATATTAACCAGTTTCAACATTTCCAAAGCTTTTTCATGAGCTTCGTGTTTTGATAATTTTTGGTGCTTGATAATTGCTTCCGCAATTTGCTCACCTATTGTGTAAACAGGATTCAATGATGTCATAGGGTCCTGGAATATCATAGCAATTTCATTTCCTCGTATGCTCATCATTTCTTTATTTGATTTTTTTACTAAATCTTTGCCATTAAATAGTATTTGTCCGTCAACTATTTTACCGGGATACAACAAAAGTTTCATAATGGACAGAGAAGTTACACTCTTTCCACTTCCGGATTCTCCAACTATACCTAAAGATTCACCTTTTTCAACATCAAAGTCTATGCCTCGTATTGCCTTAACTTCGCCTAAGTGAGTGAAAAAAGATGTTCTCAGATTTTTAACTTCTAATAATTTTTCTGACATTTTTTACACCTCACTTTACTTTCTTTGTTTAGGGTCAAGAGCGTCTCTTAAACCATCACTGAATAAATTAAATGCCAATATTGTTATTGATATTGCAAAAGCCGGCAAGAACAACTGGTATGGGTACGTCATATATGTCAGCAATGCATCATTGCAAAGTGAACCCCACGATGCCTGAGGAGCAGAAACTCCCAATCCAACGAAGCTTAAGAACGCTTCGGTAAATATTGCGCTTGGTATTTGCATCGTTGCTGATACCATTATTGGTCCCATCATGTTAGGAATTAAATGTCTGAGCATTATTCTGTTTGTTTTTGCTCCCAGGGACTGTGCTGCAAGCACAAATTCCTGCTCCTTAAGCCCTAATACCTGACCCCTAACAAGTCTTGCCATAGATAACCAGTATGTTATACTTAGGGCAACTATAATAGGCATCATTCCATTTCCCATTACAACCATTAACAGTATTACGTACAGCAGTGTAGGTATAGCACTGATTACGTCGACAATACGCATCATTATATTGTCTGTCTTTCCACCAATATAACCTGCAATACCTCCGTATAAAACCCCTATGATGAAGTTAACAAATGCCGCAACAAAACCTACTATAAACGAGATACGTCCTCCGTGCAAAACTCTTATGAACATATCTCTTCCCAGATTATCTGTTCCAAGAATATATGTCTTGTTGTGAACTCTGTCAACAGATTTAATTTCTTCACCGTTGACTCTGATTTCAACCTTCTTCGCATTGTCCATATTAAATTTGGCTTCTGTAAGATCTATGGAAGGATCTTTTCGTGCCGCTTTTTCTAATTTGTTATATTCAACCTTTGCATTAAAATACGGGCTGTAATCAACAATTACTTCTTTTCCGTCAAAATCGTAAATATATTTTTTGTTTGCTGTATCGTCCTTAACTAAAGGATGTTTTTTTAGCAATGTACCGTCCGGAGAAACATCTATTAAATAATATTCACCGTTCATATAAAAGTAGTTTCCGTCTACTTCGTATATATCCATCATTATACCAATATTTGCAAAATCCAACACTTGATCTTCAAATGTCAACGGATAAAACATCGGTACAAACACACACGCCATTATCACCAAAGCAACAACGACCAGTGAAACCATTGCTACTTTGTTTTGTTTTAATCTTCTTATTGCATCCTGCCAAAATGTAAGACTTTGTCTGGATACCTTCTCCGCATCCTTTTCTGACTTTTCTAAAGGCGTCCACATGTCAGGAGACATTTTAAAATTATTTTCCATTTATATTCCTCCTAATCATATTTAATACGCGGATCAATAAACACATAAAGTATGTCCACTAATAATGTTGATATAACTATAAATATACCAAAAAATACAGTGACGCCCATTATTACAGTATAATCCCTGTTCGTTATGCTTGTAGTAAACAAGGAACCGATACCCGCAATACCAAATACCTTTTCAACAACAAATGATCCGGTAATAAGGCTTGCTATCATAGGCCCCAAATAAGTTACAACAGGAATAAGTGCGTTTCTGAGAGCATGTTTTATAATAACAACACCCTCTGATAAGCCTTTTGCTCTTGCAGTCCTGATGTAATCCTGCTGCAATACGTCCAATACTGAAGTTCTTGTAAGTCTCGTTACATACGCAAGTGAAAACATACCTATACAAAGAACCGGTCCGATATAATGCTTCCATGTACCGGCGCCAAAAGAAGGCACCCAGCCTAACTTTCTGTTAAATATATAAAGAAACAGTGTCGCAAAGACAAAGCTTGGAATAGTAGCTCCCAACGTTGAAATAATCATCATTATTCTGTCGGGAATCTTATTTTGTTTAAGTGCTGATAATATTCCGAAGGAAATACCGACTACTATTATAAATAAGGATGACCATGAACCAATCTTTAAAGAATACGGGAATCCATCACTTATAATTTGGTTTGTTGTCAACCCGATTTTTTTAAATGATACTCCGAAATCACCTTTCATATAATTCTTTAAATAAGTTACATATTGCTCAGTTAACGGCCTGTCCAGTCCGTACTTTGCTTTAATTGCTGCTTCAACCTCCGGCTGCAAAGCCTTTCCCGATGATAACGGGTCTCCGGGAATGCTGTTCATTAAAATAAAGGTCAAAGTCAAAATAAACCATATAGTAATTATTGCTGAAATTATTCTTTTTACTATATATTTTACCACTTTTTATTTCTCCTCTCTTAGCTAAATGTGTAGATTATTATAACACAATAATTTGAAAATTTCAATATATTTATTTATATACCCTAAATGTTTAATTATTTAAGAAATCGTTTATCATAATCATGCAAACGAATTCAGTTTACTGGTAATTTTGGGTAATTGTACTTGTTAAAAATTTAGCTTATTGCATCTATATGCATTTATTGTCAGACAAATATGAAAAACAAGCATTTTTTTTGCATTCAAAACTGTCTTTTTGTAAATGATTTAAAAACAATGCTTGCTTTCGTAAAACTAATGCGATGTTTATTTTATTCTTTTTAAAATATTGCAAAGTAAATTATACACATTTTCTGTTGATTCGATGCTTATATGCTCATTAGGAGAGTGAACATCATATGCATCAGGCCCCATGGATATGGCATCCAGACCATGAATTTTTTCCATCAGCAGTCCACATTCAAGACCTGCATGTATTGCACCGACAACCGGCTCATCACCGTACATTTCACGATATGTTTCAATGCAGATGTCTCTTATTTGGGATTCCTTTGCATATTCCCATCCCGGATAATATCCTCCCACGATGCACTCAATGTCCAGAGCTTCTCCTATCTGTTTCATGACAAAAGCTATGTTTTGAGTCATCAGTGTTTTGACAGAGCTTCTTGTCATGCTGAACAATGTTATAAATTGCTCATCCTGAGTAATTACTCCGAGATTGTTTGAACTTATGACCAAATCTATGGCAGTGCTTCTTGATAAAGCTCCGTTGGGTATTAAGTTAATTGCACTTACGACTTTTTTAAATATATCTTTATCTAAAGGATATGACTCATAATTTAAATCTTCTAACATTACCGCGACTGAAGGGTCCGTAAAAGAATATTCGCTTTTCAATATTTCATTCCATTCAGACACTTTCTGACTCACTGATTCAATATTATCCGGAGCAATTACAGCCTGCGCTTCTCTCGGTATTGCGTTTTCTTTAGAACCACCTTTAATGCTTATCAATTCAATATCATCGTATAGATCATACAAGATTCTTCCTAATATTTTATTGGCATTTCCCCTTTCTTTTTCGATATCAGTCCCTGAATGCCCTCCGAAAAGGCCTTTTATAATTATTTTATAAGCATGTTTTTTTATTTCCTGATATTTGACAGGTATTCTGAATTTTGTTCCACAGCCGCCTGCACAGCCACATGTGAATACCCCTTCTTCCTCGCTGTCAAGGTTCAAAAGATATCTACTTTCAAATATACTGCCATCAACCTTTTCCGCGCCTGTCATTCCTTTTTCTTCGTCAGTTGTAATCAAAACCTCTAAAGCAGGGTGAGGCACATCATCAGAATCCAGTATCGCCAATGCGTAAGCCACAGCAATTCCGTTGTCGGCCCCTAATGTAGTCTCTGCTGCATATATGCTGCCGTCTATTATCCTTAATTTTATAGGGTCTTTCTCAAAATCATGTTCGACGCCTTCATTTTTTTCGCAAACCATGTCCATATGACCTTGAAGCATGACTGTCGGTGCATTTTCATAACCTTCTGTGGCAGGCTTTTTTATAATAATATTCAGCCATTCATCTTGTATGACTTCCCAGCCTTTTAATTTAGCCAGATTGTACAAATAATCCGAAATTTCTTTTTCATTTCCTGAGCCTCTCGGTATTTGAGATATTTCTTCAAAATAATAAAATACCTTTTCGGGCTTCAGCCCTTCCAAAACCCTTGCCATAATATCCTCCGTTTTTTAATTATTTTTTATTCAACTTTTCCTATTCTGCTTATAGGAAAAAATCTAAAAACAGCCTTACCTATTATTTTATCCGCACTTATATATGGATTCTGCCAATACCTGGCATCCCTGGATATGGGTCTGTTATCTCCCAGGAAAAGATATGAATTATCCGGTACTTTGAAGACTTTTTCCTCTCCTTCAAACTCCGCCGCATAAGGTTCATCAAGTTTTTCACTGTTCACATAAACACTGCCATCTTTCTTTACTTCCACCGTTTCTCCAGGCAGTCCTATCAGTCTTTTCACAAGTTTTTCTCCAAGCTCATCAGATTGAAAAACTAAAACATCCCCTCTTCTTGCTTCCTTCAAGTCAAAAAGCCTGTTGACATACATCCTGTCTCCAATCATAATTGTCTTTTCCATGGACCCGCTAGGAACCCTTACAAGCAGAAAGATATACTTATTCAACAGCAAAACTATAGCTAAAGCTATAAATATGGGAAGCACCCATTCTTTAATAATATATTTCATATTTTCTCCAAACTTTAAATTATATTGTGATCAACGTATTTCTCCTATTCTGTTAAGGGGAAAAAATCTGAAAACGGCTTCGCCTATTATTTTGCTTTCATCTATATACGGGTTTTCCCAATAACGGGCGTCATACGATATGGGCCTGTTATCTCCAAAAAATAAATATGAATTTTCAGGGACATTGAACATCTTTGCTTCACTTTCCGCTTTAACGGCATATGGTTCATCTAATTTTTCTCCATTGACAAACACCGCTCCATCAGACTTTACCTCAACTGTATCCCCGGGCAAGCCGATTAACCTTTTGACAAGTCTTTTTTCATCCAGCTCATCTGATTTAAAAACCAGTATGTCTCCTCGCTGTGCATCATTAACATCAAACAATTCATTGACATAAAGCCTGTCACCGGGCATTATTGTATCTTCCATAGAACCGGTAGGCACTGTTACAAGAATAAATATATATTTATTTAAAAACAAAACAATTATCAGAGCAATCGCAACAGGCACAATCCACTCTTTAAATATATATGTCATCCCGCCATATCTTTTGTCTGCCTCGTCACCATTATTTTCATTTGTTTCGACGTCATTGCTTATATTTGTTTCGACATCATTATTTTTGTTTGTCTCGGCATCGTTCTTTTTATCAGCCGTGTCTTTTTCAAAATGCTTCATCCTTTTTTAGTCCATTCCTTTTTAATTATTGAAGTATTTCATTAAATATTCTGTAGAAGTTTCCGCCTATTATTAACTTGACATCTTCTTCCGACATACCTCTTCTCAGAAGCTCCTCTGTAATCAATACCGCATCTGCATGAGAATCAAGGCTGTCTGAGTTGTGCGGTTCAAACTTAAATTTCAATTCACTTTCATAGTAGCTGTTGCATAGGTCAAATCCGAAGCCCACATGACTTGGTCCTACAAGATTCGCCATATACTCCACATGATCAGCCAGCTTTTTAATAGGATCTTCCCCTTCTTTAACTCCTGCAATATTTTTGTAAGCATTAATACCTATTACACCGTTTCTTTCAGCGATGGCCTTAATTTGCTCATCTGTCAGATTGCGCATTCTGTCATGTATGTTTCTCACATCCGAATGTGACGCAATAAACGGTCTGTTAGTAAACTTCATTATATCCCAGAATCCTTCGTCATTTAAATGGCTTACATCAATAAGCATATTCATTTCTTCCATTTTTCTTACCGCTTTAACCCCAAACTTTGTAAGTCCGCCTCTTTGACCTTCTTCTACAGGGCTGAAACTGCACCCATCTGCCACATAGTTTCTTCTGCTCCATACAAGTCCGGCTGCGCGAACTCCTAATTCATAAAAGATTTTCAACAGTTTTATATCATTCCCTATAGGATCTAATCCTTCAAATGACAAAATTATTCCTATTTTATTTTCTTTTACAACAGTTTGAAGCTGATCCTTGGTTTTTATTAAAACAACTTCGCCATTACATGTTTCCACATCTTCCATTAATGCGCTTATTTGCCCTAATGCCACTCTCAGCCCCATTTCAGGCAAAAAGACATCATCTATGAATAAAGATGATACAACAATATTAAAACCACCTTTTTTCAAATTTTCAAGGTATCTGTTTTTAATTACTTCTTTTTCTCCGGCTAAGTATCTATTGTAAATTTCACCTGCCAAATCCAGGTGAGTATCAACAACTATATTGTTTTTATGTAAATTGATAGCTGCTTCCCTATAATCCATTTTGGTCTCCTTCTAAATCAATATTAATTCTATTATAAATAGTTTGTTAAGTTTTTACAAGCAGTTTTAACTTTAATTAATTATTAAGTTAAACAACTTTAACTAATTATGAAATATTAATTTTTATAAACTCACGCAAAAGTATATATTTCCACATATTTCCAACTTTAAAGCTATGTATCAACGTATCTTCCAAAGCTAATATACAGGTAATTACAGATTTCCATTCTCATCCAAAATTATTCAGGCCACATTCTAACAGGTGCATTTCGGGTACATTATTAGCTTTATGGATATAATTCACTCACTTTACACGTAACCCTTTAAAAGGCTTGCCATAATATATATAAGACAGGCTTGACTTGTCTACATTTTATATTAGAGGTGATTGATATGAGTATATATTTGCAATTGGAACGTTTCGCCACAGGTGCGGTGGAACCCAACGCAAATGTAATTTTTGATTCAACGGCGGTCTCAACGGGAAATATCAGCTATGACAATTTAACTGGTATTATTACTTTGCTTGAGACAGGCACATATGAATTTGATTGGTGGGTGGCAACACAAACTTCTCTTTCTTCTGCAGGAGCCGGTTTCGTACTTGTCCCGTCTGAAGGAGCTTCTTTAATCGGTAATTCTCCACTTAAAACAGGTGAAGTTGTCGGTGTAGGAATAATAGAAGTTCAAACGGCACCTGTGACAGTGGAGCTGAAAAGCAGCACTAATGCAACTGTTTTTTATTCATCACTTGTTCCTGTAAAAGCTTCATTGGCAGTAATAGGAGAAGAAAATGCAACAATAACAGGTCCTACAGGTCCTACTGGTCCTACTGGTCCTACTGGCCCTTCAGGTACTATCGGTCCTACTGGTGATACTGGCCCTGCCGGTCCTACTGGAGATACTGGTCCTGCCGGTCCTACTGGTGACACTGGTCCTATCGGTCCTACCGG
>DFOA01000025.1 GCA_002381185.1 Firmicutes bacterium UBA3553 | reverse complement strand
ATTGACAGCAAATTCTCTGAACAGCTGCCTTGCCATTTCATGTTCCTTGCTTAATTGAAAATTCATGATTCCACTCCTTAAATTTTTTGTCTACCCTTATACTAAACCATTTCTCGTTATTTTTTTAACCATAATAGTTAAAAAAAATTCTAGTTCAATATTTTTAATTATACTAAATTGCATATTAAATATCAACCCTTATTTTCCTTAAATCTATATCAAAGATAAAGGAAAACGTTGCAAATTAAACATTTTATATTTCACTGCCTCTTATTACTTAAAATTAGGATGTCTTTTTTCCAAAAATGCGCTCATCCCTTCTTCTTGATCTTCTGAAGCAAAGCATAGCCCAAAAACATTAGATTCGTAAGCAATTCCCATATCTATATCTGTTTCTGTTCCCCTATTCATTGATTCTTTCGCATATTTTAAGGCAACTCCTGAGTTTGACTTAATTTTATCAGCCATCTTATATGTTTCTTCCATTAAACCTTCTTTTTCCGTTACCTTATTAACGAGACCTATTCTGTAAGCTTCTTCAGCGTCAATATGTCCTCCTGTAAAAATTAATTCCTTTGCTCTTCCGAGTCCGACTAATCTTGCCAGTCTCTGTGTCCCTGAAAATCCGGGGATAATTCCAAGTCCGACCTCAGGCTGTCCGAATTTTGCTTTAACAGAAGCTACTCTTATATCGCATGCCATTGCAAGCTCACAGCCTCCTCCTAGCGCAAAGCCGTTAACCGCAGCAATGACTACCTTGTTCAAAGTTTCAATTTTTCTGAAGATTCTTGACCCATCCTCTGAGAATTTTTTTGCCTGTGCAGGATCCAAATCTCTCATATAAGCTATGTCAGCACCTGCAACAAAAGCTTTTCCTTCACCTGTCAATACAACAACATGGATTTCATCGTCGTCCTTTATTTGGTCAAATGCACATTCAAGCTCCTTTAAAACCTCAGCATTTAATGAATTTAAAGTTTGAGGATTATTGATTTTTACTGTGCAGATGCCTGCATTTTTTTCAATTAATAGATTTTTTAGTTCCATGATTACCACCCTTTTCTTAAATTTTTTGCAATTTAATTATACCACGAACACATGTGTGTAAGAGTTAATTTTTGTTAATAATTTACATGGTTATTGCAGTCTTAAATATTACAAAAGGCTGTTGCATTAGTATTACGTGAAATTCTTTGGACTTACGCCCTCAGAATGACAAACCAATAATTGCTAATACAACAGCCTCCAGATTCATTAAATTATTTTTGTTAAATCCCACATTTTTTCAAGTACATATTTAATTTTGTATTTTTCCGCTAATTCTTCCGAACCACGTTGCCAGCCCGCAAGAACAGGAGTTGCCTTTGCATTTATCGCACATTCCATGTCAAATCTGGAATCACCCACATACAATGTTTTTTCCGAGAAACTTTCCAGCATGTTTATTGTTTTTATAAGTGGTTCCTTGTCAGGTTTGTGTTTTTCAACGTCGTCCGCTGAAACAACTGCACCGAAATATTTGGCAATATCAAATTTCTCCAATGCGGATATTGTTGAATTTCTTAATCTCGATGTTGCTATGCCCATCTTGATATTTTTATTTTTCAAATATTCCAATGTTTCTACCACAGTTTCATAAAGGATAACCTCGTCATTGAATCTGTCTTTTTGATATTCTCTGTAGCAGGCAATAACATCTTCAAAATTGAATTGTCCGAAGTCCCTTGTTAAAGTTAGAGATAACGGTTCTCCAAATGTGCTTAACACATAATCCTCATCACATTCTTCTTCGCGGAATACTGTATATATATGCTTAAAAGAATTTATTATAATTCGGTTTGTATTTGCAAGAGTACCGTCAAAATCAAATATTACTGTATCAATCATTTTGTCTCCTGATTCTTTTTGGTTTTCATGCTTAATCCTATTCTTTGTCTTTCCTTGTCTATACTTATTATGGTTACATTGACGGTATCTCCTACCTGTACAACCTCCATAGGATTTTTAACATATTTGTCGCTCATTTCCGAAAGATGAACAAGTCCGTCCTGCTTAACTCCTATATCAACAAACGCACCAAAATCAACAACATTTCTTACTGTTCCCGTCAACTTCATTCCGACTTCCATATCTTCAAATTTCACAACATCACTTCTGAAAACTACTTTAGGCATTTCGTCTCGTGGATCTCTGCCGGGTTTTTTAAGTTCTTCTATGATATCTGTAAGTGTTGGTACTCCAATGTTAAGTTCTTCAGCAAGCACATTAATTCTGTCTTTGATTTTTTCTCTTGCCGGCTTCTTTTCTTCCTTGAAATTAACCTGTGAAAGCGCCTCAAGTCCTTTTAATCTCGAGTTTTTAGAAGTAATTTGGACCTTTTTGTCTTCCTTTACTTTCACATTCATTATCCGTTCGTTTATATCTCTTAAATTGCCGCTTCTTACGTCATCCACGGTGTATCCCAATTTTTTCAATAAACTCAATGCAATTTCATAGGATTCGGGGTGTACGGCAGTTTTATCAAGTGTGTTTTCTCCATCTGATATTCTCAGGAAGCCTGCACATTGCTCAAATGCTTTTTCTCCAAGCTGCTTAACCTTTAAAAGTTCTGTTCTGTCTGTAAACTTGCCGTTATCCTCTCTGTATTTTACCACATTTTTAGCAATTGTTTTGGAGATTCCCGATACATATTGCAGAAGTGCAGTTGATGCAGTGTTTAAATCAACTCCCACCATATTAACGCAGTCTTCAACAACACCGTCAAGCTCCTGCCCCAGCTTTGTCTGGTTCACATCATGCTGATACTGGCCTACTCCAATGCTTTTTGGATCTATTTTTACAAGCTCCGCCAACGGATCCTGTAGTCTCCTTCCTATGGAAATAGCTCCTCTTATCGTAACATCCAAATCAGGATATTCTTCTTGAGCCAGCTTGGATGCAGAATATACTGAAGCACCGGCTTCACTTACAATTGTATATGTAACCTTTTTGTCTAATTTGGAAAGCATATCTGCAACGACCTGCTCTGTTTCCCTTGAGGCTGTACCGTTACCGATAGTGATTACATCTATGTCATATTTATTGATTAACTCTGTCATTTTTCTTTGAGACTTTTCAACTTCGTTTTTCGGTTCGCTTGGATAAATAACTCCCTGATCCAAGAACTTTCCTGTTTCGTCTAACACAGCAATCTTGCATCCGGTTCTGTAGCCGGGGTCCAATGCAAGTATCCTTACATCTTTAACAGGAGGTACCATTAAAAGATTTTTAGTATTTTTTCCAAAAACCTTTATTGCCTCTTCCTCTGCTCTTTCAGTAAGCATATTTCTTACTTCTCTTTCTATGGAAGGAGCAATAAGCCTCTTGTAGCTGTCTGAAATTGCAGATAAATAATAATCAACTGTTATAGCTGACTCATTTGTGATTTCTTTTGATTTTAAGTAATTTATTATTTTATCATCTGGAGTTATCAGCTTGACTTTCAGCTTCTTTTCCTTCTCGCCTCTGTTAATGGCAAGTATTCTGTGATTTGCAACCTTGCTTACTGGCTCTTCAAACTTGTAATACATTTCGTATACGGTTTTTTCTTCTTTGTCTGCTGCTTCTGATGTCAATATTGCATCTTTTATGTAAATTTCTCTGATATGTTTTCTGTAGTCTGCATTGTCTGAAATAATTTCAGCTATTATGTCACAGGCACCTTCATATGCTTCCTTGATGTCTTTGACGCCCTTTTCTTCATCAATGAACGGCCCTGCAATTTCTTCCAGACTGCCTTCTGTTATATTTTGAGCCAGAATGATATTCGCAAGTCCTTCAAGTCCTTTTTCTTTAGCTTTTGATGCTCGAGTGGATTTTTTCTGTTTGAACGGTCTGTATAAATCTTCTACACGCTGCATTACATCTGCATTTAATATTTCATTCTTCAGCTCTTCCGTAAGCTTGCCCTGTTCTTCAATTAAACGGATAACTTCTTCCTTGCGTGATTCAAGATTTCTAAGGTACATAAGCCTTTCATACAAATCTCTTAAAACCACATCATCCAGTGAGCCTGTTTGCTCCTTACGGTAACGGGCAATGAACGGGATTGTATTTCCTTCATCAATCAGTTTAACCGTGTTTTCAACCTGAAACGGCTTAATATTAAATTCTTCGCATAAAATTTTGTTAATATCTATCATAATCTCTCCCCTTTGAACAATGGATGAGCAATTAATCAGCGATTGATTGGCAGTTGATAAGCAATTGATTTTGTGCCTAAGGCAACCCATTGCCTATCCATTGCTCCATTCATAGCTAATCCATTGCCTATCCATTGTCCTTTGATTTCATCTTCAAATATTCATTCATAAACATATCCAGATTTCCGTCCATTACCGACTGCACATTTGCTGTTTCAGCGTTTGTACGGTGATCCTTAACCATGCTGTATGGATGGAACACATAGGACCTAATCTGGCTTCCCCACGCTATTTGGTTATACTTACCCTGAATATCTTCGATTTTTTCTTTATTTTCCAACTTTTTAATTTCCAGCAGTTTTGATTTAAGCATTTTCATTGCCGTATCTTTGTTGCTGTGCTGAGACCTTTGATTTTGGCAAGACACAACAATTCCGGTTGGTATATGTGTTATGCGTATTGCTGAATCCGTTGTGTTTACGTGCTGTCCTCCCGCTCCGCTTGAACGGTAGGTATCAATACGTATATCAGATTCATTTATTTCAATGTCTATGTCATCATCCATCTCCGGTGTAACATCCACTGAAGCAAATGATGTATGTCTTTTTTTGGCTGCATCAAATGGTGATATTCTAACTAAACGATGTACACCCTTTTCTGATTTTAAATATCCGTATGCATTTTCACCTTCAGCCAGCATTGTTACACTTTTTATTCCTGCTTCTGTATCAGTAAGTATGTCTAATACAGTCAGGTTATATCCGTGCGACTCAATCCATCGTGTATACATACGGTACAGCATGTCGGCCCAGTCTTGTGCTTCTGTCCCTCCGGCTCCTGCATGTATAGATATTATAGCGTTGTTTTTATCAAATTCACCGCTTAAAAGTGCAACAATTCTTGCGTCATCCAGCATTTCACCGACTTCATCGATTGTATTTTTAAGTTCGGGAAGATGAGATTCATCATCTTCCTCAAGTATCATATCCACCAAGACTTCTAAATCCTCAACCTGTTGTTTTAAACTTAAAAACTGCTCAATTTTATCAGTATTGTGTTTTAACTTTTGAGATACCTTCTGTGCCCTCTCCTGATTGTTCCAAAATTCAGGCTCCTGCATTTCAGATTCGAGCAAAATATTCTCTTCCTTTAACTTTTCCAAGTCAAAGGGAACCACCTACCTCGGATAATATCGAGTTAAACTTCTTTAAACTTTCGTTTATTTCATAAAAATCTATCAAACTATCACTCCCTTTTACGATTGATTAGCAATTGATTGGCAATGGAGTGCCTTCGGCACATAAACCAATTGTTTCTCAATTGCTCCATCCAATAGCTAATCTATTGCCAATCCATTGTATTACTCTTCGTTTTGTCCGCAGCACTTTTTATATTTCTTGCCGCTTCCGCATGGACACGGGTCATTTCTGCCGACCTTCTTCTCTTTTTTTACTATAGGCTGTATCTTTCCTGTTCCGCCTGAATCACCGCCGCTTGTTCCCGTAATTTTAGCAACCTCTTTGCGTTGAATTTTTTCCTGCGGTCTGACTCTCATCAGCATTTTAACTGTATCTTCCTGTATTTCTGCAGTCATTTCTTCAAACATATCGAATCCTTCAACTTGATATGCTCTTACAGGATCCTCGTTTCCTATTGCACGGAGACCTATACCCTGTCTTAACTGATCCATTGCATCTATGTGGTCAATCCATTTTGTATCTACATTTCTGAGAAGAACAATTCTTTCTATTTCTCTGAAAACATCCTCGCCAAATTCAGCTTCCTGTCTTGTATAATGCCTGTCAACTGCATTCCTTGTTTTTTCTTTCAGTAAATCTTTAGTAATATTCTCTTGTTTTTCGCCATCAAAGCTTATGAGAATTGAAAAAGTTTCCGCAACATACTTGGTAAAACCCGCTATGTCCCAGTTATCTGAATATCTTTCATCAGTAGTGTGTATTTGAATGCCTTTGTCAATAAGCTGGTCAATCATATTGGAAATATAATCCTTCAAGTCTTCACCAAGAAGAACTCTTCTTCTTTCTGTGTAAATGACTTCTCTTTGCTTATTCATAACATTGTCATATTGAAGAACATGCTTTCTTATGTCAAAGTTTCTGCCTTCAACCCTGGACTGAGCTGTTTCAATAGTTCTTGTGAGCATACCTGCTTCCAGAGGCTCATCTTCAGGCATTTTTAAAGTCTCAATAATCGTCTTGACTTTATCTCCTGCAAACAATCTCATCAAATCATCTTCGAGAGATATATAAAAACGCGTTGAACCGGGGTCTCCCTGTCTGCCCGCACGACCTCTTAACTGGTTATCTATACGTCTTGACTCATGACGTTCTGTACCTATAATATGGAGTCCGCCTACTTCTCTTACTTTTTGCTGTTCATCCTTCAATTCATTCTTTGACTGTTCTAAAAGTTCTTTGTAAACTTTTCTTGCTTCTAATATTTCAGCATCATCAGTTTCATTGAATCCGTCCGCGTAAGCAATTAATTCTTCTGAGAAGCCTTTTTGTTTCATTTTGTGCTTGGCAAGATATTCAGGATTACCTCCCAATACTATATCTGTACCTCTTCCTGCCATATTTGTGGCAATCGTTACAGCACCCAGACGTCCTGCCTGTGCAACAATTTCAGCTTCCTTTTCATGCTGCTTGGCATTTAACACTTCATGCTTAACACCCTGTTTTTTAAGAATTTTGCTTAACAATTCTGACTTTTCTATGGAAATTGTGCCCACAAGTATCGGCTGTCCTGTTTTATGCTTTTCAACTATTTCATTGATAACCGCATTGAACTTTCCGACTTCTCCTTTGTAAACAACATCTTCCAAATCTTTTCTGATTACTTCCTTGTTAGTAGGGATTTCTATAACATCGACACCGTAAATTTCTCTGAATTCATTTTCTTCTGTCTTTGCCGTACCTGTCATACCTGACAGCTTTTTGTACATTCTGAAATAATTCTGGAAAGTGATTGTTGCAAGAGTTTTAGATTCCTTTCTTACTTCAATTCTTTCCTTTGCTTCTATGGCCTGGTGGAGACCGTTGGAATATCTTCTTCCGTACATAATACGGCCGGTAAATTCATCAACGATTAAAACTTCTCCGTCCTTTACAATGTAGTCAATGTCTCTTTTCATTGTGTTATGGGCCTTTAAGGCCTGATTGATGTGATGTGATATTTCCATGTTTTCCTGATCTGCCAGGTTATCAATATTGAAAAATCTTTCAGCTTTACTGATACCGCGGGCAGTCAGAGTAACATTTTTTCCCTTTTCATCAACTATGAAATCAACTGTGTCGTCTTCTTCCACATCTCCCATTATATAATCCATCTTAGATTTCTTATCTTCAGGAGATTGTATTTTACCCTTTAATGTTATAACGAAACTATTTGCCAATTCATAAAGATTAGTTGATTTATCTCCTTCGCCGGAAATAATCAAAGGTGTTCTTGCTTCATCTATCAATATGGAGTCAACTTCATCTATTATGCAGTAGTTCAAATCTCTTTGAACCATTTCTTCCTTTCTGATAACCATGTTGTCTCTTAAATAGTCAAAACCGAATTCATTGTTTGTACCGTAGGTTATATCGCATTTATATGCATTAACTCTTTCTTCCTTAGTGATTCCATGAATGATGCATCCTACTGATAACCCCAGGAAGTTATGAACCTTTCCCATCCAGTCGCAGTCACGCTTAGCCAGATAATCATTTACTGTCACGACATGCACGCCATTGCCTTCAAGAGCATTCAAATATACAGGCAAAGTAGAAACCAGCGTCTTACCTTCCCCTGTTCTCATTTCAGCTATACGTCCCTGGTGAAGAACAACACCGCCTATAAGCTGTACTCTGTAATGTTTTTGTCCTAAAACCCTCCATGCAGCTTCTCTTACTACCGCGAATGCTTCAGGAAGTATATCATCCTTTGTTTCGCCGTTTGCAAGTCTTTCTTTGAATTCTGAAGTCTTTGCCCTGAGTTCTCCATCACTTAATCCTGCCATTGCATTTTCCAATGACAAAATTTTGTCCACAGTAGGCTCCAGTCGTTTTACTTCTTTCTCACTGTATGAACCGAAAATTTTCTCTAAAAACTTTTTCATAATGCATCCTTTCTCTATACTAAAGTTGAACTGAAGTATCCGGCTGTGTATCCTGAGCTCCACGCCCACTGCAGATTAAAACCTCCGCAGTCGCCATCTACATCAAGTATTTCTCCTGTTAAATATAAGCCCTTTACTTTGGCTGATTCAAGAGTTTTTGGATTGACTTCCGACATATCCACTCCACCGGCGGTTGACTGCGCCTGCTGCCAAGTATTGTGACCTGTCACTTCAAATTTCCATTCCTTTAATATGTCAATAATTTTATAAATTTCTTTTTTGTTCAACTTGCCGCACTTTTTATTTAAATCATCAAAACCTGCTTCCATAAGAACCACGGTAATGAGCTTTTTATTGATAAAACCCACCATCCCGTCCTCCATACTTTTATAGCCGATTTTGTTGAATCTTAAGCTTAATAGATCATACAAATCAACCTTT
This sequence comes from Firmicutes bacterium UBA3553, assembly GCA_002381185.1. GTDB lineage: Bacteria > Bacillota > Clostridia > Tissierellales > Sedimentibacteraceae > Sedimentibacter. The sequence goes on along the minus strand of DFOA01000025.1, from coordinate 2,671 downwards.
GAGAATTGAGGAAACATATCTACGGATACAAATACTTTATGTCCCTTGTTGAGCTCTTCAATAACATTCCTGCTTATCTGCAGTATGGGTGGTCCGGAAATTCCGTATTCTGTAAATAAAATTTCACCTTCATCTTCTCTTATAACTTTTTTATCTGTAAAACCTTTTATGACACCGTCAAACCTTATTCCTGTTATTCTCTTAAAATATTGTCCCTTAAGCTTCAGCTGCACCAACGCGGGAAACGGCTCTATAATTCTGTGTCCTAATGACCTGGCCAATTCATAGCCCTTTCCATCAGAGCCAAGCTGCGGGCTTGCTTTGCCTCCTGAAGCCAAAATTACTTTTTCGGCCTCATAAGCATTATCCTTACCTATAATACTAAATACACCTTTACTTTTTCTTAATTCAATAACTTCGAAGTCGGTTATTTCTTTTACTTTCAGTCTTTCAGCCTCGTATCTCAGGACGTCAAGGACGCTTGAAGCTTGAAGTGAGCTTGGGTACACTTTTCCAAGCTCACCCACATAAGGATTGATTCCCAGGCCTTCAAAGAAGTTTAACGTCTTGTTCAGGTCAAAGAAATTCAGTACATTTTCGGCAAGTTTTATATTTTTTCCATGATACCGGTCGATTGACATGTTCATATTTGTGTAATTACATCTGCCGTTACCTGTAGCCAATATTTTTTTCCCAACCCTATTCAGTTTTTCATATATTGTAACTTCGGCGCCATTTCTTGCTGCAGCTATGGCAGCCATCAGACCGGAGGCACCTCCGCCGATAACAGCTGTTTTCATGTCTTTATCCTTCTATTTATTCATTGGTTTATATGTTTTTATTATTTGTTCAGCAACCTTGAGACCATCAATCGATGCAGACATTATTCCGCCTGCATAGCCGGAACCTTCGCCGCATGGATAAATTCCCTTCACATTGCTTTGAAAATCATCATCTCTCGTAATTCGAAGGGGTGATGACGTCCTTGTTTCTACACCTGTGAGCACTGCATCATCCCTGTCATAATTTTCAAGCCACTTTCCGAATGCAGTGATTCCTTCAACCAGGCTTTCACATACATATCCAGGAAGACAATCCCATAGATTTGCAAATGTTGCTCCGGGTCTGTATGTTGGATATATTTCTCCAAATGATGCGGAAACTTTCTTTTCTTTAAAATCCTTGAATAATTGAACAGGAGCATGATAATTTCTTCCCCCAACTTCAAATGCCTTTTGTTCAAATTGTCTTTGAAATTCAATTCCTGCCAGCGGGTTTTCCTCTCCTCCGAAATCCTCCGGTCCGATGGATACAACCACAGCAGCATTTGCATTTTCCAAATCCCTTTCGTGAAAGCTCATACCGTTTGTAACAACTTCGCCCTTTTCAGAAGCAGATGCGGTAACAACTCCTCCAGGACACATGCAGAATGTGTAGCAGCTTCTTCCGTTTTTACATTTGTGAACAAATTTGTAATCTGCAGGTCCCAGACTCGGATGTCCTGCCATTTCACCGTACTGAGCTTCGCTTATCATTTTTTGAGGATGTTCTATTCTTACTCCTATAGCAAAGGGCTTAGCAATTAATTCCAATTTATTGTTAAGCATTTCAAATGTGTCTCTTGCGCTGTGACCTATTGCTAAAACTAATACATCTGTTTCGATTATATCGCTTTCAGTAATAATCCGGTATACACTGTTGTCTTTTATTTTAATGTCGGTTAGACATTCTTCGAAACGGAATGTTCCGCCCAGGCTGATTATTTTCTTTCTTATATTAACCAGGCATCCTCTTAATAAATCTGTTCCTATGTGCGGTTTATTTATGTATGTGATTTCCGCCGGAGCTCCTGCTTCAACAAATTCTTCAAGGACTTTTTTTCCTCTCTTTGATCTGTCCTTAATAAGTGTGTTGAGCTTGCCATCTGAAAACGTTCCGGCACCTCCTTCACCAAACTGTATGTTGGATCTCTCGTTTAAGGTACCGTCCTTCCAGAATTTTTCTATATCTTTTACACGGTCCTTAACTTTTTTTCCTCTTTCAAGAATAATAGGATTATATCCCTTTTCCGCCAGCAAAAGAGCGCAAAATAATCCCGCAGGTCCGCATCCAACAATTACAGGTCTGTTGCTCAGCGGCTTTTTTCCTGTTGCTTCAGCTTCATATATAAAAGGCTCCACTAAGGAAATATTGGTATTTCTTTTAGAAATTTTAATATCGTGTTCAAGTTCTAAATCTAAGGTATATATAAAAAGTATTTCTTCTTTTTTTCTTGCATCTATTGATTTTCTAAAAACGGATAATGATTTTATTTCTTCTCTTTTCACTTTCAGTGCTTCTGCAGCTCTCATGTATAAATCTTCTTCGCTGTGATCTATAGGTAGCTTAACTTGCTGTATTCTTATCATGATACACCTCTTACCTTATTTACATTTACATTAAAATAGTCTTGTTTTATAGCTTTATCATTATACCATATATTTAAAAATATTCTATGTCTTTTTTTACAACTTATGAAAGCCTTGATACGTCAAGGCTTTTGTTATTACTGACAACATATTGACAACAACGTATAAGCAGATATAGTGTAACATAAAGAATAGATAATATACCAATACATGCTAATATTATAGCAGTAACGCACCCTTGATACAAGCATATAATACACTAT
>DFOA01000048.1 GCA_002381185.1 Firmicutes bacterium UBA3553 | reverse complement strand
AAGTTTACTCCTCATCGCTGTTTAATACAAGATATTATTGATAATATCATAGTTGTTCTATATAATTAAACATATGGCAAAAATTGACTTAAGGTGTGTGATAATATGAATTTCTTATCCGGATTTTTAAAGGGAGTGGCAATGGGCGCAGGTGCAATAGCTCCGGGAGTAAGCGGAGGTGCCCTGGCAGTAATTTTCGGGCTTTATGATAAAATTACAGATTTCATTGCGCATTTAAATAGAAATTTCAAAAGAAACTTAGTATTTTTTATTCCTATAGGAATCGGTGGAGTAGCCGGCGTGTTGATATTCAGCAGAATTATAGAATTTTTGTTTCAAAATTTTGAAACTGAAGTAAGATATGCGTTTGTAGGTCTAATGCTTGGTACGCTCCCGTCAGTTATAAGAGAAGCTAACAAAAAAGGCTATAAGCAAAAATATTTATTTCCATTCATTATTTCTTTAGTTTTGACTCTTGTTGTTACCTATCTTGAAAATAATGCGGTCATCCTCATAAACGAGGTCGGCACCAGCCCGGTGCATCTTATAATTTACGGATTAATAATAGGATTTGGTACAATAATACCAGGCGTAAGCGCATCCATAATTCTGATGTATATGGGAGCCTATGAGATTATTATTGGTGCCATATCTGATTTACATATAATATTTATATTTTATATGGGGATAGGATTTGTTCTAAGTATTTTACTGTTTGCAAAATTAATTTCAATGCTTTTTGAAAAAGCATATGGTATGACATATTATACAATATTAGGACTTGTCTTGGGTTCTATAGTATCAATATTTCCAGGATTTGAAATATCTATTTACTATCTTATGAATTTGCTGATACTTCTGCTGTGCTGCATTCTGTCTTATTCTTTAAGCAGATACGCTGGGGGCAGATAAACTGCAAGATAAATTATAATTTAGAATTAAATTACATTATAAAAAGGATAAATTTCGAAAAAAATTATAATTATAAGATTTACGATGAAAAGGTTATATATTGCTGACTGAAAGAACTCAAAACGCTTTCGGTCAATTTTTTTATGTGGAAAACTATAGAAAAATATTACAAATGCAATGTTTTCCTTCATAAACATGTGGTTGACAAGCTTGCTTGCATATAGTATAATGCAAACTGTTCTATAAAAAGTTGTACAACTTATGGAAACAAAAATATTAAAACGTCTTAAAAAAATAGCAATACAATGCATAATAACTGCATTACGAAAATGAATAAATTGCAATTATTCAGACATAGGTAATAATATTTTTACATAATCCATAATTAGGATTATAATAATTTTCTAATAAGAAAGGAAGAAATTAATGACAACATTTTTAATTGGTTTGGCAATATTAATTATTGGCGGAATTATATATGGTAAATACTGTGATAATATTTTTGGACCAGATAACAGGGAAACTCCGGCTGTCGCTAAAGCTGACGGTGTTGACTTCGTTGCTATGAAAACTTGGAAAAACAGTTTAGTGAACTTGTTGAACATAGCAGGTACAGGACCTATACTTGGACCAATTCAAGGTATATTATTTGGACCGATAGCATTTATAACAATTCCTGTGGGGTGCGTTCTTGCAGGCTCAATGCATGACTATTTCGTTGGTATGATTTCAATGAGAGAAGGCGGAGCTCAGCTTCCAAGAATGATTGAAAAATATCTTGGCAAGAAGATTCATGGAATTTACAATATAGTAGTTTGGATATTAATGATATTGGTAGGTGTTGTATTTGTTTATACACCTGGAGATTTAATTGTTAAAGAATTATTGGGACAAGATGCATCAGCTGCGAATCCTACAATGTGGATTGTCTACGGAGCTATTTTCGCTTATTATTTAGTGGCGACATTATTCCCGATAGATGCAATTATAGGACGTGTTTATCCAATATTTGGTGCAATATTAATTATATCGGCAGTTGGTGTACTGTTTGGAATAATTTCAGATGGCGGTGCAAATTTAAATAATTTATCATTTGTTGGCAATATATTTGCTCAGCACCCTGGAAAACAGCCGTTTTTACCTGTGTTTTTCATAACGGTGGCATGTGGTATAATGTCAGGATTCCATGGAACTCAGACTACACTGATTTCCAGAACGATTAAAACAGAAAAAGAAGGTAAGACAACATTCTTTAACATGATGCTGGTAGAGGGCTTCATAGCAATGGTTTGGGCAGCCGGAGCAATGGTTTTGTTCAACAGAGGAACAGCTACGGACACAAATGCGACATTGATGATCGGTGTAATATCAAGAGAATTTTTAGGAACAATCGGAGCAATATTTGCAATACTTGGGGTAATAGTTCTTCCTATAACATCAGGAGATACAGCTTTCAGAGGATTGAGACTTATGCTTGGTGAAACATTTGGTATTGACCAATCAAATAAAGCTAAAAGAGTTGCCTTAACATTAGGAATTTTTGTGCCGGCAATTGCTATATTAGTATTTGCAAAAATTAATCCTGCCGGATTCAATATTTTATGGAGATACTTTGCCTGGACAAATCAAACAGTTGCAATCTTTGCTTTAGCTTTGGTTACAATTTATTTGAAACTCCACGGAAAGAATTACTGGATAGCATTAATTCCCGGAATGTTCTACACATTCATCATAACAAGCTATATTATTCATGCGCCTATAGGATTTAATTTAGAAAATTTACTTGGTATGGATCCTAACAGCTACATGGTATCATATGCAGCAGCGGCAGTATTAACACTGCTTTATGGATGGTATACATTAAGATTGGCAGAATCAAGAAAAGACTATATTCTAAAAACTGTATTGAACTAATAACATAATAAAGTTAAAATATAAACCATATTTATGTAAAACGCTGCTTAATGTGCATACTAAATGCATAAGCAGCGTTTTATTTTTTTGTAAACAGCAATAATTATGTCTATATGTAAAGATTTTATTATTATGAATATATTGTTATAAATACAGCAATGTATTTATAATATCTTTTTTATAATATTCAAAAAAATTATATGACGTTCCTTTTTTCTGCATGGTGGTATTAACTAGAATAAAATTATTTTTATCGTGTTAATAATAAGGCTTCTATAAATTGAAAAAAATAGAATAAATGTAAAAAGGTGTTGACTAGCATTGGCTGCAGTGGTACAATGCAATTGTAAAATAAAAATTTTATAAAAAGGGGGCGAAGAAAACGTAGGTAAGATTTGCATAGTCTATGCAAACATATTCACAATATACTTACGTGTTTTTTTATATTTATTTTACATGTTTTATTATTAATCACCTAATTTATTTATATTTAAAAGGAGGGTATTTAACATGGCAACATTTTTAATCGGAATCATAATTCTTGTTGTTGGTGGATATTTCTACGGAGCATTCTGTGAAAAGACATTTGGACCGGACGATAGAGAAACACCGGCAATTACTAAAGCGGACGGAGTAGACTTCGTCGTAATGAAAAAATGGAAAAATTCATTAATTGAATTGCTGAATATAGCCGGAACAGGACCTATATTCGGGCCTATTCAGGGTATTTTATTCGGACCTATAGCATTTATAACTATACCGGTCGGCTGTGTTATTGCAGGTTCAATGCATGATTATTTCTCAGGAATGATTTCCATGAGAAACGGCGGAGCCCAAATGCCTAAATTAATCAGAAAATATTTGGGAAACAATGTTATAAAAGTTTATAACGTTGTCTTGTGGATATTGATGTTCCTAGTAGGCGTTGTATTCGTTTATACACCTGGTGATTTAATTGTTACTCAGGTATTAGGACAAGAGGCAGCAGTTTCTAATCCTACAGTTTGGATCGTATATGCAGCAATTTTTGTTTACTATTTAGTAGCTACATTATTCCCGATTGATGCTATAATAGGAAGAGTTTATCCAATATTCGGAGGATTCCTCGTTCTTTCCGCTCTCGGAATATTCATTGGCATTATGATGGATAAGGGAGTAAACCTCACTAATTTATCTTTAGCAGGTATGTTTAGTCAGCATCCTCAAAAACTTCCGTTTGTACCTGTATTCTTCATTACGGTTGCCTGTGGTATAATGTCAGGATTCCATGCAACTCAGGCTACATTGATTTCAAGAACAGTTAAGTCTGAAAAAGAAGGAAGAATGACTTTCTTTAACATGATGCTGGTAGAAGGCTTTATAGCAATGTGCTGGGCAGCGGGAGCAATGGTGTTGTTCGGAAGAGGAACAGATATCGCTACAGGAGCAACTCTAGTTGTTGGATTAGTATCAAAAGAATTCTTAGGTCCAATAGGCGGTATGATCGCTATCATAGGCGTTATAGTTCTGCCGATAACATCAGGAGATACAGCTTTCAGATCATTAAGACTTATGGTTGCTGAACAATTTAACATTAATCAGCAGGTTTCAAAAAACAGAATTTTAACTACGGCTGCCTTATTCATACCTGCTGTTATAGTATTATACTATGCAAAACAAAGTCCTCAAGGGTTTAACATCTTGTGGAGATACTTCGCATTTACAAACCAGTTCGTAGCTACATTTGCATTGGGAACAATATCTGTATACCTGTATATTACGGGAAAGAATTACTTGGTATCACTGCTGCCGGGCATGTTCTACTTCTTTGTAACTTTAAGCTTCATATTCCATGCACCGATAGGCTTGAGGCTGGATGAAATACTAGGGTTAGATCCATCAAGCTATACAGCTTCATATATACTTGCAGCAGTAATGTGCTTAGGTTATGCATGGTTTGTCAGAAAACGTGCTGAATCACAAAAGGAACATATTTTAAATAATGTATTGTCATAAGAAAGTATTTTAAGGGCTGCCGAGGCGGCCCTTTTTTAGTTTACAAACATATTAAATTTTGATACAATTTACTTATTAATTTTTAAAAAGATTAAAATATTTGTAGGGCAAGCTGGTGATTATGCAAAGTATTAAAAATCTATTGTTTAACAGAGTTGTGCTGGTTGCTTTATCGATTCTGATACAACTGACGACCATAATAATAATTATCTGGAGATTCAGTAACTATTTTGTACTGTTTGATGTTATTTTTACGATTGTAAGCATTTTGGCGGTGTTATATATCTTGAACAGCAGAAGCGACCCGGCCTATAAGATCGCATGGATAATTCCCATAATGATTTTTCCTATTTTCGGCGGACTTTTTTACTTGATGGTAGGAGGTACCGGGTTATCAAGCAGAATGAAAAAGCGGATGTCTCAGATAACAGATAAAATGAAAGAATGCCTGAGTCAGAATCAAGAAACTCTGGATTTTCTTCAGCAAGATAGCAACGTTGCTTACAACCAAGGAAAATATATTGAAAAATATACATTGTGCCCTGTTTATGACAACTCATCCACAGAATTTCTGCCATCAGGAGAAGAATTTTTCAAAGAGCTCATAAAAGAGTTAAAAGCAGCAAAAAAGTACATATTTCTTGAATTTTTTATAATAGAAGAGGGGGTTATGTGGAATACAATCCTTGATGTTTTAAAAGATAAAGCAAAAAATGGCATAGATGTGCGTGTTATATATGATGATGTTGGCTGCATGTTCAAACTTCCCGTGGGTTATAATAGGAAAATGGAGCAGGCGGGAATTAAATGCTGTGTATTTAATCCGTTTATTCCCGTTCTATCCCTTCGTCTAAATAACAGAGACCATAGAAAAATTGCGGTAATAGATGGCAATACAGCCTTTACAGGAGGGGTCAACATTGGTGATGAATACATCAATGAGCGTGAAAGGTTCGGTCACTGGAGAGACTGCGCAATTAAGATAAAAGGTACAGCAGTCTGGAGTTTGACAGTAATGTTTTTGTCCATGTGGACATTTTTGCGAAAGACTAAAGAAGATTACAGCAAGTTTATGCCGGCATCTCCGGATAATAAATCGGAATGCTATGGCTACGTCCAGCCCTTTGATGACAGCCCGTTAGATGATGAGCATGTCAGCGAGGCAGTCTATTTAAACTTGATTAACCAGGCGGAAAAATATATTTACATAGAAACTCCGTACCTCATTGCAGATAATAAAATGATGGTGGCGCTTTCATTGGCTGCAAAAAGAGGCGTGGATGTAAGAATCCTTACTCCCGGCATCCCTGATAAAGATTACGCATTTGCTGTGACACAGTCAAGCTATGAGGAGCTTTTAGAGTCGGGCGTGTCAATCTACCAGTATACTCCCGGGTTTAATCACGGCAAGACATTTGTTGTAGACGATGACTATGCTGTTGTGGGAACAATTAATCTTGATTACAGAAGCTTGTACCTTCATTTTGAATGCGGAGTGTGGATGTATAAAACCAAGAGTGTAGGGCAGGTAAAAAGCAGCACTTTAAAAGCCTTTGAGGCAAGTGAAAAAATTACCTTAGAGCATATAAGAAATATTTCAAAGTTAAGAAGAATTTTAGGAAGGGTATTGAGGATATTTGCGCCCCTGATGTAATATAAATTAAAAGAGGGATATTAAAATGAAGAAAAATTTAAAATTTTATATGAAATTATTCTGGTCAACATTTTCTTTAAGTGCTTTTACAATTGGTGGCGGATATGTAATTGTTCCGCTTATGAGAAAAAAGTTTGTGGAAGAGCTTAAATGGATTGATGAAGAAGAAATGCTTAATCTTGTGGCAATATCACAATCGGCTCCCGGTCCCATAGCTGTCAACACGTCCATTATGGTGGGATACAGGATTGCAGGAGTATTTGGTTCCATTGTCAGCATATTGGGGACAGTGCTTCCGCCGTTAATAATTATTACGGTTATTGCCCAATTTTACACGGCATTTAAAGAAAACAGAATTATAAATGCTCTGCTGCTTGGCATGAGAGCCGGAGTAGCGGCAGTGATAATAGATGTAATAATTACAATGGTTAAGGATATTTTAAAAACTAAAAATAAAATATCTATTATGATTATGATTATAGCTTTGGTGGCAGCTGTTGTTTTGGACATAAACGCAGCATTGATAATTATTATAAGCGGAGCCTTCGGAGCTTTTTACTACAATATCTACAAGAAGGAAGGCAGGCAGTCATGATTTTACTTGAAGTATTCTGGAGCTTTTTTCAAATAGGGTTATTCAGCATAGGAGGAGGCTACGCAGCTCTCCCTTTAATTGAACATCAGGTTCTGGAAATTCATAATTGGCTCACATTGTCAGAATTTGCAGATTTGCTTACTATTTCTCAAATGACACCGGGACCTATTGCGTTGAATGCATCCACATTTGTGGGAACTAGAGTCGCTGGGCTGCCGGGAGCAATAATTGCAACTGTTGGCTGTGTAACACCCTCATGTATTATAGTCCTGACATTATCTTACTTTTATTTCAAATATAAAAATCTTTCCGGTATTCAGGGAATATTGAAAGGACTAAGACCTGCGGTGGTATCACTGATTGCATCGGCCGGACTGTCAATTTTACTGCTGTCAGTATTCAAATCTGAGGATATTACAATTTGGAGCATGAACCTAAACGATGTTAATTATATTTCAGTCGTGTTGGTGGCAATAGGTGTAGTTGTACTTAGAAAGTATAAGCTTGACCCCATTAAGGTTATGCTTACCACAGGAGTTATCGGAATATTTATATACGGACTTTTTTAGCAGCCAGAACAATCAATGGATCATTATGGTCCATTTTTTTATTGTTAATTTTTGAATTTAATTGAATATAGACATAAAAAATGTTAAAATACCGCTAAGGAGCGATATATGAACGATAAATTTACACATTTACATGTACATACTGAATACAGCCTTCTTGACGGTGCCTGCAGAATTGAAGAATTAGTCAATAGGGCAAAGGAACTGAACATGACTTCATTGGCAATAACAGACCATGGGGCCATGTACGGAGTTGTGGAGTTTTTTAAGCAGGCAAAAAAAGCAGGTATAAAGCCTATATTGGGATTTGAAGCATATGTTTCACCTCGCGGCATGACAGACAAGGACCCTCAAAAGGATAAAAATCAATTTCATTTAGTCCTGCTTGCGGAAAACTATGAAGGATTTAAAAATATAATAAAACTTTGTTCGACAGGGTTTGTTGATGGATATTACTATAAACCCAGAATCGATCATGAAACTCTCAGGCAGCACAGCAGAGGCATCATAGCTTTAAGCGCATGCCTTGCCGGAGAGATTCAATCCCATTTGCTTGATAATAATTATGAAGAGGCTGTAAATACAGCATTAATGTATAGAGATATATTCGGAGAAAATAATTTCTTTTTAGAAATGCAGGATCATGGAATTGAGGAGCAACAGTCTGTAAATAAGTATCTTGTAAAAATGAGCAGTGAAACAGGAATTAAGCTTGTTGCCACAAACGACGTCCATTATATAAACAAAGAAGATGCATATTTTCATGATGTTCTTTTATGTATTCAAATGCAAAAAACCGTAATGGACGAGGACAGAATGAAATTCTCCACAGATGAATTTTATTTAAAGTCTTATGATGAAATGGCAGAGCTTTTTCCGGAGGAAGCTTTGAAAAACACTGCTGAAATTGCGGAGCGCTGCAATGTGGAGCTCGATTTTAACACTGTCCACCTTCCCGAATTTAAGGTTCCACAAAGTTATACAAAGACAGAATATTTTAGAGAAATATGCCAAAAAGGTTTAAAAGAAAGATATAAAAACATATCAGAAGAAATTCAAAGCAGGCTTGATTATGAAATAGGCGTAATTGAACAAATGGGATATGTGGACTATTTCCTCATTGTATGGGACTTTATAAAATATGCAAAGGACAATAAAATAATGGTCGGACCCGGCAGAGGTTCAGCAGCCGGAAGTCTTGTTGCGTATTCCATGAAAATAACAAACATAGATCCGATGAAATACAACCTGATTTTTGAAAGGTTCTTAAATCCCGACCGTGTGAGTATGCCCGATATCGACGTCGATTTTTGTTATGAAAGACGTGAAGAAGTAATAGAATATGTTAAACGTAAGTACGGAGAGAAAAAGGTAGCACAAATTATTACCTTCGGTACCATGGCCGCCAGAGGATCCATAAGGGATGTGGGAAGAGCATTGAATATGCCTTACGGAGAGGTTGATTTTATAGCCAAGAAGATTCCCATGAGTCTTGGAATGACTATATCAAAGGCGCTTGAAGTCAACAAGGAGCTTAAGGATTTGTATGACAGTGATATAAAGGTCAAGAAGCTCATCGATTTAGCGCTGAAAGTTGAAGGACTTCCCCGACACGCATCCACTCATGCGGCCGGAGTATTGATTTCAAAAGAAGAAGTAACTGAATATGTTCCATTGTCAAGAAACAAGGATATTATTACAACCCAGTTTAATATGATTGAATTGGAAGAATTGGGTCTGTTAAAAATGGATTTCTTAGGACTGCGGACACTTACGGTAATCAGAGATGCCATTGAGCTTATCGAAAAGGACCACAACGTTAGAGTTGATTTCAACAACTGTCAATATGATGACAAAGAAGTTTACAAGATGTTTGCCAATGCGGAAACCTTGGGAATATTCCAGTTTGAAAGTTCGGGGATGAGATCATTCTTAAGTGAATTGAAGCCTACGGAATTTGAAAATCTCTCGGCTGCCAATGCTTTGTACAGGCCTGGTCCTATGGGGCAGATTCCTGTTTATATAAAAAATAAGCTTAATCCGGAAAGTGTTACTTATCTGCATCCAAAGCTTGAGCCCATACTTAACGTAACTTACGGCTGCATGGTTTACCAGGAGCAGGTAATGCAGATAGTGAGAGATATAGGCGGATTTACTATGGGACGTTCGGATTTGTTGAGACGTGCCATGGGTAAGAAAAAAATGAGCGTAATGCTTGAAGAAAGAAAAAATTTCATTTATGGAAAGCCGGCCGAAAACAAGGAACCTGGAATACTGGGTGCTGTCAACAATGGAGTTGATGAAAAAACTGCCAATGACATATATGATTTAATGGTTGAATTTGCAAAATATGCATTTCCTAAGGCGCATTCTGTGGCTTATGCAGCACTGGCATACGAAACAGCATGGCTTAAGATTCACTATCCTGTAGAATTTATGGCTGCACTTATTTCAAGCATCATGGGAAGCTCAGGCACGGTTTCGCTGTATATAAGAGAATGCAAAAGGCTCGGAATAGACATTCTTCCTCCTGATGTAAACGAAAGCAGAGATAAATTTACTGTTGAAAACGGGAAAATCCGTTTTGGGCTAGCTGCTGTAAAAAATGTAGGAACAAACGTAATTGCAGAGATTATCAAGGCAAGAGAGGAAAAAGGAAAATTCGTCACTTTCACTGATTTTTGTACCAAGGCTGACCAAAGTGTCCTGAATAAACGACAAATAGAATCATTGATTAAGTGTGGAGCTTTTGATTCTCTGAGGGTCAGACGCTCACAGCTTATGGAAATATATGAAAAAACAATAGATACAGTTATTAATCAAAGGAAAAGGACACTAGAAGGACAGTTCTCTTTATTTGATGATGCAGCTTCTGCTGACACGGGTTTGCAGAATGAACAAATGCCTGATATTCCTGAATACAATGAAAAAAAGCTTCTTGCCATGGAGAAGGAAATGGTGGGTGTATATTTAAGCGGTCATCCTCTTTCGGAATATGAAAAAGAACTCGAAAGGTCGGCAACTACAAATACAAGCGAAATAGCTGAAATCAGGGAGGCAGACGAAAATACGCGTCTATCTGATGGCAGCAGAGTTGTAATTGGCGGAATAATTATAAAAAAACAAAATAAAATAACTAAAAATAATAACATGATGGCCTTTGTAACATTGGAGGATTTGTACGGCACCGTTGAAGGAATTATTTTTCCTAAAATTTACGAAGGCTGTAAGGACATTTTATATGAGGACAATATAGTATTGATTGAAGGAACAATAGATGCTTCGGAAGAAGAAGCTCCAAAGCTCATATGTAATAAAATCAGAGAACTGAAAAAAGAGGAGCCGAATATACAGGATGAAAGAAATATCCGAAAACTCTATTTGAAAGTAGAAAATACGGAACACTATAAAAAGGTTAAGACGGAACTTTTTAATAATATTTGTAAGCATACAGGCAACGACTGTGTTATAATTTATAACCAACAGGAAAAAGCAAACATGGTTTTGCCGATGAAAAACTGGGTAAACATAGATAATGAAGAATTAATAAAGAGTTTAAATGCGTTGCTTGGCAATAACAATGTTGCAATTATTCAAAGATAGCATAGTGAAGTATCAATTGCTTATCAATCGCACATCAATTGCTAATCAGTCGTTAATCAATCGTTCAGCAAAGGGGATGTAATAATTTATGAAAAAACTAGGAGTACTTACCAGCGGCGGAGACGCACCGGGAATGAATGCTGCAATCAGAGCAGTTGTAAGAAATGCAATTTATAATAATATAAACGTATTAGGAATCAAAAATGGATTCAGGGGATTAGTGGATGGTGAAAGCATTGAAATGAGCCTTTCTTCTGTGGCTGACATCATACACAGAGGAGGAACTGTTCTGGGAAGTGCAAGAAGCAAGGAATTTTCAGAGGAGGAAGGCTTCAAAAAAGCATTGAAGAATGTTAAGTACCTTGGGATAGATGGTATTGTGGCAATAGGAGGAGATGGAACATTCAGAGGCGCCATGGAGCTTGGCAAGGCCGGAGTGCCTGTTATAGGAATACCCGGTACCATTGATAATGACTTGCCGTACACTCAATATACATTAGGATTTTTTACAGCATTAACAACTGTGCTTGAGTCAGTGGAAAAGATAAGAGATACATCTTCATCTCACTCAAGAACAAATGTAATTCAGGTAATGGGAAGAGACTGCGGTGATTTAGCTCTTTATGCGGGACTTGCGGGAGGAGCTGAAATGGTTATTATTCCTGAAGTTGAGTATAATATTGATGAAGTATGCGATAAAATAATGCAGGGAAGAGCCAGAGGCAAGAAGCACAGTATTATAATTCTTGCTGAAGGGGCAGGCGATGCAAAGGACATCAGCGAGCTTATAGAGAAAAAGACAGGCATAAGCACCAGGTACTCAGTTCTAGGATATACCCAACGGGGCGGAACTCCATCTGCTTTTGACAGACTTATCGGCAGTCAGATGGGAGCCAGGGCTGTTGAACTGCTGAATAGGGCAGTTAAAAACAGGGTGCTCGGCGTTAGAGGAAATGAAATATTTGACATAGATATTGAAGAAGCACTTTCAATGGAAAAAAGATTTGACGAAACAACATACGAATTAACAAAGATATTGTCAATATAAAAACAATACTGGAACTGTAGATGAACGATAGATGTACAATAGATTAGCAATTGTTCACCTATTGCTAATTAATTGTAAATAAAGGGAGATGAGTTTAATTGAGAAAAACTAAAATTGTGTGTACCATAGGACCGGCTTCTGAAAATGAAAGAACATTTAAAGAACTGGTTTTAAATGGACTAAACGTGGCAAGGCTGAATTTTTCCCATGGCACACATGAAGAACATAAAGCGAAAATAGATGTGATAAAAAAGGTAAGAGAAGAATTAGGAACCTCTACGGCAATAATGCTCGATACAAAGGGACCGGAAATCAGAACAAGAGATTTTGAAAACGGCAGTGCCGAGCTTGTAAGGGACCAGGAATTTATATTAACTACGAGAAATGTTTTAGGCAACAATAAAATTGCCGGTGTTACATATGAGGACTTTGCAAAAGATGTTAAGCAGGGAGATACGGTTCTCATTGATGACGGCCTCATTTGCTTGGAGGTAGTTGAAGTAATCAATGACACAGACTTAAAATGCATAGTTAAAAACGGAGGAATTGTTAAAAATAAAAAAGGAGTCAATGTTCCCAGTGTCCAGATAAATCTTCCGGCTCTCACACAAAGAGACATGGAAGACATTAAATTTGGTATTGAACAGGGTGTGGACTACATAGCGGCATCGTTTATAAGAAAAGCAGAGGATGTTATTGCCATAAGAAGGATTTTGGAAGAAGAAAATGCCGACAATATTATGATTATTTCTAAAATAGAAAACAGGCAGGGCGTAGAAAATATTGATGAAATAATCGAGATCACAGATGGCATAATGGTTGCAAGAGGAGACCTGGGAGTGGAAATTCCCGCTGAGGAGGTTCCCCTGGTTCAGAAAATGCTCATAAAAAAATGCAATGATGCCGGAAAGCCTGTTATAACAGCCACTCAAATGCTTGATTCCATGATGAGAAATCCGAGACCCACAAGGGCTGAGGTCTCAGACGTTGCAACGGCCATATTCGAAGGCTCTGATGCCATAATGCTTTCAGGAGAAACAGCCTCAGGCAGCTATCCGGCAGAAGCTGTTCAAACTATGGCAAGAATTGCAAAAATGATTGAAAATTCATTAGATTACGAAGATATATTAAAAGCAAAAAATATCGGTTTTACAAACAGCATTACGGATTCTATAAGCTATGCCACCTGCAGGACATGTCTGGATTTAAAGGCATCTGCTATTATCTCGGCTACATCATCGGGATACACTGCTGCTGCTGTGTCAAAATACAGGCCTGTTGCACCTATTATTGCAGCAACGGAAAGCGAACAGGTTATGAGAAAACTGTCTCTTTATTGGGGGGTTTATCCTGTTAGAATAAGCAAAATGAATTCAACCGACGAAATTATAGATAAATCCGTTGAAAAGGCAGTGGAACTCGGATACATACAAAACGGAGATTTGACTGTTATCACAGCTGGCGTGCCGGTGGGAATATCCGGAAGCACAAACTTGCTGAAGGTTCACATTGTAAGTGAGCTTCTTTACAAAAAGGTTGGTGCCGGAAAAGAAACTGTTATAGCGAGAGCAAGAGTTGCAAAAAATGCTGCTGAACTTAGAGATAAATTTGAAGATGGGGATATAATAGTAATGGCGGCAACAGATAAGGATGTAATTGATTGTATGTCAAGAGCATCTGCAATAATAGTAGAAGAAGGCGGATTGACATCTCACGCATTCATTGCAGCATTGAACTTAGGCAAGGAAGTAGTCGTGGGAGCTGAAAACTGCACAAAAGAAATAAAAGACGGAGAGCTTTTAACAGTGAACGGAAAACAAGGTGTTGTATACAGAGGTCAGGCAAAAATATTGTAGAGGGTGGTAATATAGAAAAATACAAAAGCATATTAAGGTTGTCGCTGCCCATATTGTTTAGTATATTAATAATTTTATTGATGGTTTTCAGCCGGTCAACATTCTGCTGGCTGAAAGAATCATTTAAACCAGTTATTTATGCTTTGATAATTGCGTACCTGCTGGATTCAGCAGTGTCATTTTTTATAAGAAAGCTTAAGGTCAGACGGTGTCAGGGAATACTGCTGGCCTGTATAATTTTAATAGCCGTGATAGGATTCTCGATTTATAAGCTGGTACCGCAAATTGTTGAAAATATCAACAATATAGTTTACTTAGTAGAAGGAAATGTTGACATTGTACAAATAGTTACTGACATAAAAAATAAAATCGACAATCATTACATTCAGATTGCAGCAGATTATATTTTAGAAGCAAGCGAATCTGTAAGGAATATGATTAACAGTGCCTTGATAGTAATATCCAGTACGTTGGTACGGTTCGTGGCGAATATCGGTTCAAGTACAGTAGCAATCATTACAAGCTTCATAATCAGTATTTATATGCTGATTGAAAAGGAAGATATACTTGCCAGAGGGAAAAGATGCATATTTGCTTTTTTTGATGAACAAAGTGCAAGAAAAACCATTCATGTTTTTTCACAGGCAAATAAGATTTTTAAGAGCTTCTTAAACGGAAAGCTGCTTGATTCGCTGATTGTGGGAATCATATGTGCTATAGTATTTTTTATATTTAAAGTGCCATATGCACTCTTAATGGGAACAGTTATAGGTGTATTTAACATAATACCCTACTTTGGCCCTATAATAGGATCAGTTCCGGTGGTTATGGTGTCGTTTTTTGTAAATCCTCCTAAAGCACTTACAGCTTTGCTTATAATAATAGTCGTGCAGCAGCTGGATGCAAACTTCCTGGACCCGAGGATTGTCGGGGGAAATGTGGGAGAAAGTCCATTTTGGATTATTACATCTGTTACAGTTGGAGGGAACCTGTTCGGCTTGACCGGCATGATTCTTGGAGTACCCGTAATGGTGCTTATTAAAACAATAATTGAGGAATCAGTTGATATGCGCTTGATTGAAAAGGGTATAGGGGATATAGAAAAAGATAAGCTTAAAGTTAGTACAAAAAAAAATAAAAAATAAAAGCCTGCTGCGTAGCAGCGGGCTTTTGTATGGATATTATTAGTCTTCCGTTGATTGACACCTTGGTCTGCAGCTGCCGCCACCACCACCGCCGGCTCCGCCCACAGAGTTCTCGTCAATTTGTCTTGGGAACAATCTTGGGAATGTTGTGCAGATGCTTGATTGTTCAGGAGTTAATTGTACAAACCCTGTGGAAAGAACGCACAATTGTACTGGAACTACTATTTTCTTTTCACAAGCGATACAAAGTGAAATAATTAGGTTAACTGATAATTCACCTGTTCTCGGGTCAAGCGTGAAGTCTCTTTGAATGCTGTTGGTTGCAAGCCTTACCATACAGTCAAGGTTGCAGAATTCAGTAAATCTTGGCAGGAATGCCGTATCGAATACTGAAGGTACGCAAATCTCAAAGAAGTTAGTCAATATTAACGGGTTGCATTCTGGGGCAATTTCAACTATTGCTGATAATGTAATTATGCTTTCATTGTTTGAATCACATGGAGTTACTACTAAATCCATTTCGATTTCAACACATCCGGATACTTCAATGTTTTGTGTTCCAAATACAGGAGTGCCTTGTTCTTCTTCATCACAGTATTGAGTGTCAGCCCATATTAATTTCTGACTTAATGTACCGTCCGGACCTATAACTTTATAGTCGCACCCGTCTTCTTTTTTAACGAATTGTCCGCCTGACAATGTTGTGTTAGGGTTAATTCTTAAATTGCATTCATCGTTAATGTTGTCGGGATTAAAGAATTTTTTGCATCTGATGTCTGCTATTCTGATAACATTTGTTCCGCAGCCTAATCTTGGTTCGAAAATAGTATCAGGGGCAGTTTTTAATCCTTGTAAGTTAAATAATACTGCATCATAAACTTTTTGTACATATATTGGTTCTGTTACCACATTGCGCAGAGTGCCATCCCAATCACAACCTGATTGGGCGGTGCAGCATCTTTCAGTTACTCCACCGGTACCTAAAACATCTCTTCTATCTGAGCATTTCATGCTTATATAACCTCCTCATATTTACTGTAGCTTTACTTTAATATATTCTAGTCGGTAGCAGTTGTTACAGTCATAATGTTAAAAAATAAAAGTAAATTATGAAATTGTCAAAAAAAATTTGTCATTTTTCTGCTATCATTATGTGGTTGAATTTTTTTGCCTGATAGTGTAAAGTATAGTTACAAATAAATTAATTGGAGGAAATATGAAATTACCGGTAGTTACATTTGAATTTGAAAACGGTGATACCGTAAAGGCAGAACTTTATCCTGAAGTGGCTCCTAATACGGTAAGAAACTTTATATCATTGATCAACAAGAAATTTTACGATGGTTTAATATTCCACAGGGTTATTAAGGGATTCATGATTCAGGGAGGATGCCCAAATGGAAGTGGAACAGGAGGACCCGGATATTCAATTAAAGGTGAATTTTCAGCCAACGGATTTAAAAATGACTTGAAGCATGATGAAGGCGTTCTTTCAATGGCAAGAGCTGCGTCACCGAATTCGGCAGGCTCCCAATTTTTCATAATGCACAAGAAATCACCGCATCTTGACGGACAATACGCCGCATTTGGCAAAGTTATAGAAGGACTTGATGTAGTAAATAAAATTGCAGATACAAAGACAGATTACAGAGATAAACCGGCAGAAGACGTAAGACTTAAAAAAGTTACAGTTGAAACCTTCGGAGAAACATACGAAGAACCGGAAAGAGCATAAAGAAAGCGGGGCGCAGCCCCGCTTTCTTCAGCCTCTTTAATTTTAGCCGCTTCTACAAGAGTAGTTTTGGTGAAGTTATGTCATCGTTATGGGAACTGATTATGAAAGTGAGAATTTACAAATGGAAAAGAAAACCAAGTTATCTTTTGAATTTTCCTATTCCAAAATATAAATTCTTTCAGCCATATTCTCTCCTTTGAAAAATACCAGCATTTTCTGCTGGTATTTTCATGATTTTATATTTTCAATGTATCTAATTAGAATTGTTGCACCCCGTGCACGTGTTGCTGTTTTCGGATTTAGCTTTGATAAACTGATAAAATTCGGTTAACAGTAATAAATTGTACGAGCAAAACGCTATCTATTAGCTTTAAGGTATTATTTAATTTACTGCTACACTGGGAGATTTTTTAAAATAAATTTAAGGCAGAACTTTGTATTCTTGAAACTTTTTTTATTACTGTTACGTCTTATATAGTAGTGAAGTGAAATAAATGAAACGACAGTTTAGGAACAAGCAAAGACCTAACAATATCTACGTAAATAAATACTTTTATGTGAGTAAATAGTGAAATACCAATTTCTTCAGGTTAAGAATGTTACGTTTAATAATGTACATATCAATTATTTTTCAAATATGTCGATATAAATTTATACAATAAAAATATGGAAACTTTAAAAATTATCTACGTTTAGGGGGGGCTATATGTGGAGTACAGATTTTTGCTATGTGATGATTTGGAATCGCATGTGGATATTTTAGAAAAATATATAGGTAATTGCATGGGAAAAAAAGGTGTTTTATATAAGTGTTATAAAACAACATCCGGAGCTGAGGCATTGGAAATGTATGAAAAACAGAAATATGATATTGCTTTTTTGGATGTTGAAATGCCTGACGTTAGTGGAATCGAAATTGCGGAAAAAATATTTAATATCGATAAGGATGCCGTTATAATATATGTTACAGCATACCACCAATATGCGGAAAAGGCTTATGAGCAATTTGTCTTTCATTATATTACCAAACCAATAAATGAGGCCAGACTTGGGATAGTGTTGGATAAAGCATTAGAAAAAATTGAAGAGAATAAGCACCGCAATAATGAAATGGGCTTTTTTATAATAAAGAAAGATAATAAGAAAATTAAAATTATGAACAGGGATGTTCTTTACTTTGAAAAAATCATAAATAATGTCAACATATACATGGTAAACAATGAAAATATAAGCATCCGAACGACTTTCAAGATGCTTGAAAAGGTTATAGACATGAGATTATATCTGAGATGCCACAACGGATTTATAATTAATAAATCAAAGATACAATCCGTGTCATCAAAAAATATTGAAATTCTAGATGCAAAAACAAATACTAATAAGATTGTTCCTATAGGACGAAACTACAAGAAAGCTGTTTTTGATTATTATTTTAAGGTGAAACAGTGAAACAATACATTTCATATTTAAGAATATGTTTATGTATAATGAGGAGGTATTAAATTTGAAACAAAGTAAAATAATAAATAATTTTATATACTTTATCCTTATTATATTTATTATTTTAACCGGATGCAATAAAAATAATCAACCTGAGAAAATAGAATATCAAATATTATTCCAGGGATTTGCTGCACTTAATGAATTCAACCAGCCTTCTGGTGCAACAGAGTGCCTAGTTTTTACCTCGGAAGAAGATTGGATAGATTTTTGCAATAAATATTTTGGTAGTTTCCCTTCAGTGATAATGGAAGTTAATAACAGAGAAATTGACTTTCAATCTGAAAATTTAGTTTTTGTATATTCCCTAGGCCCAAAGCATTCTTATGATTCCTTTATTAATATCAAGTATTTATTAAAAGAGGACAAAGGCCTTACAGTAGAATTTGACAATAAAAAAGAGACTAAAGATACAATTTATGTATTGAATAATGAGGCTTCAAAAGATTCACTTACCAAACATGCCGTAGTATTTTTACTTTCTGTTAAGTTTGAAAATGTACCTGAAGATTCAACAAATCTGTATATGAAAGAATGATGCCAATGACTAAT
Source organism: Firmicutes bacterium UBA3553 (assembly GCA_002381185.1). GTDB lineage: Bacteria > Bacillota > Clostridia > Tissierellales > Sedimentibacteraceae > Sedimentibacter. The sequence goes on along the minus strand of DFOA01000048.1, from coordinate 32,090 downwards.
GCTTTCGTTATGGTTTGCGCCTTGAGATTTTGGTTTAGTTTTAAGAATTGCATAAAATAGGAGGATATGTTCGTATGAAGGGAAATTATAAATTTTTTTTATTAATAGTATCAATTTTTATTTTAGGAATTTTATTTAAATTATATTTAGAAAATAATAATTTAAAAACAAAAATTATTGAGACAGAAAATAAGTACGAAGAACTTAGAATAAATAAGAATAATGTTAATTTTACCGAAGCTACATTAAATGAAATGTCATTTATACAAGACACTTTTAATTGGATTTATTTCGAAAGTGCAGATGGTATAACTTTAGAAAATTATAGTGGGAAAACTATAAATTTAAAAGAAAAATCCTCATTAAATAATATTATACTGGAAAGTTTAGAAAATAACATTATTATGCCAATTAACTTTATTAACAATAAAATGCATAATGAATACAGATTTTATTATATTTTACGGTATAAATTCAATGATACTGTCAACGAAATTATAATTTTTGATAATGGAACTATTAAATATCAAAATGTATATTATGAGTCTCCTTATTTATTAAGTTTAGCGCAATCACTTATGCCTATAACAGATGAGGTGTCAAAAGATGTTAATGATGCATTAGATATGATGCTTAACGCATCGATAGCGACTTATGGCTTTAATAAAATATCGGATATAGATAAATCTAATTCAGAGCAAAGTATATTTGAGCTAATAGATAATGCAGTCAGATTAAGAGCTTCAGCATATTTCATTAATAATAACATGGTTGAAACAAATGAAAGTATTGTAGAAAAAAGCGACATGATGGTTCATAAATCAACAGGATATTGTGAAGGCAATCAGGTCGATATGTATATTTTCACAATAAATGGCGGAGAAGTAGATTATGTTAAGTTAATATATAATAATATTGAAGAAGTATATAAACTGAAATCAGAATTAAGAACGGAACAAAAATACTTATATTTCAATAATATATGGACTGCTGATTAATATAAATTTAAGGGGGGCGCACTAAGAATGACATGTTTTTCTTAAAGTAGACATATAAAAAACTGTCTACTATTACTATATAGGGAGGAATGGTTATGTATAAAAAAATAAAGATTCTATTAATAATGATATTGCTACTAGCTTTGTTATATGTGGCAAGAAATGTAAAGCTGAATAATGCGAAACTGGCTCAAGAATACGTCGAATATGGGAAATATGAGGACTTGCGAAAATCTGTTCCCGGTGATGGAGAATATGATAATGTAATAGAGGGTGTATATATTAATGAAACAAACATCATTCGCAGGAATAATTATTATGAAATAAGTTCGGTTAATCCTGATAATAAGCGGAAAGTTTTTGTATATTCCGCAGACACTGATAATAGTTACACTTTTCACAATTTAACTATTGAAACAAACAAAGAAAAAGTTACAACGAACATAAGCTGTTATTCAAAGTATGATAATAACAGGATATATTTTGCTGATGTGACTGGAGATGGAAAGGAAGAACTATGTTTAATTGTTGATAATTCTGGCGGGCCTGGTATTCATGTGTGGAATTTACACGTTTTCGATTTGGAAACTTTGGAAGAATATAAAATTGAAAATCCTGTCAATTATGTTGAAAATCTTATCTATTTTGAAGAAACGGAAACAGGGGTTCATTTAAAAGTCGAAGGAAAGGACTACTATGCTACACATGAGGCTATTAAAAAAAATTATAGTAGCGGGGGAATAAATGCACTCCAGAATGTCGGAAATTATGAAAAAGTATATATAAACGAAAATATGGTTCAGGCAACAATTCTCAGGTCTTATGGAGTATTCGATGTTTTTTATAAATTTGAAGATGACATGTTTAAAATATCCGGATATGAAATTACGTTTTAAAATTAATTTTAAGCAGGCTAAGCTTTAAGCATAAGCTTGGCTTCAATACAGCCTGTCTTTTTAAATAGTTGTAATTAAAACATAGCTGTCTTATTTTCTAATAGCAATTTATCTATTTCTGTACTTTAATATCTATAATTAATTTAGTTGATTACAGATCCTTATATTAGAAACAAACAACAACCATTGATGGTTGTTGTTTGTTCTGGATTTTTAAATCATTAATTGACTTAGGCGACTTTCACTTACAGGTAGATAGATTAAGCTGGTATTAATATCCATCTACAAGGAAAAATACATGACCGCCTAAAATAACCTTTTCTGTAACGAGACTAGATCCTGTTCCGAATCCCGTATAATATTCATTACCACCTGATGTGTAGCTATGGTTTGCATAATAGTTTGTCCCAACGAACCAAAGACAATTACCTATTGGATTATCATATCTCAGTCCATAATAAAAGTAATCTTGTGCAATAAACAGGCTGTCTTTCCAAGACTGAAGATTTATGTTAGGTTGATATGCCAGAGTTTTACTTTTAAGCCCGTCGAACTGATTCGGGTGCAACATAATGTTTTTTTCGTTGCTTCCGCCAAATTCAGGTAAATTTTCAAAGTGTCTGTTTTTAATTACATAAGCTACTCCTATTTTCCCTGTATAACTTTCACCAGCCGCTTCTCCATTTATTAGCCTAGCCAATATATCGATACCGTCTAAATTAGCAAAATCCACAGTGGGATTAGGGTTACTAGGATAAGGTATACTTTCTCCATATGCCATACTAAAACCTCCTTAATAAATTTTTTAACTATACCGATTGGTATTAGTTTTCTGTAAGAAATTCTAAACTAGATGCACAATCCGGATTTTCTTAAAATACATTTTTGTTTGAATTGCTTTACACTAAATAAAGACAAGTTTAAAATTCTATTTGTAAACCTGAATTTAAAATATTTTTCATATATAAATAAAAAAGAAAAGGACAAAGTACAGTTAGCATTTTAATATGAGTTTTCTTGAGAAGGAGATGGACATATGGAATTTAAATGCGTTAAATCCTCCGGCGAACGGTCTGGACAGGACAAATATATAAAATCAAGGGAATTAAAGAAAACTGTAAGATGGAAATAACTGCAAGAGGTTTAGTATAATTGAATTAATGAAAATTACAAGTACATAATGCCTTGTGTATTAAGGATTCCTGATTCTTTTGAAGAAGAATGGAAAACTAAGGAATCAGAGTGCTCGCACAAAACTTGAAACGCTCTCTAAGAATTTTCATTAATTTACGAATTAGGAACTATACAAAATATTATTTCTTTAAAAATTTATTATTTGTTTAATATTTTAGTAAAACTGAACCTGATGAAATAATGTTTTGATAGTTCTTTTCTTTTTTTATGATATACATACATAGTAAAACTTATTTATATTATGGCTTCAAATATTCGTCATAAATAGACTTGATGATTTTTATTCCCCTATTTTTGGCTCTGTTTACAGCTTGTCTTGAAATTTTCAGTTTTTGTGCTATTTCTTGTACGGAGTATCCGTAAATATATCTGTATATTATTATTTTTCTTTGAAGTTCAGTAAGAGATGAAAAGCAATCAAGCTCTAAATTGCTTTGATCATCGTAATATGGTACGTCTCTTGTGAAACTGTTTTCATCGTCGAGATAAATTAAGGACATATGAGTGTCCTTTGAAATTAATAAATTTATATAAGTATTGTTAAAAAATTTATTGGTATAATTTATAACAGCTCCGTCACATTTCGAAACTATGGTATCGAAGTTCGTATTTTTTATGAATTCTAAAAATCGTATGGTTATATCAGTTTCTGCAGTTTCATAATTCAGGTTTATAGCGCATTTCTTTATCTTTGGTAAAAACTTATTATAAAGTAACAATATCGCTTCTTCGTCTCCCATTTGTGCTGATTTAAAAATTGAGAATAAACTCATCTTATTTCCTCCTTGTAAAAATTCATTTGGATATTAAGGACAAGGAAGAATGTTGATTTGTAAACCTGCCCTTAAAATTTTTTTACAAGGGAGGAAATTAAAATTTTGAGTATTAAAAAAAGACGTGTATCATCACTTTACGCTGCTGTTGCGTTAGGTTTAGATATACATCTTTTTATTGATGCAGTTAAGTTTAGTTCATATTGTTGAAACTTATGGATGATAATAGCTAAACAGGCTGCATTTTCTGACAGCAGCATATCTCACAAGTAACACAAAATATGATAAAAATTTAATCAAGTTATGTTTCATTATATAACTTTTATTTCCTTTCTAATATCAAGTTTTCGGATATAATTAATTATGTTATACTAAGTATTGAAAAAATTACTTCCAATTGAAAAATTGAGATTTCATTTGTATGGCACTATGGGGTCGTTTATTTTTTAAAATAATCTGAAATATGTTGTGATAGTTTTTTATTGTTATAATTTTCACCCCTTGTACAGATATAATTATAGTACTGTTTTTCAGTCAATTAAATGGGGCTGTGGCAAACGACATAATTTGATATATAAATAACATGCTCAGAATTAAATTATATCAAATAACTTTAAGATTAATATTTATATGTACTTTTTAATCTCAGAGTTTGGTTGCATATGTTGTTAAGAGTACAATAATATATAAAATCCTATAACTTTTTCAATTTATGAGAATTGGTATGCATTTACAGGAAGATGTTCTCAATAGTCATGCAGGATAAGAATAAAACACAATATATATATTAATTTAAAGATTTAGTTATATTGTGAAACTTTTTTATGACTGCTACGTCTTATAAAAATATATAAAGAAGAAAAGAATAATTATGAGCTCATTGAAAAATCGGGAGTTAGAATATGAGTCTATCGGAAGGGAGAATAAGGATAGGCTGGAAAATGCTATTCAAGGGAGAAGGGCCTTCTGTAGATTTAAGGATATGGTTATGATTTAGACATGGAGAAAAAGTGGATTTGCTTATGAAGCGGTAAGAGGTGATAGAGGAGTGATATTATGAAAAAAAGTAGTTTTCTTATAATAATAGTTTTAATATTTGTATTTTTTTCATTATTTTCATTATGTTATGCTGATGAAAACACGATTGATGAAAACAGGATTAAGGAGGGTTATTATCTGCCTTCTGCAAATGAAAATAAATTTGTAAACGGATATGGCATAATACAAAACTCAAAAGAGTACACCAGAAGTGTGCGCTATGGTCTTATAGACAAAGATTACAACGTAGTGGTTGAACCTTCATATTATTTGATAAATTTCGATTATGAATATAAAAATATAATTTATGCATATGTGGACATATATGCTCGTTATGGTGATATTTACAAAATAACCGATGAAGGGCTTAAAAAAATTAATTCTGAAATGTACAGCATGTACATAGATTTCGTGGCGCATGTAGAATCGGCTTTCGGGGGTTTCCAAAATATCTTATGCAGCGTTTTTAGCGGTGACATGCTTGCCGTAGCCGACAAAGAGTATAAGCATTACGGCGTAATTGATAAATCAGGCAATTTCATCATTCCTTTTACAGATAAATATGCATATATATTAGATGATCCATATATTATCAGATACGAGCGGACCGGTTTATGGGAAACAAGCAATGAAATAGTAACCGGAGGGCAACTTTTAAATTCCAGGGGTGAGATACTCACAGAAAGGAAATATGATTATATAGAAATATTGGATGACTGTATGAGAGTTGCAAAGGATGGGAAGGAAAATATTCTTGCTGTAGGTAGCTACGAAGAACTGTTAGACTGGTCATATGTCAGTCTTAAACTTGCAGGGAATTATATTATAGCTCAGAATTTAGATAAAAAATTTGGTATTATTGACAGGAATGGCAACACAGTAATTGATTTTGGCATATATGATGATATATTATGGAGCAGCGAAGAAGGCTTTTATTCATTTTATGGACCAGGTTATCCGGCTACAATAATCAGGCTGCCGGGAGAATCAGACAATGTTAATGAAACAGAAGAAAGTAATTCAGAACCTGCAAATATTGTGGAGCTCGATGCCAGCATACCTGCACATGGAATTACACTTAACGGCGTAAAAATAGAAAATGAAAACAGGCTGTATCCTTTTATAGTATACAGCAACATTACTTATTTTCCCATGACATATCACGACAGCAGGTTTTTAAATCTTAAAACACAGTGGAACATTTCTGAAGGCCTGAAAATAATGAGGTCAGATGAATATGGTGAATATTGGGCTGATACGGCGACAGAAAAAAACTCATATGAAATTAAAGTATTGACTGTGGACTTTGATGTAGATGTAAACGGGAAAAAGATAATTAACAGGAGAGAGCCGTATCCACTGTTAAAATATAAGGACATAACATACTTTCCTATGACATGGAGGTTTTGTGTAGATGAATTTGGTTGGCAGTACCATTATTCAAAAGAAGAGGGCTTGATGATAAATTCACACAGATAGATGGATATAACCGGATTATCACAGGAAGATATAGATATAAAAGGGCTGCAGCGTCCTGGTTCAGCGGTTCTGTCTCAACTCAGCGGTTATCTGAAAATATACCTTGAAACATCATTGAAAAAAACATATAATATATTTTAATAAAAATTTTGAAAACCACATGGGTCGTTTGGAAGAATTGCTTGTTAAGCCTTATATAAAATATTGTTATCAACAGGAGAAAATATGAATGCTTTGGAAGTTAAATTTCTAGGAATGCCGTCAATCAAATTGAATGGAGATGAAATACACCTATCATTTGCTAAAGCAGAATATGTAGTTTACTTATTGGCATATGAAAAAAGCATGAGAAGAGATAAATTGTGTGTTATGCTTTGGGGTGACACAAAAGAGGATGTGGCAAAGAAAAGCTTACGAAATGCAGTTTATATAGTCCGGAAGAATTTATATGATGAAATTATAGTTTCACCTAAACGGTCCTTACTTCAAATTGATGAAAATTGTGAAATTATTACTGATATTGATAAAATAAGCGGCTTTATTATTTATGACAATTTGAACGAGATTGTGGTAAATAACTTTCTTGACATATACAAAGGAGACTTCTTAGAAGGAATTGAAAATAAAAATGCTGAATTTGAAAATTGGCTGGCTGTTTTAAGAGGTAAATACAGAAAACTTTATATAGATAAGTTAAAAGAAATTATTAAAGTATTAATCAATAAAAAAACGTATGCACTAGGAGAGAGCTGCTGTAAAAGACTTATTGAATTAGAAGAGTTCGATGAAATAGGTTACAGGAATCTTATGTTCATTTACACCAGTCAGGAAAGATATGCGGAAGCGGCTAAGGTTTATAATAAATTAGAAAATGCACTTAGAGAAAGTTTATCTGTAAATCCTTTGCCAGAAACCAGGAAGATGTTTGACATAATCATGAAGAAGCAAATTTTTGTAAAAGTAAATATCAACAAAGAAGACTTTTACGGAAGAGAAAAAGAAATTGAACTGCTGAATAATAATTTTATAAACTTTATCAGCAGTAAGGATTTTAGATCTTATCTTATTTATGGAGAAGCGGGTATAGGAAAGACAACCTTAATAGAGGCGGTCACACAGAATTTGGACAGTGAATTAATTAAAATCAGAACCACATGCTATGAAGCAGAATCAGGATTTATGTTTAAACTGTGGGATAAAATTTTTGAGAGGCTATCGGATATACTCAGAGAAAAAAATATAAACATTCCCTGTGATATATTAAGTAATATCAACAAGTTGTTTCCCACACTGAATATCGGTGTATGCAACGGTGAAGGCGGATATGCCTACAGTGAAATGAGGGCAGGAAACAATTCTTATATAGAGAACCTTATATCTCCGCTGTTTTCTTTCATAGGGAAAAAACAAAAAGTAGTATTTGTTATAGATGATTTAAATTGGGCGGATAAGAGCAGCTTGGAATTGCTAAATAAGATTATATTTTTAAACAGGTACAATTTAATGATTCTGGCTACCTGCAGAGATGAGGCAAGCGAATGTATAGAGAAATTTTATCTTAACCTGTACAACAACGAAAATATTAACAGGATAAAACTGGACAGGTTTTCCAATGAGGAGACTAAAGCGTTTATACAGATGAAAATGCCCGAATATGTGGAATACAGCGACATTATTTACAAGGAAAGTGAAGGAAATTCTTTGTTTATAATTGAAATGATAAACAGTCTCAAACAGGGTATGAACGTAAGTAATATTACAGATAAGATGGCTACCTTAATAAACAGCAGAATAATTAATCTGAGTTCTGAAGGAAGGAAGCTGTTGGCAGCCTGCTCAGTGTTTTATGAAATTTTTGATATAAAAATGCTCTCCCAGGTTACAGGTTTTGACAGCTTCAAGCTTGTTGAACCGATTGAAGAGCTGATATCCAAAAACATATTGAAGGAAATAAAATATTCAGGCAATAAGGACGGATTAATATTTACCCATCAAAAAATAAGAGAATACGTATATGGTACCGTATCTAACTCCAAACGCACGGTTTTACACGAGATAGCGGGTGAATATTACGAGACAAAGTTGAGAAACAGCAAGATAGACAGGATTTATTACGCAAATCTTATATATCACTTTACTATGGCGGATAACAAATATAAGGTTTTTAAATATGAAGTCAAGAATATGCAGGTAATATTTGACGTAAGCCATGAAATATTCCCTGTACTTGAGGATAAAAAATATACGGGATTTTTCGAATTATATACGGATGAAAGCCAACTGGATGAAAAATTCAAGAAACTGAAAGAAATATATGATGAGCTGAATTTTGATTTGAACAATGAAATGTATGAGCTGCAAATAATATATCTGCATCTCTACGGGAGATTTCACAAAGATATAGGATACCCTTCCAAAGGACTGGATGCATTGGAAAAAATGATTGATTTATCATTGAAAAAGGGATACCTTGATTATTCTTTTGAGGGATATTTGCAGCTGATTCAATATGCGATAAATGCTCATGATCTTGAACTGATGAAAGATTCAATTGAAAATGCGGAAAGAATTGCAAATACTATAAACGACATGGGGAAAAGCGGGATAGCACTGAGATTCAAGGGGTATTTATGCATATTGGAATGCAATTATAAAACAGGAAAAGAATATATTTTACAGGCAATAGATCTATTTAATTCTCTAAACGACAGCGTTAAATATATACTGAATGTGGCCGCATCATATTTTTATATAGGGGAAAGCTATAGGCTGCAAAAAAAATATATTGAGGCAATTGAATATTATGACAGAGCGTATGAATTATGCGATGAGGATGAAGATTTTCCTGCAATAGCTTTAATTTTTTCAAAAATTGGGTTTAGTAAATTTCAGCTTGAAATATATGACGAGGCGCAGTTCTATTTTTTAAAATCACTAAAGGCATATAATAAAACAGTATTTGCATGGGGAAGAGCGGAGGTATATTATTATCTTGCATTGATTTATGATAAAAAGAAAATGAAGGAAAAATCAAGAAGTTATTTATCAGGGGCAATTTTGTTCAGTGATAAGTATTACAACAACGATTTAAAGAAAAAAGCACAAGCCTACTTCTACAATATTGAGAAATAAAAAAGTCAAATAATTTTTAATGATAAAATTATTTGACTTTTTTTTGACTCAATATTCTTACTATATAATAGAGAGATAATTCAGTGATTTGATTGGAGGAGTTATGATTATAAATTTGACAGTTAATAAAAAAAATATAAATATGGATATTGATCCGACAAAAAGACTGATAGATTTTTTAAGGGATGATCTGGACCTGACGGGAGTTAAGGAAGGCTGCTCGGAAGGAGAGTGCGGAGCCTGTACGGTAATACTGGATGGAGATGCTGTAACCTCATGCACGATACTTGCGGGACAGGCGGATGGATGCGAAATTATTACAATTGAAGGATTGACGGAAAACGGAGAACTGGATGAGATTCAAAGCTCTTTTATAGAAAACGGTGCCATACAGTGTGGATTCTGTACACCCGGCATGATATTGTCATGTAAAGCTCTGCTTATGAAAAACCCGAATCCTACTGAATATGAGATAAAAAGGGCTATAGAAGGAAATTTGTGCAGGTGCACCGGATACAGCAAAATAGTAAAAGCTGTAAAAGATATTATTGGAAGGGAGAGTAGAGAATGCAAGAATTTATGTCTCCCAAGAGTATAAATGAACTTTGCCAGGCTCTTGCGAGAAAAGATGAAGATACATATGTAATAGCCGGCGGAACTGATTTAATAATACATTTCAACAAAAACGGCATATTTGATTATAGTGTCATTGATATAACAAAATTGGACGAGCTGAAGGAAATAATTGAAACAGACACAGAGATAATCATCGGGGCCTGTGTTACTATGACAGAAATAGAAAACAGCGAAGTTATAAATGAATATATACCTGCATTAATAGATTCCGTCCGAAATTTAGGTTCTCAGCAAATCAGAAACAGGGCTACTTTAGGCGGAAATATCGCAAATGCATCTCAAAGCGGAGATAATTTAACAGTGCTGTTTGCTTATAACGCATATATTGAGATCATCGACTCAAAAGGAGTAAAAAGGCTTAATAAAATTAATGATGTGGTTGAAGGATTGGGAAAAAACAACTTAAGCCGTGATGAAATAATAACTAAAATAGTTATTGAGAAATCTTCTTCAAGATCTGCATTTTCAAAAATAGGATCAAGGAAAGCGGTTACAATTTCGAAGATAAATTGCTGTATTAAAATAAATTTGAATGATGAGATTGTAGATGAGGCAATCGTATATCTCGGTGCGGTAGGCCCCAAACCAATAAAAGCCAAATTGATTGAAGGCAAAATAATAAATAGGAATATTAACGATATAAATATTAGGGATATAAATGATGCCATATATGGACAAATAGAATGCGCCATACCGGACAGGTCTTCCAAACATTATAAAAAAGCTGCAGCGGAAGGGTTAATCGAAGATGTATTGAAAAAGTTGAGGAGCAAGACATGGAACAGTTGAAATATGTGGGGAAAAGTGTTATAAGAGAAGATTCATACAATAAGGCAGCAGGAAAAACAAGATATGTATGTGACATGAAAAGGCATAATATGCTTTATGCAAAGCTTGTATTAAGTCAGAAGCCACATGCTGAAATAGAAGTGGATAAAAGTGAAGCAATAAAAGTCGAGGGTATTGAAGCAATATATACATATGATGATGTACCTGATGTTTTATACAATTCACACGAATGGTATATTGGTGCTAAAGAGTATCAGGACGAATATCTGTTGTGCAATGTGGCAAGATTTGTTGGTGATAGAGTTGCTTTAGTTGTGGGGACAAGCAAAAGATCTGTGGAAAAGGCAATATCAAAGCTCAGTATCGCATATAAGGAACTTGACACAGTGATAGGATTGGACCAGGCGAAACAAGGTATTACTACAGTTAAAGGAGATACAAACCTGGCATTTTCAAAAAAAATAGTTTGCGGCGATTATGAAAGAAAGTTTGGAGAAGCTGATTTTATAATAAAAGATAAGGGAAAAACCCAGAAAATACATCATGCTGCATTGGAATCACACATCTGCCTGAGTGAGATTGATGAACATGGAAGCTTAGTTGTGTGGAGTCCGTGCCAGACCGCATTCCAGGTGCAGTACCATGTGGCAAGTGTATTAAATATTCCTTTCAACAGAGTCAGAGTGATTAAATCTATTATGGGAGGTTCCTTTGGAGGAAAAGGAGAAACTGTTTTAGAGCCGATTTGTGCTTTTGCTGCATACAGGCTCAACCGACCGGTCATGCTGTATATGGACAGAAAAGATACAATACTTGGAACAAGGAGCAGAAATGCGACTGAAATCAGCGTTGAAACCGCAATTAAAGCAGACGGGACAATAATAGGAAGAAAAATAGTTGCTGATATAGACGGCGGAGCTTACTATACTAATTCATCTGCTATAATCATGTCTCTCGGTAAAAAATTATTCAGGCTATACGACATTAAAGATCAATATTACGAAGGAAACACCTATTATACAAACACTATACCCGGCGGAGCATGCAGGGGCTATGGTTCGCCTCAGGCACATGCCATAACCGAAATAAATATAGATAATGCTGCAAATAAAATTGGCATGGATCCATGTGAATTCAGATTAAAAAATCTCGTTTATGAAGGCGCGAAAGATCCTACAGGTGGTCCTGAAATCGGCAATGCAAAAATAAGAGATTGTGTTATTAAAGGTATGAAAGCCTTTGACTGGAAAGATAGGAGACAAAGTGTCAAAGAAAGGAATACTGAAAGATATGCATATGGAGTCGGAATGGCATGCGGAGCCCACGGAGATGGATACAAAGGAGCGCACCCTGATTTCTCGGATGTTGATATGATTATTTTTGCGGATGGAAGTGTTCTTGTAAAAATCAGCATACATGATCAAGGCTGCGGAACTGTGACTACTATGCAGCAAATAGCTTCGGAAGCACTTGATATAAGCATGGACAAAGTAAGAGTGTTGGAAGTCGATACTATTGCAACCCCATATGACTCGGCCGGAACTCAGGCAAGCAGAGTGACATTTGTATGCGGAGGAGCTGTAAAATCGGCGGGAGAAAAGCTTAGAAAGAAGCTTATAGACAGCTTTTGCAGGCTTAAAAATTGCGGTGAAAATAGCGTAATAGCTGCGAATGGAATTATATATGAAAAGAACTCCCAGGAAAGGTATACGTACGGAGACATTGCCGTATTGCTAGAAAAGAATTACTCCGAATCGTTATCTGTTTTTGAAAGATACCAGTCACCTGCAAACCCTGCAACATATGCTGCGTGTTTTGCGGAAGTGAAAGTCGATAAATATACAGGGCATGTTGAGATATTGGATTTATTGGCGGTACATGATATAGGAAAATCGATAAACCCGCTCCTTGTTGAGGGCCAGATACAAGGAGGCGCCCATATGAGTATAGGCATGGCACTTATGGAGGAAATTGAGATAGATAAGAAAGGCTATGTTAAATCAACTAATTTTTCTAAATATCACTTATTTAATGCTCCGCAAATGCCTGAAGTTAGAGTTATAACTATTGAAGAAAATGAACCGTACGGTCCTTACGGGGCAAAAAGTGTCGGAGAGCTTGCTGCTGTGGCACCTGGACCTGCCGTTGTAAATGCTGTTAATTTTGCATTAGGCACAAATATAACGACATATCCGGTGACACCTGAAGTAATAATAAAAAATATTTTGAATCTAAATAGAAAGGAGGAACATCTTTAATACAGCTTATTCAAAGCTAGATATTTATTTTTCAATGAATTAAACAGAGGTGCAATTATAAAAGAGGTTATTTTAAATCATCATGTGTATTTTATAAATTTAACCAATGCAAATACTCTACAAATCACATTGTTATATCAAGCAGAAAACATTAATAAAACGTATTACGAAGAATAAGGAGGAGAAATTATGGTTAAAAATGTATCGGATAAAAACTTAAAGAAAAAGAAATTTGAAATGCCGGACGGAATGGTTATATTAGTTTTTTTAATCTTTGTTGTCACTCTGTTGACTTATGTTATACCGGCAGGGGAATATGAAAGAATTGTAGTTGACGGGAAAACAATTGTACAGGCTGACAGTTTCAAATATATAGAACAAAGCCCTGCATCACTGTTTGATTTTTTTAAATCTATTCCTCTTGGAATGCAAGCTGCTTCACAATTAATAATAATGGTGCTTTTAATAGGTGGTTCAATAAGGCTATTTGACAGTACAGGCGCAATAAGAGCCGCTATTTTCAATTTGAAGAACATTATTGGTGAAAAGAACAGCTCCATGATACTTGTTGCAATGATATTGTTTTTTGGGTGCTTGGGAGCCTTTCCCGGTATGTATGAAGATTCTATACCTTTTGCCCCGTTATGTATAGGAATTTCATTAGCTCTGGGATATGATGTTCTTGTGGGTATCTGCATTTCATTGGTGGCTATCGTAGCCGGTTTTTCATCGGGAGTGACAAATCCGTGGACTACGGGAATTGGCCAATCTATAGCTGAATTGCCTATGTTTTCCGGATTGGGATTCAGAATGATTGTATTTATTGTATTCATGTCGGTTTTAATATTCTTCGTTTTAAATTATGCTAAAAAAGTAAAAAGAGATCCCAAGGCAAGCTTGGTGTACGGGATGAATTTTGAGCACCTGTCCAATAATGAAGTTGATGAGAATGTGGAGTTCACAACAAGGCTGAAGCTTGTTCTGGTTACATTTGCCGTTATGATAATAGCAGTTGTTTACGGTTCACTGAAATTAAGCTGGGGTATGACGGAAATGTCTGCAGTATATGTTATAGGTTCGATAATAGGAGGTATTATCGCAGGCTACAATGCAAACAAGATTGTGGGTGAAATTCTGGAGGGATGCAAGGCAATCCTGATTGGAGCAATAGCAATAGGAATTGCAAGAGGAATATCCGTAGTTATGGATCAAGGGCATATAACAGATACTATAGTATATTCGCTGGCATCTCTGCTGCAGGGGCATTCTCCGATTTTAAGCACCATAGAAATGTATTTTCTGCAAAATGTGCTGAACTTCCTAGTACCTTCAGGAAGCGGACAAGCATTAATAACTTTACCGGTTATGATTCCGGTCGGCGATCTTATAGGGGTTAACAGGCAAATTACTATTCTTTCATTCCAATTCGGAAACGGATTGACAAATATTATTTTTCCTACAGATGGGGCATTGCTGGCATTTCTGGCGTATACAAAAATCCCGTTCCCGAGATGGCTTAAGTTCATATCCAAATTTATGCTTATGATATGCCTGGCAGCTATAGCGTTGCTTACAGTCGCGGTATTAATCAATATTGCATAATTAAATTATTAAGCAAACTCTGAAAGGTCGTGAGGGTATAATTATATAAAAATTAGTATTGTAATTTATAAATCCATTCGTGGGATTCCACATAAAAATGATCGGAAAAACAAAAATTGAAGTTTTTCCGATCTAATAATTAAACTTTATTTAGAGATTTGCATTTAATCAGTCTGACTATGTCAGCCTGCTTATCGACCAAACGATACCGGGTGTTCCTGTACCACCCAAATTAAGCGGTATTGTTAAACCGTTAGCTTCGTAGAATAACCCTATAACATCTCCGGCTGTCAGCTCAAATTCACCTGTGAGAGTGACTGTGCCGCTGCCTAGGACTGCTCTAAGAGATAGTACAAGTGCTACGTTAACATCTAAAAGCGGAAACAGACCGCTGACCAAATCCGTTACAATCGGTGAGGTGCGTCGCACAACAAATGCTGGATTGATTCCGGCTCCCAAAGAAACCGTAACAGAGGCGGTTGTGGAGTAGTTAATCGTTGCGTTAATTAGATACGTTCCCGTATCTGGAACAGTATAGTTGCCTGTCGTTTCATCAAATGTTGTGTTGTCAAAATATGGTGCAGTGACCGTCCAGCCGCTTAACTGTGTGCTTGCGGCTGTCGATGCAGCCGGCAGAAAAGCCGAGAACGATTCATTCAATAACGCAGTGCCCGTAGGACCGATAGGACCGGTATCACCCGTAGGACCAGTAGGACCTGTATCGCCAGTAGGACCGATAGGACCGGTAGGGCCGGTATCACCAGTAGGACCGATATCACCAGTAGGACCGATAGGACCTGATATCACCAGTAGGACCGGTAGGACCGGTATCACCCGTAGGACCGGTAGGACCGGTATCACCAGTAGGACCGGTAGGACCGGTATCACCCGTAGGACCGGTAGGACCGGTATCACCCGTAGGACCGATATCACCAGTAGGACCGGTAGGACCGGTATCACCAGTAGGACCGATAGGACCGGTATCACCCGTAGGACCGGTAGGACCGATACCACCTGTAGGACCTGTAGGACCTGTAGGACCTGTAGGACCTGTGGGTCCGGTTGTTTCGTTATTTGTTCCTGCAACTACTAATGAAGCTTTTACAGGAACAGTAGACGAATAGAAAATAGTTGCGTCGGTGTTGTTTTTTAGTTCCACTGTCACAGGAGCGGTTTCAACTTCTATTATTCCTACTCCTACAACTTCCCCTATTTTAAGCGGTGAATTGCTGATTAAAGAAGCACCCTCGGATGGAACAAGTACGAAGCCTGCTCCTTCGGAGGCAAGAGAAGTTTGCGTTGCCACCCACCAGTAGAATTCATATACTCCGGATTCAAGCAAGGTTATAATACCGCTCGAATTGTCATAATTGATGTTTCCTAATAATATCGCTGTTGAATCAAAAATTACATTTGCGTTGGGTTCCACCATACCTGCGGCGGAACGTTCAACCTGCAAGAATATACTCATATTCATTACCTCTCAAGTAAATTTAGACAAACTAAGCTTGGCTTAAATATATTATGACACGCATTTTAAAAGGTTCTGTTCAAAGTGTATGAATTGCATATAGGCACTTTGAACAGAACCTTAA
Organism: Firmicutes bacterium UBA3553; assembly: GCA_002381185.1. Taxonomy (GTDB): domain Bacteria; phylum Bacillota; class Clostridia; order Tissierellales; family Sedimentibacteraceae; genus Sedimentibacter. The sequence continues at coordinate 15,700 of DFOA01000048.1, read as the reverse complement.
AATATCTTTTAAAAATGTGTTTTAATACATAACTTAAAATAGTATAATTAGACAAAAGCTAATATTGAACTTCAAAGGTCCGTCCCATAATGCCCATATTAAAGTATTCGGTTGAAGAAAATTCTTTTTATTTTGGAGAAATTGTGTTTAATGTTTTAAGCAATGAATTGACAGAAGATGAGGTGAACATGCTGAATTTAAGAAATGAAATGATAGATTTATTTATTAAAAATAAATATAAGGAAATTTTTAAATATTATATTTACAATAGCGAAAAATGGGTATAAGAATATAATGTATTTCCCGATGACATGGAGGTTTTGTGTGGATGAATTCGTCTGGAAATATCACTATTCTCAGGAAGAGGGGACTGATAATAAATTCTCGTAATTAACATTTAAAATATAATGAAGATGTTCAGAAGGAGGACATATGTACTTAAATACATTTATTGGAGTGATTATACCATTTATTGGCACCACATTAGGTGCTGCCATGGTTTTTTTTATGAAAAAAGGCATGGGTGAAAAGACAGAAAAGTCTCTGCTGGGCTTTGCATCAGGAGTTATGATTGCAGCTTCAGTCTGGTCTTTGCTGATACCCTCCATTGATATGGCTGAGGAACAGGGAATAATTGCATGGTTACCGGCAGCGGTTGGATTTATGTTGGGCATATTCTTCTTGCTGTTGCTCGATAATATTATTCCTCATCTCCATATGAATAATGACAAACCGGAAGGTATAACATCAAAAAGTGCAAAATTAAGAAAAACTACAATGCTTGTTTTGGCGGTCACTCTGCATAATATTCCGGAGGGAATGGCGGTTGGAGTGGTATTTGCGGGAGTTTTGGCACAAAACACACTAATATCCATGGCAGGAGCATTTTCACTTTCCATAGGCATCGCTATCCAGAACTTCCCTGAGGGAGCGATTATTTCCATGCCCCTTAGCAGTGAGGGATTATCTAGGAAAAAGTCTTTTGCATATGGAATGTTGTCAGGAATTGTGGAACCTGTTGCTGCAGTTTTGACTATACTTCTGACAGGCGTCATTCAGCCGGCGCTCCCGTATTTACTTTCTTTTGCAGCAGGAGCTATGATTTATGTGGTAATCGAGGAACTGATACCAGAATCCCAGACCGGGGAACACAGCAACATTGGAACCATCGGAGCAGCCTTTGGATTTGTCGTAATGATGATATTGGACGTAGCATTGGGTTAAGTATACATTTGCAAAATCGAGGCAGCCGTGTGAGCCGGCTGCCTTTGCATCTTTAACCGTTAACTGCCAGGGTACTTCCGTTTCGGTCCTTTTCGACTGATATGGCAGACTCAATTGTTTCCTTTAGCATCTGGACATGGGATATTATACCTACAAGTCTCTTGGAGCCCTTTACGGAACTCAGTATATTAAGTGCATCTCTTATGGATGAGCTGTCGAGGCTTCCAAAACCCTCATCGATAAACATGGTGTCAATTCTTATTCCTCCCGACTGTGCCTGCACAACTGCGGAAAGTCCAAGGGAGAGAGCAAGCGACACGAGGAATTTTTCTCCTCCTGATAAACCTGCCACACCTCTTTTTTCTCCTGAATAAGCATCAAAGACCTCAAGTTCAAGCCCTGCCTTTCTTGTTCTGCCGCTTCCTTCAAGAGTTCTGCAAAGCTGGTAGCGCCCGTCGTGAACATTTTTTAAAAGCCTGTTGGCTTCTGTTGTTACTGATGTAAGCATTACTCCAAGAACGTAGCGCCTCAGGCTTATGCCTCGGTCGCCCCGCAGCATTGTTCCGAAGCTCGAGTACATATCATGTTTTCGTATCATTTCCAGTAGTATATTTTGCTCTTTTTCTGTTTTTTTAATGATTTTTTCTATTCGTTCTTTTCTGTCGGTGCTTAGTGCTATTTGTTTTTCAAATTCTGTAATGACTTTTTCCGATAATTCTATGGAATTTTTAATTTCTTCAATGTTTGGCTTTGCCTTGCCTGAAGTAAGACTTGTGAGTCTTTCCAGATTTTTTGCAACAGTGCCTTTTTCGATAATATAATTTTGAATTTGCTTATCCCAGTCATCAAGCTGTTGCTGTTCAGCCAGGTATAGCTTGAATTCGGCAGTATCCTGAAAGTTATTGACCTTTAATAATTCATAATACTCTGTTTTTCCGCTTTCATATTCAATGTTTTTATTTTCGGCATCTTCTTTTAAAAACTTAAGTTTTGTTGTTGATGAACTGAGCATTTTTTCTGCGGTGCTTTTTTTCTCGCTTAAGATGTTTAGTTCATTTGTATATTTTTCTATTTCAATGTTAAATGCGTTTATTCTGTTCATCAAATCAGTTTCGGATTCTATGCCTTCAATTTTTCGGGCATAAAGGGAGCTGAATCTGGCTGCCTTTTCTTCCTTTAGTTTGCTTTGCTCTGTTATTTTTAGGCTTAACTCCGCCAGCTCATTATCCAGCTTATTAATTTCAGATGAGAGATTTGCTTCAGCAGTGATAATATTATTTAATCTGCCCGTTTCAACTTCAGCTTTTTTAAGATCAAATATGGTTTCTTCCTTTGTACAGCCGCATAAAGACACATTTAACTCATTGATTTCCTCCTGGAGGCTTTGCAGTCTTTCTGTTTTAGAAGCCCTTGACGCATCATGTCTGGCAATTAAATTTATCAGCTCAGCAGCTTCTTCTTTAAGCTTGTCTAATTCAGAGCTTAAGGTTTTAACTGCTGAAGCATCTGATATACTATCCTTCTTACATGCCTTTTTTGGATGATTTACGCTTCCGCAAACAGGGCATTCGTGTCCTTCTTTTAGGTTTTCGCTTATTAAGTATGCAGTTTCTTCGATATATTGATTATAGGCACTGTCATATTCGCTTTTTTTAGCTGCTGAATAGTGCATGTTCTTTTCGAGGTTCTTGTTAAGTGCTTCAAGGCTGTTGTTTATCTTGTCGATTTCCAGGTTAATTTTTTTAAGCTCAGCAGTTTTTTTGTCCAGAGTTATGAATTTTTCCGCTTTATTCCTTAGCTCAGGAAGTTTCATACTGTAGTTGTTAAAAATTAAGTCTTTTTGGTCAGAATAATTTTGGAGATTTTCTTTAGATAACTTATAAAGATTCTGTTTATTTTTATTTTCTTCAATAAGTTTTTCGAGAATATTATTTTCATTCTCTGCTTCTTTTTTTGCGGCTAAAATTTCTTTGTAAACTTCAATTAAAGCTTCGGACTTTATTTTGTTTTCCTTGATATTATCTACATGCTTTTCATTTTTCTTCAAATTTTTCAAAGATTGATCGATTTTTTCCTCAGCGGCAATGCAGCTTAAATTGTTATTTTCTTCTTTTTCCAGTTTCGAATTTGCTTCCTGAAGCTGCTTGTACATGTTCATAACGCTTGAATACTTCTGGGAAACATTGAGTGCTTTTTTTCCTCTTTCAAGCTTTGTTGAAATAACATTAATATATTCTTCTTGTTCCTTAATTTTTATAAGCTCTTTTTCTGCTCTGTCTTTTTCCTCAAATAAATTATGTATATCTTTTTGAAGCTGGTATCTATTTTTTTCGGCTGTTAGTAATTCGGTTTTTTCATGCTTTTCTTTAAATGCATTTTCAATTGTCAAGTTTAATTCTGATGCCTGATTCTGCAAATCTTCTATATTATCTGCATGCTCGGATTTAAGCAGAATATTGATATTTTCTCTTTTTACAGTGATATCTCTTGCAATGCTTTTAGCCTGTTCGCATATCCATTCAGCAGCTTCCTGCCACTTTTCAGCATTAAACAGGGTAACAAGTATTTCTTCCTTTTCATCTGATTTGGCCATTAACAGTCTTTCAAATTTTCCCTGAGGAAGCATTATTACCTGTATGAACTGCTCATGGTTAAGACCTATTAATTCACATGCTTTTTGTTCCATATCCTTTATTTTCGGATTTTCAAAAAAAGGTACAAATATATCTTCTTTGTTTAAGAACATTGCGTTTTGTGTTACGTTATAATCCTTGCTTCCGTTCCTTTTTGTCCTGATAATTATGCTTCTTGTAAATTTATAGATTTTTTCAGAAATTCTGAAGATGAATTCAACTTCTGTAGGTATGTCTTCTTTCGCCATTTGACATCTCATAGCTGTAATGTCACCGCGCTGACCTCCGCTTGATTTTCCGTACAGCGCATAGGTCATGGCATCTAATATCGTGGTTTTTCCTGAGCCTGTGATTCCGTGAATTAAAAATACACCTGAATCTGAAAATTTATTAAAATCCACTTCTTGTTTTTTTACATAGGGACCGAATGCCTGAAAGGTTAATTTAATAGGTATCATTGTGCGCCACACTCCTCATTTTCAACTGCTGTCATGGCATCCCGAAACAGATTTCTTTGTTCTTCAGTCAGGTCATTGCCTGCAACTTCTTTGTAAAATTTCTCCAGAATGTCGTCAGGAGACAGGTTGTACAATTCTTCAACAGTAAGCTCATTTTCTTCTGTTTCATTCATTTTGCCCGAAATATTCAGCAAATTGCTGTAATAGGTTCTGAAAAGTTCAACTGCCTCCATGCCTGCGTATCTGTCTGTAAGCTCGATTTTAATGTAATCATCTCTGTTTGTGTCATTTTCTGCAAGACTGACTACTTCGTCAAAGGTACCCTTTATGACCCTCGTTTCTCTTGAAGGAACAACGTCTAACTCTTCAATTTCTATTTTATCGTTGATATTTAATATAGTAATAGATTTTTTGTGTCCAGCCTCACTGAAAGAATATTTGAGAGGAGAGCCGCTGTATCTTGCGTTGTAGCCTCTGTTCTGGGCTTTATGCAGATGACCCAGAGCAATATAGTCAAAGCCGTCAAAAATCTCCGATGGAACAACAGATGTTCCGCCAACCATTGCGGAGCGGTCGCTTTCAGAAAGCACAGAACCACTTACAAAGCAGTGGCACATGAGTATATTCTTTTTGCCGGGTTTGAAATTTTGTTTTATATTGCTTAAAATGCAATTCATTGCATCTGAATAGCTGCTTATTTTAACATCAGGAAACAGTGATTTAACTTCATCTGTATTGAAGTATGGCAGCATGTATATATGAATATTGTCTAATTCAACTGCATTTATTTCTTTTGACAGCTTTCCGTAAATATGCAGTCCGGCTTTTTTTAAAAGTTCATTGCATGATGCAAGGCGTGCTGCCCCGTCGTGATTTCCTGCAGAAATAATTACAGGAATTCCTATTTCATTGCACAATCCGGTGACGGCATCATTATACAATGAAATAGCCTCAGAGCTTGACACGGAGTTATCGAAAATATCGCCTGCAATCATTACAGCATCAATATTTTGTTCTTTTACCACATTTATTAAAAAATTTATAAAACTTTTCTGATCTTCAATAAGGGAAGCATTGTGCAGACTTATACCCAGATGCCAGTCAGATGTATGGATAATCCTCATTATAATCTCCTTTCAGTTACAATGGAGTGGCAGTGGAGTAGCAATGGATTAGCGATTGATAAAAAACAGAGTGCAGAATGCACTCTTATAATCCATTGCAAGTCCACTGCCACTCCATTGCCCGTCCATCGCTCAACAATTGTTTAAAATCCTAAGCTTTCTCCAACTAATATTACTTTAATTCTGTTTTGCGGTTTAGAGTATCTTGTGATTAATATCTGGCAGCACAATGTATCTTTCATTGTACATTCAGAACATTTGCCTGTAAATCGACATGGGGGCTGTGAATTTGTCCTGAATGTGTTAGGAATTGTAGCGTCAGCTCTTACCTTACCTATTGCAACATCCAAATCCGGCACGACCTTGTTCATTCCTGCAACAACTATCACACTGTCCGGACCGTAGCAATAAGCAGCCAATCTATTACCGGCACCATCTATATTTATCAGTTCGCCGTCAATTGTTATTGCATTGGTGCTGGTTAAATAAACATCGGCTGTCAAAGATTGCTTTCTAAGCTTAACATTTTCTTCAGGAGATTTGGCTTTATCTCTGTCAATTACCGAAATTTCTTTCTCTTCAAGAAGTTTTTTTATTCCCAGCTCATCAATAGTGTAAGATCCGCCCCATGATACAACATCTTCCTGCTTGATTAAAGACATAACTTTTTCTATTGCTTCTTCTCTAGTGTCAAAGTAATAACCTTCCATGTTTCTTCGTTGGAGATTTTTAATAATAGTCTCGCTTTGTACCTTATAAGCTTCTTTTATACAATCCATTTTAGACCTCCTTAATATTCTGATTGTTCACACAATTATATTATATTTTGTGGACTTATTCAATTATAAATTAAAATTCGATTTAGGGGGGCGGTCCTTCNNGAAGGACCGCCCCCCTAAATCCTATTGCTATAAAAATGCAGCAGTGTTATAATTATTATCAAATAGTTAAGAAAGGAACGTGGGTTAAAATGAAAGTACACGAAAGATTTTTAAATTATGTTAAATTTGATACTCAGTCAGTACCGGATTTAGAAGTTATACCAAGCAGCGAAAAGCAAAAAGATTTGGCCCGATACCTGGTTGAAGAAATGAAATCCATGGGAATAAATGATGTGCTCATGGATGAGCACGGATATGTATACGGAACAATTCCTTCTAACACAGATAATGATATGCCGGCAATAGGCTTTATTGCTCATATGGATACATCGCCGGATATGCCGGGCAATGACATTAAACCTAGAATAGTGCATAACTATGATGGTAAGGATATTGTTTTAAATGAAGAAAAAAACATTATAATGAAGACTGAAATGTTTGAGCACCTTTTAGATTACATTGGAAATGACATTATTGTAACTGACGGAACAACATTGCTCGGGGCGGACAACAAAGCGGGAATAGCAGAAATATTGTCCATGGCCGAATTTTTTATAAACAATCCTGCTGTAAAGCACGGCACTATTAAAATAGGATTTACTCCTGATGAAGAAGTGGGAAACGGAGCAGAGAAGTTTGATATTGAAGGATTTGGAGCGAACTTTGCCTATACTGTGGATGGCGGAAAGCTGGGAGAAATAGAATACGAAAACTTCAATGCCGCCAGCGCAAAGGTTGAAATAAATGGTGTAAATATTCATCCCGGTTCTGCAAAAAACAAAATGAAAAATTCCATATTGATTGCAATGGAATTCCAGGGGATGCTTCCTGTTCATGAAACCCCGGACAATACCGAAAATTATGAGGGCTTCAGCCATTTGAATGATATGAGCGGAGATGTTGAAAAAACGCTTTTAAATTACATAATAAGAGATCACAGCTTTGACAAATTCAATGCTAAAAAAGACAGATTCAATAAAATAGCAGAATATTTAAATGAAAAATACGGAGAGGGAACTGTCAAAATTGAATTGAAAGATTCATATTACAACATGAAAGAAAAAATCCTTCCCCACATGCACATTATTGAAACTGCTCAACAAGCAATGAAAAATATAGGACTTGAGCCTCAAATAGTTCCTATCAGAGGAGGCACTGATGGAGCAAGATTGTCATACATGGGACTTCCTTGCCCTAACCTGTGCACAGGAGGACACAACTATCACGGAAGATATGAATATATCCCCGTTCAGTCAATGGAAAAAGTAGTTGAATTGCTGATAGAAATAGTTAAATTATACGCTTAAATAAAGGGAACAAAAGCAGAGAAGGGACGGCTTTGATTGATTTTTCAATCAAGATCGTCCCTTTTCTGTTGTATTATTTTACTTTCTTTAAAATTCCTGTGTAGGTATCATCAATGATTGATTTGTTTGTTCCATAAATATTAAATGTTTTAATTATTTCATAATCATTGATACCTTCTACAAAAGCTCTTTCTTTTTCACCGATGAAGTTTAATACATACAATCTGTTCAAAGAATATTTGTGAAAAATGCTTTCATAGTTTGCCAAGCCTTCATTTGATGGCTTAACGCTCTTTTCAATCATAAGCAGATTTACCAGTTCCACAACCTTAGAATTGTAATTAATAGAAATTGCCGGACTCAAGGTGTATCTGTAAAGTGTCGTGTCTTTATAAAGTGAAAAACTGTAGCTGCCAAATGTATAATTTCTAAAATCGATTATTTCTGAACCTACTGTCAAACCCCAGTTAATGTCTAATAGAGAAGGTATGTTATTTGCTTTTTTCAGATCATCATAAACAAGGGTTTTAAGCATTTCTTTGTTATTGGCTTTGATGTAAAAGGCATATCTGAAAAATAATATGTTTGCTTTGGCATTATCGCTGGCAGTGAGGCTATCCCACTTTTCCAATGCACTCATGTATAAGTCTTCTTTAACATCATACTTGCTTGCCATAGTAAAAATTTGCATCAGCTCTGAATCTTTTAAATCATTTCTTGCAATAGTATTTGCCAGTACTTCATTGGCAAACTGAGATTTCTCCGCGTCCGAATAATTACCGAAAGTAATCATGTAAAAATTAGTGCCCGCTACATTGTAGTATCCGCTTGAACGAAGCGACGCCATTGTTTCAACAGCATTTAAATCGTATAAATGCGAGTCTTCAGGGAAGATATATCCTCCGAAGGATACATACTCCAAGGTGTCTTTTGCTTTAATGTATTTTTTGTCTGTTGCGTCAGCTTTGTTCCAATTATAATTACCAAAATATGAATACATTTCTTCGCCCTTAATTGGAAGAAATTCAAGCTTAGTTAAATATTTGCTTTTATCGCTTGTTTTAATATCATTATAAACCCTTCTTATTAATGCTGCCGATTCTGCTCGGGTAATATTAGTATTGCCTTTAAAAGTTAAATCTTCATATCCGGTAATGATACCTGCGTTGTAAAGTCTTTTTATTTCGTTATAAAATTTGTTAGTCTTGCTGACGTCTTTAAAATTCAAATTATTATCGTAAATCGCATTCTTGCAGAATGCTGCTATTAAGGCAGCAGCTTCTTCCCTTGTAATTATTTTGTCCGGGTAAAAATTCGGTCCAGGAAATATATCGGCAAAAGAATAATCCTGGTTTGTTTTCAAATGCTCATACATAGAAATAACAAAGGTATAAGACCAATGTTTGTTTGACATGTCGCTGTAGGACATGCTGCTTGTGTAAATTTCATTCATTTGATTTTGTCGATAAGCTGTTTTTGCCAAGATAGTTATAAACTCGGCTCTGGTAATGTTGTTTTCAGGTTTGAAAGTGAAGTCTCCATATCCATTGAAAACCTTCAATGTGTTTGAAGCAAAATCAATGTCCCTTTCCGCCCAATGATTATAAGTATCGTAATACACAGTTTTCGCCAATGCTGGCTGAATGGACAACACAATAAAAATAGTAATTAATAATAATAGCTTGTTAATTTTGTTCAATTTGCGTCATCACCCTTTATTAACATATTTGTATATAATATTATTTACCTCCTCTTCGGTTATATTAAACACCTTTTTTAGGAATATTTCAATACTAATTTTTCCTAAATCAGATATATTTTGCTGCGTGTTTTCCTGAGGTAAAAATATTTTAACATTGCTTAATTTATTGGGATAATACTCATATATATTGTTTCCGACTTTTTTCGCATGACACTTAAAATAAAATTCAAAGATGTCAGAATTTAAGTATGACAGAAAATAGTTCAAGGTCATTTTCCCGCTGAAGTTATTCATAAGATATACATCTGCACTGCAGAAGTATTCTTTTTCATCATAATAAAAATTATTGCCGCTGGCTTTAAACGGAAAAACTATTTTTGGATTTTCAAAATCAGATTGAATTCGACCCCATTGAAGCTCATACCATTTTCTGTAGCCCTTTATGCATTCTCTTCGGTTTTGAAGCTTGCTTTTATATGCAGAAAGGTATTTAATGGCGTTGGGATAGTTTTGTTCACAGTCTATTATATTTGTATATAGTAAGTATAAGTTATTATATTTAATGTCTGATTTCGATATGTTGCTGTTTTTAATCCATTTTTTGAGCAAATTATTTTCAATATCATATTTTTCGATTATTTTTTCATCAACGATGAAAGCCTTGTCCAGCCCTGTTATAATTCCCTGCTTAATTGTGCAGATATCTTGTATGCATATGTTGGAAATTGAATCAATGCGGTTAAACAGCTGTTCATCCTCATCTCTTAAAATAGTCCATCCTGCATCTTTTAGCTTGTCCTGCTTATAAATAAATTTTTCTGTAGTATTGTCCTCATTATATTTGACGTAAGAAAAGCCGTCTTTGTTCCTGCCAATATTTGACAACGTTATCAGGGCGGGGCTCACCATGGCATCCTTAAATACCTTATTTCCGCTGAAATCAAAAAGAGAAATTATATTAAAATTATTTTTTATATATGATCTCATTCTGTCAGCGTAAAGAGCTTCCATAAAATACCTGGATGTTATGAAGGATATTATGCCGTCCTGTTTAAGAACATCTTTGCTTTTTTTAAAAAAGCAGTAGGATATGTCGGCCTTGTCATAAAATACATCTGAATATTTTTCATACAATGCTTTTTTGTATTCTGTAGATGAATTCTTGTGCCCCACATAGGGCGGGTTGCCTACGACTATGTCAAATTTGCCTAAATTAAATGAATCTGTCAGATAATCAAGACCGAACACATTAAAATTAACATCAGAACAGCTGCCTGCAAAAAGAAGTCCTGCTTTAGTGAGAAATATAGAAAAATCATCTATATCAATTCCGTAAAGCATGTTTTCAATGATGTATCTGTCGTCGACATCCCTTAAGTGATTCCTGATTTTTTTAAAAGCTTCAATCAAAAAGTATCCGCCGCCGCAGGAAGGGTCAAGAATCTTGGTGTCTTTGCCGATTGTCTTGATTTCAAACAATTGAGAAAGCATTTTATGTATAATGTTAAGGGGAGTATATACTTGTCCCAAACTTTTCTTTTCCCTGGAGGTAAGCAATTTCTCATAAAGCTCTGCCGGACGGAAGTTCTCTAAATTTAAAATCTGTTTGTGGGCAGATATTAAATTGAATACTTTTTCTTCGGCTTTGGCATCATTGATACTAAAATTTTTATGTTCAAAAAATATATTCGTAACAGACAGCTTAAAATTGGGGGTGGCTTTATAAAATTTAAAACTTTTATCCAGGATATCTACCCCGTATGTTTTACAATCATACAGAATTTTAGACACTACATAGATTACATACTTCACTCTTAATATATAATCATACTTATCTAAATCTTTTATTAAAGAATTTATTTCTTTCAGCAGTGATTTATTCATAATTACCTCATGAGTCGGGTGCTTTTACTTCATATTAGCATGTCATGACAATTAAATCAATACAATCATCTCATGAATGCTATATAGTAGTAAAAGCATATGGAGGTGATAATATGCCGATTATTCCAAATCAATATGATTCTAAATTAAAGCTTGTTCTTAACGCAGGGCTTGACGAAAACAATAAAAACATCATTAAAAACAAGACTTACACCAACATTAAGTCAACAGTTACAGATGAAGACTTATATGAACTGGGAGTTGCAATATCAGATCTGCAGTCATACTCACTCTTGAATCTCGTGAGATATGAAGAATCTGAACTCATCAATGAGATTATCTAGTAAAACCTGGCGGCTTAAATGCAGCTTTTAAAAAGGGGTGATAATATGGCTAAAAAGTTGTTGATGACCTTTAAGACAGCCAAAGGAACAACATCCACACTGACTGTTGATGAACCTAAGGATGGATTGACCGAAGCTGAAGTCAAAGCAGTTATGGATACAATCGTAGCTAAAAATATATTCAACACAAAAAGCGGGGATTTGGTTGAAGCCAAATCTGCTGAAATAATAACAACAACAGAAGAAATTTTAATGTAAAATTGGTAATAATATGATATAATAAATACGATAATGAAACAAAGACTAACGTCTTTGTGTGATATGTATTTATTGTATCGGTGTGAAGCAAGCCGATAAGCGGCATGCACTTATGATATAATAACAAATGAGAGGGGAGAATATTCTCCCCTTATAAACAATTCGGAAATATTTAAGGAGGATTCCATGATAAACAAAAGTGAAATAATAAACAGCAATCCAGCACTAAAAGAAGTATCGGAATTAAAGGAAGTATTGTGGCTTAATTCTAAGTTAAACACATATGATGAAGCTGCAAAGAAAATAAATATGGATATATCTGCAATAGATGATGCGGAAAGACGTCTTACTAAATTTGCTCCTCTAATAGAAATACTTTTCCCCGAAACAAGAATATCTCATGGTATTATAGAATCTCCGTTAAAAAAAATAGATAATATGAAAAATCAGCTTATGCTTAAATACAATGCTGAAATTTCCGGAAGGCTGCTCCTCAAGATGGACAGTCACCTTGCAATTGCAGGGAGTGTCAAAGCGAGGGGAGGAATATACGAAGTATTGAAGTATGCAGAATATCTGGCTATGAAAAATAACATGATTGCAGAAGACGACGACTATTCAATCATGGCGCAGCAAAAATACAGGGATTTTTTTAATCAGTACAAGATACAGGTTGGCTCTACAGGTAATTTGGGCTTAAGTATCGGAATCACATCCGCAGCATTAGGCTTCAATGTTACAGTACATATGTCTTCAGATGCAAAGCAGTGGAAAAAGGATTTGTTAAGGTCTAAAGGTGCTAAGGTGGTTGAATATGACAGCGACTTTTCAAAAGCCGTTGAAGAAGGCCGCAAGCTTTCAGACCAGGACCCAATGAGTTACTTTGTAGATGACGAAAACTCCATGAATTTATTTTTAGGCTATGCTGTAGCTGCAAGAAGGCTGAAAAAACAGCTTGATGAAATGGATATATCAATAGATGATGAACATCCTGTGTTTGTCTACCTGCCATGCGGGGTGGGAGGAGCACCGGGAGGAATTACATACGGATTAAAATCTGTTTACCGGGACAATGTCCATTGTTTCTTTGTGGAGCCCACACACGCGCCGTCAATGCTCATAGGAATGGCTACGGGACTTAATAATGACATATGCGTACAAGACCTTGGAATTGACGGGAAAACTCACGCAGATGGCTTGGCAGTAGGAAGACCTTCAAAGCTTGTGGGAAAAATTATGGAAAGCTTGCTGGGTGGAATCTTCACCGTAGATGATTATAAATTATATGATAATATGAGACTGCTCCACAATACCGAAAATATCAACATTGAACCATCAGCATGTGCGGCATTTGAAGGAACAATAAAAATAGAAACTTCCGAAGAAGGAAAAGAGTATATAAGGAAACACGGATTAGAAAGCAAAATGAAGAATGCCGTACACATTGCATGGGCAACAGGGGGAAGTCTGGTGCCTGAAGAAATAAACAGGCAATTTTTAGAAACACATTTAAATTAAATATTGATAATCAATAATTTATTTGATAACATTAGTAAAAGTATGGAAGAACACGGGAGGTAACATGAAGGTTAACACAAACCCTGCAAAAGGGATGAGAGATATAACACCTCAGGAAAAAGAAGTCAGAGATTATGTGGAAGGTGTTATAGTAAATACATACAAGCAAAGCGGCTTTGAGCTTATAGAAACACCTGTTGTAGAAAATATAGAAAATTTAATCGGCAGCAAAGGCGGAGAAAATTTAAAACTAATATTCAAAATATTAAAAAGAGGAGAGAAGCTTGACTTTTCAAAGGAAGGCCTTACAGAAGAAGACCTGGCGGATTTAGGGCTGAGATATGACCTGACAGTTCCTTTAAGCCGTTTTTACTGCAACAACAGAGCAAGTCTGCCTTCTGTGTTTAAAGCATTGCAGGTGGGCAATGTTTTCAGGGCTGAAAGAGCTCAGAAAGGAAGATACAGAAGCTTCAAGCAATGCGATATAGATATAATCGGTGATGGAACAAAGGCTGCAGAATTGGAATTAATAGCTACAACGGCAAAAGCTCTGAATGCGCTTGGAGTTAAAGATTTTGCGGTAAGATTTAATGACAGAAGAGTTTTAAAGGCAGTCATAATGGACTGCGGATTCACAGAGGAAGAATTTGACGGTGTGTGTATAGTAGTTGACAAACTGGACAAAGTAGGAATAAAAGGCGTTGAAAAAGAATTGCAGGAAAAAGCATACAGTTCTGATTCTATTGCAAATTTAATAAATGCATTGGAAAGCATCAATGAAAAGGGAACGGAATGTCTTTTGGAATATGGTGTTACGGAGGATGTTGTAAACGAAGTTAAGGATGTCCTGGAAAGCTCAAGAGAATATGCAAACGGAAAATATGACGTTGAATTTGATTTCACTTTAATACGAGGAATGGGCTACTACACAGGTTCAATTTTTGAAATTGCTTACAAGGATCTTGGCTACTCAATAGCAGGCGGTGGCAGATATGATGAAATGGTTGGAAATTTCATAGGAGAAAAAATACCTGCCATAGGTTTTTCAATAGGTTTTGAAAGGCTTGTGAATCAGCTTATGGATGAAAAGTTCAAGGTTCCTGACCGGGAAAAAGTAGTATTGCTTTATGAAGTATCAGACAAATATATTGATGTTATGAAAAAAGCAGATGAATTCAGAGAACAGGGGTACACTGTATCAGTATTTGAAAAGGCAAAGAAAATAGGCAAGCAGCTGAATCAATTCGCTGAATACGGATTTAACAAGTTTGCTATCTACAGCAAGGAAGAAACAGAATTAAAAGATTTATCTTCTAATTAAAAATGAGGACGTCCCAAAATGAGAAGGGCGTCCTTTAAATTTCTAAATATTTTCAACTTCGGCATTGTTATTTTCGGAAATATCTTTTTTAATAAACCTTGATAAAATCAATGTTATAGTAACAGCAGAAATTATTCTTGCAGCAAGCAGTGCAAAAACATTGGCTCCGGCAGCACCAAAAATCATAGAATCTTCAAAAACCGCATGGCACATGGACAGGAACATTGTAACTAAAAACACACTTCTTTTATCTATGTTGTAATCCTTTACACTTTGAATTACTGCCCCGGCTCCTATTGTAAGCCCGAAAACAATTCCAAAAATAAGGGAAATACCGGACTTGTCACTGATAGTTAAGAATTTTGTTGCGGGTTTGATTGCATTTGATAGTTTATCAATGAATTTTGTATCCTTAAATATTTCAATTACAATCATCAGTGGTATTAGAACTTTTGCGATGCTCCATATAAATGCAGCTAAATTAATTAATATTTCTATAATAATTTCCATACATCACCCGAATATCCTGTAAAATAAAAATCCCATTATTAAAGAGAACAATAGTCTGAGAGATACACTTGCAAATGTGCTTACTCCCAGTTTTTTAACAACTGCTCCCTCGGTTATCAAATTGTGAGCAATAGACAGCATAATTGCAATGGTAGTCATTTGTATGCCGGTTAATTCAATTGCTGCCAACGCTCCCAATGCGGCATATGTTCCCGAAAACCATCCCAATATCATTACAAGTGATGTTTCTCCTGGCAGTCCGAAAACAGACAATATGGGTTCAAATATCCCGGCTATAATATTTAATATTCCGGAAATTGAAAGAATTTGTACTCCTATGTATACAGGAACCAATATTTTCATCAAATCCAGCAATGTTTTAATTCCGTTAGTTAATCCCCTCTTAAATGTATTGACAGTAACCATTCGTTATCCTCCCTGTTATTTCAAATTATATCATATGATTTTTTTCTTAACAATGAATATTTTATTCCGCGATAAAAGTCTGACTGCGGCAGTTCTGAGGAATAAATATT
>DFOA01000050.1 GCA_002381185.1 Firmicutes bacterium UBA3553 | reverse complement strand
AGTTTTCATTGTAAATCAATACATATCTACTTGATTTTCTAATCAGATATTGATAGGGGATTCAAAAAAAAAATAATAATAATAATTCCAAACAATCATATTGACAACTATCGATATTGTTGTTAGAATAATTTTAGAATATCGATAACATTCAATGTCATCGAAACATATAGATATACAAAGGAGGTAATTTCATGGTTCAGTCATATGCAGAGTATATTCCAGTCTTTAAAGCTATATCAGATGAAACTCGTTTAAGGATAATTGATATGCTATCTTGTGGAGAAATGTGTGCTTGCGATATTTTAGAAGGCTTAAGTATATCACAATCCACACTTAGCTATCATATGAAGACTCTTACAGATAGTGGACTTGTAAATGCAGAGCGTGACGGAGCATGGATGAGATACACGCTTAATAAAGTGAGAGCAGATGAGGCTTTAAGTTTTATCACATCCATAGTTAGTGAAAAGGAAGACTGTATTTGCAAGAGATGTAAAAATAATGATTCAAATAATTAATTTTAGGAGGAGATTGTAATGAAAAAAATGGCTATATTTGATCCAGCTATGTGTTGTTCGACAGGAGTTTGTGGACCATCTGTTGATAAAAATCTGTTAAGGGTGTCTACAGTCTTGAATCGATTAGAGAAAAAAGGTGTTACTATAGAAAGATATAATCTTTCCAGTAATCCTCAAGCTTTTATAGACAATAAGATAGTAAATAAATTATTAATAGATGAAGGTACGGATATACTTCCTATTACAATGGTAGACGGAGAAGTTGTAAAGGTTAAAGAATATCCTACTAATGAAGAATTTGTGTCGATTCTTGAGATACCTAAAGAATATATTATGTCTGAGTTAAGAGCAAAGAACGAAAAAAATAGCTGTTGTGGTGGTAGTGGTTGTTGCTAAAAGGAGGGCATTATGTATAAAAACTTTGATTTGAAAGATATTGATTTAACTAAATACTTATTTTTTACAGGTAAAGGTGGAGTAGGAAAAACATCTACTGCATGTGCCATAGCAGTTGCATTAGCAGACAGTGGTAAAAATATAATGCTTGTAAGTACTGACCCAGCTTCAAATCTTCAAGATGTATTTGATACAGAATTAAATAATAAGGGAATAGAAATAAATAATGTACCTAATCTTACAGTTGCAAATTTTGAACCTGAAGCTGCAGCAGCTGATTATAAAGAGAGCGTCATAGGACCATATAGAGGAAAGCTTCCTGATGTTGTTATAGAAAATATGGAAGAGCAACTATCAGGTTCATGTACAGTTGAAATCGCAGCCTTTAATGAATTTTCAGGCTTTATAACCGATAAAAAAGCATCTGAAGAATATGATCATATAATATTTGATACAGCACCTACAGGTCATACTTTAAGGATGCTACAATTACCATCGGCATGGACCAATTTCATAAGTGAAAGTACTCATGGTGCATCCTGCTTAGGTCAACTTTCAGGATTAGAGGATAAAAAAGATACTTATAAAAATGCAGTAGAAAATTTGGCAGACGGAGAAAAGACCACTTTAGTCTTAATATCACGTCCAGATACATCCGCATTAATAGAGGCTGAAAGAGCGTCTATTGAACTTCAAGACATTGGAGTGAAAAATCAGTTTTTAATAGTGAATGGAGCTCTACAGAGTCATGATGATGATTTATCCAATGAAATCTATAATAAACAACAGGAAGTACTAAGTAATATGCCAGAAGGTTTAAAAGTTCTAGAAACTTTTGAAATTCCTTTAAGACCTTATAATATTACAGGAATAGATAATATCAGATCCTTTTTTAGTAGTGGGGATATTAAATATATAGGTGAAAATCTAGATATTAAAAATACTGTAAAATTGAGTAAAGTAGTAGATGACCTTTACGATTCGGATAAAAAAGTAATCTTTACAATGGGAAAGGGCGGCGTTGGTAAAACCACTATTGCTGCTACAGTGGCTATGGAACTTGCTAAGAGAGGGAAAAAGGTACATCTTACTACTACTGACCCTGCAGCTCATTTAAAGTTTGTCATAGATGAAAGCTTTGGAATCACAGTAAGCAGAATTGATGAAAAGAAGGAATTAGAAAAGTATCAGGAAGAAGTATTAAGTAAGGCAAGAGAGACTATGAGTGATGATGATATTGCATATATTGAAGAGGATTTGAGAAGCCCTTGTACTCAGGAGATTGCAGTTTTCAGAGCCTTTGCTGAGATAGTTGAGCGCTCTAAGGATGAAGTAGTAGTAATAGATACTGCACCAACAGGGCATACCCTATTATTACTTGAGTCAACACAAAGTTATAATAAGGAAATCGCACGTACACAGGGAGATATCCCAGAATCGGTTAAGGAGCTGTTACCTAAACTTAAAGATGATAAATTAACTGAAGTATTAATAATCACGTTACCTGAAGCGACTCCTTATTATGAAGCCAAAAGACTTCAGGAGGATTTAGAAAGAGCGGGCATATTCAGTAAATGGTGGATAATTAACTCAAGTTTCTACGCTACAAGTACAACCAATGAGATATTAAAGGCCAAAGCTGCTAATGAGGTTGAATGGATTAATAAAATATCTGAGGTAGCAGAAGGAAATGCGGCTTTAATTAAATGGAGTTCTGAGGATTTAAAAGGTGAAAAGTTAAATACATTATTAAATTAAATAGTTGAATTTTTGTTGTGTAAATTAAGTGGGTAATCCTTAGATAGGAATAAAATTAGGGAGGTCTTTGGCCTCCCAAAAGAAGGGCGGAATAACATGACGAAGGAAAAATTACCTTCAGGAATAAGTTTTTTTGAGAAGTATCTTACTATATGGGTGCTATTATGTATGGCGACAGGAATTTTAATTGGAAGATTTTTACCAGGAGTGAGTTTAGCATTAGAACGTATGCAAATAGCAGGGCAAAATATTCCTATGGTTATACTTATGTGGATAATGATATATCCAATGATGTTAAAAATAGATTTCAAATCCATAAAAAATGTTGGGAAACATCCAAAAGGTGTAATTATATCTAGTTTTGCCAGCTGGGGGATTAAGCCATTTCTTATGTTTGGATTGGCAACACTATTCTTCCAATATATATTTAAATCTTTAATACCAGTAGATTTAGCTCGTGATTTTGTAGTTGGAGCAGTATTGTTAGGAACAGCACCATGTACTGCTATGGTATTTGTGTGGAGTACTCTAACGAAAGGAAGTCCTGCACAGACCCTAGTTCAGGTTTCGATCAATGATTTACTAATTTTGGTTTTGTTTATTCCAATCGTACAGATTTTACTTGGCTTTAGTAATATAGTTCTTCCATTAGATATGCTTATTATATCAATTGTACTATTTGTTGTAGTACCACTGACTACAGGTTTTATTTCTCGACTTTTAATTATTAAAAATAAGGGAGAGAAATATTTTAATGAAGAATTTGTAACTAAGTTTGATGGTGTAACTACGATAGGATTGCTGTTAACACTTGTAATTATATTTATTTTCCAAGGCGATATCATAGTTGAACATCCACTTTACGTACTTTTAATAGCGGTTCCACTTGTTCTTCAAAATACGATCTCTTTTAATTTGACATATTTAGTGAGTAAGGCGGCTAAATTGCCACATGATGTAGCTGCACCGGCATCTTTGATTGCTGCTTCTGATTTTTTTGAATTATCAGTGGCTGTTGCAATAGCACTTTTTGGTGTTGATTCACCAGTAGTTCTTGCATGTACTGTTGGAGTGCTTACAGAAGTACCAGTTATGTTATTACTTGTTAAGATTGTTAACAAGACGAAACATTGGTTCCCTACTGCTAGTTATGAAGGATAAGGACATTAAAATATACACTATAGATTTTATAAATAATTTAAATAAACGGAGGCGAACTAATGAGAAAGAAAGTAGCATTTATCTGTGTACACAATTCCTGTCGTTCACAAATGGCAGAGGGATGGGCTAAGAAATTAGGAAGTGATGTATTAGAAGTTTATTCAGCTGGTACAGAAGAATATCCAGAGGTGAAACCTTTGGCTGTTCAAGTTATGGAAGAGGCTGGAGTTGATATGAGTGAACATACCCCGAAGTTATTAAGCGATATACCTACGGAAGTAGATATATTAATTACCATGGGTTGTAATGTCGTTTGCCCATTCATTCCAAATAGTCATAATGAAGACTGGGGGTTAGATGATCCATCAGGTGGCCCAATTGAAGACTATAGAGAGACAAGAGATTTGATTAAGGAAAAAGTAGAAGATTTGATAAGTATAGTGAAAAAAGAAGAGTAGTATAATGTTATTTGTTAAGTAAATTTATCAAATTAAGCGAGGTGTTTCCAATGAAAGATAAGGACAGAATAAGGGAACTTATTAGCAAAAGTTATGCTGAGGTTGCAACGAAACAATCACAAGGAAGTTGCTGCTCTGGTGGGTGTTGTGGTAATAGTTCATCATTTGATATTTTAGATACATCTGAGAAGATAGGTTATACATCAGAAGATATTTCAAATGTACCGATTGAATCAAATATGGGATTAGGCTGTGGCAATCCAATAGCTATAGCATTGCTAAAAAAGGGAGAAGTGGTCCTTGATCTAGGTAGTGGAGGTGGATTTGATTGCTTTCTTGCGAGTAGACAGGTCGGAGAAACAGGATTTGTTATAGGTGTAGACATGACTCCTGATATGATTATGTTAGCAAGGAAAAATGCACGAGAGAACGGATATAACAATGTAGAATTCAGATTGGGAGAGATTGAGCACTTACCAGTAGCAGATGAGTCTGTTGATGTAATAATATCTAATTGTGTAATTAATTTATCTCCTGATAAAGAAAATGTATTTAAGGAGGCATATAGAGTCCTTAAGGCTGGTGGAAGATTATCTATTTCAGATGTTGTTGCCACTGCAGAATTACCTGAAGAAATAAGAAAAGATTTAACAATGATGACAGGTTGCATTGCTGGAGCTGAATATGTTGATAATATAAGGACAATGATTCATCAGGCAGGCTTTAGAGATATTAAACTTGTACCTAAAGATAATGGTAAAGAGATAGTTAAGTCATGGGTTCCAGATAGAAATATTGAGGACTATGTTACATCTTTTATAATAGAAGCAACTAAATAAACTTATTGTTTGATAAATCTCTAAAAATATAAGAAAAGCAGAAAACTAGAAAAAATATTATACAGGGAGGTATATTTATGGCAAATGAAAAAAGAAGAATTCTATTTGTTTGTGTACAAAATTCATTTCGTAGTCAAATTGCTGAAGCAATAGTGAATAAAAAATATGGGGATAGATTTGTAGCAGAAAGCGCAGGATTAAATATAGGAAAAATTAATCCTCTTGCCATTAGAGTGATGAACGAATATGGTACAGATATCTCCAACAACCAAGTTAATAGTGTATTTGATTATTACAAAGAAGGAAGATTTTATAGTTATGTAATCACTGTATGTAGTAGAGAAGCAGAAAAAGAATGTCCTGTTTTTCCTGGAATTAGAAAAAGATTAAATTGGGAGTTGGAAAATCCAGAAAATTTTACTGGAACCGAAGAGGAGAAATATCAAAAGGCTATAGAAATAAGAGATGAAATAGAAAGAAGAATTGATGAATTCATTAGCTCAATATAATAAGAGATAAATGGGTTGATTAATAATAATATGTAAGCCATTCAAAATGAGAAGTTTAAAAAAATTTAGCATTAATATAAACCTTAAATTGTAATAAACAAAGCCTTCAAGCATAATTGTTTGAGGGTTTTGTATATATTAGCAAGAAACAGATGTGAAGTTATTGAGATAATTCTTGCCAAGATGTAGCAAGCAATGAAATATTAGATATGAGATTTTATTAAGTAGATAAACAGGAATTTGTTTAGAGGACGGATATGGAATATACAAATATTCAACAAATAGCAAAAGATACAATTGAATATGCTAAAACAAAATGCTGGCATTAGGGGCAGACTCTTCTTGGTATTGGTGCATTTGTATTTGCAGTGTTATTTGTGGAGTAAAATACCTAAAAAAAAGGAGTATTTAAATGACTAAAAAAGAAACAATTCATGAAATGAAAAATCAACATATAAAAAAACACGGGCATAATGGCTTTTCGCACACCCATCATCACGGACATGAGCCAGGTTCACATGATTCATGCATCACTGTAGTTCCAATCTTTAATCATTTAGAGGGGCAACAAATGGAGGAAGTTATGAAAGTAACGAAGTCAACCTCCTATAAAAAGGGTGAAGTGATTTATCGAGAGGGAGATACATCAGATTCTTTATATATTGTAAGTAAGGGTAAAATTCGAATTTACCGTTTATCCGAGTCTGGAAAAGAACAATTGGTAAGAATTTTAAATCCAGGAGATTTTACTGGAGAGCTAGCCTTGTTTCGTGAATCAATTCATGAAGCATATGCAGAAGCAATGAGTGAGACCGATGTATGCATGATTAGTAGAAAAGATTTACAAGAATTTTTATTAAAGTATCCTACAATATCTTTGAAGATTTTATCGGAATTTTCCAACCGATTGGAAACATCAGAAAAACAAACAACTAGATTTGCCACAGAAAAGGTAGATACTAGATTAGCACTGTTTCTTGCAGAATGTCTGGAAGGAGGGGATGGTCCAATGGAAATTGAATTGCCAATGAGTAAAAAGGATTTAGCCTCTTATTTAGGAACTACTCCAGAGACTATAAGTAGAAAGTTAGCTGACCTTGAAGATGAAGGTTATATAAAACAAAAAACAAGTAGAAAGATTGAGATTTTGGATTTAGATGGCTTGTTGTTGGTGTAGATAAAAAAATGAATAAACTTGATTTAGATCAATTTAATTTCTTTAAATCTCTAGTATTATATAAACATAATAAAGATAAAAACAAGAAAGAAGGAAAAAAGTATGTCAAAACAATTGAACTTTAATCAAGTAAAGGAAACTCATTTTAAAACATTAGCACAATATGTACCAGTTGTAGCACGAGTTCACGGAGGTAGTCATCCGGAATTCCACGAAGTTCGTAAAGTATATGATGAACTAACAAAGAAAGCAAAAGATGCAGGAATAGAAAAACCTGATTTAAAAGCGGAGTTTGTAAAGTTGCGTGAAATTACAGATAATTATACAGTTCCAGGTGATGTATGCGAAAGTTATGAAGCAGTATATAATATGTTGGCAGAATTAGATAAAGCATATGAATAAACCAATGAAAAAAATATAAGCGTTCTAATAGGGAGGAGTATGGATATGCAAAAATTTATATTAGGAAGAAAAAATCATATCACAATAATAAGTGCAATTTTAATAATAATTGCATATGTCAGTAAATTAGGCTTTGAAAATGAACCAATAGCCATATGGGCATTAGTAATTGCTTCCATTTTGGGAGTTGCACCTATTGCAATCCAAGCGTATCAAGCATTAAGGGTCAAAGTTGTCAGTATCGATGTTTTAGTTACCATTGCAGTTATTGGGGCTTTTATAATTAGAAACTTTGAAGAATCAGCAATTGTTACTTTTTTATTTCTATTTGGAGCTTATCTTGAACAAAGGACACTTAATAAAACACGTTCTGCAATCAAAGAATTAACTAAAATGGCACCAGAAAGTGCCCTAAAACAAATGGAAAATGGTGAGTTTGAAGAAGTAGAAATAGATGAAGTTGATGTAGGAGATATTTTGCTTGTTAAAACTGGTGCAAAAATTCCAGTTGACGGTACAGTGTTAACAGGAGAAGGGCATATTAATGAAGCAAGTATTACAGGTGAAGCAGTTCCAGTAAGTAAAAAGAAAGATTCCGGAGTATATGCTGGAACAATTTTAGAAAATGGAACAATTCAAATTACTGCCGATCGTGTAGGTGAAGATACTACTTTTGGTAAAATCATTGAGTTAGTTGAAGAAGCACAAGATTCAAAATCAGAAGCAGAACGCTTTATTGATAAATTCTCTAAATACTACACTCCAGCTGTGTTAGTCCTTGCAATTATTGTATGGATAGTTTCACGAGATATAGAACTTGCAATTACAATCTTAGTTTTAGGATGCCCAGGAGCATTGGTAATCGGTGTACCAGTTTCAAACGTTGCAGGTATTGGTAATGGAGCACGTCATGGAGTTCTTCTAAAAGGTAGCGAGGTTATTAGTGACTTTAGCAGACTAGATACCATGGTATTTGACAAAACAGGTACATTAACAATAGGAAATCCTAAAGTAGCTGATAAAGAAATTTATGCAGATAATGTAGATGAAGTATTAGGTTATCTAGCAAGTGTTGAAAAGGAATCAGACCATCCATTAGCAAAAGCTGTTGTAGAATATATTGGAGATATAAAATTATATACAGTTGAAAAAACAGATGTTGTAAAAGGTGGAGGAATTGTAGCCCATGTAGAAGGTCATAGAGTTGCAGTAGGTAATGTAGCATTGATGGAGCAAGAAAATGTTCCTTTAAGTGAAAAAGCTCGTGCAGATATTGCCAGATTTGAGAAAAATGGAAATTCACTTGTTCTAACATCGGTTGATGGTGAATTAAAAGCATTGATGGGTATTCGTGATCAAATTCGCCCGGGTGTAAAAGAAGATCTTGGGAAGCTGAAAAAACTTGGTGTTAAAAATCTAGTAGTTCTTTCAGGTGATAACCAAGGAACAGTTGATTTAGTGGCACGTGAACTAGGGCTTACAGAAGCACATGGACACATGTTACCAGAAAATAAATCGGAATATATTAAAAAGTTACAAGCAAAAGGTCAAATTGTGGCATTTGTTGGAGATGGAGTAAACGATAGTCCTTCACTAGCTCTAGCAGATATTGGAATTGCTATGGGAAGTGGAACAGATGTAGCGATTGAAACTTCAGATGTTGTTTTAATGAATTCAGATTTTAGCCGCTTGCCACACGCATTAGGTTTAGCAAAAGCAACAGCTAATAACATGCTTCAAAATATTATTATTGCAGTAGGGGTTGTATTAGTCCTGCTTGCCAGTGTATTCTTTAGTGAATGGATGAATATGTCAATCGGTATGTTAGTACATGAAGCAAGTATATTAGTGGTAATTTTAAATGGTATGAGACTCCTTCGCTATAAATTAAGAAAATAAAAAACAAATGAAATTCTTGATGTAAATCAATGTATTATAGATAATAATAGTATATAATTCAATTAATATAAATCAAAGGAGAGATGAAAAATGCAAAAAGCAACAATTCAATTAGAGACATTAACTTGTCCATCATGTATGCAAAAAATCGAAAACGGAGTGAAATCTTTAGAAGGGGTAAATAAAGAAAGTTTAAAGGTATTATTTAATTCAAGCAAAGTAAGAGTAGATTATGATGATGAAAAAGTATCTATAAAAGATATTGAAAATACCATCGAGAAATTAGGATATGAAGTTATAAAATCTCAAGTAAAAGCTTTATAAAACTATAGATTCTCATGATTATAAAATAAAGGAGGCAGTAAATATGAATATTTTATTAGTATTAGGAACATTAACATTAGGTGGGATTATTTTGAGTTTGATGCCTAAGAAGGCAAGTGCACATTGTGATACAATGGATGGTCCAGCAGTGAAAGACGGTAGAAAAGCATTAGAAACAGAAAATATCAATTATGCATATAAGTAGATTTTTGAGGAATACGAAGAGGAACTTAAAGAAAACTTTGAGTTAAGTCTTAAGGTCCGAACACTTGGGGCGGATGCACAGGAAGTTGCAGACCGTTGGTTCTTAGAAAATTTTGTTAGAATTCACCGTGCTGGTGAAGGTGCATCTTATGATGGTTTGAAACCTTCTGGAAGTAATGTAGATCCTGTAGTTGTAGCAGCAGATGAAAGTATTGAATTAGGAAACATGTCACCACTTAAGGGTTTAGTTACAGAAGAAGAGTACCACGCTTTAGAAGAAAAGTTTAACAAAGCAATTGCCCTTAAAGACTTCGACATAGATGATGTAAAAGCGTCTAGAGCATATGTTGAAGCATATGTTACATTCTTTAAGATGGCAGAAGGTGAAGAACATGGACATGGTCATGATCATGGACATCACCACGGACATTAAAAAATATTAAGTAAACTAAAATAAAGATACCTTCTTCGTTTACACGAAGAAGGTATCTTTATAAAAAGGATATGGTGGAATGGATAATTGGATAATTGAATCGCTTATAATGCTCTTGATTTCTGTAGGAATTGCACTTTTAATGAGAAAATATGTATTTTTTGTAACACAGATTTCTTCTCATTCTATGATCCCGACTTTTCAAGCCAATAATCGTTTATTAACGCTTCGGATATATCATCCTAATAAACTTAAACGAGGAGATATCATTGTATTTTATTCTATTGAGAAGAAGATGCTGATGATCAAAAGATTGATAGGCTTGCCAGGTGATTCTGTTCAAATTAGTAAGGATGGAAGTCTTTTGATAAACGGAAGTAAAGAGGAAGAACCTTATATTAAGAATAGAGGGGGTAAAGGTGGAACTTTTTTTGTTCCAAAAGACGAATGTTTTTTGTTAGGAGATAATAGGTCTAGTTCCAATGACAGCAGACATTGGATAAACACTACTATTCCAACCAAGGATATTCAAGGCAAAATTATACTTTCCTTATACCCGTTTCATAAATTATAAGATTTAAAATCATGATTACGGACCCGGTAAACAATATGCTAATGCTCATGTAGAGTTGTATAGTGATATAGAACCCTTGGTTAGTCATGGTGTGATTGGTGAAATTTTTCTATTATTGATTATTGGATTAGTTATAGGATATAATAACTTTATTAAAATTTAAATGGGAGGTGCTTTGCAAATGTCAGAAAGAAAAGATAATTTTCATGAAAATAATAGAAATCATAATGACCACGATTCTCATAATCATGGTCATCAAGAACATGTAGAACATCACAACCACGAAAGTCACAATCATTCAGTTCATAATCATTCAGATCATAATCATTTAGATCATAATCACCAGCATCATGCTGAAAGTGGGATTGATCATCACCATGAAGAACACAAGAATCATGACCATCATAATCACGATGACCACCATGATCATCATGGAGGCGGACATAATCACCATCATGGAAATTTTAAAGAGCTATTATTAAAATCCTTACCATTGGCTATACCAATTCTAATATTGTCGCCAATGATGGGTCTTACACTGCCATTTCAGTTCACATTCTCATACTCTGATATTATAGTAGGGATTTTATCAACAATATTGCTGATTTACGGTGGTAAGCCATTCTATCAAGGGGCTGTAGAAGAATTTAAACAAAAATCTCCAGGAATGATGGCTTTAGTTTCTTTAGGTATATCAGTATCTTATTTATATAGTATTTATGCGGTAATTCTCAGATATATATCTGGGGAACATGTTATGGACTTTTTCTTTGAATTCGCATCTTTGGTTTTAATCATGCTATTAGGTCACTGGATTGAAATGAAAGCAGTTGGAGATGCAGGTGACGCGCAGAAATCATTAGCAGAATTACTGCCTAAAGATGCTCATGTCGTTTTAGAAGATGATTCAATTGAAATACGGCCTGTTACTGAGTTAGTAGTAGGAGATATTGTTAGGGTGCAAGCTGGAGAAAATGTTCCAGCGGATGGAATTATAGTAAGAGGTGAATCACGTGTAAATGAAGCACTTTTAACAGGTGAATCCAAACCGACTGAGAAGAAGGTCGATGACATTGTAATTGGTGGGTCAACCAATGGCGAGGGAATTTTATTTATAAAGGTACAAGAAACAGGTGATAAATCCTTTATCTCCCAAGTACAAACTTTAATCAGTCAAGCACAAAATCAACCATCTCGAGCTGAGGGTCTTGCTAATAAAGTGGCAGGCTGGTTGTTTTATATTGCAGTAATAGTGGCTGCCATAGCCTTTGTTATTTGGCTAATTATTGCTGATTTACAAACGGCAATCATTTTTACAGTCACGACTTTAGTTATTGCATGTCCACATGCCTTAGGTTTAGCTATTCCATTAGTAGTAGCACGTAGTACAAGTTTAGGAGCAGGTCGTGGATTATTAGTAAAAGACAGAGAAGCTTTAGAATTAGCAAATAAAGCTGATATTATGGTCTTAGACAAAACTGGAACATTAACCACTGGTGAATTTAAAGTGCTAGCTCTTGACGTTTTTAGTAACAAATATTCCAAAGATGAAGTAACTGCACTAATCGCTGGTATAGAAGGTGGGTCCAGTCATCCAATTGCCCAATCCATAGTAAGTTACACTAATAAACAAGGTATTAAACCTGTTAATTTTGATTCAATTGATGTAATATCAGGTGCTGGAATTGAAGGTGAAGTTAATGGTAAACATTATAAATTAATCAGCCAAAAAGCATATGGTAAAGAACTTGATATTGAAGTGCCTATAGGTGCTACATTAAGTATCTTTGTAGAAGAAGGAGAAGCAATTGGTTCTGTAGCTTTAGGTGATGAACTAAAAGAAACAAGTATTGATCTTGTCAAAGCATTAAAGTCTAATGGTATTGAACCACTTATGGCTACTGGAGATAATGAAAAAGCAGCCCAAAGTGTTGCTGAAAAATTAAACATAAAATATAAAGCAAATCAATCACCTCAAGATAAATATGAATTAGTTGAATCGTTAAAAAAACAAGGTAAAACTGTTATCATGGTAGGTGACGGAGTTAATGATGCACCATCTCTTGCTTTAGCAGATGTTGGAGTGGCAGTTGGAGCAGGTACTCAAGTTGCTATAGATTCAGCAGATATAATCTTAACTCAATCTGACCCTGGAGATATTGAATCATTCTTAGAATTAGCTAAAAAAACCACTCGAAAGATGAGAGAAAATCTTGTATGGGGAGCAGGTTATAACTTTATTGCTATTCCATTAGCTGCTGGTATTTTAGCACCAATGGGAATATCATTAACACCGGCAGTCGGAGCTATCCTTATGTCACTTTCAACAGTCATCGTAGCTATCAACGCAATGATGTTGAAATTAGATGATTAAAGAAATATTTACAAAGTAAAGGGATAAGTTTAAGTATCGGTAGAAACTGCTTGCAGTTTCTACACACCACTGCAACGAGGTGAGGGATATCTTCGCCTCGTTATATTTAAATGAGATTGTCCCATCTGTTTATATTACTAAAAGAATAAATTTAAACCTTTATTTATAAGATTGATCAAGTAATTATAATGGGCTATGTAATACTAAATTGTAATGAATAAAGCTTTCAAAAATATTTGAGAGTTTTATTGTTTGCAATTTCGTAAACAGATAGTTTTAAATTTAGCTTTAAACAGCCTAATTTTGAGAAATATACCTTGCCGCCAAGGGGTTACTATCTACCTATGACATCATAATTGTACTCTCAAGGCACGTAGAAACGATAATTCTGATGACATATTGTGGTTTTGAGGATGAAAATTAGGTTTTGACCACAATATGTTGTGGTTTGAGAGCAAAAATCGAGCAGAAAAACGGACAAAAAACATCAGTTTTTCACCCCTAAAAAAGGGCAAAAATATAGATGACATAGTGAAAATTAAAAAAATCAACAATTTTAGTTATGATTTTTATAGATGTAAAGAATAATAATTTTTGGAGATATGATAAAAGTATTATAAAATTGGAGGACAATATGGACGAAAATAAATGTTGCTGTTGTAGTGAAGAAGTTAATAATGAGGTAATCGGTAAATATGTTTGCTACTGTAACCATGTTTCAGAACAAGATATTATTCAAGCAATCGAAAACGGAGCAACTACAGTTGAGAGTGTAATAAAAGTAACTGGTGCTATGAAGAATAGTAACTGTGCGGTAAATAATCCAAAAGGAACATGTTGTTATCCGGATATTGTTTATGTTTACAATAAGTATAAAAAAATATAAAAAAATTAATATAAAAAATTGTGTATGAAAAAGAGGCTTTAGTTTAGTCAACTTAAATGACTTAAACTAAAGTCTCTTTTTTTTACCCAAAAACAGAAAGAGAGGTTAAAAGTAATGTCAAAATTTTTTATGTATGGTACAGAGCTACAGGATATAGAACAGATGATGATGCTTGTACCGAATTTTATTCCGAGAAGAAGTGGAGTGGTTGTTGTGAAGAAGCTAAAGTATGAAAAATCAAATGTAATATGTCCTGACTATGATAGATATAAATGTAGTCAAGGTCGTGATAATAATTTTAATTGCTTTGCAGAAAAGGCTGCCGCTGGAGAGATATGTTATGAAAAAATAGTGAATGATTACTATAAGAATTTAAAATCATACCATCTAAAAAAGAGACTCGAACAATTAATCAGAAAATTTAATGGAGATATTTTCTTAAATCCAATTCATAGATCCAGATTTCATACAATTTTAAAAATACAAAATGAATCACTGAAAAGTAAAAATCCAACATATCTTGCAACATTATTTTTGTTAACAGCAGATGATAATTTATGTCGCATTGCTAAGGATCATATTTATAAAAACAGTTTTGATTTCAAAAATATGCGCCTTAATGGTATTAATACTGATGGATATGCTCTTTACCAAACAGCAAGAACTATTTATACAGGAATAGAACATATAAAGATGAGTGAAGTTGCAGATGACACTTTGATTGGTACAGATGCATTCAAAGCAATTATCAATGCTACTATGGTTGCCAGATATGGAGCAGATATGTTCCAAGTTAATTGTTAATGAGAGCTGCTTTTATTATATATAAAGAGTAGCTCTTTTTTATATCCGAAAAATAAGAAATGGAGGAATTAAAATTGTATATTACCATTAAAAATTTAAAAAATACTGATGATAGAACGGTGGAAGCTTGGTTTCCCTGTGAGGAAGAAAAACTAAGCAGAATATGTGATGAGGTGGGCATAGTAGTTTCAAAAGATACTAACTGCCTTGTCGTTGATGGGAGTGACCGAGATTTTATCGATGCAATGAAAGACTCTTACTGCAATGTAGATGAACTGAACTTCCTTACAAAAAGGTTAGACAGCTTTGATGCAAAAGAAAGAAATATTTTTTATGCCGCAACTGTTGCAACTGATGCAAAAACAATGACAGACCTTATAAACCTTACTTACAATACTCACTGTTATAGTGTCATAAGTGATTTCAATAATCTAGATGAAGTAGGAAAGGATGTATATTTGAACGAGGCAGGAGGTGTAAGCGTTAAGGAACTAGAGGAGCTTGATGGCAGGGCCATTACTCAAGAAATAATGAAGAACAGTCCAATAAGGGCAATAACAAATTACGGTGTAGTATATCAAAACAGAAATGAACCTGAACTTGTATATGACGGAAAGCACTTCCCATTGTATTACTGGAAAGATGAAATTGCAATGATAGAGTTATGTGCAAATGGTGAAAGAGAGTACTTATATCTTCCTTGCTCTGACACAGAAATAAGTAAAGCACTAATGAAATTGGAAGTAGATAATCTTACTCAGTGTGATGCCTTATTAGAAAGTGATTACTTTCCGGAAAATATGATTAAAATCATAACTAAAGATAAACCTATTGTATCTAATATAGAAAGCCTAAATGAGTTTGCAAATAAATTCAAAGAAATGGGTAAACAAGATGAATCATATTTTGAGAAATTAATAGACTATATCGGACCAAGAAATGAAACAGACCTAAAAACCTTGCTCAATAGCATGTATGAGTTTGAAATGTTTGATAAAATTAAGAATGCAGAGCAGTATGGAAGATACATGATATGTGACTCCGGACATTTTAAATACGATGAAAACCTTGAAGAATATATAGACTTTAAAGTATTCGGAGAGCAGAAAATAAAAAATGAACGCGGTGCATTTACGGAAAAAGGATATATAGTTTATTACGGCTACAATGAGGATTTAAAAAGTCTGTTATCTGAAAGCCTTGGATTGAAGATAGAAAGAAAAACAAAGCCACAGGAATTAAAACTATATATGCCTTTAAAAATTACAACCTACGATGTGGAAAATGACTATGGATACATGGAAAAGTCAGATTATGAAGAAGAACTTTCTTTATCGGAGGCACTTATTTATACGGATGAAATATTAGATGCAATTGAAAAAAATAAATTACCAGAAGAAGAACAAAGAGGCCTAATGAAATATTATAGAAACTGCGATAGTGTAAATGCCAAAATTTCTAAATATGAGTTTACTGTAGAGGAAGTGAAAGGCGAACTTATGGGAGTGGCAGTGCTTACTCTTAATGATGCACTTAATGAAAAAGAACTTGAAAAAATTAAATCCGAAATTTCCGGACAAGCCAGTGATGGTTGGGGAGAAGGGTTTGAACAAAGAGAAATAAGTATTGATGGCAGAGATATTTATGTAAGTTTCTGGGGTAGAAACGATTGGTCACTGAAAACAGCTGAGGAACTTGGCATAGCAGAACAAACACAAAAAATGGGAGGCATGAGTATATGAATGGATTTCCATCGCAAAAGGAAGTAAATAAAATAAAAGAGCAATATCCCAAAGGAACAAGAATTGAATTAATAAGTATGAACGATCCTTACTCATCCATTGAACCAGGTACAAAAGGTACAGTTGAAAGTGTTGATGATATTGGTACTTTACACATGAAATGGGATAACGGAAGAACTCTTGGTATAGTGCCCGGCGAAGATAGCTTCAAGGTTATTTCAAAGCCATTAGAAGAAAGTATGGAACAAGAGCAATCCAGGGGTGGCATGAGTATGTAAATGTAAAAGAGAGTAAGTAAATATTATTAGAACGCATAATTAGTACAGTAGAAGGACTGTGCTTTTTTAATGCCCTGAAATAGATAAGGCCAATTGTTTTGCTGTTACAGCAAAGCAGTCGGCCTTATTTGTTGCCAAAAAATATCTCACCGCATAAAGGAGGCGATTGGAGGTGGAGTATGTAAACATTACAGAAATATTCTTAGAATATTTAAAAATGAATCACGCAGGAAAAGAAAAGGCTGTTCAAAGTCGTTACCTAGAAAATAAATTTTATATAAGCGCTAGAAATGTTCGTAACATTGTAAATACATTACGATGCGACGGTAAGCCCATATGCAGCGATGAAAGCGGATATTACTATGCTTCAAATGAGGAAGAAGTTATGAATAGTATCCGCCAGCTTAACAGCAGGATTGATAAAATTGCAGAAGCAAAGAATGGGCTGGTAAATTCTATGTCCTTATTACATGATTCAAGATGTCAGTTCAAGCTTAAATTTTGGATTGTTTGTGAAAAGGGGTGATGGATTATTAATAGTTTTATGAGTTGGATTGGCGGAAAAAAATCATTAAGAGAATTAATTGTTTCGCTCTTTCCAATATATTATGAGAGATATATTGAAGTATTCGGTGGAGGCGGATGGGTGTTATTTCATAAACCTCCCGGTAATGATTTTGAAGTCTACAATGATTTTAACAGCTTGCTTGTTAATTTATATAGATGTGTCAGAGATCGCTATGAAGATTTAGAAAGGGAATTAATGTATGTTCTTAATTCTCGTGAGGATTTTGAAAAAACTAAAGAATTGCTTGATAATAAAGATAGTGTAGCAGATGATGTAAAACGTGCAGCATATTTTTATCAGCTAATACGGTATAGTTATGCATCAGGATTAACCAGTTTTGGTAGTCAGCCTCACGATATGAGAAGTAATTTTCCTGTTATTGAACAGGCACACAGAAGGCTTGCAAAAGTAGTCATTGAAAATAAGGATTTCGAGAAATTGATAAGGCAATATGACCGCCCTATCAGTTTTTTTTATTTGGATCCACCATACTTTGATACAGAAAAATACTATAAAAATGTTGGAGAAGATGGCTTTAAAAAGGAAGATCATACAAGACTTCGTGATACTCTGCTAAGCATTGAGGGTAAATTTTTGCTTTCATATAATGACTGTGAATTTATTAGAAATCTTTATGACACACCGGGTATTACGATTGAAAGCTACAGCAGAATAAATAATATTAAACAAAGGTATGACAATGGATCTCAGTTTCCTGAAATACTGATAGCCAATTATGATTTGCACGAAAGAGATCAAAACTCTCCCTCGCAAATAAATTTATTTGATATAAAAAAGGATTATCCTAAGGAGGAATTGGAATTATGAAAAAATTAAATCAAAATATAAAAGGTGTTTTATGTCTTCCAATTACAGAATCAACAGAAAAGAAAATCGGTGATGTGGGAAAGCTTGAGGCAACAACAATAAAAAATGGTTTGGTATTTATGAAATCAGAAATGACTGCAATAGAAGTTGTGGAAACCTTAGAGGGGTTAAAAGATATTGTGGAGGAATTGTACAGTACCCTTGTAAATGCCTCAGGTATCTGTAAGGGATGTGACTGCACAGCTGAAACAGAAGATGCTGTAAATATTAAGCTGCCTAATTTCATTTTGAAAGAAGCAGGTATCCCAAAGAATGCAAAACTTTGTGCTTATACCAATGATGAAAGTGGGGAGGTTACGGTTATGGAAGCTGAGTACAAACATGATTTGTCTGATGTTTCCAAAGGAACTTTGCAGGTGTTAAAAGAGATGGGAGTTTGTATGCCAGGTCTTAATGAATGTCTGATGTCAGAGAAAACTATCTATGGAAAATAAGTATATTTGATAACCTCAAAATATTGAAAGGATGGCAATGAAGTGATGAGAGGTAAAAGGGTATGAGCAGCATTGAAATGAAAAAAGCATGTATTATCTACTACGGAAATCCGGCAGGATATGTAAAAGAAAACATAGCAACCATAGATGAAATGTTTAGAAGCAAAGAATTTGAAAAATGGTTATCAGAAAAAGGACTTAAGACCATTTGGAAAGATGGTGTTTTTGAAAAACTTTCTAGTGGTAAAAAAATAGCAGAATTAAATAAGGATATAGAACCACTTAAAAATGTTCGTATTTGGCAGTTAAGGTCAAATTCTGATTTTGATTTGCGTTTCATATCTTATGATGAAGTCTTGAAAAGCTTTGGAGAACCGGACAAGGAAAACTATGAACTTGTTTATGACGGAGAAATTGAAAGTAATGATTTAGAATCTATTTATACAAAGTTCAATCTAAATCACCCTATTGGATTTACAGGTCATTCCCTGTCGATGTCTGATGTAGTTGAGCTTTATGACAGTACTGGCAGTGAGTTTCACTATGTAGATAGGTTTGGTTTTAAGAAGATTAATTTTGAACCACAGGATTTAACAAAAGACATGAATATTAGTATGTAAAAACTATAATTATGGAGGAAAATATAATGAAAAACACGTTTGAAAAAGCAAATAATTTTATAACTAGAAAGACTTTAGATGTAAAGAAAGCAATAAGCAATAATCGTGGAGAAGGATATATAGATACAGCAGTTAAAATTCTTATTTCTGTAGTCTTAGGAGCATTGCTTCTCGCAGGGCTTTACGCATTGTTTGGTGATGTGGTGATGCCAACATTAAAAGAGCGTATTCAAGAGATGTTCAACTATGTAGGATAATGGGGAGGAATTACATGTTTGATATTTTAAAATATGATGTAAAAATACAATCCATCAGACCGGAGGGGACAATGAAAGCAACGGCAACTGTAAATATTAACGATGCTTTTGCTGTTCGTGGAGTAAAGCTGATGGAAGGATCAAAAGGATTGTTTGTATCTATGCCAAGCTATAAGGCAGGGAATGGTGAGTATAAGGATATTTGTTTTCCTTGTACTACAGAGTCAAGAAAAGAATTTGACAAAGCAGTTATCTCTGCTTATGAACAAGCATTATCACAAAATCAAAAAATAAAGCAAAAACAGGATGCACCTATGGATAATGAGAGGCAATCTCCTGTTATGGGTGGAATTTAAAAGAAAGGTAGGTATGACAATGAATAATAGGTCAAAAAGAATAATAAGCATTCTTTTGGTAGTCCTTATGCTAGTATCAAATTTTATAAATTCTACTTATGCAGCAGATTTTATGTTTGACGACAGTGAAGGGCATTGGGCTGAAGAAGCTATTAATAGCCTTGCAGAGAAAGGTATCATTCATGGATATCCTGATGGACTTTCTCATCCTGATGACATCCTCACAAGAGGTGAGTTTTCAGCAATTGTAGCTAGAGCCATGAAACTTGAACAAGATGATACTAAAACCGTTAATACAATATTTGAAGATATTGTAGGACATTTTGCCCAAAAAGAAATTAGTAAACTTGTTGATGCAGGTATTATTCTTAAAAAAGATTATGGTAAAAAATATTTTCCTGATGAGCCTATCACTCGAATGGAGATTATTAAAATGTTAGTGAGAGCTATTGTCAAAGTAGACCACGACAAGAATTGTCTCTGTGATACAGGATTTTTAGATGATGATCTTCTGACTAAAGAAGAACACGAGTACATTTGTGATGGAAAAAATTATAATATTATCTCAGGTTATCCAGATGGAACTATTTGTCCATATGATAAGTCAACTCGAGCTGAAGCCTTTGTAATGATATACAACCAAGAGAGGGTTAAAGATAAAATAGAACAGGAAGAATTGATAAACTCTTCCTCAAGAAGTGTTCCTGCACCGGAGTTCACCTTTACACTTCCACAAACAGCTTATGTTGGTGAGGAAATAAAAATTAAGCCTTTTAGCCGTTATGTAAAAACAGTAGCATGGACAGTCAGTCAAAATGGGGTTCAGGTAGAACCTTCCTCTGTGTTAGAGGGTGAGCTGAAAGCAGAAGGTGGTTTTATTAAAATTAAATCAATTGGCAGTTATACATTTACAGCTACTGCTATAAATAGTCGTGGCAAGCAGGTTAAACATCAACAGACCATAAGTATTTACCCTGTAGTATCTGCAAAATTTAACTTACCTGAAACAGCTCATACTGATACATCAGTAGCAGTTGATCTTTATACCGAAAATCTTGGCGGTAATTCTGTGGCATGGTCTCTTAAAAAAGATGATAAAGAAATAGAAATTGAAACTGCACTTA
The DNA here is from genome assembly GCA_002381185.1 of Firmicutes bacterium UBA3553. GTDB lineage: Bacteria > Bacillota > Clostridia > Tissierellales > Sedimentibacteraceae > Sedimentibacter. The sequence continues at coordinate 13,493 of DFOA01000050.1, read as the reverse complement.
CAGGTGAGCTTACAAGCAGCGGAGGAATTGTTCAGTTTAAAGCTAATGGAGTGTATGAATTAACCGCTATTATTAAAGATGAGTTGGGTAAGGTCATTACAGCATCAGATACAATAACAATATATCCTGTAGCAGAAGTAAAAATGGAGATAGCTGAAATAACTCATACAGATAATCCTATTATACTAAAGACAGAAACAAAAAAAGCAGATGATATTGAAACTCAATGGTCCCTTCTAAGAAATGGTGAAGCAGTTAATATTAATGATTTTATTGAGGGTAACATATCCGTAGGAGATAGTAATATACTCTTTAAGGAAAAAGGTGTGTATAATCTGGCCGCTTCAGTTATAGACAAAACCGGCCGAGCATTTACAGATAACGTATCAATTACGGTATATCCTGTAGGCTCTGCCGGTTTTTATCTACCTGAAATATTCCATACAGATGATACTGTAAAAGTTGAAGCAGCATTTAAAGAAATTAGAAGTCAAACTGCCGAGTGGTCATTAATAAAAAACGGTTATGAGGTTACTCTTTCTGATTTTGTTATTGGAAAGCTATCAAATGATGGTGGCTCTGTACGTTTTACTCATAAGGGAGAATATGTTTTGAAAGCCTCCTTTACTGATGGCGGTGGAAGGACATATACATATGAGCAAGCATTCAAGGTTTATCCAGTGCCTATAATAAGTTATATACTACCGGAATATGCTCATACCGACAGCGATATTGCTGTAAAAGTTAATAGTATAGAGCTTAATGACTTAACTGTTGAATGGTTAATTGACAACACCTTCGGTTTTCAAGATTGGTCAACCTATGTAGATAATAGTCTCAAGAGTGATGGAGGAACAATTAGATTTAAGAGAGCAGGAATCTATGAATTGGTGGCTCGAGTTACTGATGAAACAGGTAGAGTATTTTTGTTTGAGGTAGGCGGTAAAACAGAGGTGTTTCCTGTCTTGAATATTGGATTTGAACTTCCTAATCTTGCTTATACTGATAGTATTATTGATTTAAGAACACATGGAAACAATAATGTTCTTCCTATTGAATGGAGTATCACTAAAGATAGTGAACCTATTTCTTTAAGTAATGCTATATCAGGGAATTTAAATGCACATGGAGGTAAAATTACATTCCTGGAAGATGGAAACTATGTGCTGACTGCGACAATGACAGATTATCTTAAACGTGGCTATTCTCACAGTCAAGAAATAACAGTAAAACCCGTTGTTCAATACAGCTTTACCATGCCTGAAACCATCCATTACGGCATGGAGTTTGAATTACAAACTACTTCTTTAAATCTTGGTGAAAATCAGGTTAAGTGGACACTAGAAAAGTTAGGCGAAGTATCAGTATTTAATGGTAAACTCACTAATAGCGGAGGCAAGATATCTATTCGGGATACAGGAGAATTTGTTCTGATAGCTAGAATTACAGATAATGCTGGAAGAGTATTCACATATAATGATAAGATTACTATTACTAATACTGCTCCAACAGTAAATATAACTGCTACACCTACAAGAACAGTGAAAGATGGCAAATTTTTAGTTAATGTAAAGGCTACTGCAACAGATGCAGACGGAGATCCAGCAACATTAGAATATGAAGGAACAACTGCTGACAGCTACTATGGAGTAGGAACACATACTATTCGAGTTCGAGCAAAAGACGAAGCAGGAGATTGTTCACCATGGGTAGAAAAGAGTTTCACAATTGAAAATTCAGCACCAACAGTAACTATAACTACTACACCTACAAGAACAGTGAAAGATGGCAAGTTTTTAGTTAATGTAAAGGCTACTGCAACAGATGCAGACGGAGATCCAACAACATTAGAATATGAAGGAACAACTGCTGATAGCTACTATGAAGTAGGTACACACACTATAAGAGTTCGTGCGAAAGATATTGCAGGAGCTTATTCATCATGGGTAGAAAAGAGTTTTACAATTTTAAATTCAGCACCAACAGCTCCTGTAATTAGTAGAACTCCAAGTGGCAATAGTGTTGCTCCCGGCACAAAGGTGACTATTACGGCAAAAAGTATCGATGCAGATAGCGATCCAATTACTTATATTTGGGAGGGACGTAATGCTGAAACACAGGAATATCCGTTGGGTAAAAATGTAGTTCGAGTCAAAGCTGTGGATTCAGCAGGCGCAGAATCTCCTTGGGCAGCAATCGTGTTTTTCGTTGCCGACTCCAACGGCAGTGGCGGAATGACCTTAACAGGACCCGATTCAGTGATTTTAGAAAATGGTTTGGATGGTGCAACTATTACAGAATACACATTCACTGTACCGCCCGTATCTGGACACAGTGGCAGTGATTATGGCCGCGTTAAGGGTTACAACATATTGACTAAAAATTGGGATCAGCTTGACTATGGAACCACAAATAATGGTATCACATTCAGTAAAAATCTCAGTTCAGGTATTTACTCTAAACTAGAGTTTTACTACTACACAAACCATACATGCATGTATAATAAATCCAACATCACTTATTCAGTAAACTATCATTTTGAATAAAAGGAGGAGAACCCAATGAAAAGTAAAATTAAGAAAGTAATTAATTTTATTTAATTATGCAAATTAACAGTATCTTACAAGGAGTGATTTTGTGTTTCCTGCTTTTGATAGCATCTTATACGGATATTAAAAAACGGGAAATTCCTGATACGGTATGTATGCTAATTGCATTTACAGGACTTCTGAATTTTAGATTTGTGAATTTATTAGGCTTAATTGTAGCATTACCATTTTTTATGGCCGCAATTTTAAAAGAAAACAGTATTGGTGGCGGTGATATTAAGATGACTGCTGCACTGGGTGTGGCCTTTGGATTTTGGAACGGAATTTATGGGCTTATTTTAGCACTTACGTTGCTATTAGTCTTTTATATAGTATTAAAATTGATAGCAAAAACTAGAAAAAAGCAAGTGTCAAAGGATTTATCCATGCCACTTGCTCCCTTTTTAGGGATAGGTTTTATAACCATATATTTTATAACTTGAGGAGGTAAAGGATTATGGGCTTTTTTAAAAATAGAACTGTAATTGGAGTGATATGCATTTTGCTGTCACTCCTTATTTGTTTTGGAATCACACCTTTGTTTAATAAGGGAATCAGTCAAAAGACCGAGATTGTTCGTGTGGCAAAAGAGATTAAAGCAGACGATGAAATTACTAAGGATATGGTACAGACAGTGGAAGTTGGTGGATATAATCTGCCTGAAAATGTAATTAAAAGTCAAGATACTGTGGTAGGCAGTTTTGCACTTGCAGATATGTCTGTTGGTGATTATATCTTAAATACAAAATTAGCGAAAACTCCTGCAGCTGAAAATGCGTATTTGTATAATCTTGACGGAAGAAGACAGGCAATTTCCATTACCATTAAGACCTTTGCAAATGGACTTTCCGGAAAACTGCAGAGTGGAGATATTGTATCAGTTATTGCTCCGGATTACAGAAAACAAGGTGCAACAGTAATTCCACCAGAACTAAAGTATGTAGAAGTAATTTCAGTTACCGCATCAAGTGGATATGATGCAAATACAGGAGAGCAGGAAGAAAATATAGATGAAAGAGAATTACCTTCAACAGTTACATTTCTTGTAACTCCACAGCAAGGCAACATTTTAGCAGAGCTTGAGGAAAACGGAGAATCACACCTTTCTCTTGTTTATCGTGGAATACCTGAGAATACAAATAAATTTCTAGATATGCAAGCAGAAATTTTAGAAGAATTATATCCAACAGAAACAGAAAACGACAAAAATGAAGATGTTTCAAAAGAACCTCAAGATCTAGGTTTAAATAATTCGAAAACAGCTGAAATTGAAGATAAAGAAGTGAATAAAGATTCAGAGAATTCCGAAGCAGGTGGAAATAATACAGATCGTATGGAGGATTAATAATGATTAACTTTAAGAAAAATAGTATATTTTCCCGTACTTCAAATAAAGAAACTGTTAAAGAAGATATTCTGCATGGTGGTGTTCTTGCTGTTTGGGGAAGTCCGGGATCAGGTAAGTCAACTGTTGCAGTAAAACTTGCCAAGTATCTTGCAGATAAAAAGAAAAATGTAGTGTTGCTGCTTTGTGATATGACAGCACCAATGCTCCCTTGTATTTGCCCACCATCAGATTTGGAATTTGAAAAATCCCTCGGTAGTATATTGTCTGCTGCTCACGTAACAGAACCACTTATAAAATACAATATGATAACTCATAAAAAGATGTCTTACCTTACTATGCTTGGAATGCTAAAAGGAGAAAATGAATACACTTATGCATCTTATTCAAAAATACAGGCACAGGAGCTTATAGAATCTTTAAGGAAAATAGCACCATTTGTTATTATTGACTGTGGTAGCTATATTGCCAATGATATTCTTTCAGCTGTTGCGTTGCTTGAATCTGATTCAGTATTACGATTGGTGAATTGTGATTTAAAATCCATCAGTTATTTATCAAGCCAGTTGCAGCTTTTACAAAACAGCAATTGGGATATGGATAAGCAGTATAAGGTGGCATCCAATATTAAAACAAATCATGGAATAGAGCATATGTCAGGCGCATTAGGAAGTTTTTCTTTTAGGCTTCCTCACTCTGAAGAACTTGAAGAACAATATCTTTCCGGAAACCTATTTGAGGATTTGTCTTTAAAAGATAGTCGCGAATTTCGAAGAGAAATTGGAAAAATTGCAAAGGAGGTGTTCGGATGTTAGGAAGTAAAAAAGGCAATTCTGTGTTTAAAGAGGATAAAAAGAAACAAAGATTTGTATCAGAAATAGAAAATGAAAGTTACACTGAATCCACTGCATTTGAATTAGAAAAACGAGCTGAAGAACTTATAAATACTGCAAAAATACAAAATAAATCAAAGGAACTTGGTACTGAAAACCGTAATCACTCCTTATTTTTTGCCCCGGAATCTGAATGTAAAGACTTTTCTGATGTCCTGAAAGATGTTCAGAAATATATTTCGAATAACTATTCTGTTCTGATTACCGATAATAATCTAGAAGATGCTAAAGAGCAGATGAAAAGATATATTGGCAAGTATGTTATGGATGAGCGCATTGCAGTAAAAGGTATGGATGTACAGGAGCTTATAAATGCACTATATTCCGAAATGGCAGAGTATGGGTTTTTAACTAAATACATATTTGGAAAAGGTATTGAGGAAATAGATATTAACTCATGGCAAGATATCGAAGTACAGTATTCTGATGGCAGAAATGAAAAACTTAATGAACATTTTGACTCACCTGAACATGCAATTAATGTTATCAGAAGAATGCTCCATGTATCTGGAATGGTTCTTGATAATGCAACACCGGCGGTACTTGGACATTTATCTAAAAACATTCGTATTGCTGTGCTTAAAACACCACTTGTAGATGAAGATGTAGGAATTGCTGCATCTATTCGTATTGTAAATCCTCAAAGTATGAAAAAAGATGATTTTGTTCGTAGCAAAACAGCAACTGAACAGATGCTTGATTTTTTATCCTATCTTGTTCGCTATGGAATTTCGGTTTGTGTGGCAGGTGCAACCAGTTCCGGTAAAACCACAGTCCTTGGGTGGTTACTGACTACAATTCCAAATAATAAGAGAATTTACACTATTGAAAACGGATCACGTGAGCTTGATTTAACAAAATATAAAGATGGAAAAGTAGTCAATTCAGTCATTCATACAATAACACGCGATAGTGAAAATGAAAAACAAAAAGTAGATCAAATTACGTTGCTTGATATGGCACTTCGTTTCAATCCTGATATAGCAGTAGTTGGAGAAATGCGTGGGGCAGAAGCCAATGCAGCACAGGAGGCAGCAAGAACAGGGATTGCTGTATTAACCACTATTCATGCAAATTCTTGTGAGGCAACATATCGCAGGATGGTATCTCTTTGTAAACGTGCGGTAGATATGTCCGATGAAACTCTGATGGGATATGTAACGGAGGCCTATCCCATTATTGTGTTTTGCAAGCAGCTTGAGAATAAGGAAAGAAGAATGATGGAAATAATGGAATGTGAAATAATGCCGGATGGCACAAGAAATTACCGCACATTGTTTCAGTACATTATTACCGAAAATCGAATGGATGAAAACAGCAAATTTATTATTGAAGGATATCACAAACAGAAATGCAGTATTTCAAAGAGCCTTTCCAAGCGATTACTGGAAAACGGCATGCCTCTTGACATAATTGAAACTATGAAAGTAAAGGAGGAACCATTTTAATGAATATTATTTTGTTAATTGCCTGTGTTGGAATGATAACAGGTTTTTTTATTCTTTGTTCCATTTCACCAATGGAGTTTACAGAAAATATTTTTAAAAGATTTTTAAATAATCCTCGAAGTATTAAAGATGAAATAAATGAGACTACCAGGCGAAAGAAAATGCCTTTTTTTAGACGTGAAGTGATGGAAGTACAGTCTATATTAAAAATAACTGGACGGGGGAATAAGTTCCCTGTACTTTGTGCATTATCATTACTTTTGTTTGCAGTAGGCGGTGCTTTTGCTATTGTGCTTGGTAATTTTTTTCTAGTTCCAGTCCTTGCAGTTGGATTTATGTTCCTGCCATTTTGGTATGTAAGGCTTACACAGACACACTTTAAAAAGGATATTGCTGCGGAACTTGAAACAGCACTTTCCATTATTACAACAGCATATTTAAGAAATGAAGATATACTTACTGCTGTGGAAGAGAATATGGATTACTTGAATCCACCGGTTCTGTCTGTATTCAAAGAATTTGCCTACCAGATTAAAATGATAAATCCCGATATTATAGTAGGTTTGCAGAATATGAGAAAACAGATAGATAACGCTGTGTTTCGTGAATGGTGTGATGCTTTCATAGCTTGCCAATTTGACAGAAATCTAAAAACTACTCTAACCCTGGTTGTTTCAAAACTTTCGGATATGCGTGTGGTAAACGGAGAGCTTGAAAATATGATATTTGAGCCAAGAAAAGAATTTATAACAATGCAAATTTTAGTGATTGGGAATATACCACTTTTGTATTTTTTAAATAAGGATTGGTATCACACACTAATGAATACAACAATTGGACAGATAATTCTTGCAATATGTTTTATTGCAATCTTTATTTCTACAGCATTTGTAATTAAACTGACACAGCCAATTGAATATAGGAGGTAGTCGAACATGAAATTTTTAATACTATTATTCGGTACACTACTTGCCTCAGGTTTGTTTTTTATACTTGCAGATATTTTGAAACTGCCAAGCCTTGCGACACAGAAAGCAATGCTATCGGCTTTTAAACAAAATAGGAAAAGCACTAAAAGTATAGATGCAATTATTAATGGATGGGCAGTAAGGATTGCGAAATTTATCCCTATTGATGAGTACAAAAAGAGACGTATGAAAAATACATTAAACGCAGCTGGAATGAACCAGACTCCCGAAGAATTTATTGCAGTTGCAGTAATTAAATCAGGACTTATAGTACTTGTAGTTATTCCATCACTTATTATTTTGCCTTTACTTGCTCCAATTTTGTTATTCCTTGCAGTCTTGATATATTTTAAGGAAATAAAAAAAGCAGATGAAAAATTATCAGTAAAAAAAGAAAAGATTGAAATTGAACTACCAAGATTTGTGGCAACTATTACTCAGGAGCTGAAAGCAAGTAGAGATGTACTTGCCATTTTAGAGAACTTTAAGAGAAATGCAGGTGAAGATTTTGCAAATGAACTTGATATTTTAACAGCAGATATGCGTTCAAGCAGTTATGAGGCAGCGCTTACAAGGTTTGAGGCAAGGATTGATTCTCCAATGCTTTCAGATATTACAAGAGGATTAATAAGTGTTCTCCGTGGAGATGATGGGGCGATTTATTTTCAAATGCTTGCTCATGATATGAAACAGTTAGAGCTTCAAAGATTAAAGGCGAAGGCTATGAAGATACCGCCAAAAATCAGAGTATTCAGCTTTACTATGTTGATGTTTTTCCTTATTACTTATATGGCTATTATCGGTTACGAAATTATTCGTTCCCTTAATGGAATGTTCTAAGGAGGTGTCAGAGTGAATAATGCATTGAAAAACAATCGTGGAGAGGGATATATTGATGTTGTGGTACTTATTCTCTGTGCAATGCTTATGATTGCATTTGCAGTTAGAGTTTTCCCTGCCTACATCATAAAACAGCAAGTAGACACCTTTGCTACTGAACTTATAAGGGAAGCAGAAATTGTAGGTAGGGTAGGAACAGAAACTTCAAGGCGAGAACAGCTTTTAAGAGAAAAAACAGGCATTGCTCCGTCAGTTCGTTGGTCAAAAACAGGTCAAATACAGTTAAATGAGGAAATCACTGTAACGGTAACTTATGATGTTAATATTGGATTATTTGCTGGCTTTGGTTCATTTCCAGTAACCATACGAGCCGATGCAGCTGGAAAGGGTGAAGTTTATTGGAAGTAAGTAAAATACAAAGTGTTTTGAAAAATAACAAAGGCAGTGGCTTTCCTCTTGCAGTAGCAATTACCTTATGTCTTGTAATGATTTTTACAGGAATATCGGAGTATTTTAGACTTGTTATTGTTGCACAGGGCGTTCGTGATGCCTTGCAAGATGCTGTCATTTCCACTGTCAGTGATAACTATGACGATGTGTATCATGGAATTCGTGAGGGATATTCGGGAGGATATCAACCAATGGCTGAGGAGTTTGAAGAATCCATTGATTATGGAGATATTCATGGTAGAATGGATACAATACTTGGTTTAAATCAAGGTGGTGGATATCACTTTAAAACAACAAGTAAAGGAGAAATGGAGTATAAAATTTGGAATCTAAACGTCGATATATATAATGTTCCTCTTGCAGGCGGCGATATAGAAGGACAAAGATTTGAAATTGACAGTTCTATAATGCTAGAAGTCCCTATATCTTTTGGAGGAAAATTGCTGCCACCAATGAAAATGAAAGTAAAAAATAGTGCAGGATATATCCCTAAATTTTAGTTTAACAATTATGAAATAATAGTAGACTTATAAAAACTCTTGTGGTAGGGTGTGGCTTAAAGAAGGAAAAGAAATGAAAAATAGGAGGCAAAGCTTATGAAAAATATAAATAACAGAACAAAGAAATATTTTATCGTAGCTAGTGGAGTTATTGTAATTGTATTGCTTATTGCAATGATAGGTTCCCAGTTTGAGAAAGAACCTGTAGCTGATGCGATTATTACGCAAAATGAAAATAAAGTTACCGATGTGGTGATAGATAAACCTGAAATAGAAGAAAATAAAGATGATTTTATAGTAGAACCTGTTATAATCCATGAACAGATACAAACGGATACTGGGGCTATAGATACTGGAACGGAACAGAAAATTCAAGGTGATGTTCCTGAAAAACCAACTTATACCGAAGAACAGCTAACTGATCCAACACAGAAGCCAAATGGTGAAAAAGTAGAACCGCTTAAGGAAGATGATGAAGGAGAAACTGTTCCTACACAAGAATCATCGATAGCAGAAACAAATAATGAGCCACAGGGTGGTGACACAAAAGATGGGTTAATTTATGTACCCGGGTTTGGATGGATACCTGATATTGGTGAAGGAGAAGGCATTGCAGTTGAAGATATGTACGAAAACGGAAATAAAATCGGAGATATGGATTAAAAATACAATACAGTAAGGATATGGGCACTGCAAATGCAGTGCTTTTTTCTTTGCAGACAAGGAGTGTAAATGAAGAAATGTATTAAGTTATTTGCGGTATTTATCATACTCTTGAGCCTAATGTTTCAGACTAATGTATTTGCGGTTGGAGATGGAAATGTGGATTCAGGTGGCAGTGATATGGGGAGTGGAACAAGCACTAACGCATGGTCTCCCGGAAATGAAGGCGTTCGAGTAACTGTAGTTCGTGCAAACGATCATGAGGTGGTTACTGTACCGATAGATTTAACTAATAAATCTCCAATTAATGTAAGAGTACATTTTGGAAAGGTCAGTAAAATTCAATATAACAAAGGAAAAGGACTAACGATAAGTCAAAGTGCGTATACCTTTTATAATCCATCACAGTCAATTCCTAAAATAATCAGTATCGATGGAAACAATAACATAGAAGCCATTAAGAGCTATTTCACAGACGAGCAAGTAATTCGCTCTATTGCATCACTAACCGGAATGAATTTTGACAATCTTGTTAGTGGAGAATATAAACTACTTCTCGAGCCAATAGCATACTACAAATTTGAAGGAGTTATGATTGCTACAACTGCTACTGAGGCAGCAATGTATGATGATCTAGTAAGTGGACTCTTAAGAAAAAGAATGTTTCCTTTAACCCATAAAAACTTGCCACTTTCTATGTTTTTGGAGGTTTCAGATTTAGGATATCCTGCTTGGAGTGGGAGTAGAACAACAACAGCGACTAATGCAGATATAAAAGCTTACCTTGGACTTGGTATTGTACGTTTCAAAGATGTGCCTACAGAACCACCTATCATAAATGCATATGATTATGAGTATCGAGTAAATACAGAAGTAATTACTGCAGTAACGATAAGCGGAGGACAATCTGATCCTGACAATCCAACTCAAGTAAGTTTTAATATTAACGGTACTACATATAATGTTGAAAATGTGTATTACCCAAGCGGAGATTCGCAAGTTGCATGGGTTAAATGGAAAACACCATCTACCGAGCAAGATATGGCAATAAATGTTTCGGTACAAGGTTCCGGAAGTGCAGAAAAAACAACTATTAATGTAAAAATTATTGATCTTAATAAAAATCCACCTCTAAATCCTGTTGCAGATGATAGAAACAACTCATTTTCTTTTGAATCAGTTCCAGAAAGACTTGAAAAAACAAGGGCAGATTGGAGCATATGGAGACCTTGGTGGCAAGAGCATTGGGTAGATAGAGGGCATTGGGAGAGAGATAGCTGGACGGATAGCGAAGGAAAAGAACATACCAGTAGAGAGTGGGTATCAAATTGGGTAGATGAAGGATGGTGGGAATTTAACCTTGATAGGTACTTTGCTACTTTATCAGCAGATATGAGCATAAAATGTGATAATAAAAATCCAACTGCAAATGGAAGAACGATGAAAAGCGGATATGGAATCAATGAGACAGTTACTGCATCAGTAAGTACTAGTCAAAGCACTGCCATCACTTATCCACAGAATGCAGTATCCTATTTTCCAGAATTTCGATATGAAACCTATTGGAGGCTACTTGAAAGGATACAAGGTGGTTCATCACCGAAATTTGAATTCCAAGAGAACAAGTATAGCACCTATAAGGATCGAACTCATTTTACTCCTGTTTGGATGCCGGATGGAAGTTATATTGTAAATACTTGGTTGATTGACTTATGGACACCGGTTGGAATGCTCTCGATGAATTTAAATGATTCGTTGAATATTAAAGGAAGTCTGTGGGATGACTGGCACATAGCACCTTTAAAGCCATAGAAAAAGAGCATTGATAATGACAAATACTGTTCTTCTTTAAAAGATACATTCCCGTGATGGAGTTAAATGTAAATTGTCAACGGTCAAGTTTAAACTACTAAGAATTTGAAATTTAAATTATATTTGGAAGTAATAAAAGTAGCAGAAGTCTTGCATATTACAGGGCATAAAAGTGCCCTGTAGTTTGCAAGACTTTTTATATCAGGAAAAGAAAGGTGGAAATAATTTATGAATTATAGCAAGATTATGCGGATACTTGTTGTTGCATTACTGCTTACGATGATATTTAGTACAAACTCATTTGCAGTAGCAAGTGGAGATGTAGCAGGAGCTATTGAGGGTACATGGAATGATGCGTCCGGTCAGATAAAAACAGTTGTAAATAAGGTTGTGTTTCCTGCAATTGACCTTATTTTGGCGGTGTTTTTCTTTGCAAAACTTGGAATGGCCTATTTTGATTATCGAAAGCATGGTCAATTTGAATGGGCATCCCCAGCCATTTTGTTTGCCTGTTTAGTATTCACTTTAACAGCACCTGTGTATATATGGACTATTTTGGGAATGTAGGAGGTATTGCAAGGAGATGGATAGTGATTTTTCTATGGTTCAGCATATTTAAGAAACAAAAACACCATATAAGAATGTTATGTCTTTTGTATTGAGAGGAAGGGGAGTAACTACAAATGTTTATCTGGGATTTTCTTTTAGGTGATGTAATGGATCAAATCACCGATTGGTTTTATGGTCAGCTTATAGGTTTTCTTGCTGATTTCTTTGCTCAAATGGGAAATATGGGTGTAGAACTTTTTGAGATGAGCTGGGTTCAATCAATCGTTTTGTTTTTCTACTACCTTGCTTGGTCACTCTATGGAACAGGACTTGTAGTATCATGCTTTGAAACAGGAATTGAGTACCAATATGGTAGAGGAAGTATAAAAGATACAGCTTTAAATGTAATTAAAGGTTTTATGGCAGTCAGTCTTTTCACTACAGTACCTATCGAATTATATAAGTTATCTGTTAGTTTACAAGCAAGTTTAACAGCAGGTATAACAGGATATGATAGTGGAATCGGTGAACTTGCAACATCTATTATTGAAGAGCTAAACAATTTAGGTGATGTTGCAAATGTCGGAAATTCAGGAATATTTGGTGGGCTTTCCATAATAACAAGTCCATTTATGGCTCTGTTTATTATTATCTTAATGGGATATGCAGTGATTAAAGTATTTTTTGCTAACTTAAAAAGAGGAGGAATTTTACTTATACAGATAGCAGTTGGAAGCTTATATATGTTTTCTGTTCCTCGTGGGTACATTGATGGTTTTATTCAATGGTGCAAGCAGATAATCGGTTTGTGTCTTACCACATTTCTTCAGGCAACCATACTAACTGCAGGGCTGATGGTAGTTAAAGATCATGCACTGCTTGGATTAGGATTAATGTTATCAGCAGGAGAAGTACCGAGGATTGCTGGAGCATTTGGATTGGATACATCCACTCGTGCCAATGTAATGAGTGCAGTATATACAGCACAAGCAGCTGTTAATACAACAAAAACTATAGTACAAGCAGTACCAAAATAAAAATAGAAATGGAGGATTTAATGAAACTAATATATGTTGCATCTCCTTATGCAGGAGATATAGAAGAAAATATAGAATATGCTAAACAGGCTTGCCGATATGTATTAAATGAAGGTAATGCCTTTTTTTGTCCCCATCTTCTCTACCCTCAGATTTTAGATGATAATAATCCAGAAGAGAGAAGATTAGGAATCAACATAGGAAAAGAATTGTTAGCAAAATGCGATGAACTATGGGCATTTGGAGGACAGATTTCTCATGGAATGTTTGAAGAAATTGAATTTGCTAAAAAGATAGGTATCCCTATTAAAAGAATTATGAAACTTGATTTTGAAATAAAAGAAGAGGCTCTTTTTTGTATGAGGATGAATAGATGATTACCTTGGGGAGTCTTTTCGAT
>DFOA01000052.1 GCA_002381185.1 Firmicutes bacterium UBA3553 | reverse complement strand
CTCATGCCACCATGGACGCCAGATACTCCAGTTCGCAGAGCTTTTTACAGTCCTGCTAGGAACTGAAGAAAGGGAGAAGCTGTCGTTTCTATCATCAGCAACCGGATTTGGCGGCGTGTTTTTATTGAGATCAACAATTTTTACATTAATAGTACCTTTAGCTGTTCTGCCCGGTCCGGATACTGAAACATCGATTGCCATATCCTGCTCAGTTGATGGTGTTATCCATTTTACCCATGCGAGCTGACTGTCCCCGCTTGGATAGTAGACATTGCCCACATTATAGGTTCTGCCGTCAATTTCAAAGCTTACACGGGTCGGTTTGTCCGGATCGGACTGTCCTCCGCTTACTCTGACTGCTGTTATAACTTCAGTATTTACACGATATTCATAGTCATATACCTCTACCTCAGGTTCCTCCGGCTTTTCTGCAAATCTTACAATACCAAGTCCGAGACTGGACTTAATATCTGCATTTGTTGCAGTAGCGGTTCTGCTTCCATGCCATGCAGGATATCCGAGATCCCCTGCCTCCAAAAACATAGCAAGAGGCAAATTCTTATGCGTAAGCGGAAACATATTTTTACGGAGCAAGCCGCTGACTTGTTCATCATACATAGCAGCCTCTGTTGCGGTAGTAGCAATTAATACACCTTCAAACGTATAATAGGCAATGGGTTCTAAAAGTATTTTGTAATCCCCACCAATGAGAATGTCATAATCCATACCACTAATATCGGCAATACGCTTAACGACATACTCTGAACAGAAATATTTTTTTATAGCATCAATGTTATTAATTCCTTCAATGCTGATAATTTGTGGAATACTCTGTCCCGGATTTTTAAAAGTATAACCTCCTTGTACGGGTCGGAGTGCTGCTCCGTTACTATATTGCAATTTGCTAATCTTTCCAAAATGATATATTCCAGACGAAGGAGCTTTATTTGTAAAGTCAATTGGTACAGTAACTACAGCATGGTCACTTGCACGAACCACTGTAACACGAATACCCTCGTTACCCGGACTCCATTTATTATCATCTGTTCCATATCCCATATCGCCTCCGCCACCATCAATATTTCCGCTCCCACCTGTATCAGCAAAAGCATTTATGGTAAATATCAATAACAAACCAATCAGCAACATGGATATGATTTTAATGATTTTTTTCATCTCATCCTCCTATTTCTTGCAAAATAAAAACACGGTATTTTCAACCGTGCTGTGATATATTCTGTGTATTAATCCATTGTCCCTACTTGTTTATTTATGTCGCCGTCGCCATCAACAAACTCTCCATGATTTTCACCAGCATCAGGTACATTTTCAAAGCCGGGAAGTCCGCCGCCTTTCGGCTTACTCTCTTCTTTAGGTATCTCCACCTTGTCATGGTCCTCTGGTTTCGGAGGTTCAGTTATCTTTTCACCGTCTGGTTTTTGTATAGGATCGGTGAGCTGTTCTTCTGTATATTCCGGCTTTTCAACATCTTTTTGTATAGTCTGCTCCGTACCGGATGATATTGCTCCATTATCTTTGTTCTCTGGTTCAGTGATATCAGGAATTGTTACCAATATTTCTTTTTCTTCTGTTTCTGGTGTGTTTACTGTCACATCCGAATTCTGTTCATCTTGAGGCGCAATTGGCTCATCTATTATAGGATTCTTTTGAAACTGAGAGTTGATAAGCACTGCCAAAATGACACATACTGCAAGGCAGCCTGCTGCAACAGCCCATTTTTTTGTTCTGTTATTCATAAGAGTTTCCTCCGAATCATTAAATTTTCATGGCTTCCTTTTATCCACACCCTACCATAATTGCGAATAAAAGTCTACCTTTTATTTCAATTAAATCATTTTCATCCAAAATCAGTTAAAATCTTGGGGTATATCCGGCGCTGGTTTTAAGCGTGATTCGCATAGGCGGCAGAAGCTTTCCGCCAAAAGATACAGGTACCTCCAGCATTATAAAGGCATCCGCTTCAAACCTTGCTGACGGATTATCTCCTGCAGCAAGGGGAGCATTTCGTATATCCACGTTCAGACCCCATATCCTGAATTCCAGCTTTCCCCCTGAGGTTTTCTTTTCATGATAAGAACCGTTTGTGGACATACTAAGAATATCATCCAGCCTGTCATAGATATCTCCATAATCTAAACTTTCGTTAAAGCTTCCGGCCATGGGCTGGTATCCTCCGCTGTACCCTTCTCGAACACCATGGTATACATCATCATAATTTTCCACTACTGTAGATATTATCGCGTCCTGCACAGCATCACGAACTCCTTGGGCAATGATAAGAAGACGAAGGTATTCCGAAACACCTGAAAATATAATGATAAGTGAAAGTGTAATTGCAACAGCCAGTGGCGTGGATGAGCCTCTCTTATTTTTTAAAGCTGTTATAACTTTACATGCTACTTCCAATACACCTCACTCCTTCCTGCCGCATCTGCCCTTAATGTAATGGGAAATGATCCGAATCCACCAAAAAGTCCGATGTCTGTCTTATAGGTAACCGTCACATTAATTTCCTCATTAAGCTGTATTCTTCCTGTTTTCGACCATGATACCGTGGGAATCAGTCCCGTTTTTTCCCGGAGCAGCTGCTCACGTCGGCTGGTTTCACTGCCTACTTGTCCTGCTATTTCTGCTTCCCGGATGAGCTCTGTGGCAAAGGTATCTATCTGCTGCTTAGCTATGAATACAGGAAACACCTTAACAGCAAGGGCTATAACCAGCATTGAGCAAAGCACCACTACTGCAACATCAATATAGCCTTCACCGCTCTTATCTTTTAGGAGTTTCAGCACATAGTCACCCCCTGCTCAAAAGAATTCTGATTTTGTTCTGCTTCCTGGATACAAACACTTAGCATATACCATGTACCATCACTAAAATTAGCATCACTGACCTTTTGATTCAGTATCTCATCTGCAGTTACATCCATGACATAATCAGGATGTCCTGCATTTCCCATTATGCTCTGACTTGACAACAACATCTGTGCTTTTTCCGGCGTCAAACATACATATCCTCCGGGTGACATAATTTCGAGATTCGTGCAGGGATGTCTCTCTATAAATTCTCGCACAGTTACAATTTTATTTGTTTCGTCAATTGGTGTATATCCTGGATCAAGTGCATAAAATTGTTCCGCATCTCCTTTATCAAACAAAAACCATAGTGCATGATTCAGTTCCTCACTGAAATCAATATTTCGCTCAGACAGCCACTGATCTCTTACAACTTCCAACGGATTAGCAAATCTCATGAGGTATTCCATATAATCCTCCGGATACCCACCGCCGTGCAGTTCATTATACAAGAAGCGTGTTGCTGTTATTTCTTCGCTCATTTTAATGAGACTTTCCTTTGAATATCGGCCTAACGTATACATATAATTGTTCCAGCATTCATCAAGTTTTTTCTGAAACGCTTCTATAATCTGTTCTCTCTCCATTTTGCACATCCTTAGAACATCCCGCCGAGAGATGTAATGATTTCATATACAATTATCGCCATATAGGTTAATAAAAAGCACATAAGCATAACAAAGGAGAACACACGTATTTTCGCCGGGATTTTCATAGCCTGTGCTTTCAGACTCTGAAGCTCAAGCTGCTTCATATCGTGCGATAGCATCTGAAAATACATTCCTCCATCGTCCCCACGCAATACACCTATTAATCCACGTGTAATATCCGAAAGCATCGGTGAATTAAATCGTGCTTCAAAACGTGTCAATGCTGCTTCGAAATTGGAAGATCGCATATCAGCTGTGAGGATATCAATCTCCGCAGCAAAATCTTCACTGGCATTACCCTTATAATGTTCCAATATTGACAGCACATCCCGGCTGGCTTTTAATTCCTGAGTAATAGTCGCCACAAAGCGTGGCAGCTCCTGTTCTATTTTACTTCGCTTGACTTCCAGAGCCTCGTCCGCCTTTCGAATTTCCTTAAAGTAAGTCAATATTGCGACAAATAGGACAATGGGTGCCAGCAACGGCAGAACAATCAGGCATGGAATAATACAAAGTGAAATACTCATACCCTTTACGATTGCCATTGCTGTATACAGCTCCGGAGTGTCGGAAAATCCTGCGGACGACAGCACATTTGTCATTCTGATTTTCTTATACTCATCCATACGGATATATCGGGAAAGACGTATCGCTGTATTCCTCAGCAGTGCATCAGTGGTTTTTGGTTTTTCATTGGACTGCCTTCCTGCTGACAGCATTGCCTTTTGCGTGGCGAGCGTGGGCAATCTAAGCAAATCAGAAGCAATAAAAAACAATCCTGCTGATAGGAAAACTCCAAATAAAAATAGATATATTGACATAGATTCCCTCCTATCGTCGGTATTCTATCGGCTGTGTCAGCTTGATTACAAGTGCCGTGGAAATAAAAATTGCTGCGACACAGATGGTTATGATAATCTGCCCAAAAGGTGTGTACATCAGCGTGTGATACCAGTCTTGATTGAGAAAATACATAAGCGGAATATTCCCAATGACAAGGATTTGCATGATAATAAATTCCTTTCGCGGCTCAAATACCATATTCTCCAATTCGCCATTGACAATCCGCATATCTGACAACTTGCCGACAATCGGCGTCAGAGTAGTCTTCAGACTTCGATCAAACTGGCAGGCAATAAGTGCATCGCACCATTCAGAATATACAGCGTTGTCAATTTTATCCTTCAAATCACGGAGTGCAGCCGTCACATCAGGATCAACCAGTCTGATGCGAGATACAAAGGATTTGAACACTGACAGCACAGGCGGATTCAGATATGCGATATTTTCCTCTACTGCCGTCAGAATGTCCTCGTTTCTGAGATAGGCTGTAGTAATGATGGAAAGCGCTGTTTCCAATTCCGACGCAATATCCCTTTTGAAATGGCTGGCAGTAAGCTTTATCCACCAAAATGGCAGGAACATAAAGCCTGCGGCCATAACCGGAATAAGAAAAAGGTTTGACAGCATAATTGCAATGGACACGCCAATAGCAAAGCATAGCAGTGACATGGCACAGAGCATCGGAAAGCGTGATGTTCTGTTTGTTACTTTAAGAATGGATTGTACCTCTGCAATTTCACGGCGTAAATATGACTGTTTTTTTCTGCGAGTGAACTCTCCTACCTCATCTCGTAGCGACTTAGGCCTGTCGGTGAGCTTTCCGTATACATCAGCAGTGAATTCCATCGGTGTAATACCAATTAAAATAAAAAAACCTGCTGTCATTCCGATGCAAGCAATTAAAAGTATCGTTGTCATACGGTTTGAGTCTCCTTTCTCCTCAGACTTTCTATGATTGTCTGTGGCATACCGTTCTCCATCAGCCTTTTGGCAAGGCTATCTGATATTGTATTAACCTGCTTATGGTGTCCTTCTATAACAAATTTCCCATCCTCAATGCGGTTTTCAGTTATTACATACTGAAACAGAATACGATAATTTCTTGTTCCGTCAGGCAGAATCTCACATTCCTGTATTTCCATCATGCGTCGCTGCTTATTTTCAAGCTTCTTGCAGAACACTACAATTGGGTAAGCTTCCGTAACATAATCCATCAGTGTTTGGTCAGACATATCTACAGCTCTTTTGCACAGGGACACCATTCTACGATAAGTTGCTTCACAGGAATTAGAATGGATAGTGGTGAGTACCGCCACACCTGTTCGGGCAGCTTCTTGGGCAGCATTTGCTTCTGCCCCTCGCATCTCACCTACACCGACAACATCTGGATTAAACCGCAGTGCATAATCCAAAAGATTTGTTTGATCGATCTTCTGACGGTCATTATCACTATCACGAGTCAGGGTATGAATCACGGAGTTTATGACCTTTCCGTCCTTTTCTCTGACCAATGCAAACTCCCGAGAGCCGTTTTCGATGGTATAAACTCTTTTACTATCCGGTATAGTTGTGAGCAGCCAGCCTGCCACTGTAGTTTTTCCGGAGCTTGTGGCACCTGCGATGCAGATAGATATGCCGTAACGAACACAAAGTGATAAAAAGTCAAGCATAGGCTCGGTAGCTGCACCGCTTTCCAAAAAGTCTGACTTCTTCAAACTTTGAGGGTTAACAATACGGATGCTGGCCGCAATTCCCACATCCTCATCCACGATTGGGCTTTTTAGCACAGCAATTCGTATATTCTTGGAAAGATGACCAAGAACCATGGGGCTGGCATTATCTAAAACCATACCGCTTATATGGAGCATCCTTCGAATGACATTCACGGCATGCTCAGGACTGTCAAAGTGTTCGTCAAGCTTGACAGTTCTTCCATCTGAAAACTGAACCTCAATGTCACGCCATGAATTGACGTCGATTTCTTCAATTCCTGTACCAAAGATGTACTTAGTAAGAAAACTGAATTCTGCCATCTCTGTGTATAGTGCATCTACCAGTACATCTACAGTCATTTCCTTAACAGCTATACGTCTATCCAATATATATTTTCGGATATACCGCTTAATCTGCTCTTTATCTCCTGAATCATTTCCCGTAAGCAAGTGGCTGTAATTTGTAGAGATGTATTCTTGTACTTCTGAAAGCACGGAGGAAAAATCTCTTCCCTCAGTATCAGGCGTAAAAAATAAAGAATGTATACTCATATCCCGAATACCTCCTTTACAATTTTTTGTGTCTCATGTCGAAACTTAAGACTATCCTTCAGAGATAAATCCGCAAACAGATTTCCTGCAAGATACTGTGCTTCAAGCTCTATGGAATGTATTAAGGTAAATGAAACAGAGCCAAGCGCCTGCCCGATTTGTTCCCCTGCCTGATGAGGCTTTACATTGCTTGCAATCTTATATTGCTTATCTGTATCCCACTTGCTGTCTCGAAGCAGTGGAAGCTGACTGGAGAAATAACTAACCGATTTAAGATCTGCGTTGGTAAGGCGAAGTACACTGTCGGCTTCCATGATAGACACAGCAGATAGAATGTCATTTGCAGTATAGCTGCTGCAATCTACCACTACAAATGGAGCTATTTCCCGCAGTCCATCCAGCAGCTCTCTTGCCTGTACTTGCTCATATGGAGGATAGGTGTATTCGTTCTCACCCTTCTTCATACCGAGGATAGTAAGATAGTTGTTTTTCTTAAGTGTTACCAGATTGTGCTTGATGAGAGCCTCTGTCACATGGGTTGCAGCAAGAATACTTCCCAGTGAATGCTCACAATCAAGTTCCGATGGCGGGCAAATACAGGGCAGCATAGGTGCGGTCATATCACAAAGGAGAAGCACCACATTTTTCTTCTGATTAGCGATATGCTTTGCAAGCTTAACTGCCACCGTGGTTTTACCGCTTCCGGGGGAACCCCAAACAGCAAGAATACCATTCTGCAGTTCCTGGGCGGGCTTGGAATCTTCTTCGGAATTCTTGCGGGTAAAGATGCTCTTTTTCTTAAAATTCAGCATTACTGCACCTCGCTTCCCATTGGCACCTCATATATATCTTCATTTTCTTTTTTCTGTGGATCATGTTCAGATGAGCTTTCCTCAGTCTGTTCTTTCGGATATAATGCATCGATTATTTTATCCTGCGTCTCAATAAATTTAGCTGCATTTGCAGGAGTGCCACGGTAAACGAGGGATATGTGAAGCTTTCCGTCAGCTTCAAGCTCAGCTAGTACTTTGCTTTGCTCAGGAGAAACCAGCAAGGTTACGGTAGATGGCAGTTCACGCTCATCGTCTGCGGATTTTTCATCTCCGGTGTTAGAGTCAAAGCCTGATGAAGCTGTAACACTAATGACTTCCATGTATTTTAACTCCGCAGGAATAACGGTCGTTCCCTGTTTTTTATAGTCAGCGGCAATTATTGATACAATGTCACCGCTTTGCAGCTTGCCGGAAAGTCCGCTTGCAAAGCTCTTTATGGTTACTGACATTGCCTGCTTAGTGCCGTCCAGATTATAAAGGTAGGCATTTTCCGCTGCCAAGGTATCTGACAGCTTGGTATTTAAGATATAGTCCCCGATGGAAAGATCAGCCTTAGCATATTTACCTATTACTGTTTCACTCTTACGAATTACATTATCAGGCAATCCAAAACCGCCGACCTCCACAGTCTGTACCATATCCTTGGTGATTTCATCACCAGCCTTGATTTCTTTTACAACACGAACAATATTCGTTCTTTGACTGACAGACTCATTAAACAATGGCGTAATTCCAAAACATATAAGCAAGGACAGCATGATGCAGATAATACCAAGCACTGTCCGATTTTTTAAAATATTCATGTAATTCCTCCTACAACGATTAAATTTTCCTATTTAAAGAGGGTGGCAAGCGTAAATCCTACACTCAAAAATGGAGCCAAGGGTAAAGCAGTTTCCTTCAAAGCAAATGGCTTCTCCCGTCTTATTTTGCAGATAATTTTTAAGCCAAGATAATAAAAAAGTACTATTGTCAGTGCAAAAATTAACCCTGCGACTCCGTCAGAGAGACCGAGGACAAAACCTGATGCAGCAGTCAGCTTGATATCACCTCCGCCAATGCCGCCCTCTTTTATAAGAGCGGCAATGAGCAGAGGAAGACCAAGCAAAACACCAAACACTTTATTTGGCGTAAAGCTCATCATACCTGTCAATAAAATAGCTGCACAGAGCACATCAGGAATTATTCGTTTGCGGATATCCCAAACAGAAGCCGCGAAGAGCAGACAATAAAAAAACACCGACTGTGCGATGCTGTTAATCCCTGCATTTAACCTATAAGGCCCTGTTAGCATAAAGACTCCCACGGATACTGCAATCAAAATTTTCAGGTAAAATAACATATTCTTCATTGACTTTACTCTCATTATTCAAAATGATAGCTCACCGAATAGGTTATATTGCTCTTGTTATACATACAATCATGGTTTGTGTAGTAATAAAACTCCAGCTTGGTATACACGCCTGCGATAAGAGTGCGGCTGAAGGTAATACCG
This sequence comes from Firmicutes bacterium UBA3553, assembly GCA_002381185.1. GTDB lineage: Bacteria > Bacillota > Clostridia > Tissierellales > Sedimentibacteraceae > Sedimentibacter. The sequence continues at coordinate 35,800 of DFOA01000052.1, read as the reverse complement.
TTTGATGTAGTTCCATAGTCAAGCTGATCCCACTGTCCGGTCACCTTATTGTAACCACGCACTCTTCCGAAGTCAGAGCCGCTGTGACCGCTGACGGGCGGAACAGTAAAGGTATACTCGGTGATTGTAGCTCCTTCAAGGCCGTTCTCCAGAATCACAGAGTCAGGTCCAGTCAGAGTCATACCTCCACTGCCGTTTGAGTCGGCAACAAAGAACACAATAGCAGCCCATGGTGATTCGGCTCCTGCAGAATCCACTGCCTTGACACGCACTACATTTCTTCCCAAAGGATAGGTTTGTGTTTCGGCATTTCTTCCTTCCCAAACAAGAGTAACAGGATCGTTATCCGGATCTGAACTGGTTGCCTTGATGGTAACAGGCGTTCCCGGCGGTACACTGTTTCCGCTGGGTGTTCTGTTAATTACCGGCGTAGTAGGTGCAGAGTTAGCAATTGTAAATGTTTTAGATATCCATTCTGAATACAGGCCGGTTACATCCTTAGCTCGTACACGAATTGTGTGGGTACCAACGGCATAGTAATTATCTCCCGTTTTGTTTTCCCATTCTAATGTAGTAGAATCTCCATCCGCATCAGATGCTGTGGCACTGATATTAACAAAAAACTTGCCGTTCTGCACTGTTCGAGTAGGATTTGCAGAAAGTGTTACTACAGGTGCTGAGCTGGTAATAGTAAAGGTCTTTTCTGTCCAAGCTGAATAAGCCCCAGCTGTATCTTTTGCTCGAACTCGGACTGTATGAGTACCTGCAGCATAATAATTATCTGCCACCTTGTTTTCCCATTCAAGTGTGGTTGCGTCACCATCAGCATCGGAAGCCACAGCACTTATATTTACAAGAAACTTGCCATCCTTTACCGTGCGGGTCGTTTCTGCTGTCAAGACAATAGTGGGAGCAGAGTTGATAACAGTAAAGACTTTTTCTACCCATGGCGAATAAGCTCCGGCTGTGTCCTTGGCACGAACACGCACTGTATGAGTTCCTGTAGCATAGTAGTTGTCTGCTGTCTTATTTTCCCACTCAAGTGTGGTTGCGTCACCGTCAGCATCGGAAGCCACAGCACTTATATTTACAAGGAACTTGCCGTCCTTTGCCGTGCGGGTTGGCTCTGCTGTCAAAGTAACAGCAGGAGCAGTATTGGTAACGGTGAAGACTTTCTCTGTCCATGGTGAATAAGCCCCGGCTATATCCTTTGCCCTGACACGAATGGTATAGGTACCCGGTGAGTAGTAGCTGTCAATTGTAGTTCCATCATACTCTAAGGTCACCGTATCTCCATCGGGATCGTCAGCACTGGCAGTAATATTTACGAGAAACCTTCCATCCTTTACCGTACGAGTGGAAACTGTCGTTACAACAGGAGCATTAGGCTCAGTGTTGGTCACAGCTATACTCTCTGAATGGGTTGCTACACGTCCCTCACTATCAGTAACAGAGGAAGTGAGAATAAAGTTACCGGTATCTCTGATATTAATTTTACCTCCGTCATTGTCCAGCGTTCCCTGATATATTGAAGTATTACCGTTCTTTTGAAGCGTCCATGCTACGAAGTAATTACCGATATGCTGAACATCTCTTGTAGTAACGTCAAACTCTGAACCGTAATGAACAGTCTGCGGCATTGTGAATGCATATTGCACCACAGGCAGGATTCGAATACTTTCATTATGGGAATAATTACGCTTCAGATAATCGGTCATGGCTGCTGTAAGAACATACTCACCATCACTCAGGAAGGTAATTTTTCCTCCTTGCACCGTAAGGCTTCCCACAAATGCTTCAGAAAGAGGAATACTCTCACCATTCTTACTTACAGACCACTCAACCGGCAGTACATTATTGTTTCCATGTGTTCGCAGGTCAATTGCAGTATCGGTATAAGCAAAGGTTGGAAGCTCAAAATCAATGTTCAATACGGGGAGCACCTCACACTTGTCCTTGCTTTCATACAAAAACACCCTGCCCGTTTCATCAGTGATTCTTGCTACTAGTTCATAAATACCGGCTCTCTTGAAGTTGATTGTGCCACCGTCATTTGTAAGCCTGCCCTCCACATAGGTCGGCCAATCCTGAAAACCAAAGGTATTGTCTACCAGCCATTCTATATTAAGGTTATCTAAATCATCAGTTTCAGCTACAACCGAAATATCGGTGTCTGTATGAGCGTACTCTGGCAGATTGTAGCTTACAGCAGGCACAGGATAAACCTTAAAACCCTGCTCATAATTATAGCTTCTGCCGCCATCATCAGTGAACTCCGCTTTCAGTACATAGCTCCCCTTATATTTGAACTTCAGCTTGCCGCCGCTGTTATCAAGCATACCCTCCGCCACATCGTCAAGGAGCACTTCCTTACCTTCATGCAGCAGTGACCATTTGGCAATATGATTTCCTATTTCGCCGAACACTGCTTCCACCATAACTGTTTTGTCAGTGTGGAATATTTCAGGCAGATAGAATCCTGCAGAACCAACAGGATAGACAGTGATGTCTGCAGTATCGGCAAAAGCTCTGCCTGTTTCATCAATAACAGAAGCAGACAGCACGTACACACCCTTTTCCCTGAAGCGAATTCTGCCATCATAGACTTCTCCTTCGATAAATTCATCTATCTCCGCAGATTCACTATTTCTGGTTAATGTATAGGTCAAAGATAAACCATCCGTTTCCTTTGTTTCTGTTTGTAGATTGATAATTTTGTCAGTATGAGAGACCGCAGGCAATGTAAGCTTTACCTCTGCTACAGGATAGATTTCTATACTGCTCTGTGCAGTTATTATTTTACCAAGCTCATCTGTAATTGTGGCTACCAGAGTATATCTTCCTTTTTCTTTGAACATCACCATACCACCTGTGGAGTCCAGCTCACCAATGATATCCCGGTCCATATCTGCGGCAGCTCCTTCTTTTTGAAGAGACCACACCACCAAATTAATACCAAGATTTTCAGTAGAAAGCTCCACAGCAACTGCCGTGTCAGAGTGGGCGGTTTTCGGTAATGTGAAGTCGGCTGTTATCACCGGATATATGCTGATTACCTGTTCATGGATCACCGTAACACCACGGCTGTTTTTTGCTGTGGCAATAAGAGTAATGTCGCCGGACTGAATGAATTTTATCCTACCGCCCTCTAAATTCAAATCACCGTCTATAAGCTCGGCGAGTTCTGCGGGAAGTCCGTTTTTTAAAGCTGACCATGTAACGCTTCTCACATAGCGGCTTTCCGGCTTAATCTCTATTTCATCTACAGTATAGGCGGTTTCAGGTAATATAAAACTAAACTGCGGTGCCGGAGAGCTTCCTCCGTTATTTGAGCCGGGCGGCTCATCTTCCGGATTGGCAATCACCGGCGGTTCTTCTTTTTTTATCTGATCCTTTGCCTTATACGCTTTTACCAGCATTTCAAAGGCTTCTGCACGGGTGGCTTTTCCATGTGGCTTTACTGTACCATCCGGATATCCTTCGACAATACCGTATTTTTTTCCTGTACAAATACTGGCTCTATCTCCTTTATCAAGTTCTCCGTCATCTGAAAAACCTGTAATACAAGAACAGGATTCATCATGCTCACCCTTGCCGATGGCTCTTACAAGCATACGAATCATCTCTATTCTGGTTATAGGTTTGTCAGGCATAAGCTTCCTGCCAAAATCATCGTTTTGTATAACTCCTGCGGCGATGAGCTTATCCACATATTGCTCTGACCAATGGTCGTTAATATCCGTGAAATGAATACTGACTTCATCTTCACCTTTTTCCTCAAGCTCCATTAACCTTGCAATCAAGGCTGCAAACTCACCTCTTGTAATGATTTCATCGGGATGTACCAGACCGTCGGGATAACCGGTTATAATCTCCTTATCTGCAAGTATTAGAATGGATTCCTCCGCCCAATGACCATTTGCGTCATCAAAATACTGATTATCCGCGTATGCATTAACAGTAATCATTGAAAAAATAATGCAGACCACAAGAAACATACTTAATGTTCTTTTCATTTTCACGCTTATCATATCTACCTCCTACATTCCGCCCATAACAGGCTGACCCTGTTCCTGCTGTCCGGAAGATTCCTGTTTCTGTGCGGCTGCCTGACCTTGGCTTAGCACCTGCTGATAGGCACCGATGACTGTCTTGTCAAACTCTATTCTTGCCTCTTTTGTGCATGGAAAGCATATGTCCTTGTATTCTCCGTTTCCAGCCTTATAGCTTGGCATAGAAACAAACAGCCCTTTTGAGCCTTCCATGATTTTGATTCCTCTCACGGCAAAATCACCGTAAATATTGACTGATGCATTGGCTTTAAGCGTACCCTCCGGGTGTATGGAGTGAATTTTAACTTCATACTTCGGGGGCTTTTGTATTGTATTTTTAGGCATTGGTTTTCTCCTTTCCATCAACCTCCGTAATTAAACATTTCCTTTATTCTTTGAGTCAAGGTCGGCAGAACTGTTTCACCAAACAGTGTGTATAATCCGGCCAGCACTAATGCACCTATAACAACCGACATCAAAATTTTAACGGCTGTATCCACATATCCCTCCCCTGAATTCCCGGAAAGAATTTGTTTAGTTTTCAGCATTGCAGAGCGCGCCTTACTCTCCATATGCTTTGTAAATTTCCTTACCTTGTGTGTAATATGCTTCATTTTGTACCTCCATAAATTTTGTTTTTAGGCATAATAAAGACAGTTAAGAACTGCCTACATTATCATATTCATATCTTGATTCTGTTGTTTCGGTTCAAAGTCTATCTCTTGAAATCTGAAACGGTCACAAAAGTGGTATTCACTGGAATTTTCGTCATATAGCTCCACCACATCAGACATGGACAGAGAATGCCCTGTGAAGCCTGGCGGATGATCCATATTGAACCTTGCATAAATAGCCTCGAGGTCATTTGTTCCAAGCTGTCCGTCATATACAACGCAGTAATTTTTCCGTTCAGGTTCACCAAATTCTCTTACCATGTCATCAAGACTGATAAATTTCATTCGGACATCCGTCTCCGGTTTAAGCTGCCAGATGCGTACATTCTTAAGTGGAGCAGATACCTCCGCACCAGTTATTTGTCCACCTGCAACGAGCCTCTCCATAACACCATCCATCCATATAGGAGTTAACGAACGGCTTTTTAGCCACTGAGACAATTCCTCGTTCTGAAAAATTTTGTCTACCACAGCTTTTTCTTTTTCTGCATAGCCCGCCGGATTTCCATAATAGGTAATCAAGCCGTTTTTTAAGGAAATATCCTGCATAACTTCACCTCCTCACTTATCAAATATATGGGAGGATTAATTTCCATAGATGATACTGTTTGACACAATCAGATCATCTAATTTTGCAAGGCATGCACCTGATGCTGCCAGCACTGTCAATATTCCTTCAGGCACATCACATACACCCTGTTTAGCTTCAGCTTCCTTAACTGTAATTTCACCTATTTCATCTGAAAAATCTACTAACTTATCACATAACGGAATATCTGCTTCCTCCGACTCATCGCCGAAGCAATTATCGCAAATCCCGCAAGCAGCGGTGAGTTCTACAATAAGGTCTGATGCCAGGATACTAAGGCTATCAATTGTATTAGCCATATCCATTGCAGTCATATTGTCTTTAAATAGTACAAGTATGCCATTGGTAATATAAAGCTCCAATGTATCTTCCGCTGTGAAGCCTGCCTTCTCGCATGCATAGTCGGGAAGAATAACGGTATGACTATTCTTTTTTGATTTCATTATATTGATCCTCCTAAATATTAATATTGCTCTCGTCAAACAGATTAAGCTGAGACGGAGCATTTTTCTCTCTTTCATGCATATCATAATTGGCTATAAGGATTTCAGGAAACTGCGCCCCATTATCATAACGCTGCTTGATATTATTTATCCTCGTAAAGGCTTCTACCTGAATATTTGGAGCATAATATAGATTTCTTATGAATTCGCAGTCATTATATGAAAGCAGAAATTTGCCCTCTATCTGCATCAGTATATCTCTCAAACGAATATGGTCTCTTTCTGTAAAGCCCTCTTCACCGACATTTTTGTAGTATCCTTCTGTCATGTAGTATGGAGGATCACAATAGAAAAAGCTTACAGGGCGGTCATACTGCTTAATCAGTTTCTCAAAATCCTTGTTTTCAACAACCACCTTAGCAAGCCTTCTGTGGGCCTGCTCAATAATAGGAAAATTGCTGCGCATATCATGTGGCTGACTTCCAAAGCTGGTTAACCCCGATGCATAGCTATATCGAATCAGCTGATAGAACCATGCCGCCTTTTGTACATCGGAAGCGGGACTATCACGTGAAAGGGCATTTCTTACAATCTCAAAATCCTCACGGGAATTGAGACAATATGAAAGGGCATTAATTAGCTCTTGAGGTTTTTCCCGTACGCAACGATATAGATTGACCAGCAAGCCGTTAAAATCGTTGTAGACTTCAAAGTCATTTCCGGGTGGTTTGTGAAACAGCACCCAGCCTCCACCTCCGAAAACCTCAATGTACCTTTCATAGTAGAGAGGAAATAGGGTAACAATCAGATCACGCAGAGCTTTCTTTCCACCGATCCACGACATAAAACTATTCAGAGGTCATCACCTCCCTCCAATGGTAAGCGCATCTGCTGCGTATCATCAAATGCCGTGAGAGAACGCTTCAGACCGGAAATAGCAGTATTTATTCCGACAATACGATTTTTCATATGCCGGATGGTCATTCGCACTTCCTTCTCTGTTTTTGCATAATAATATCCGCTTTGGTCGCTGGCAATAGGTATACCGTCACACCGAAGTGCATTAACAAGGTCACGCAGCTCACGACTTGAAATATTAAGTTCACTTTCCAATGTCTTGCTTATAGCAGCATTTTCTGCACCATGGTGGTAGCGGTACAGATATTTTGCAAGTTGCTCCTTTAGCATCTTTGCCTCCTTTCGGGTCGTTTCCCTCAAAAGAAAGGCATAGCAAAAGTTCACAAAAAACAGGACCGCTTCCTGTCTGGGGAAACGGCCTTGTTTTAATTATAGAGTCTAAAAAAGCACAGACATCATTGCCTGTACTACTTAATTACGCCAAGCTCCCTTAGTACTGTCACACAGTCCTTGGCTCCTTGGATGTATAAATGTCGGCTGTACTCGCCTAATAAAAGCTGCACTGCTTCAAAGTATGAGTCCACCATCTGTTTCAGCTCATCATCATATTTCGGATGATTCTTTACTAAAGCTGATGTATCCAACTGTTGCTTTACAGCTTTCTGAACATCGGCATTAGATTCTGTCAGCTCGGCAAATGCCGAATCAAATCTTTCGTTCAATGCAACTTGCAGAGATTCCTTCCATGACTCCATTATATGCACCTCCTTCAAGTACAACACAATGCCACAGATGTTGACAGAAAGCTATATAAAGATTAATAAAGAATTTGTTATTTCATTTCCATACCTAATTATGGTCAGGAGTTGAAGATATTGATCCATAGTTTAGCCAGTCAGTGACCACAGAACACCATACTCTGTAAGCACTGCACCTTTTTCCTCTATAAGCTTTTTGCCATAATGATACAAATCAGCACTTTCAAATAAATCCTTTTCACATTCGATGCAATATTTCGAGAGTATGTGCCGTACATAATCTGCAGTTGTAGTTGCTTCCCTAATAACAGAAAGTGTCTCAGTTTGATAGGATAGGTTAAGAGCATCTTCAAGGCTAATATCCTCAAATTTAGCATTTATCATTACTCTATAGGCAGAATATTTCCCTTATCATGCAGTTGTTTAATATGCTGTGCCAGCCCATTGACTAACCATACAGAGAATGGTGGTAGGTCTGTCCGCTGATTTGAAAACAAAGCATATATCATTCTATTTTCTCCTTTCTCTGATTTATTTTTTTCATATAGGTTCTTAGACAGTCTCCCTCTGAGCTATAGCACATAAAGCCATGAGAAGGATACGTGCAATCTCCACAACTTAAAAATGGTCCGTGTGGTCGTGGTTCTACCTTAGCCTTGTTACCAGATACAAGGCTATCAGAATCGTAACAAGCAATTCTTTTGTTTTTCTTATATTTTATTAACATGTCTTCTCCTTTCTGAAAACAAAAAAGCACTAAAATCTAACATCTTAGTGCTTTTTGGATATTTTATTCAATTGATAAATACAGTAAATTTATTTCTTATATTAAATCGGTTGTTTAGTTAAGAGCTGAAAGTATTCCGTAATAGTCTTAATCCATTTACAATAACAACCAATGTACTTCCTTCATGTATTAAAACAGCAAACGACATATTCATAACTCCAATGATATTCATAGTTATTAATGCAACAACGACCAGCATTGAGAACGCAATATTTTGCCACACAATTTTTCTCAGTTTTTTAGCAACTTTATGTGTATATGCAAGTCGATTCAAGTCATTTTTCATAAGGACTGCATCCGCTACATCAATTGCAATATCAGTTCCTTCTCCCATGGCTACACCTATGTCTGCCGTAACTAACGCCGGAGCATCATTCACGCCGTCGCCAACCATTGCCACAACATTGTATTTATTTTTTAATTCAGTTATGATACGTGACTTATCTTCAGGCAGAACATTTCCTTTTACTTCGTCAATCCCTAAAGATTTCCCTATAGCTTGCCCTGTTTTAACCGCATCTCCGGTAATCATTACTGTGTGAATATTTTCATTCTGGAAATATTTAATTGCATTTTTCGCTGTTTCTTTTGGAATATCTTGAATTGCGACCAGTGCTGCAACAGTATTATTTACTCCAAAGTATACAACAGTTTTTCCGTTGCTCTCATATTCTTCTGTATGTTGCTTAATCCCATTTGAAACGGCTTTGTAAGATGATGGCTTGCCAATTTTGTAATCAGTTCCACTGTAGTTCGCAACTAAACCGGTTCCTACAAGATTTTCCACATCAAGATCCAAATCTTTTGCTTCCGGAAGATGCTTTATAATGGCATCAGCAAGAGGGTGATTTGATTTCTTTTCCATTGAAGCAATAATATCAAGATAGTTTTGTTTTGAATCTTCTCCAACTGATGAATCAAAGAATATATCCGTAACAGCAGGTTCACCTTGAGTTAAAGTTCCTGTCTTGTCAAATGCAATTGCTCCTAAATCTGACAGATTTGAAAGGTAGGAACCGCCTTTAAACAATACTCCACGTTTAGCTAAGTTACTTATCGCAGATAATGTCGCCGGAATATCTGTTGCTGCTAATGCACATGGTGATGCAGCAATAAGAAATACCATTGTTCTATAAAAGCTTTCTTGTGAGCTCCATGCAAAGACTGATGTGCCAAGCCAGTAAAAAATTGGTGCAAGTATTAATACTATTGTTACATACACAGGTTCAATTCTTTTAATCATTACAGCTGTTTTTGAAATGTTTGATTGAGTTTGACTTACCAGCTGCAGGATTTTCGAAAACACCGTATCACTTGAATCTTTTGTAACTTCCATTGTAAAACTGCCCAATCCATTCATTGTACTACCGAAAACATTATCTCCAGTCTTCTTTTCAACCGGGATGCTCTCACCTGTAATAGCTGACTGATCTATTGAAGTTTCACCTGTCAAAATAATTCCATCCGTTGGTACCTGATCTCCGTTTAAGACACGGAGTCTGTCTCCAACCTTTAACACCGAAACATCAACCTCTTCTTCACTGCCATCCTCTTTTAACAAACGTGCTTTTGTAGGATTAAGTTTCAATAAATTTGTAATTTCTTTTTTGCTTTTGCCTTCAGCATATTCTTCTAAAAAGTGAGCTCCGGCAAAAATCAGAATCAACATGGATGCTTCATGATATTCCCGGATGATCAAAGCACCAATAGCTGCTAACGTCATTAACAAGTGAATATTCGGCTTAAACCTTTTGGACTTAATCGATTGCTTGAAAGTATCAAGCACTCCTTCAATGATAATATGATAACCCGCTGTTACCAGAGCAATTATGTTTAGTACAATATTTAAGGTTTCGTTGTCGACAAAATATGCTCCAATAAATGCTGCCAATCCTATAAAAAACATTATTACAGCAGTTTTCCCGCCGTGATTATGGTCCTCATGTCCGCGACCATGGTCGTGATTGTGATCTTTATGTTCTTGTTTACTCATAATTCATTTCCTCCTTAACGTGCTCAACTGCAAGTCTGTAAATTTCATAAATGTGTTCATCGGCAAGCTCATAGTATTTTTTGTTTCCAACCTTAACGAACTTAACCAAATTTGATTCTCTCAACAATTTAAGCTGATGAGAAACAGCACTTTGTGTCATATCCATTTGCTCTGCAATTTCCATTACAGTATATTTTCCGGTGCTTAAGAGGTTCAGAATGCGAATCCGTACCGGATATGCCATCGTACTAAACAGTGTATATATTTTATCCTGAATTCTTTTATTAAAAATTTCATCTTTTGGATTGTCCATTTGTTTACCTCCTAATGCACTTATATGAATAGTTGTTCATATACTCATATTATCTTACTTTTATTTATTTGTCAACCCTATTTTATTAATTTACTATTTTTAACTATAATTAAGGAGAGTGATTTATTTCTTTATATTAGATGTTATTCTTTTTTCATTTCATGTTTTAGTATAGAAATTGATATCTCAATAAGGTTCTTATATCAACCATATAAAAGACCTGCCCATAAAAAGATTTTGGAGCAAATCCACTATATTCAGTATTACCATCAATATATATTTCAATGTATGATTGTAAATTTTTTTCAAATTATTCTATAATTACTCTTATTATTTACAACTACATCAAACTGTTTTACATGTATTTTGTTGGATTAAAAGATTCAAAAATAAATGACACTTTACAAACAACTTACTATGAGTTATCAGAATAGGTAAATCGACCATGCTTTATAACATAGAAAAAGAGCTACCATATGGCAACTCTTCTCACTATAAATTATTATCTTTTTGAGCATTATTTTAAGGGTGTATCTAAAAATTCGGCTTCTGCATCAGTATTTTTTGCAAAAAATAGGGGTCAAAATCGTGCATTTTTTGCTCCGATTTTGACCCCTTTTTTGCCTTCAAACCACTATATGTTGTGGTCAAACTCTATTTTTTGCCCGCTATACCACAATTCTGCATCAGAATCACGCACTCAACGTGCCCTGTTGCTGCAATTCTGATGACCGTCAATCCTGGTGCCCCCTTGGTGTCAAGGTATATTTTCAACAATTCCAAACTTACCCCTTGTTTTTTATAACAAAGATATACTAATTATAACATGACAACTCTCATCTTTCGATTTCTAACTTAGTAGAGATAAAGCTGTCAACAATAAAATCCTCAGCACGCTGAGGACTTTAGTCTTAACAGTTTTTCATCAAGAGTGAGCATTCCACCATGCTTAATTCTTTTTTATAGGAAAAATAAAGAGTACTACATTAATTAATAGTTGAGATAAAATTAAATGTTTACTTAATAACTGTAATAATGGATATGTGTTCTTGCTCATGTACAGTCATTTATATTAATTCATAATTATTTATCATATTCTTCTTCGCAGTCAATACAGTATTGTCCTGAATTTCCCATACAATTATACGGATGCTTATATCCACATATAGAGCATATAAAGCCCCTTTCATTTGTCACCGCACAGTCTTTACACAAAGGTTCTCCATTATAATCATGAAAATTCCAATTGTCAGAAAAACCTAATACCCTACCACATTCAATACACTTAACAACATTGTTCTCATACCATTTTTTATCTTTATCTGACATAAAGCTTTTCTCATCGATACATTCCCAAAGAGTGTTATCACTTGTCAAATCAATATACATGCCATACATCTCAGTATTTATACAACTAAATGATAATTTTACTTTTTCTTCATTTTCAGTGTCTTCATCTTCTAATTGTTCATATAAATATTCTAAAATAATCTCATGTTCAAAATGATGTATTTCCTTTGATTCGATATAACTCTTTACAATATATTCATCATCTTCTCTATCATAGTACGAATTGCTAATATCCAAATACTTGCATTGTAATACTAATGAAAAATAAGCTGTAATATATACTTTAATTGTATGATCATCTTCCACCTCTGAATAGTCAAAATCATATGATATGTTATCAATTTTTGTAGCGAGTACCTCAAACTCTTCTCTTTCATCAAAATAAAAGTTAAAATCCTTTACCAGCTCAGATAATTCTTCCACAATTTCATCATAATCTACATCATTTTCAAATGATTTTTGAAGCATTGTGTATATAGCATCATCTTGAATATACTTAAAATAATCATCTAACTTTTCAAAAACAATAAAGTCGTCGCAATTCTTAAAAGCTTCACAAAAACCAATATCTTTTGAAATTACAACTATCTTTTCATCCAATTCTTGTTGAAATTGTTTTAATGCTTTTATCATTATTGCATCTTTAAATTCTTTAGGTTTACTCATTTCAAAAGGTGGATTCATCTGAAAATAATCACGCATAACTTCTTCAACACTTATCCCATCAAGTAAAAATTTTCTTCTGTTGTTTTGATCCAAGAAATCATCAAACTTAGAAATTACTAAATCAATTACTTCATTTTCATCTAATTTTTCTAACTTACCTTTATATGCTGTTTCATATCTAACAGGTGCAAATTCTTTCATTTTTAGAACCTTATTTAACTCTGATATTGCACTCCCTAAATCACTTCTTATATGTTTTTCAACCTCTCCTACAAGAGTACTACATTCAAGCAAATTAACACCTTCACGATAAATGTATTTTGAAAGTTTCTTCATTCTTGGATTTTCAAATGAATATCTTGCATCTATATATATGTTCGCATCTAAAAATAAGTATTTTTCCATTTATTACACTTCCTTATTAGGTATCTTATTATAATTGATAACAAAATAGCAATGAAATAATGTCACTCTCTATATCTTATAATAAATTATAGCTAATTCTAAAGAATTAAGTATAAATATAGTTTTTTCCCATTATAATGCCCTGCCTGTTCAGAAAATACACAATACAAAAAGCATAACTCATGAATCTTTATGCAATGCTTCACAGTAATATTAACTATATATATTCTCTTTTTTATAACATTAAATACAATTTTATTTTCTAATATGCTGCATTTTATACTAAACAACACCTATAGTCTTTATTTTGAATTCATTGCTCATTTTATCCCTTCCAATCCTATATCAATAAAATTCTAAACATCCTTTAACAGCTCTAATAAATCTTCAATATGGACTTGATTGGTTAAATAGCTGTCCGCATTTAACAAACTGCGCTTTTCTTTAAGAAAAATAGTATCCGTTGCAGTAGTGATTTCATCTGCAAAATCATTGTAATCCATTGTCGCTAAAATCACTTGTGGCAGCATATCTACCTCAAAAATCAACTTCAGAATTTCTTTACTACTGGATAGACTTGCCTCTTTTGCTCTTGGTGAATCAACGACAAACGGCAAACGTATAGCACTACTTTTGAAATATTCCATTGTTTGAAATAGTCCAACTACTTGAGCCAGTATTATTTTATTTTCTAAGGTTCCCTGTGCCTTTATAGGCTTAAGTAATTTGATATTATCTTCATAAGATGGGGTCCATGCATCTAAATGAATGATGTTTAATCGTACATATTCAATATATTTTTCTTCTACCTCCTTCTTATTAGGAAGTTTTGATAATTCTTTCCCGATTTGTTTAATGTCTTTGGCAATTTCAGTTTTTCTGAATTCATTCTCTCCAAGTTGTTGATTAAAATGGTTTACAGAATCTTTCAGACCGCGTTGCCTTGTATACACCTCGTAGGCTTCTTGAGATTCATCAAATGCTTGTTCTTTTTCTTTAAGCATTGCCATTAAATCAATATATTGTTTCTTATAATCATCTAACTCTTCGTTGATAGATTCTATTATTAGCTGGATCTGCTGACACATATATTCTTCATTCCTCATGTTATAATTGGAACGAACAATATTATAAATTTCTTCATCAAATGTATATCCACATTGTGGGCATACATTAATACTCTTTTTCTCAGCAGGAACTGCTTTGATTTTAATTTTTTGATACTCTTGTATAACCAATAGTTGGTGGTTATGTTGTTGAAGCGTTGTTTCTAAACTCTGTATTTTGTTTCTGACTTCACCCATCTGCTTTACCAGAAAAGCTATCTCCTGCTTAGGAATTTGAAGATTTCGTTCCAGTTCATCTATTGTTTCAGCCGGTAGAAGATTTTGTATTTCTTGCACTAATCCCCCTAATATTGTTTTTATTCTTCTCTCATCTTCCTCTAATTGAATTGTTTCATCTTTAAGAGTATCTCGCTGAGCCATTAACTCCACTGTATGACGGGTATATATATTTAAATGATAATATAATGATTTTACTCTATCATCTTTTTTATATTGATCTATCTGGGAAAAACTATTATAAAGACCACTCCAACCGGTATCTTGATCAATGTAATATGGCATGAATGTAAAAACAGGTGGCGCCAACTCAGTTTTTTTAGTGTTCTTATTCGGAAGATACACTGAGAATCCAAGTATTTCGCAAAGTTTCTTTGCTAAATCTCGAGAAACGCTTCGAGTTAATAATATCAAATCATCTCCACGAAATATCGCAAAGTTTTTTTGGAACCGCGCAACTCTATAATCTTGACCATTAACACAAATATTCACTTCATATAATTTAGAATTTTTATCCCATATGGCATCGTACTCAACCTCAGCACCTAATGTATAATAGAGAGACTTAAGTAAAGAGGATTTCCCAACATGATTATCTATGCTTGTAATTACATTGAATCCCTTAGAGAATCTTTGAAAGTAAGCCTTATGCTTTTGGACATCTGATATTAAAATACTCTTGAAATACATTTCGTTCATACGGCTCTCCTACCTTCATTGATTAGAATGCAAACGATTAATACACAGATATACATCCTATTATATACAGGTTCAATCACATAACTCTTTTTATATAGCATATCACACAATCGATTCACATATGTCAATATTGTTTCAGATGCATGTTTTTCATGCTTAATATACAAACCTCGCACTTGTACAAAAATATTTGTGAAAGATTCGGATTTAGTTTGAGAATCCGATAGTATCTGGGTATACTCAAAAGATGCTTCATATTTTTTTTCATCAGGAAGCCCAGTAATTTTTAGGACTTCTTCAAACGGTGGAATAGAAATGATCATAGCTTCTTCAATGATACGAGTAAAATCACTTTTGGCCATTCCCTTTTTCTCACGCACAAGTACATATGTTGCATCATCATCTGACAATTCATACGCTTGCCTCTTTGTTAATATTTCCAACATGGAGCCAAAAACAGCCTTTACCGAGTCAATCGTAATACGAGGATATTTTTTGTGCAAAAATTCTCCCATCTCCTGCTCTACAATATCCTTATGTTTGAGAATTGAAAGAGTAGTTCGCATATGAACAAACTTGGAAAGATCAATATCGTCTTTACTTTTACCAAGTTTTTTTGCAATATCCTCTCTAATTTTTTCAACAGTAGCAGTATTAAACTTGGAAAATGTTGTTCTTTCAGACATACATGAGGATGTATTCCTATGGTTTTTCCCCTCGTCGTCCTTTAAGGTTATAGTTATCTTCAGCGGGCAATTAGTAATCAGTCCAAGTTCTTTTACAATCCAATCTGGTCTTTCCAATTGCTTGTATAACTTTAATATCCAATCTTCTGAGATAGCTGTGCTTATACTAATAGATTCATCGTTCGTTTTCATCTGATAATAGCTTACAACCTCAGGGTTGAACTCGTCCTCGAACAAGGTGATATCATCATAATAATCTAGTATAAACAAATAATCTAAACTGTCATACAGCTCAATAGCCATATGTAATGTCTGGCTGACCTGCATATCAAGTCTATTATATGCTATACTTCCTGCCTTCGTATCTACTGAAATGTTTTTTACTTTTTTATTGAATTTAGTTGTTGTAGATTCTATATCTTTTTTCTTCGCCATCTTGCACCCCCAATCCTACTATTCCCCTTTAGCATACCATATTTTGGGCTGTATTTGAAGGATAATTTAAGTTTTTACACAACAAACGCATGAATGTTTTTTTGTTTCCTAACTTATATTAACATTAATATACTTAAACACTTCTTCTTTCATCCCTCTTATTATATCGTCTATATTCTTATCCCAAACTTTAATATTCAGACTTAAACAATTGGAAATATTTGAATTTTTTTGATTTTCATTCTGTATACTTCCTTTTCAATTTGTAAAACGCAATTATTACACTTGTGTAGTATTGCATCATCCAGTCGTACCAAATCTCTCTACTATAATTTCCTTTTTGGTCAGCACGATTATGACGAATATTAAAACCATTCACAATACTAAATATCAATTTGTCATGTTCATTCTTTGAAATCTCATATTCTGTATTTAAAATATTTTTTACTCCTTCCCGTTCCTTCTCTAAAATATCTGCCAATATGTTAATCGCCTTCTTCTTTTGTTCAATTGCAGAATCAAATTGATAGTATAACTTAGAGGCAATAGTTAATTGTTCAAACACAGAATCCGACATTTCTGAACCAACATATTCTAACTGTTCACGCAAAGCTATATTAGGGATCTTCATAATAAATCCATTAGTTGGTTCAAGATAGTAGCCTTCTTTATAAGCTCTCAATATATTATTAATGTGTTCTGCAAATTCCTTTTTCTGTTCATCTTTCTCAAACTTAGCTGTAGTATAGTTATATAAGCCAATGTGATCATATAAAATTTCAATTACAGAAAACAATGTTTTTTCATCATATTTTTCAATGTACTCCCAAATGGGCCAAGCTTTTTTATTTTGTAAATGTATAGCAAAATATATTTCTGGTGATGGTAATAAACTAGGTGATAACACTTGTTTACTCTCATCGTTATTAGAATTATGTATCCATGCACCTTTGATGGCTACTTCAAAGTAGCCTTTATCTGAAAAATACCTAAATAACTGGTTGAAATAAGATAATAATTCTTTAAAATTTATTTGTAACTGTTCCGTAAGCAATCCATGTCGCTCTGCGTAATACTTTTTCATATTTCCCCTTTCTTAACCTTATATGATGATGAGGCATTACAATCTCATTTAGCAAAATAATCCTACATTATTAAGCCTTATATTTGGTTAACATTTACTATTTATTGTATGTATTAACCAAGATTCATCATTTTGAAACTCCAATCATATAATATAAAAATAATTTTATTAATTATATTTACACCCATTATAATTTATTTATCATATATTCTGCAATGATACCCATTGTTTCTATTGCAGCCTTACCCTCTTCATGTTTTATTGTCGATACAAATGGATGTCCATGACCAGTCCCTTGTTTATTTCTCAATTGATTTACAGCACACGCAACCTCATAAAAAGCTCTTTCCATTCTTTTTTGAACTGCTTCCCCAGAGACAATTGGGTCATTTGTAGTTGCTAATCCTAATGCGGTAAAAGCTTGTCCTAATAAAGTAGGAAAATTCATTATGCTTGGATTGCTCCCCCATCTAACTTGTAATATATATGCAGAAACAGCTTCCAATAAATCCTTACTTGTTCCTACCAATAAAGCTGCATCCTCTGCACCTCTTTTAGCCCTTTGAATATAAACTTTTAACGCATACTTTTGTTCTACTATAGGCAAATTATCTATAATAACTGGCACTATTGTTCCATCTTCTCCTAATGATACACCTACAGTTTTCAAAACACCTTTAATATCTTCAACAGCATAAATTCCAATATAGTTCGGTGATTCTTTTCTGAATCCACCGACTCCTCTCACAAGCTCCAATATTCGTTTAGCTAGTCTTTCCCCTGCCTCATAATTATTTTCCATTGACCAATTTAATACAGCTCGAACTCTTTTTGCTTTTCCCACTGTCATGCCTTGTTGTTTTGGATCTGCCTTTAATAGTCCAACCCGTTCTATCTCATAACCAATATCATAATGGCTAGGTTTTCTGGTTTCTCCTTTTGCATCATCAACCATATTTGATAAAGCTATTATTATAGCATCTGTTAATGGAATATTCATTTTATCTACCCCTCAAAATCTCTATTATTTTAATCCTATTCTCCTGACATCTTCAAGTGTTTTACCCACATTAGTTCATATCTAGCAAATTCATTTATAATAAATTGTATATTGGATAACTCATCATTGCTTTCTGATCTTCTTCGGGCAACTCTAATAATAATTTTTGAGCTTTTCGCTTATTCTCCAGCAAGATGTTAACAGCACATTTAATTATAGGATTATATGATTTTTCTTCTATTTTTTCTAATTTTATAATTTCTTCCTCTGACAATATCCTTTTTCTTTTTAACAACTGCATTTTATTAATAATTCCATACTCATCTTCTGGAAGCACCTCTAATACTTTATCTATCATATAATTGGCAATATCATAATATATTTCATTATGAACCATATCATAAGCGGCTACAAACTCAACAAAACATTGGAATATTTCCGGATGGATACTTTCAGAGTATTTTATCCTTTCTACTTCTTCAAACCATATCTTTCTATCAACATCATATAGCTTTCCAAGAATATCTCTTTTTAAAAAAATGAAGTTGGGAAGAGCATATTGTTTGTCCTTTTCAACAAACATGCCATAATTTTTGGTGGTAAACCAATTTATAACTTCAATTTCACATTTTTCATTAATATTCAAAAATAAGGGAACCACCTTATCATCCCAATACCACATATACCATGCATTATCATTACCTTCTTTTGGTCTTATTTTCCTATAGTAAATCTTAAGCAATTCATTAATGCACTTCCAATTTTCATCTGTAAATTCATCAAATCTCTTATTGCAGGTAAAGCCAATTTCAACAAAAGCTTGACTTAAATCTAAAATTAATTTCATTTGATTTTTTAAATTTTCTGGAATATTTGCATTACTATACTCTACTGTTTTTTTATTATTCAAATAAAAAGATTTACCTTTTTCCATAGATTTTATAAAATTTACATCTTTCAATAGGGTATTAAGATTTCCATTTAATTTAAAATTAAATTTCCCATCAAACATATTCAATACTAAATTTTCACTTACTATAATAACTGGGTTTTCATAATCTTCAGAAGATATTTCTACAGAGTAAGAGTCATAATAATTAACACCATCAATCCCTATTGCCTTATCAACACTAACAATCTTTTTTATTATCATTCCCTTTTGATGTGAATAATCAAGTGGTAACCACAAGTCAATATCTGAGTGATGAGCATATAAACTAATCTCACCTCTTACAATTTCTTTCATAATATCTTCTTCTGATTTTGCAGTATATGATGTTGCTTTGAGAGAATCAATACTAGTCATTGTATCAATATTTATTGCTTTTTTAATGATTTCTCCATTACCACTACCCTGTTTTTCTCTATCAAGTCCAAATTGTGCCAATACTTTATACAACTCGACACTATCATTATCTTTCAAGCGTCGTAAATAAATGCCCTTTGTCTGATTAGGCAATTTATTATCTGTTCCTTTAAGCAAATCTGCCAGTTTTATTGTTGTGAGAGGATTATAAAATATTGACGTTTTTTCTTTATCATCAGAAATAACTACCACTATATAAAAAACTCCTCCATCATGATAATAGTTTCTGAGATGCTTATATTTTACCTGATAGTTAACCCATTGCTGCTCTAATAAATCCTGCTGATTTTTTCCTTTAACTTGCAATGGTATCCTATATTTTATATTTTCCACTTTCAAATCATCTGATTTATACAAATAGATAAATCCATCCCATGAAGGCTCTTTATCATTATCATTTATATAATCCTTCATTAAATTATGTCTATGAATAGCCAATTTCAATGATAAAATAGCACCCATCTCTATTTTTATTGAATTCATATTTACCATCCTTTAATTTTCTAAATTTATAACTTTAAGTAGAAACGTTTATTCATTATAACATATCAATCCATATATATATCGATATTTTATTAAAAAATATACATTTTTTATATACTGTAAAATGATCTTTTATGGAGATTTCCCCAACTTGATACCCCATACTCGGTTAGTCTCCTAACATTTATATCCGTAATTATTCTAATTGGGATTAAGCTTAAAATATGGTTTATCCACAAAGCTTGTGTCCGAATATTGCCTGAAACCACATTGAACAAATCCACATTTTTTGTCATGCTTAATGAAGCCTGATTATCATTACATGGCGAAAAATTATGACTGATTTAAGGATGGAGTAAAACCATTTTTATGTAACTTACACTTCCATGTCATTTCTTTATAATATGATTATTTGTATATTGTCTTACTAAAATTTAATATATTAATTTATTTTTTTATATTTCAATCTTGAATATTCATTTGATAACTTTTCCCAGTATTTATCTATACTATATATTTGATGCTCAATATCTTGTATAAATGAATCTCTAAATATTCTATCTTCTAGAATACCATCTTTTTTCAAATAAATCTTTTTATGATGAATATCATTTATATAAAGTATTTTATATTCAATCGGATTTTCTTCATGATAGAAAGGTATTATATCTTTATACCTTTCTATTAAATCTATTAAAGTATGTTCTCTACTTTCAGTTTTGAGTTCTTCTAAATTCTCTCTAGGACCAATACCTTTTATAATGCGCTCCTCAACGGATTGTCTCATTCCTCCTTGCAAAATACCACATATATAAACATAAAAATAAATTAATTCATTATCACTATCACTGTAATATCCCATAGTGAGTGCAGAACGTATCTTATCACGAGTTGATTTAAACTTTAACCTACTACCTTCCAAATTTCTAATTATAATTTTTAGAGAGCAACCACTTTCTGCATCTTCTTTTGCCTTATATAAGGTTTCTTTGAAATCATTATATACGATTTCAGTATTCGAATATGTCATTTCAATATATTCATTAAAAAGTGCATCTTTTTTTTCCTTTTTGGCATTATAAAGGCTTTTTATATTATCAATAATTGAATTAATGATATCCATAGGACTCTCTCCTAATACAACAAATATTTTAAAAGATAATTACTACTAAGTCTGTTAAATTCCCATTTATATGTTTAATTTATTATTTTTTTTAGAAACAATTTTTTGACTCATATAAATAAGTGTCTATAAAGTTCTTTATTTTCCTAAAAGCTATTATGTCATCTATCCCGCTCCTGCTTATTATTTCTCTTTATAAATTGGAATTTGTCGCTTCCCTTATCAACACAACCCCAATGCAATATTATTCCAAGTCTACAATTATATTTTCTTTAACCCAGTTCACAAATGTTTTTCGTAAAACTGATTTAAACATAACATATTTTTGTCTGAATTCTAAATATAATGGATTACTATTTGGATTTATATCAAATTCATACTCAAAAAATGAAAAAGATCCAGCATGAAATAATTTAGACCTAATACCATACAACAAATCCAAATCATCCTTGTTAGCTTCTTTATTAAATTTCATAGCAAATGATGAAAAGCTTTGATTTTCTTCTGTTTTGGATAATGTTTCAATACATGCTACCAGAAAAGATACTTCTATAGAAGCGCCTTCCATGCTTAAAACTTTGCTCTTATTGTAAAGTCTACAAGCTGCTCTAAAAAAAAGAAATTGTTCGTAATGATTCTTTTTATATTGCTCTATACCACGAATATATTTTCTTAACTCATGAGGAATAACTATTGGTTGATTGGGAAAATGTGGTTCAACATTTATTTCGTCTACCTTTTCATGTGCATTATCTTCCGAGCCCTTCACCATGTCCTTAACTTTATATAGCCTATGAGAAGCAAAAGCTTTTTCAATGGATGATATAGTACCCATTTTCATCTGTACTGTATTTACTCCATCATAAGAACTTATAGAATAATAACCATTGTCAAAATTTCCTTTTTTCACATCTTCTACTGTACATAATCCATTCATATTATCCTTAACATATAGATTAAGCTCCTGATCATAAAAAGAAGTCCTATAACGTTCATGTTTAAGCACTTTATCTACACCAATATAGTCTGTTCTAATAAAGTTAACATATTTTGATGCTGGCTCATGAAATCCAATATCTAACAAAACAGAAAGATATCCGCAAAAATCAGATATTACGTTATTAGCCAAAGATTTTGCTCTTTCAAAACTGCGTTCCATAACCTCTATATCAAAACAAATAATGTGCTCTGTTAACGGCTCGTTTTTTTCTATTTTGTACAAAGTATGAAATGAAATCTTGTTACTACCATTAGTTTCGTAATATCCATAAATAGGTGTTGCATTATATATGCTCTTGTATACTCTTAGTGTAAATTTGTCTTTAGGCTTGTTTATTGAATCAAGTAAACGGCTCTTGATTTCCTCGAAATAAAACAATTTCAAATCCATCTCATAGTTAGTAGTTTCATCACTTTCCATTGGTTCTAAATTCAACTTGATTCTGTATAAAACTTTTTTATCAAATTCAATATATACACCAATTTTGACATCATGATCTCGAAAATTTTTCTTCAAAATACAACTTAAGCTGTATAAACTCTCATTCTTATTGACCGTAGTCACCAATTCTGAATCTCTGAATAATTCTTGTAATTCTTTAATATAATTATTTTCGGTTATCTTATAATTTAGTTCTTCAACATACTCAACCATTTCTATATCCTCCAAACTTAATCTTCAACAAGAAACTAAATCTCACAACTAATTCATCACATTTTTGAATCTGCGAAACAGCAATGTGACAAACAAAAGAACCCACACTGAAATTCATCCAATAATCACTAGACAGTTTTCTACGATTATATAAATAATCTCCTCTACAAATTCCTATTTATCCTTATTCACTCATCACCAGAGCGAAACACAATAGTTTCGAATATCTCTCCATCTATGTTAATTATATCATCAATTGGTATTATTGTACAATCATTCATTGCAACAACTCGTCCATGTTCATCTATCTTTTTAACTGAACTTATGGCAGTAATATATTCTCCACCGTTCTTCCTCTCATCCGGTTTAAAGTATGTTATTGAAATTTCAGGCTGCTCTTTAATGCTATCCGATACGATTTGCATCCTGTGACTCAGTTCATCTTTTATACTTTCATCTAATTCAATTCTTTTATCTGTAAGTCTTGCGGTTTCTTTTACGGCAGCACCATGACCGGTCAGAGCTGCAAAAGGTGAAAACTGCGCCGCTCTGTTAATTGCTGACATACGCGGACGTGTCGCAGAGACATGGTGTGGGAGATTAATGATGTCGTCATATTTTGTTGTCATTCCTTATGACCTCCGATCTGCTTGTTTCTATCCAGTGTTGTAGCTCCTTCTTCAAGATTCATACCTTTCAGGATTGCATTCTTTCCAAATTTCTTTTTTATCTCCAGCATTGCCTGCTGTACCTTTTTTTCACGTTCAAGTTCAGCATCCTCTAACTCTTTTTGTGCCTGAACAGCTAAATAGTCAGTAAATAGGTCAAGCTGTTCAATGTTGTCGTCTTTCTTGACAGTTGACTCATCAACTACATGATTTACTGTAATGTTGATTCTCCTGACAAGAAGATTTTTATCGACAATACGTTCAAACAGTTCCATGGCTGCATTCATAATCAGTTTTGTTGAGGATGTCTGCCTTTTAAGATTTATTGTTCCATGTGCAGATTTCGGAACTGATCGCCCATAATGATCTGTAGTAATTGGTCCTTTATATAATTTCTTTATTTCTGGCTTTGTCAGATTTTCTATATCATATCCTACTGTCAATACAAGTTGGTCGGTCACAAGTCTTTTGTCCACTAAATCAAGCACCAATAAATCAGTCATTTCCCGAGCAATCAATTTAGCACCGTCAAATGTATAGGCACAATGTAGTACCTGACCCGAGCCGATGCTGTTCGTACTTGGTTTGTATGCTTTGACATCAGCAATTGTACAAGGCTCCCATCCCCATGCATGGTCAATGAGAAGTTCTGCATTAACTCCGAACAGCTTATACAACAAATCCTCGCTATAATAATCTGTGGACTTGCCGACAGAGCATTTTGCTATATCTCCCATGGTGAAGAGACCTTGCTCCTCAAGCTTCTTTGCATATCCTCTTCCGACGCGCCAGAAGTCTGTCAGTGGTCTATGTTCCCACAAAAATTTCCTATAACTCATTTCATCCAACTCAGCAATTCTTACACCATTTTCATCTGCAGGAACATGCTTTGCACGAATATCCATGGCAACCTTGCATAAATACAGATTAGTTCCGATTCCGCCTGATGCAGTGATACCTGTCGTGTTAAGCACATCAAGAATCATTGTTGTTGCAAGTTCACGGGCAGATAGGTTATAGGTTTTCAGATAATCAGTTACATCCATGAATACTTCATCTATAGAATAAACATGAATGTCTTCGGGTGCAATATATTTTAAATAAATGTTGTAAATTCGGGTGCTGTACTCTATATAATGTGCCATTCTCGGTGTAGCAATAATATAGTCTAATGACCTATCCGGTGAGCATTTAAGTTCGGTATCGCTATAAGAAGAGCCGGAAAAGACTCTGCCCGGTGCTTTAAGCAGACGCTTTGCATTTGCTTCCTTTGCCTTTTGCACAACCTCAAACAATCTCGATCTGCCGGAAAGACCGTATGCTTTGAGAGGAGGAGATACGGCCAGACAGATGGTTTTTTCAGTACGGCTTGCATCGGCAACAACAAGATTAGTGTCCAATGGATCAAGTCCTCGTTCCATACACTCTACCGAAGCATAAAACGATTTTAAATCAATTGCTATATAGGTTCTGTTTTTCATGCTTATCTCCTTCACCTCCTCTGAAAAAGTTACAATAATTAATAATATCATTACCACATCGCAGTTATAAATCCTTGCGTTTGGATATTTTATATAATTTTATTTATCTAATTATATCACAAAATTTCATTTTTTCGATGTCAATTTCAGATTCGATATAACTTAAAATATTGCTTACCTAAAAACTATTAATGGATTCGTCCTTTATCTTTGCAGGACTTCCAGACTTCTTGACCTTGTTTTCTTCTTCCTGCTTGTCGTCTATATACTCTCGTACATTAGCAGGGACATACTTTTCGTACAGCTTTTGCACTTGTTCTGTCAATTCATCTTCTAATTTTGACTCCTTTTTCTCCATATATTGCTTAACGGCTCTAAGCTTTTCAGCATCAACGCTGATTCTCACAATATCTTTTTTCATCTATACTCTGTCTCCTTTCCAAATAAATTAATAATATGATTACATGCTTAGCTCCATTCCTTGGTCTTGTTCATTCTCTTGTTCTGTTGTTCCATGAGTTTCTTCAGGACTTCCGGAAGCTGCTTGATCTTCCGTACTTTGTCTTCTGCCTCCCCTGCCCCTTCCGCGAGGTGTACTTCTTTCAGTTGATTCAGAATCATCAGGACTAATAGCAGCAGATTCCTCAGTCTGCACTTCCTGCTCCTCATCGTTTCTTTCAAGATATCTTCTTGTAACTGCCGGAACATGTTTTTCATAAATATTATCTACATGCTTTTGCAATTCTCCTTCTACAGTCAATTCTTTTTCTTTCATATAAAATCGCAAAGCATCCAATTTCTCCTTTGCAAACCCAATCTGCAAATTTTCCATTTCTACACTCATTCTTTCCTCCTTAAAAATATCATTCAATAAAAAAGACCCGGTAACATTACCGACTCATGATTTTAACTACATTTCCAGATTCTGTCCTTGATTTGCTTTACCTCCTAAATTAATACAATAGTCAGGATATAAAGCCATATCAAAACACTCATTCTTCATCTCTATCCATGATATCTCTTTTCTACTATTCAGTGCATCCAAGAGCATTGTGTCAATCCCATTTCCTTTTCTGACTATTAATCCATGAAATGCTTCTATCTCATCAAATGTAATGTCCCAATTTACATCAGATGATTCCTTTATGGCTTCCTTTATTATTTGTTCCGCAGCCAACGATATTTGCTGCTCAATATAAGGCTTAATATTTGGCATCAGGGCAACATATCTTGGATAGTCATATCCTTGGCTGTCAATTAAAACTCCATCTCCATTATCTTTATCAAGTACAAGCAATACATGGAACTGTCCTGCAGAATCTCTATGCATTACATCTTTATTATTTAAAATAAAATCTCTGTCATTTAGCAAATTGCTACTGAATCTGTTATATTCATTTTCATCCATTATTTGAATATGATCAATAACACACCTACGTGTATTAAATTCTTTGATCTTTCGTTCAAATACTGCTTTTGCAATTAACATACACACCTCCTGTTTCAAAAATTATCTACAGACTCATACCGCCCATACCCTCTTCCTGCTCTTTTGATTGATTCTCTGATTCCTTCATTTCTTCATCTGGACGTGACAGAACTTTGAAGTTGTCCTCACCAGGAATAAGTCCGAGGCCTCTGCCGTTATCCCATCGCATGTGAATAGTACCGATGTCATCAACATGTATGACAGTTCCCTTTGTACCTTCCTCTACACCCTGCATATCGTTCATTGTAGAAAGTAGTTGTATTCTTGTTCCTGAAGGATACTTCTTTTTTATTATTTCTATCTGTTCTCTGCTATTCAAACTTCATTCCTCCTATACATAACATAAAAAACGAATCCTATTGATCATAAATTGACCATAGGCTTCGCCCTTTACACTTTATCTTTCTTTATTCCATTTTCATCCCTTGCTGATCTGGGTTATATGAGTTAAGAATATTGATTATATCATCCGGTTCGTTCTCAAAATCTATATTCTTATCTCCCGTATACCAATAATCGTAGGTAGGATATGTCTCCATAACATAGTTGTATTCATCGCTGAATATTTCATATTTATGTCTCTCAATTATGCCTCTTGGTGTCAGGAAGTGTGTTCTCCATTGTTCTCCGGTCTTTATATCAATGTTTATTATTGCAAGACCAACATGACCGCTCTTTTGTCCTCGTATGACAGCAGGCATTTCAACAAACTCATTACTCCTTTCCAGGTAATCCGCACCGTATACATCGAAGAATATATCATTAATCTTTTTCAACACTTCCTTTGCGTAGCTGTCATCAGAAGAATTAAACGACTCATCCAGCTTATATAAGTCAACGGTTGGAAGGAGAGCATCTATTCGTTTAAAAAAATGTCTCTGCCTGAAATCATCATCGTGTTCTTTTTTTGAAATATGCTTAATGCCCTCTTGTATTCTCTTAACCGCATTTTCATACATTTCCTTTGAAACAAAAGGCTCGTTACTTTCTGTGATGTTCCTTAATCCCTGTCGACGTTTAGGTTCTTTTCCAATATATCGTCCCTCACGAGGCAAAATAACGCCTCTGGAATATCCCGATACCTTTTGTAAAATATATTCTTTTTCTAAAGCTGCAGTCATTTCACTATCCAGCTCTGATTCCAAGAATTTCTGTATATCATTTGCCTGCCGGATTTCAAATTCCTTAATTCTGACATTCAGTTCTGCAGTCACATAAGGCAGTATTTTGGATAACGAGACCTTTTTCTTCGCCTCGTCATAGGTAAGTTCTTCATCACCGTATTCCATGGTTTTTCTTATCAAATAATCCGGAGGGTTATCTGTATATTCTGAAACCTTGCTATATATCCATTTTACAATACTTGATTCTTTTTCATTGATTACGAGTTCTCCGTTTTTCCACTCGTATCCGAATGCTGATTTTTTACTCATTTTGTCCTCCTTTTGTTTTTATATAACAGATTACCTTCTTGACTATCCTTAGTGTATTTACATGAAACGAGAAAGCCAAGAAGGTGATTTTACTACTATTCATAAAGCGTTACGTCTTGCAGCATTACAAATCCTGCCTTAAAATGAATTTCAATTTTTAATTCGCTTATTACCCTTATTCTAAGTACAAGACGTCGTATTAAATCCTCATCAAACATTCTAATATCGTAGTTTGCCCCACCTATACAAGAATCCATTCCATCAAGTCTTTGTCCATATTCTCCCGCCAATTTCCTCTCTCTTGCCTGCTTAAGCTTTTTCATTTTAAGCTCCTGCATTTCATCTGCAATCCTTTTATACTTCTCATCAAAATCCTCATCAACGGCTCCCTGCTTAGCATTTTCTTCTATTAAAACAAGCAGTTGATTTTGAAGCATATTTATTTGCTCATCAAATTCTGACTCCAGGTTTTTAGTTGAATAACTTCCTATAATTCGTATCATATTTTGCCTGAATGCTCCTACAACCTCTCTATGATTTTCCACCACGTTGTTTACTGCCGTCATAATCGCTTCATGTAAGGGTTTTTCCTTAAGGGTTGGGGAATGCTTGCAGTTTTTTGTTCCACTTGCCAGACGGCTCTCACATCGCCACACAGGGGTAATTACTCCATTTCTTGACCATGTCTGCCTGCGATACGGATGCTTGCATTCTCCGCATACAAGGATATCTGAAAGTACATATTTAGAACTGTACTTGCTTTTTTCCTTATTGGCACGTCTCGTAACGGCAGGCTTGTGGAGACTTGCACGCCTTGCTCTTTCCTCTTGTACCTGAAAAAAGATCTCCTTTGGTATGATGGCCTCATGGTTGTCCTCAATATAATACTGGGGCACTATTCCGTCATTCTTAACTCGTTTTTTCGTAAGGAAGTCTATAGTATATGTTTTTTGCTGAAGAACATCTCCCATATATTTCTCATTTTGCAGTATCTTTGCTATTACAGTGTCATGCCATTTATCATTTCCTGTTACGGTTTTTATCCCCTCAGCCATAAATGTGTCAGCTATTTGCTGTGTGCTTAATCCCTCAAGGTAAAGTCGATATATTCTTCTTACTAATTGTGCCTGCTCCGGTACAATAACCAATTCTCCATATTCATCTTTTGTATACCCTAAAAACTTTTTATGATTGACCATTACCACGCCTTTTTCAAATTTTCTTTCAAATCCCCAGCGTGTATTTTCACTTAAGTTTCTGCTTTCTTCCTGTGCCTGACTGCTCAGGATAGTAATTAAAAGCTCCCCACTTCCCTCAAGTGTGTTGATACCTTCCTTTTCAAAAATGATACCAATATTTTTCTCCTTGAGCTTACGGATTGTTTGCAGTGAATCCACCGTATTTCTTGCGAAACGGCTTACGGATTTGGTAAGTACAAGGTCTATTTTTCCTGCCATACAATCATCAACCAGGGCATTGAAGTCATCTCTTTTCTTAGTGTTCGTTGCAGATTTTCCGTCATCGGCATAAATACCTGCAAGTTTCCAATTTGGATTTTGCTGTATTTTTTCTGTATAGTACGACACCTGAGCTTCATAGCTACCTTCCTGCTGCTCAAGAAGGGTGCTTACACGACAGTACGCTGCTACCCTTAAGGCTTTGAATTGAACCTTGATAGTCTTGTCATATGCTGGGTTTGAGGGTATGATGGATATGTTTTTCTTCCTTAATGCCTGCATATTAGTCATCCTCTCTATTTTTCATATGTTTTAACTGAGATCCAACCGCATATGTCTTTTGCGCCTTTCCTCTATGATCTCATCTATCTGAATTTCCTTACGTAGCTGTTCAGCACTGCCCAATCTGCAGTATACTGCTACTGTCTTTCTCCCTTTTGATTCTGCCGTGTTATTTTTTCTATCTTCCACTTGCTGCTGTGTATCGGATATGTTCTTCTCTTTTTCTGTTTGCATATGTTTCAACCTCTTTCTTTGGATTTTTATAATTTTCATGTATAGCCAGTCCATTAATAAATTCAATGTCTACACGTCCGTCCGCATAAATGACCATTCTTTTCATAATCTGTGAAAACAAGTCCTCGTCAAACTCTGTTTGTAGTTGTTTATCTGATAATGCGTTTTTCATCTTTTCTGTATTGTGGTCATAATCATATATCTGTGCAGTCTTATAGAACGCCTCTGCCCTTTGAAAAATCAGCGTTGCAAGCTCCTTTGATGAAAATTGCTCATCCTCCTCAAGCTCTTTTATTCTCTGGTCTATCTGCAAAAATTCGAGACTGTATCTCTTGGGATTCTCTTTTGGCTTTTTCTCAAGCAGTGAAGTATTTTTGATTATCTCGTTTACCGCAAGTATGAACACTTCCTTTATCTGCTCATCTGTGACTACCCCGCAGATGCAGTGGACACGGTTTTTATATATGTAATGCCTGCACTTCCAGCTGATTTTTTCTGATGGTTTTCCACAGTTTTCAGCATACTTCCGATATTCCTCACCACATTCTCCGCACCAGAGTCTGCTGTTAAATAAATTTTTGTTGTTCATGCTATTGGGTTGTATAGCTCTACCAAGCTTTTGGGCACGTTCAATTCTAAGCTTCTGTACCTGTTCGAAAATTTTAGGTGCTATCATTTGAGGGTACATCTCATCGCCTAAGTATTTGATATTTTCCAAAATTCTGCCGATGGACCCATGGTTCCATGACGGCTTGTTGTTGGCATTTAGAACTCCTTTAGCTGTCATTTCCTTAGCTATGGCATGTGTAGTGATTCCTGAAAGGTAATCCATAAAAATCTTTTGTACTATCTTCACTTTTTCTTTATCAAAGCCCATCTTGCCATCCCGCATACAGTAGCCCATAGGTATATGTCTTTGCATCATTGCTGTATTTCCTCCTTACTAAAGCATTCTGAAAATTCAAGCTTGTTTATCAAACGAAAGGTTACCGTCATTCCTCCTATGATGATCTGATCCACACTTTGCAGGAACAATTCCTCGCTGTAGTTATCCTGTATCTCTGGATATCGCTCAAAAAGTCCTATCAGATGCTCTGTATTAAAAATCTCAGCTTCAAAGCCACTCTCATCCAGCAGAGCCTTTCTCCTTTTTCGCATGGCATCCGTCTCTACTTGCAATGCAGTCTGCTTTTCTATAAAAATAGCAGAGTCAATATATCCCTTGGCTACCACGCCGCTTAAGATATGACTCTGCTTTGACAGTTCTATTAATTTTTCATTGCATTCTCTTATTTCTCTTTCCTGTTGCTCATCAGCACGCAGATTTTTCAGAGATTCCAGAAGAGGATATAGTATTTCTTTATAGTTACTGGACAGCTTATTCCACATCAGGGTAAACGTCTGTTGTATAACATCTTCACGTATTGATGTCATTTTACATTTGTCCTTATCCTGAATATGCTGGATACAGCACCACTGCACTTTCTCATAGGACTTTCCTATATATATCTTCTGCCGTCTGAATACCCTGCCACATTCCCCGCATATAATCTTACTGGTGAATGCATAGCGATTTTGCACCTTAATAACATCAACACTCATCTGTTTGCGCCGATATTCAAAAATTTCTTTGACTGCTTCAGCTTCCTCCATGCTGATAATTGGTTCATGATTCTCATAAATAAAATACTGAGGTAACTCTCCCTTGTTCCTTTTTTGTTTGAAGGGAATTACCTCAGTCCTATAAGTCTTTTGTAAAATTAAATTTCCTGCATATACCGGATTCAGAAGAATGTCCTTTATCGCACGGTCTACCCATCTTTCAGCACCTCGTATAGTTGGAATTTCCATGTCATTCAATTCTTTTGCAATAACATATGTACCTTTTCCATTTAAATACTGCTTGAAAATGTATCGAACAATCTCTACTTCCTGCTCATCAATAATCAGCTCTCCATCTATGTCTTTTGTATATCCAAGAGCCGGAGTTGATATTTTAAATGTTCCGTCTTTAAATCTCTTGATAGCTGCCCATTTATTATTTGTTGATGTGCTTTCCGCCTCTCCCTGTGCGAGAGAACTCAATATAGTCAAAAGCACTTCACTGTTCTCTGACAAGGTGTTTATATTCTCCTGTTCAAAAAATACTGCAATTCCAAGGAGTTTAAGCTTACGAATCGCTTCAATGCTGTCAACAGTGTTTCTTGCAAACCGGGTAACAGATTTTGTAATTATCATGTCAATTTTTCCGGCTTCACAGTCTCTCATCATTCGCAGGAAGTCATCTCTCTTTTGGATCTTAGTACCGCTCCTTGCTTCATCAGCATACATTCCGACATACTGCCAATCATCCCTTTGACCGATCATTTCTTCGTAATATGCTTTCTGTGCAATGAATGAATTATGCTGTTCTCTGGAATCTGTGCTGACTCGGCTGTATGAGCAGACACGCTTTTTGGGCTGAAGCTGCATCATTACCTGAGATTTTACAGGATTTATTTTTATTATTTTTTTTACTTTTTCCTGTTTGACTGACATATCTTTTTTTCTCTCCTTCATAACAGGTTTTCCTCTTATTTATCATTCCTGCTGCAATGCTCGCTCACTTTTTACTAATTGAGTGTTGCTGTTCTCTTCCTTTGAAACCACTTCGATGTCAAGCTGTCTGAGTCTATCGATTACCTCCGTTCCGTCCTCGGTGCTTTCTAAGAACCGTGTGTGTGATTTGATCATAATTAAGTCAATTTTTCCTGCCTCACATTCCTTCATCATTTTTCTGAATTCATCTGTTTTCTGCGTTTCCACAGGGTTTTCATTGGTTATCCTTTTTTCTTTTTCCTGCTTGCCTTTCATGGCCCTATCCTCCTTTCTCACAGGATTCCGTCCTGTTAGCAACACACATTACCACACAAGTTTTACAATAGCTACTACTTTAGACATATACTTTTTCAAGCTGTGGATGAAAAGTCTGACGGTTCAATTCATCGATTTTTTCATATTCTTCTTCGGTAATTAATTCATTGTTTAAAAGCATACCAAGTAGCTTCAAAGTGATTTTATACTTGACCTCATTGGCCGCTTGTTCCCTTGTCATATGTATCACCTCTCTATTTTTTTGATTTTTTTATCTGAATTGCCTGCATCATTGGTCATGTAATATATCTGCTATAATAAGACCTACGCTGACTGCCAATGCCCTGTCTACTAAGCTCATGCGTAATCTGCTTAAGCTTCCTATGTAGTCTAAAAGTCTGATGCGGTCAATAGTTCGTATCTGCTCCAATAGCACAACCGAATCTTTCTGCAGCGCCTCAATACTCAGAACTTCAACATGTGTTGGCAGCTCTCTTTTTGGCTTGCTGGTTATTGCCGCCACGATAATCGTGGGACTGTATTTATTTCCGATGTCATTTTGTATAACGAGTACAGGACGTACGCCGCCCTGCTCACAGCCTAAAACGGGACTCAAATCAGCATAAAATATATCTCCGCGCCTTATATTTGCTTTTTTCTCCTGCAAAGCACTCACCTCCCTCATCCTTAATGGCACAAAAATAGGGACCACTCAATTTTCTTCATTAAACAGCAAAAAACAGAGTGATCCCCATTGCTTCTGACATTAAGTCGTTTATCATAAGATTTTTAAGAGCTGTGCTTAATTCGACACTACTTCCCAAGCACTACAAAGGCGATGATCTGGACTGCGGTCGGCAACGCATCACGGGACTTCCACCCCCGGCAGGATCTCTGTCGGCTGCCCTCATTGCGATAAGCTGTGACTGGACAGGAGTATCATTGTAGATTGACGGGATCATTGCGAAACAGGCTGCCACAGCCTGTTTTACGGTCGGATGGGTATCGCTTTGCACCTTACTTGGCCGTCTTTTATAGGTGCAGAAAAAATAAGCAAACAAAAATACTTTGCTTTTACCGCATGCCTACAGGTGGTCTTGGCGCATCCTCCGAGGTCGCTTTCCTTTTTGGGGTCCGTCAACTAACGTATTCAAAATCATCGGATATATAGTTTTCAAAGAACCAAGAGAGGAAAATAAAAAGCCCCCTCACTACTAATCCGATTTCGTGAGGGGGTTGGACCAAATTATTTTTATTTTTCCATAAGTTTTTTTAATTGAGCCAGTATTCGTTTCTTCCTATTGTGTATTGTCATGCGGGGAATACCGGTTTCGGCCGATATCTGATGCTCGCTTTTATTTTGGAAAAACAAAGTAAAAATAAGCTCCTGTTCTTCCTTAGTAAGTTGGTTAAGACACTGATGCAGCTTTTCAGCTAATAGCTTGTCCACTACTATATCCTCTACCTTTGGAGAGTTATTGTCGGGAATTGCATCCTGACCATTTGTTTCTTCTGTATCCAAGGCACTATAGTATAAAACTCCATGTGACCTGTCCTTTTCCTCAAGATGCTGTTCTCGACGTCTCATCCTGTAGTATGTTAGATATATTTCTTCTGATACAGATATAAGTTGCCCCTTAATTTTTATTTTATATTCCTTTCCTTCTGCCATATGGCTTGTCCTCCGTTTCTGAATTTTGATAGATCAAAATGTCAGAAGCGGAGGTGAACGGCAGTAAAAAATTGCCGTGCCTATACTGAAAGCATACCAATTCTTCTCTATTTTCAAGATGAATAGTCGTTTTTTATCTAATTTTGTCGAAAAAAATAAGTCAGCACTTCGCCCTTTGCGAAATACTGACTTATTTAAATTTATATTATGAAATTCTTTAGATAAAGAACGGTGCTTATAAATTGCTTCATCCCCATTTCCAAACAGAAAAGGGATAAAAGCATAAAGCGTTCATATGGATACCTCTCTCGCCATAGCTTAAGTGAAAGCCGATATCCAATGTCTGAAAAAATCAATCAAAACCTTCAAGAGTCCATTCTTAATATAAGAACAAACCTTATATGGTTTCAGTAGCCAGACTATCATAGCACAATAAGTGCCTTAGATCCTCAGCTTTGCGTCCCCACCTTTTGATGGGTTTGCCCTTAGCTTTCATATTTTATAAATCCATAAGCAAATTTCTGAATTATATTAGTGAAAAGCCAATCAGGAATTGTATTTATAAACTCTTTTTGTGTAACAGCTATTTTACAGAATATAAACATTATTATATTAAAAAAATATGGTAATTATATGGGAGTGAATTTAAATGAGATTGACAACCAAATAATTTATAGACTATACTAATATTAATAATAAGCTTGGAGGAATAATTATGGATAAAACTATGATGTGTGATTGTAATATTATACATGAGGATATTGTAGCTATAGCTAAGACAAAAATGTTACCAGATAAGGAATTGACCTCTATATCTTCTATCTTTAAGGTGTTAAGTGATCCTACTCGCGCAAAAATAGTATGGATATTAGATCAACATGAAATGTGTGTTTGTGATTTAGCTGCTACTCTTGATATGACTAAATCAGCTATCTCCCACCAATTGTCCACCTTGAGGCAACATAAAATTGTAAAGGCAAGGCGTGAAGGCAAAAATGTATTCTATAGTCTTGATGATCAACATATCACAAGTATTATTGAAATGGCTAGAGAACATGTAAGTCATTAAACATTTTAAAAAAAAGGATGTACCAGGTTCATGAAAGTCTTATGCAGCCAAGCCTGCTCCTGTGTCGTACAAGCTTCGGAAACGGTCAGATTCGTTGGAACTGAGAAATCTCATATATCGGACAAATCTACGGACACTGGAAAGTCTTTTATACTCGAGGAACAATGAACTTTTTTGTATCGTCTTTTTTCTTTTGATTCCTAAACATTCAGCAAATACAAAAGGATGGTTTCTTCAACAGTCAGAGTGATATTGAATGACTCCTGCAGTTAATCCAAGGTGCATCTGCCTTCATGTTCGCATGTTCATTGCTATTGTTCATCGACATGCCTCCCAGTTAAAAATTAACAGCATTATTTTCTTATTAAACAGGAAAATATAGTAATTTTATGACAATGAAA
>DFOA01000001.1 GCA_002381185.1 Firmicutes bacterium UBA3553 | reverse complement strand
GAAAAAAGCAAGAAGAGCTTCACAGTTCAGCAAGAGATAATAAAATATTGGACGGTTGTCCAGAGGGGACGGTTCTTGCTGGTCACACTGCACGCAGTGTGCCCAGCAAGAACCGTCCCCTCTGGACAACCAAAGTGTTTTCTTGGCACCCACTTAAAAAATCAAGTTTTTTTAGTGACTCCGAGAATTCTGTTCGAAAGGAGTTTTTTTAATGAAAAAAAATAGTATACAATTTATAACGCGCACTGCTTTAATAGCGGCAGCGTATGCGGCTTTAACCTATGCATTTGCATGGATGAGCTACGAGCAATTACAGTTCAGGATAGCAGAGATTTTGGTCCTATTTGCTTTTATAGAACCGGGATACGGTCTTGGATTAATACTTGGATGCGTATTGGCAAACATTGCGAGCCCGTTGGGAGTAATTGATGTTGTTGTAGGTTCCTTTGCAACCTTTATTGCAATTATGTTCATAGTAATGGTGAGAAAGACTATGGGATACAACAGGAAATCATTGATAGTGGCGAGCCTTGGCCCTGTAATATCAAATGCGGTGTTTGTGGGATTGGAGCTGACATATTTGTTCCAGACACCATTTATCATCAATGCTGTTTATGTAGCAATAGGTGAATTTATTGTAGTAACAATAGCGGGAACTGCTGTTGTAAATTCAATTATGAAAAATAGCAATTTAGTGGACAGATTATCAATAAATTAAAAAAGACGGGCAACCGTCTTTTTATGTTATGCAAGAATTTCCTTATTTTCAATCCCTTGAACCTGTGTTCCTTTTGGGAGCCAGAAATTAAGCGATTTATTTTCAACTGACAATTCTACTTCATTATAATTATAGATTTCACCGTCAATACACACATTTAGCGGTTCATTGCTTTTAATCAAGACATGTCTGCATTTGTTGTAAGTAATGTATTTGTTTATTCTGGGATTCTCCAGATGCTTCCCTTCTTTGTAGCTTCCTATGATATTTATAATTTTGAATCTTGATATGTTTTCCACGAAACATAAGTCCATAATACCATCATTTATAACTGCCAAAGGAGCACATTTGTAGCCTCCTCCGTAGGAGTGACCGTTTGCTATGACACCAAGCAGATATAAACCATTTAATTTTGTTTTGCTGTCAATTGTGACTTCCAGTGCCTTACCCAGTTTATTTACCAGGCAATAAAATACTGATAAAAAATATCTGCTTGTACCTGAAATGAAAGGAATTTTTTTGAATTTATGCATGTTGGACGCTGCATCTGCATCAAGTCCGATATTGCATACGGAAGCCGCATATTTGTCATTTACCTTTATCAAGTCCAAATCAACACTTTCTCCCTGGATTTGAGATTCAATTTTGTTGAAATTATCTGAGTTTTCAAAATTTTTTATAAAATCATTGCCTGAGCCGCAGGGTATGACACCGATGCTGACATGCCTGAATCTACAGGCTGCATTAATTACTTCATGGAGTGTTCCGTCTCCGCCGCAGGCATATATTACACTTGATATTCTTTCCATGCATTTATTATTTAAATAGCCTTGAATGTCGCCTTTAAATTTGCTGAAATAAACCTCATATTCAATTTCTTTGCCTTTTAGCTGTTCGTGTATGGCATTTGATATATCATTTTGAAACTTGCCGTTTCCTGCTGCAGGATTAATTATAAATATATGTCTCATAGAACCTCCCGGTAAAATTAAAGTAATCTCTATCGATTTGACAATAACTTAATCCATGATTAAATTGTTCATCCATTTTTTACTTTTATACCTTTTTATAACGGTTATGGATTTTATTATTTCTTCGCTGAATACTGCTGCAATTACTAAATGTATAGGTAAATGAAGCACTAAGACAGAAAAAAATGAAAGTGGAACGCCAATAAACCATATAGTGATTATATCAACAACCATGCAGAACTTTGTATCTCCTCCGGCTCTGAGTATTCCGCATATAAACATATACGAAAACATCTTCGGAGTGAAGTACAAAGAATACACTATTAATGTCTTGCTTAAATACTCACTTGTCGCAGGTTCTAAATTAAAGTATCTGATTATGATATTTCTGGTAATAAGCAGCATTGATGCCAATACAACACTTAAAACTAAAGTGATTTTAACGAACTTACTGCTATATTCCATTGCATTATCCACATTGTTTTTTCCGATTTCATTTCCAATCATAACGGCACTGGCATTTCCTATGCCGAAAAACAATGTTTGAAAGAAATCAGATATATTAAAGGCAATCTGTACAACAGCAATAGCGTAGGAACCCATAAACCCATATGCAATGAAATAAACAGATGTTCCTACAGACCATGCAGTTTCAGATAGTATAACAGGGAATGAAGTTTTAAGAACTTTCTTTAATAAAGTTAAATCCCATGATGTAAATTCTTTTACTGAACCGGCCAAAGGATGAGTTTTGTCTTTATATATGAAGTATATAAGTGCAATAAATTCAAATACCCTTGCAATCAGTGTGGCAATTGCGGCTCCCTCAACACCTAAAGCTTTAAAACCCAAATTTCCTGTGATTAAAATCCAGTTGAAAAATGTATTTATTAAAAGTGCCACGGCATTAATAATTGTAGGCATTTTCAGCCTGTGAATAGCTCTTGAGTTGAAACTGAAAGCAAATGATACTGATGTAAAAAAATATGAAAATGCGATTACTTTTAAGTATTCACTTCCAAGCTGAATTACATAGGCATCATCAATAAAAATTCTCATAATCGGTATTCTGAAAAAATATACTGTTATTGAAAATACCAGGGACAACAATGAACCGATTATTAAATCTATCCCAAAAACCTTTTTTATACTTACAGTGTCTTTTGCGCCCCAGTACTGGGCTATAAAAATTGCCGCTCCGCTGTAAATTCCGAAGCATATGGTTGTGAAGATAAAATAAATCCTGTTGGCAAGACCTACCGCGGATATGGCATTTTCGCCTAATTCACTCACCATTACAGTATCTATCATGTTAAGTCCGATACTGATAACATTTTGAATGACAACGGGTATGGCAATAACTATTAATGTATTGATAAATGCTTTGTTTCTTTTGATAATATTATTCATGTTCACCTCAAAAAAAAGGCGTGATGTTTTCACGCCCTGTACTTATTTAATGATCTCTACTTTGTTCCGAAAAGTCTGTCTCCGGCATCGCCTAGTCCAGGTACTATGTATCCTATATCATTAAATTTTTCATCTATGGATGCTGTATATATTTCAATGTCAGGATGAGCATCGGTAACCTTTTTAAGACCTTCAGGAGCACATACCAAGTGAATGGACTTGATTTTTTTAGCACCGTGTTTTTTTAATAAAGCTATTGCTCCATTCATTGAACCGCCTGTGGAAAGCATCGGCTCTGTAATTATTACTATTCTGTTTCCGATGTCTGAAGGAAGCTTGCAGTAATATTCAACAGGTTCTAAGGTTTCTTCATTTCTATACAGTCCTATGTGGCCAATTTTAGCGTTTGGAATTAAGTCGAGCATACCGTCAACCATTCCCAGACCTGCTCTTAATACAGGAACTATTGCTATATCTTCGCCGGCAAGTGCTTTACCTGTAGTCATGGCAATAGGTGTTTCAATTTCTATGTCCTTCAGAGGAAGGTTTCTTGTTACCTCATAAGCCATCAGCATGGCAATTTCTCTTACTAACTCCCTGAAATCCTTAGAGGAAGTATTTTTGTCTCTCAGCATTGTCAGCTTGTGCTGAATCAGCGGATGAGAGACTACTGTTACGTTACTCATATATTTACTCCTTTGTGAGATTTATAAATTAAGAATTGTATTAAATCTAATCATATAATATAATTATCACGTACATGAAGCTCTTTGTCAATTAATTTTTTCTTTAAGGAGATTGTAAAATGATAAAAGGTACCGGAATTGACATGACAGAAGTGGAAAGAATAAAGAAAAACCTAGGCAGCGAGAAATTTTTAAATAAAATATATTCAAAAAATGAAATAGAATATTTAAGTTCCAGAAAATTTAATGCTCAAACAGCAGCAGGAATGTTTGCCGCAAAGGAAGCAGTTTCTAAATGCCTTGGAACAGGGTTTTCAAATTTTGGCCCATGCCATATTGAAATATTGAAGGATGAAATGGGAAAGCCCTATGTCAATTTGATTGATAATGCATTAAAAAGAGCGCAGGAACTCAATGTTAGTAATATACAAGTTTCTATTACTCATACATCCGAATATGCCGCAGCTTTTTGCATAGCTGAATGAAAAAGAACCGTTCCCAAAAAGTCTTGGCATATATTTTTATATTTCATCATATATCTATTATATATAGCATGGAAGCAGGATGATGAAAATGAAGTTAAAAATATTATGTTTGCTTTTGATAGTATTAACAGTGTGTGGATGTTCAAAAAAAGTTGACCCCTTTGTTATTCCTGTTAATTATACAGGTGAAGCTCTAATGAAAGTTTATACTGAAAACAGTGAGAATGCTTATAAGGTCAATATTATATGCAGAGATGGAAATTATAGCTTTAGAACAGATACGGGCGCTCAATCATGGAACTTTGCCTATTTGTCCGGCAACAGATGTGTTTTGAACAATGACAAATTTCCTGAAAACAGTGTAGTGGTAGAAAATTTCAAACTGACTGATTCCCTTGTTTATGATTTTGATTTAAGCAAGTTTGACATTTCAGCGGAAACAATGCCGGAAGAATTGGTTTATTTTGATGGAACTTATAAGCATGTTTTAAACTTTAGTAAAGAAAGACTGCTTCCATCTACAATTTTTATTTATAAAAACGATAAATTAGTTAAAACTATACAATATGAAAAAATAAGCGTTGAAGAATAATATATTTCACAATAAATGCAGAAGTTACCATACAACTTGTATAATGATTGTGGTAAAATTACATAAGATATGTTTAGATGAACTGAGTTTGAGTAATCGAGGTGTGTGATTTGGCTGATAACAAGAAAATTTTGATTTCAATTCCTGAAAATTTGTTGAGAGAATTGGATAATGCAGTTAAAGAAGAAGGAACCAACAGAAGCGACTTTATACGTAAATCTATAAGGTTTTATTTAATTGAGAAAAGAAAACTTGAAATTAGGAACAAGATGAAAGCCGGATATTTGGAAATGAGCAATATCAATAAAAGCATTACAGAAGAATACTCAGAAGGGGACTACGAAGATTTTTTAAGCTACGAAACAAAATTATTGGGAAGTGAATAGTTTGATTGTAAAAAGGGGAGATGTGTACTACGCCGACTTAAGCCCCGTTATAGGATCCGAACAGGGGGGCGTAAGGCCGGTTCTTGTAGTACAAAATGATATAGGAAACAGATACAGCCCTACGGTTATAGTATCTGCAATTACATCTCAGATTAATAAGGCAA
The DNA here is from genome assembly GCA_002381185.1 of Firmicutes bacterium UBA3553. Taxonomy (GTDB): domain Bacteria; phylum Bacillota; class Clostridia; order Tissierellales; family Sedimentibacteraceae; genus Sedimentibacter. The sequence goes on along the minus strand of DFOA01000001.1, from coordinate 38,024 downwards.
AACTGCCTACACATATTGAAATTAGTTCTGAGGACTTCAGCCTGCCAAAGGATTCAGTTGTTTTGCTTGAACAAATTCGAACCATTGATAAAAAGCGCTTAAAAGAAAAAATAGGACGCTTTGATAAAAACCTTATGGGCGAGGTTGATGATTGCTTGAAAATAAGTTTAGGGCTAATAGATTTTTAATTTAATACATATCAGTAAACACTGAAGGAAAGGATTTGTGTGATCACAAATCCTTCTTTTTGTTTTAACTGTTTATTTCTTTGTTTATAAGGGTTCTTACCTCACCTATCATGTACAATGATCCTACAAAGGCAACATATTCGCTCTTATCAGTTTGTTTTAATAAAGGTATAATTTCATCATAGCTGTTGAGAGGAGTTACTTTTAAATCATAATGTTTTCTGATTAATTCAGCTAAATCGGAAGATTTCATTGCTCTTGGATTGTTTGGAGTCAATGTGTATACTTCCTTGCAAAGAGGCAGTATGTAAGAAAGCACATCTTCAGGATTTTTGTCTTTAAGCATTCCAAAGAACAGAATTAATTTGTTGTCCTTAAAATTTTCTTTCACAGCTTTTGAGAAATATTCAATGCCGTTTATGTTGTGGCCGCCGTCAAGTACTATGACGGGATTTTCTTTAAGTATTTCAAACCTGCCTGCAAACCGGCAGCTACGGAAGCCTTCAGATATGCTTTCCTCTGTTATGTTGTATCCGGCAGCTTTTACAATTTCAAGAGCCTTTAACGCCGTTAGCGCATTGTACAGCTGATGCTCTCCCAGGAAGTTCATTTTTACATCAGGCAGATTGAACACATCACTTTTCAAATATTTAAACCATTGTCCCGTAAGATTTCCTTTTACCTTTACAATGTTTTCTTTGTAAGTTTCATAAATAGAAGCATTTTTATTTTTTGCAACTTCCTTTATGGTATTTACTATGTTTTCTTCCTGAGGATATATGACCACGCTTGAATTTTCCTTTATAATACCTGCTTTTTCAAATGCTATCTTTTCCAAGGTGTCGCCAAGGTACTCCATGTGATCGTAGCTTATGGATGTAATTACTGAAACTAAAGTGTTTCTTACAACATTGGTTGCATCAAACCTGCCGCCTAAACCTACTTCAAGAACCAAAAAATCTATTTTCTGTTCCTGAAAATATTTAAATCCCATGGCAGTGACAACCTCGAACTCAGTGGGGTGGTTGTAGCCTTCCTTAAGCATAATATCTATTTTTTCCTTCACTAATCCTGTTATTGCGGCCAGTGATTCTTTATCAATATGCTGTTTATTTATTTGAATTCTTTCGGTAAATTCCTCTAAAAACGGACTTATGAATAAACCTGTTTTGTAGCCTGATGCCATGAGCACATCATGAATCATATTGCTTGTTGAACCCTTTCCGTTAGTCCCGGCAACATGGATAATTTTATAAGAATCCTGTGGGTTACCTAATAGCTCAGTTAATTTTGTAATATTTTGAAGCCCCAGCTTGGAACCGAATTTGTATGTGGAATGGATAAATTGTATTGCTTCTTCGTAGTTCATTTCAGCCTCCGTATTTTTATTTCTATATTATAACAATTGACGGTATTTTTCAATAAGTTTTATAACCTTGGAAATAATAAATATATGGCGAAAACATCGTTAATTTTTAACATTCCTGCAATTTGAAGTTGTCATTTGAATTTTAGTATGTTAAAATATTTTAGAATTTATTGGATGTTCGAAGGGATGGATAAATGAAAAGTTATTATAAGATAAATGAGATTTCAACCTTATATGATATCGGAAAGGATTCCTTGAGATATTACGAAGAGATTGGAATGCTAAAGCCTGAAAGGGACACTAACGGATACAGGCTGTACAGCATACAGGATATCTGGAAGCTGAACATTATTAAGGACTTGAGAAATTTGAATATGCCAATGGAAGTGATCAAGGATTACCTTGAAAATAAAACACTAGAAAATACATTGGATATTTTAAATGAGGAAATAGCAATTATCAATAAAAAAATAGAGCAGCTGAAAACACAGAAAAACACTATTTTATCCCGTATGAAATCCCTGAAGGAAGATGCAGCTGAAAACAAAACAGAGGAAATAGAAGTAGTTGACATAAGTGAAAGGAAAGTAATAGTTTTAAATGATTCATTCAGCAGAGACGAGGAAGCGGATTTCTTAATTAAAAAACTTCATAAAAAACATGAGGATAAATTGTACCTGTTAGGCAACAACTATGTAGGGGTGACAATGAACCTTAATAAAATTAAAGATAACATATATAATTCATATACATCAGTGTTCTTTATTCTTGACAGTGAAGATAAAAGCTATGATAAAATAATTCCTAAAGGAAAGTATTTGACGCTATCATACAGAGGATCATATGAAAAAACAAAGAAGTTTATTCCCTTAATGCTGGAATTTGCAGAAAATAATAACTACAAAGTAATATCTGACCCTGTTGAACTTTATAAAATTGATGTTCATGAAACAAGTGTTATAGATGAATATTTAACAGAGCTGCAGCTGCAGGTTGAGGAAAAATAGAAAGGATAACCATGATAGATATAAAGAAATTAGACAGAGAACTGTTAAGTGTCGAAAAACCCGCGAGATATGTGGGCAGTGAACTTAATTCTGTCGTAAAAAACAAGGAAGATGTAAATATAAGATTTGCTTTCGCATTTCCGGATGTCTACGAAGTAGGCATGTCCCACACAGGGCTTCATATTTTGTACCACATGTTAAACAGCAAATCAAATATATGGTGCGAAAGAGTATTTGCTCCATGGACTGATATGGAAGAGGTCATGCGCAAGAACAACATACCCTTGTACGGTCTGGAAAGTAAGGATGAACTAAGAGAATTTGATTTTATAGGCTTCACTCTTCAATACGAAATGAGCTATTCAAATGTTCTGAATATGCTTGATTTAGGAAATATACCCATAAGATCAAAGGACAGAACAAATGACATGCCTATTGTTGTAGCAGGAGGACCATGTGCTTACAATCCCGAGCCTTTGTATGAGGTGATAGATTTATTTACTGTTGGTGAATCAGAGGAGCTTCTGCCTGAATTGATGAATCTTTATGAGGAAGAAAAAAATAAAGGATTTGACAGGCTGTCATTTTTAGAAAAGGCAGCATGCCTTGACGGTATTTATGTTCCTCAGTTTTATGAAGAAGTATATAATGATGACGGTACTATAAAGGAAAGAAAAGTTTTAAACGAAAATGCCAAGGAAGTTATAACCAAAAGAATCATAAAGGATTTAGACAAAAGTTACTATCCTGACAAGAGCATTCTGCCGTATATTGATATTGTCCATGACAGAGTTGTTTTGGAAATATTCAGAGGCTGCACTAGAGGCTGCCGTTTCTGTCAGGCAGGCATGGTATACAGGCCTGTTAGGGAGAAAAGCCCCGACACTCTTGTAAGTCAGGCAGAAAGCATGTTAAACTCTACCGGGCATGATGAAATTTCACTTACTTCGTTAAGCTCCGGCGATTATTCATGTCTTCCTGATTTAACATTAAAGCTTTTAGACAAATATGAAAATCAAAATGTGAGCATATCCCTTCCGTCCCTGAGGCTTGACTCAATGACCTTTGATATAATTGAAAGGCTGCAGGAAGTGAGGAAATCAGGTCTTACATTTGCTCCTGAAGCAGGAACTCAAAGAATGCGCGATGTTATTAACAAGAATCTAACTGAAGAACAGATTTTAGGTCCTGTAGAAACAGCATTCAACCTGGGCTGGTCAACCGTTAAGTTATATTTCATGATTGGGCTTCCTGGAGAAACAATGGAAGATGTAATGGGAATCAAGGAGCTTGCATACAAGGTTAAGGATAAATTTTTCAACAGACCTAAAGAAGAAATCAAAGGTAACTTAAAAATAAATGCCAGTGCTTCATGCTTTGTTCCAAAGCCTTTTACTCCGTTCCAGTGGGTTGAACAGGATACCATGGATGAGTTTTATGACAAGGCAAAGGCTCTTCAAAGAGAAATCAAGGATAAAAAGGTATCTTTCAGTTATCATGAGCCAAAATTAAGCTACCTTGAGGCAGTGTTTGCCAGAGGAGACAGAAGACTTTCCAAGGCGCTCATATATGCATGGGAAAAAGGCTGCCGCTTTGACGGCTGGTATGATGTATTTGATTTCAGCAAATGGATGGAAGCATTTGAAGAAACAAATACCGATCCTGATTTTTTTGCAAGAAGAAAAAGGGAAATTACAGAAATGCTTCCTTGGGATTTCATAGACGTGGGAGTAAGCAAAAAGTATTTGATAAGTGAGTATGAAAAGGCCTTGGAAGCTATGACTACACCTGACTGCAGGCTTAATTGCACCAACTGCGGAGTCAACCATAAATTAATAGGAGGTGCCTGCCCTCATGTGCAAAATAATAAGTAAGTACAGCAAGACCGGAAATTTGAAATATATATCACACCTGGATGTTTTGAGGTTTATTCAAAGAGCTGTCAAAAGAGCAGGGATAAATGCCAAGTACTCTGAAGGCTTCAATCCTCACATGAAGACATCCTTCGGTTTCCCGCTGTCATTGGGAACTGAAAGCATAGGAGAGTATTTTGAACTTGAATTGAATGAAGATATATCTCCTGAGGAATTTGCTGAAAGAATGAATTCAGTAATGCCAAAGGAAATGCAAATTATTAAATCCTGCTATACTGATGAACCACAATCTCTGATGGCAAGATGCGCCTATGCCCAATATATAATCGGTATTGAATCCGAAAACCTGGACATGGACAAATTGAATGCCTTATTGAAAGAAATGCTTGAAACAGGAGTTGTTTACAACAGACAGAAAAAAAACAAAAAAAACAAGATAGTTACAAAGGAAATAAATACAAAGGATTACATCAGCTACCTTAAAGCCGATAAAAACAATGAGATGAAAGCAACAATCCAGGCAGTGTTTTTAACAACCGAAACCGGCAGTATGAAGGTTGATGAATTTTTGAAACTTATATCTGAAAGAGCATTCAACATAGATTATCACACAATTATGAAAATTGATGCACTGGATAAGGATATGAAGACAATATTATAACAATGGGTGGGCAATAGAAAAGCAGTAGGTATGCAATTGATGGTCAATGGAAAAAATCAATTGCCAAAACTTAAAATATTAATTGCTAATCAATGGCAAATCAATTGCCTATAAATCGTTCTGGGGGTTATTATGAAGCAGGTTTTAATTAACAGTTCCATTTTCTTTGACCAGGTCGTCATATTAGAGGATGGCAAGCTCATGGATTACATACATGAAGAAAAAGACAATAAAAGTGTGATAGGCAATATCTATAAAGGGAAGGTCATGAACATCCTCCCAGGAATGGAAGCTGCTTTTGTTAATATTGGCTTTGAAAAAAATGCATACTTGTTTTTAGATGACCTGCTTTCAGATAAATTCCTAAAAGAGAAAAATATTAAAAAAAGAGATGTTACAAACATCAGCAAGGTATTGAAAAAGGGAGACGAGCTTCTTGTTCAAATTGTCAGGGAACCCATGGGAGAGAAAAACATCGCTGTGACAACCGATATATCCCTTTCCGGCAAATACATTGCGTTCATACCACGAAGCATTGAAGTTAATATTTCTAAGAGAATTAAAAGTCCTGATGAACGGAAAAGGCTTGAGGAAATTGGAAAAGAAATTATGAAAAACGGAAACGGTATGATATTCCGTACATTTTCCAAGGACTGCCCAAAGGAAGAAATAGAAAAGGAATACAACATGCTTTCATCTGTTTTTATGCAGATGGAACAGGAGTACAACTATTCATATGCTCCCAAGCTGTTATACAAAAACAATTCATTGATAGAAAAACTGTTTCTGGATTACATTGATTCCACAGTGGCTGAAATTTATGTTGAAGACATAAAGACAAAGGAAAAAATAGCAAATCTCATTAGAGGATATAATTCAAATGAGCTTAAGAATATCAATATAATAGAGTCAAGCAGCGCATTTGAAATGTTTAATGTGGAAAACCAGCTTGAAATGCTGTTTGAAAGAAAGATAGAGCTTGATAACGGCGGCTCAATATTTATCGATGTTACTGAGGCATTGACCGTAATAGATGTTAACAGCGGAAAGTATGTGGGAAATGACAGCATGGAGGACACTGCACTTGCAATAAATCTTCATGCTCTTGAGGAAATAGGCAGGCAGGTTAAGCTTCGAAACATAAGCGGTATTATTATAGTTGATTTCATTGATGTCAAAAATAAAGAAAGCACTAACCTAATAATTAGCAAAGCAAAATCTGTTTTCAAGGAAGATAAGGCAAAGACGAATATAGTCGGAATGACTAAGCTCAATTTAATGGAAATAACCAGAAAGAAGGACAAGGAGAATTTCTTCAATCTGATAACTGAAGAATGCGAGCATTGCAGAGGAGGCGGAAGAACAAGCTCCAAAATTCATATTTTCCTTAAGATTGAAAGCATTGTTAAAAAAATAAAGAAAAATACATCCTGTGAGGCTGTTGTTCTAAAAACGGGATACCTCCTATATAATAAAATACTCCATAGCTGTATGGACATAATATACAAAATAGAACAGAAGTACAACATAAAGATATATTTTTTAAAAGACAAAACCATTCTCACAGATGAAATTGTTATTGATAAAATGGGTAAATCAGATTATATTAATAGTATATTTAAGCAAAAATAAGTTGACAAACATAATTATGTTTGATAGAATTTATATCTGCAAGAGCCGCACGGATCAGGTTAAAACTAAAAGTACCTGCAATGGCGAGACTGGGAAGAGGAGGTAAATTTATGTACGCAGTTATTGAAACAGGTGGAAAACAATACAGAGTTCAGGAAGGCGATGTTATAAGAGTTGAAAAATTAAACATTGCTGACGGAGAAACAGTAAAATTTGATAAAGTTTTACTTGTTGCCGAAGAAGGAAAATTGAATGTTGGTAAACCATATGTTGATGGAGCAGTAGTTGAAGGATTGGTTGAAAAACAAGACAAGGCTAAGAAAATAATCATTTTCAAGTATAAAGCAAAAAAAGACTACAGAAAGAAACAAGGTCACCGTCAACCATATACACAAGTTAAAATTGAAAAAATTGTTGGTTAGTATATGATTACAGTCAGTATATATAGAGCCAAATCAATAATCAACGGTTTTATAGTTGAAGGACATTCAGGTTATGCTGAAGAAGGAATGGACATAGTGTGTGCATCGGTTTCCATATTGTCTTACACAGCTCTTAACTCTATTAACTTAGTAGCAGGAATTGAACCGGAAAATATAAGTTATGGTGTTGATGAAGAGACAGGATTTATGAGTTTGAGGACTTTGGTAAACAATGATAAGACTGATGTTATATACAGAAGCTTCATAGTAGGAATTGAATTATTACTGGAAGATTACAGTGATTATATTACACTTAAATTTGAGGAGGTGTAAACATGTTATTGAAATTAAACTTACAGTTATTCGCACATAAAAAAGGTGTAGGTAGCTCAAAAAACGGTCGTGACAGCAATGCTAAAAGACTTGGAGTAAAGAGAACTGACGGTCAATTCGTATTGGCAGGAAATATTCTTGTAAGGCAAAGAGGAACTAAGCTTCATCCTGGTTTGAATGTAGGCATCGGAAGCGATGATACATTGTTTGCAATGGTAAGCGGTAAAGTTAAGTTCGAAAGAAAAGACAAAACAAGAAAGCAAGTTAGTGTATATCCTTGTGAATTAGAAGCATAATAAACATAGCACCTACCTTAACGGTAGGTGTTGTTGTTTCAAGGTAGGGGACACACCCCTAAGTAGAGTTAGTCTCTGAAGTAAGCTTATGGGAATGTCCCCAAAATAGAAAAGGTTGGGATAAAATGTTTGTAGATATAGCAAAAATTAGTGTTAAAGCCGGTAAGGGCGGAAATGGCAGCGTTGCATTCAGGCGCGAAAAGTATGTACCAATGGGCGGTCCGGCCGGCGGCGACGGCGGTGACGGGGGCAGCATAATATTGGTTGCTGATGAGGGCCTTCGAACATTGATGGATTTCAGATATAAAAGACACTATCAAGCCGAAAATGGTGAAGATGGAAGAGGAAAAAAACAATACGGTTCCGATGGAAAGGATCTTATATTAAGAGTACCAACGGGAACCCTTGTCAAAGATGAAGAAACGGGAATTGTGCTGGCAGATTTAAAAACAAACGGCCAGTCATATGTAGTGGCAAGAGGAGGACATGGAGGTAAAGGAAATGCAAAATTTGCAACATCCATAAGACGTACCCCTCGTTTTGCAGAGCCCGGAACAAAGGGAGAATCCAGAGAAATTATACTTGAACTCAAGCTGCTGGCTGATGTTGGTTTAATCGGTTTTCCTAATGTGGGAAAATCAACTATATTGGCATCAATAACGAGTGCAAAGCCTAAAATTGCAAATTATCACTTTACAACACTAAAGCCGAATCTGGGCGTTGTAAGCATTGGAGAAGGCCACAGCTATGTCATGGCAGATATACCGGGACTTATTGAAGGTGCATCTGAGGGTGCAGGATTAGGACTTGAATTTTTAAGACATGTGGAAAGAACCAGGCTTCTTCTGCACGTAATTGATGCATCCGGACAAGAGGACAGGGACCCCGTAGATGATTTTTACAAGATAAATGAAGAGTTGAAGCAATACAGCGAACTGCTGTCAGAAAAAGAACAGATAATAGTTCTTAATAAATTGGATTTGCCTCAGGCACAGGAAAACTTAGAAAAGATTAAAAAAGAATTTTCTGAAGATTACGAAATAATTGAAGTTTCAGCAGCAACAGGAGAGGGTCTTGATGCTTTAAAGAAAAGAGCATACGAAAGACTTCTGCAGATTGAGGAAGAAATTGAATTTGTTGATGAAGAAGAAGTTGGAAGCTTCCTTGATAAAAAAGAAAGAGACACGATTGTTGTTTCTAAAGAAGACGGTTATTATCTTGCAGAAGGTGACTTCCTGGAAAGACTCGTTGGTTCAACAAACTTTGATGATTTTGAATCATTCAGTAATTTCCAAAAAGTTCTTATTGATAAAGGTGTTATAGAAAAATTAAGAGAACTTGGTGCAAAAGAAGGAGATCTCATAAACGTCTGCGGAATAGAATTTGATTTTGTGGACTAGAAGACAGGGGGACGTTTCATCTGTCTCTTGAAAGTAAACAGGAGGATAAATGTTAACAGGAAAGCAAAGAAGCTATTTAAAGTCTCTGGCTAACGGAATTGATTCAATAATGCAGATTGGCAAGGGCGGAGTAACAGAAAATGTTATAAAGCAAATTGATGATGCACTGGAAGCAAGAGAATTGATTAAAATAAGCATATTAAACAACAGTATGCTGGAAGCAAAGGATACTGCCAATGAAATAGCTGCAGCAGTCAGAGCAGAATATGTACAAAGTATAGGCAACAAATTTGTCTTATACAGAGAATCAAAAGAAAAACAAATAAATTTGCCGAAGTAATTTAGAACAAAATTAAGCCTTAATAATGACTTTCATTAATAAGGCTTTTGTTTTTACCCTCCCAAAGTTACATCCTGCATGTCGTACCACTTCATTGCGTTGTGAAATTGTTCAGGCTTGAAATCGGGCCACATATCATCAATTGTATATATATCTGAATAAACTGATTGAACGGGGAGAAATCCGGACAACCTTTTTCGTCCGCCCCATCTCAATATTAAATCAATTCTGGAAATATCTCTTGAATGCAGGCTGTCCATGATACTTTTCCGGTTTGCGCTGCCGGTTAGATTGGAAATATCCCAGTCCCAGCCATAATTGACTAAAAAGTTAACCCTGGTACCTCCTGCGCCTATATTTGTTCTCTTGGTATATTGTAATAACTCTTTTGGAAACATTGCAGAATTAGTATTGCCAATTACAAGAAGTGATACATTTTCATTTGATATTAAATTTACTGCATCCACGCATGACCTTATAAATGCTTCAATTTGAATTTTTGGTCTTTTGCAATTGTCTGTTGTAAAACCATAATATGTAATTTCATCGATTCCATATTCCTGTGCAAGCTTTAAGGCTTGAAGGCCTGGATCAAGTCCGTATTCATAGCCTTGCTGTTTTTGAAGCCCTTTATCTGAAGCCCATCTTCTGTTTCCGTCCGGAATAAGGCCAATGTGTCTAGGTACTCTCATAAAACTCCCCTTTCTGTCTGAATGATGATATTATTGACGGGAAATAGAAAATTATTCCTGTCACATTTGACGTTCATTAAAATATAATAATACTCCCATTGTTTTTAAGGTTTATTATTTTCCTTTACGCAGATTTTACAGAGGAACATTTTGTTTATTACAAAGGAAATATATTATATAGTTGAAATAAAAAAAGGAAGGTTATAGGTGATAATATGATTAAGGGTATATTGTTTGACAAGGATGGCACATTAATAGACTTTTCTTTATGGAGAGATGCCGGAATAAAAACAATCAAATTAATAATGGATGAATACGACTTAAAGGATGAGAAGCTCTTTGAAGAGCTTAAGAAATCAATCGGAATTACAGAAAACGGAGCAGAGCCTTTTGGAGCGCTGGCTTACAGATCTCACGAGGACCTGGCAGCAGAACTGCATTTTGTTTTGAACAAATACAGAAACATTGATTTATGCGGATTTCAATCTCATGTGGTAGAATTAATAAGGAAAGAAGTATTGAGAGATGATGTTGAATTTAAAGAAATGACAGATATAAGAGCATTGTACAATTATTTAAGTTCAAAGGGAATTAAAATGGGTTTGGCAACGGCAGATTCACATCAGTCGGCAATGCACATGATTAACAAATTGAATCTCAATGATTGCTTTGATTTTGTCGGTTCTAATGATGGTATCATGAAGCAAAAACCAAATAAGGACATGTGCATGAGATTTTGCAGTATGTACGGATTAGCTCCAAGTGAAGTTGCAATAGTGGGGGATTCCTACAACGATATGGTATTTGCTCAAAATTCTGGAGCCATCGGTGTGGGCGTTCTATCCGGTGTAAGCTGCAAAATTAATTTAAAGGATGTTGCCAATGTAATAATTCCAACAATTGATTCTTTGTTTGATGACGAAGTTCTCATGTCATTAGACGATGGAAGCTATGAGGTAAGAGAATTATGGACTGCTTAGCCTATGAATTACCATGTAATTCACAGGCTTATTTTTTTTCTCAAATTTAGTCATAATTTTTGGAAGTAGGGTAATAATATGTATATATAACATAAGGGGAGTGTATTATGAACGAATTTGAGAAAATAAAAAAGATGTATGATGATGGATTCCGCTGCATACGATATGATGACACTAAAGACGGTGAAATGTGTATTTACTTTAAAAATTTTGAAAGTGAAGATTCCGAAGCTTTGAGAGTAAAAGGCTTTGAACAGAAAATGCAAATAAAGAATTTTATAAATCAAAATTCTTTGAAATAAAGGGAACGCAAGTTCCTGTTTTTTTGCCTTTTACCTTGTAATGATTTGATTTCTAATATATAATAAGGTATAAAAATAACAGGAGGCGCTCATGAGTACAGCAGATAAAATATTTATACAAACATGCAAGGATATACTGGCAAATGGCGTGTGGGACACAGATTATGACGTAAGGCCAAGATGGGAGGACGGCACACCGGCTCACACCATAAAAAAATTCGGAATAGTTAACAGATATGATTTACAGGAAAGCTTTCCTATTTTAACATTAAGAAAAACAAATTTCACTGCTGCTGTTGATGAACTTCTCTGGATATGGCAGAAAAAATCCAACAATGTAAATGATTTAAACAGCCACATATGGGATTCATGGGCAGATGAAACAGGCTCCATAGGCAAGGCTTACGGATATCAGCTCGGTATTAAGCACAAGTATAAGGAAGGTGAATTTGATCAGGTTGACAGGGTTATTTATGATTTGAAAAACAATCCTGTCAGCAGAAGAATCATGACAAATATTTATAATTTTCAGGATCTTCACGAGATGAATCTTTACCCATGTGCTTACAGCATGACATTCAATGTATCAGGCAACAAATTAAATGCAATATTAAATCAACGCTCACAGGATGTCCTGGCAGCTAATAACTGGAATGTTGTTCAATATTCGATTTTGGTACATATGATGGCTCATATAAGCGGTCTGCAAGCAGGAGAGCTTGTTCACGTCATCGCAGATGCACATATTTACGACAGGCATGTTCCCATTATAGAAGAGCTTATAGAAAAGGAAGGGCACGATGCTCCTATTCTTGAAATAGATAAATCCATAGAAAGCTTTTATGATTTTACGGTAGACAGCTTTAAACTGATTAACTATGAATACAATCCGTTTAAAGTGAAGGTTCCTATAGCAGTGTAAAGGAGAAGTTATGAAACTTATAGTTGCAGCAGCAAAAAATTGGGCCATAGGCTACAACGGCGGATTGCTTTTTGATTTGCCTGACGATATGGCGTTTTTCAGAAACACTACAATTAACAAGGTTGTTGTTATGGGAAGAAACACGCTTTTGTCCTTTCCGGGAGGAAAACCTCTAAAAAACAGAACAAACATTGTTCTGACAACAGACAGGAATTTTAAGGCGGAAGAGTGCATCATATGCCATTCATTTGATGAATTGTTTGAAGAATTAAAAAAATACAATGATGAAGATATTTTTATAGTAGGCGGAGGCAGAATTTACAACGATTTATATCCTTATTGCAGCGAAGCTCTTATTACAAAGGTTGATGCGGTAGTAAACGCAGACACGTTTCTTCATAATTTCGATGAAGACAAAGACTGGTATTTGTCATATGCATCAGAAATACATGAAAATAATGGCTTGAAATTTATTTTCAACACATATAAAAATAATAATGTAAAGCAGTACAGGTAATATATAAAAAATGATTTAGACTTAATAAGCTCAAATCATTTTTTTCAACTGTCAATTTGTTTAAAAGTTACAAGGTATCTACTAATTCAGGAAACTTTTCGATGCATATTTTTGACTTACAATTCAAAAAAATATTTTTTAGTTAAGTTTTAGACCTACAAGTTAAAAAAATATTGATTGTTTGTATTTGTTCTGCTATACTAAGATTATATAGAATCGAGGTGATTTTAATGGTTGAACGAATACATCGACCAGACTACCTAAATAAGCTGATTGAATTTAAAGATAAAAATGTTATAAAAATCGTAACAGGCATCCGTCGTTGCGGTAAGTCCACATTACTTGATCTTTATGAAGAATATCTGCTTCAAAATGGTGTGAGTGCAGCTAACATCCTGCATATGAATATGGAATCTCTGCAACACCGCAACTTGCTTTCGTGTATTCCTTTTTACGACTATGTAAGCAATCATATTGTAAAGGATCAAAAAAATTATCTAATCTTTGATGAACTGCAAGCGGTGACTCATTGGGAAAAGGCAATTGAGTCATTTCGGTTGGATTATGATGTGGATATTTACATTACGGGTTCAAATGCTTACTTGCTTTCAACCGAATTTTCCACATTGCTATCCGGCAGATATGTAGAAATACGGTTGCTGCCATTATCATTCAAAGAATTTTTGACATTCCATAACTTTGAACCGAATATCACAATTAACGACAAATTTCAAAAGTACCTTCAAATTGGAGGTATGCCTATTCTGAGGGAATTTGATTTCAACACTGCACGAATTAATCAAGTGTTAGAGGGAATCTACTCAACGGTCATCTTGCGGGATATATTAGAGCGCAATAAGGCTGCCGACCAGGTTCTGTTAAATAAATTAGTGCTTTATTTGGCAGATAATATCGGAAGTATAACTTCTCCTAACAATATTGGAAATGTTCTTTCTCATGAGGGAGATATTGACAACTCAAAATGGAAAAAAAATATAGCCAGTAAAACAGTAGATAAGTATATCAATATGCTGAGAAATGCATTTGTCTTTTACTCTGTAGGCAGATATGATATAAAAGGAAAACAGCTTCTCAAAACACTTGGAAAAAATTATATCATAGATTTGGGCTTCCGAAATATGCTTCTTGGTTACCGGGATGCGGATCGCGGACATATTCTTGAGAATGTTGTATTTCTTGAATTAATTCGGAGAGATTACCGTGTTTCAATTGGTAAGATTGGTGAAACGGAAGTTGATTTTGTTGCAGAAAAGCCTGATGAGAAACTCTATATACAAGTAACTGAAACAATGGCAGGGGAAACGACAAAAGAACGTGAACTTCGTCCTTTAAACCAGATTCCTGATAATTATGAAAAAATCATATTATCTATGGACAAAAGTTTTATCATGTCCTATGAAGGTATTAAATTAGTCAATATTATTGATTTCCTGCTCGGCAATAGCAATAACTGAAAAGAAGGTAGCCTGCCGAGTAGAAATGCAGAAGATAAGATAATCTTACACTATCAAAAAACAAACAGGGTATTACTACTAAAAACCTAAGCAGTAGTACCCTTGTTCTATTTTTATAAAAATTATTGAAAAGTTACTAAATATAAGAGTTTTTAGCCTTCATCTAAGGGAATTAAACCCCTATTTCAATTAAGCTTTGTTGATTATTAATGTGCCGAGAAGGCGGGGAGTTTTTTTGCTACTCGCCCTCAATCCGTGCCGCTTGTGCCAAAGCCTTCCGAATATGCATTTCATTCTTCCAAATGAATTTTAACATCTCTCTGCTTGTTTTCGCTAATTCTTTATACTTGTCTGCGCCTTCAAAGTATGCTGCGCAAATCATTTGAATTGAACAAATCACATAAAATATCGCTTGCTTTTCCTCAAACGTCAGCTGATTCACATTATCATATCCGTGTATGATGCCCTCCAGAACATCAAGCCATTTTTCATATATATCGTCAACTCCGAGCCATTCACTCAATATACCGGTAGCACAATAACAAGGATCCCACAAGCGGACATTACGCTCACTCAGATCAAAATCGATAAATCCTGTCACTTCATCGCCGTCAAACAGAATGTTGGAAGGATTCGGATTGCGGTGAATCAACTGCTTCGGCAGCTTATCGAACAAAATGCCGAAATTATTGATATAATCTTCAAAAAATGTATCCGGCAATCCCATATTGAATTGGATATTTTGTTTCCTGACCTCTAACAATGCCCATTCGGTGACATGAGTATATAAATTTTGTTCATTTGGTTGTATTTCGGATTCAATCACAGTCAATGCCCTATGAAGCCGGGCAATGCTCTCCCCGTATTTTTTCCCGAATTCCCGGCGGTTTTCACCGAAACGGTCTGATTTAGAAAGCGGATTACCTTTGATGCCGCGTGTCAATACAACGATTTGCTCTCTATCTAAATATTCTTTACCGGATTTAGTAGGAATCGGCGTTGACGCCACGAATCCCTGTGCTGCCAGTGTTTTTGCCACCTTCAGGTTCGTGAGTATCCTTTCACGGCTGCCTGTTTTAAGAATATAATCCTCTCCTATGGACCACACATTTCCTGAAATCTTTGTACCATCCATGGTGTAAACATCAAGAATCGGCAAATCCTGCTGTACGTCCCAATTTGCAAGAATTTCCCGCAATTCTATTTCTGTAAACATAACTGAAACCTCCGATTTAGATAAATATTTTTTCGGAGAGCCGCCGTACATTCGCACAAACGCCTTGTAAAATCCGGCATAAGTATCAAAACCATATTCCAAAGCCACATCAATGGCACGACGACCGCCGGCTATTTCACTTAATGCCCGATTAAGCCGTAGCTTGCCGATATAGGCAGATACGGACATTCCAGTGAACTGTACAAACAGACGATGATAATGCCATACGGAATAGCCCGCCATGTTCGCAAGTTCCTTGGCAGTGATGTCGGTTTTCAAATTTTGCTCAATATAGGTAATACCGGATTTTATTATGTCTGACGGTAGCATGAACGCTCTCCTTTCCACGTGGTGATTTCAGTATAACAAATAAATCAGGTTAAAACATTTCCTTCTGTGCGAAGTTTTTTTCAAAGCGTATCATTGGGGTTCATACGCCGGACAAATCCAGCGGCAAGCACGTCCAACAGATTGATATTTATTATAATGCTGCTGTGGGTATTATAGACATTCCGATGTTGTAAGAACGGGAAGCGTTAAAAGCCAAACACATGGCACGAAAACAGCAAGAACATAAAAGTGCGTGAAAAATGCACAACAGCACAGATTTCTCTGTGCCGTAGTCATACTTCTTTATTCGCATTAACCCTTGGTATATAAGTTTTTTTACTTATCCCTTACAACTTTTGAATCATCTTCCGATTGGTCCTTGTTGCTTATGGCTGCCTGTGCTGCTGCCAGTCTTGCCACTGGAACTCTGAACGGTGAGCATGATACATAATCTAATCCTGCTCTGTGGAAGAATTCTATGGAAGCAGGATCGCCGCCGTGTTCTCCACAAACGCCAAGGTGAAGATGTTCCTTTGCTTCTTTCCCGAGTTTAACTGCAGTTTCAACCAATTTACCGACACCAACCTGGTCGATGCTTTGGAACGGATCCTGTTCAAGTATGCCGGCTTCCTTGTAATCCTCCAGGAATTTACCGGCATCATCTCTTGAATAACCGAATGTCATCTGTGTCAGGTCATTTGTTCCGAATGAGAAGAAATCTGCATATTTAGCTATTTCATCAGCAGTTACGCAAGCTCTTGGTATTTCAATCATTGTTCCCACAAGATAGCTCAAGTCGGAATTCATTTCTTTCTTGGTTTCTTCCGCAATTTCTATTATGAGCTTTCGAAGTATCTCAAGCTCTTCTTTTTTGCCTACAAGAGGAACCATTATTTCAGGAACTATTGTGATGTCTTCTTCTCTTGATACTTCAATTGCAGCTTCGATTATGGCTCTTGTCTGCATTTTTGCAATTTCAGGATATGATATTGCAAGTCTGCATCCTCTGTGACCAAGCATAGGGTTAAACTCCTGCAGACCGAGAATCGTTTCCTTCAATTTAGAAACAGAGACGTCCATGTCTTTTGCAAGTTCTGCTATGTCTTCTTCGTCATGAGGAATAAATTCGTGAAGCGGAGGGTCCAGCAACCTTATTGTAACAGGTCTGATTCCCATAACCTTGAATATTCCCTTGAAGTCATTTTTCTGCATAGGAAGAATTTCTGCCAATGCTTTTTCTCTTTGTTCAACAGTATCGGAAATTATCATTTTGCGGACTGAGAATATACGGCTTTCTTCAAAAAACATGTGTTCTGTTCTGCAAAGACCTATTCCTTCAGCTCCGAATTTAACAGCTGTTTCAGAATCCTTAGGAGTATCGGCATTTGTTCTTATGCCCAGCTTTCTGAATTCATCTGCCCATTCCATAAGCTTTCCGAAGTTTCCTGACAAGTTAGCTTCAACTGTTTTAATTTTTCCTTTGTACACATTTCCTGTACTTCCGTCAAGAGAAATGTAATCTCCCTCTTGGTAGGCTTCGCCTTTGACGGTCATTACCTTTTTAGCTTCATCCACGTGTACAGACTCGCAGCCTGCTACGCAGCATTTTCCCATACCTCTTGCAACAACAGCCGCGTGAGAAGTCATACCTCCTCGCGATGTCAAAATACCTTTTGCCTTGTTCATTCCTTCAATATCTTCCGGTGACGTTTCTTTTCTTACAAGTATGGCAGCTTCGCCCCTGTTTGCTGCGGCAACTGCATCATCAGCATGAAAGTATATTTTTCCTGTAGCAGCTCCAGGTGAAGCCGGAAGTCCCTTTGCAATAGGAGTGGATTCTTTTAAGTCAACCGGATCAAATTTAGGATGAAGAAGCTGGTCAAGAGATTTAGGGTCAACTCTCATTACAGCATCCTTTTCAGTAATAAGGTTTTCACCAACCATTTCAACAGCTGCTCTTAATGCTGCATCGGCTGTTCTTTTTCCTGAACGTGTCTGGAGGAAGTATAATTTTCCCTGTTCTATAGTGAATTCAATGTCCTGCATATCCTTGTAGTGCTGTTCCAAAGTATGTGCTGCTTCAATAAATTGCTTGTATATATCAGGCATTACTTCATTTAATTTATCAATTGTCAATGGGGTTCT
Organism: Firmicutes bacterium UBA3553; assembly: GCA_002381185.1. Lineage (GTDB taxonomy): Bacteria > Bacillota > Clostridia > Tissierellales > Sedimentibacteraceae > Sedimentibacter. The sequence continues at coordinate 19,923 of DFOA01000001.1, read as the reverse complement.
GATTCCTGCAACAACATCCTCACCCTGAGCATTGATTAAAAATTCGCCGAATACTTTCTTTTCTCCCGTGGAAGGATTTCTTGTAAATGCAACACCGGTTCCTGACGTATCTCCCATGTTACCGAATACCATTGACTGAACATTAACTGCTGTTCCTATGTTATGAGGTATGTCGTACAAGTTTCTGTATGTTATGGCTCTTGGATTATTCCATGATCTGAACACTGCTTCAACTGCCATTAACAGCTGTGTTTCAGGGTCCTGAGGAAAATCTGTCTTTGTTTCTTCAATATAAACCTTTTTAAATTCGGCCGCAATGTATTTTAAATCATCGGCAGTAAGTTCTGTGTCGTATTTATATCCGTTCTTTTCTTTTGTACCATCTAATATGTTATCAAATTTATACTTATGAATTCCTAAAACAACATCACCAAACATCTGTATGAATCTTCTGTAGCTGTCATAGGCAAAACGCAGATTGCCTGTTTTTTCGGCTAAACCTTCAACTGTATTGTCATTAAGTCCAAGATTTAATATTGTATCCATCATTCCAGGCATTGAAAATTTAGCTCCTGAACGCACGGATACCAGAAGAGGATTAACTACATCCCCGAACTTCTTACTTGTTTGTTCTTCAAGAGTCTTAAGCGCTGATTTAATTTGATTGATTATTTCATCTGTGAGTTTTTCCCCCTGAACATAAAATTCAGTACAGGCTTCTGTTGTAACAGTCAATCCTGGAGGTACCGGAAGACCTATATTGGTCATTTCACACAGGTTTGCACCTTTTCCTCCCAATAAATCTTTTTGTGAAGCACTGCCTTCTTTAAATAAATAAACCCATTTTTTGCTCATAAAGCCCTCCTATTCAATTAAAATTCCTAGTTTATCGTTTATTTTACTTAGTGCTAAACTGCTTCTTTACATGAGGATATCCCCCATTAAATAATGGATGTACACATTGATGTTACATAAATATACTAAATATGATATAACATTCTTTAAAAAAAGTACAGTAGATTTTTCAATATTTGGTAATAAAATAATTACTTTTTGACATATTTATTTAAACAATATATAATTATGAGTATTATAGGTGGAGAGAGGGAATTATGAAATATTTAGATAACATAAATTCACCAAGTGATTTAAGAAAATTAAGTATAAACGAATTGAAGACACTCAGCAGTGAATTGAGAGAATATATTATTGACAGCGTAGCCAATACAGGCGGACACCTTGCATCAAATCTGGGAGTGATAGAACTAACCGTTGCCCTTCATTATGCATTAAATACTCCCAATGACAAAATAGTATGGGATGTGGGGCACCAGTCCTATATACATAAAATATTGACAGGCAGAAAAAGTCAAATGCCTACATTGAGACAACTAAACGGTTTAAGCGGATTTCCGAAACGTGCGGAAAGTATTTATGACGTATTTGACACCGGCCACAGCAGCACATCTATTTCAGCCGCAATAGGAATGGCACGGGCAAGAGATTTAAAAAAAGAAAATTATGAGGTCGTTGCGGTTATAGGCGATGGAGCACTAACCGGAGGTATGTCATTTGAAGCATTGAACGATATTGGAAGAAGCAATACAAAACTGATTATAGTTTTAAACGACAATGAGATGTCAATATCCAGGAATGTAGGAGGATTATCTCATTACTTGCGTAAGTTAAGAACAGATGTAAGATATTTGTCAACAAAAAAGGATGTTGAAAAACTTTTAAACGGAATGCCTTTGGGTGGAAGAAGGCTAAAAGCATTCTTAAAAAGAGCTAAGGACGGAATTAAGAAAATGGTTGTTCCGGGAATGCTTTTTGAAGAACTTGGACTAACATACATGGGGCCCATCGACGGACACAATATAGAGGAGCTTTTACAGTCATTCAGGACAGCTGAAAGTTTGGAAGGTCCTATCATAATGCATGTTATAACCAAAAAGGGCAAGGGATACAAGTATGCGGAGCAAAGACCAAATGAATTTCATGGGGTTTCTCCTTTTGATGTGGTAACGGGAGAAAGCTTGAAAAAATCCACGGTACTATCCTATTCAGACATTTTTGGCAATAAGCTTTGCGAAATTGCGGAAAAGAACGAGAATGTTGTTGCAATCACAGCAGCTATGACAGACGGAACAGGACTGACAGACTTTGCAAAAAAATTCCCGAAACGCACATTTGACGCAGGGATTGCCGAGCAGCATGCGGTAACCATGGCTGCAGGATTTGCAGTCAACGGGATAGTCCCTGTGGTTGCACTTTATTCATCATTTTTGCAAAGAGCATATGATCAGGTAGTTCATGATGTTGCACTTCAAAATCTGCATGTTGTTTTAGCCGTGGACAGAGCAGGATTAGTTGGAAATGATGGTGAAACACACCAGGGAGTTTTTGATGAAGCGTTTTTAAGCCAGATACCAAATATGACAATTATGGCTCCCTGCGACTATAGAGAGTTTGAAAATATGATTGAATTTGCAGTAAACCAATATGATGGACCTATCGCTCTTAGGTATCCAAGAGGAAGCTCAAGATCAAATATAACAGGCAGCGATACAAGAATAGAAAAAGGAAAAGGTGTAATTGCTGCGGCAGGAAAGGACATCACAATTATTGCATCCGGCAAAATGGTCAATACTGCATTGGAGGTAAGAGAAGTTCTTAAAAGTAAAAATATTGACGCAGAGGTTTTAAATCTGCGATTTGCGAAACCGATGGATGAGGAGCTTATTTTAAAATCTGTAAATAAAACAGGGAAAGCAGTTATCATAGACGAAGCATGCTGCTATGGAACTGCTCTGATGATTAAAGATATTATACCAAAGCCTGTGGACGTAATGCTTAAAACACTGCCGGATAAATTTATTACACATGGTTCCATAGAAGAGCTGTTGAAGGAAAACGGATTAGATCCTCAAAGTATTGCAAATGACATTGAAAGGTGGAGGAATCAATGAGACCGGTTATAGGAATTATTCCATGGAAGGAACAAATTAACGCGGATGTGGTCGAAAGACTTAATATATGGAATTTAAAAGCTGTTGAAGATGCCGGAGGAATGCCCATAACTTTTCATATTACCGACAGCGATGAAATAATAGACGGATATCTGGAAATGGTAGACGGCATATTTTTCACCGGAGGCGGTGATATTAACCCTCTCATATTCGGGGAAGAACCTATCAGAGAATTAGGAACTGTTGAATATGACAGAGATGAATTTGAAATAAGGATGTATAAAAAGGCTGCACAAAAAAATATTCCCATGCTTGGCATATGCAGAGGGATGCAGATTATGAACGTTGCTGCTGGAGGAACAGTCTACCAGGATATTTACAGCCAAAGACCCGGCACAAACGGTCACTATCCTAAAATTGCATTTGAAGGAAATGAATATCACAGTGTTTTAATAAAAGACGAATCAAGATTATACCATATATTAAAAACAAATGAGATAAAAACAAATTCATATCATCACCAGGCAGTCAAGGATATTGCCGGGGATTATGCTGCGTCAGCCTTTGCCGGAGATGGTATTGTGGAATGCATTGAATCAACAAGCTTGAATTTTGCAATAGGCATTCAATGGCATCCTGAAGTAATGTATGAGAAATACCCCTTGTTTTTCAATTTGTTTAAAGCATTTATAAATGCAGCTGCGGATTATCATAATAAATAAATGAACTCTGATACTTAGGAAACTAAGTATCTTTTTAAATAAAATTGAAAAAATATTATTTCCTATTGAAATTTTAAGCATTATACTTTAATATTATTATAGAATTGAAAATATTTTTACATAATGGAGATACTATAAATTTATATACAATATTCAGAATATCAAAAGAAAAGATAAAGGGGGTTTGATTATGAATAAAATAGAAATAATTATTGGTGATAAAAAGTATAATGTCAAAACCGATGAAAGTCCCGAATACGTTAAACATATAGAAACTGTTATAAACGACCAGATTAATGCAATAGCAAATTCAAACAAAAGATTTAATGAAATGGACAAATTAATATTGTCCTCATTTGTTATAGTTGACAAGTATATTAAACTCACAAACGAGATTACTGATTTTAAAAACGGAATATCAGATGAAATCAGACTTTTGAAGGAGCAAAAGGAAAAAGCGCTTTCAGAAAGAGAAGAAGCAATGGCCAAATCTTCAGAAGCAGTTCTTGAAAAGGAGCGATACAGAGAAAAACTCCTGGCAAGAGACAATGACAGGGAATACCTGAATTCTCAAATATCCAAATTGCAGGATAAAATAAACGAACAAGAGCAGCAGCTGTTAAAAAGCGAAATTCTGATTAATGAATTAAAGAATAAAAATGAAGAATTAGATGAAATATGCGAAGAGCTCCGAAATGAACGCGAAAACTTTACAAAAGAACTGAGTTTCATGAACAATACAAAAAGCAGTTTAAATGGAAGAATTTCAAAGCTTCAGTTAAAGCTTAACGAAAGAGAACAATTAGTTTCTCAGCTTGAAAAAACCATAAGAGAGTTAAAAAATTCAAATGAAGATAAAACTCAAAAATTATACAACATCAGCGATGATCATCAGAAGCTGAATTTAATGATTGAATCTAAACAAAAAGACATTGAGACATTAAATAATAAAATAAATGCACTGCAGAATAAATTAAACGAAAAGGATGAAATAATAAGTAATAAAGATAAAGCAATTGTAGATTATAAGAATAATGCGGATTTATTAAAGAAAAAATATGAAAGTATAAACGATGAGAAGGAAAAGTATTTAGAAGAGCTGTTAATGATAAATAACGACAAGGAAAATTTAATTAATTCGATTAATGAGCTTCAGGAAAAACTAAATCGCAGAGAAGCGGAGAACTTCCAAAATCAGTTGGAAATTGACAAATTGAAAAAAGACAACAGGGAGCTTTTGGAGCTTCTTGAAGAGGAAACAGCTAACTAAAATCTAACGAACAGACAGGAACGCACTTGCGTTCTTTTTTAAAAAAACAGGAGAAAAAATGGAACATAAAACAGAATTATTGGCACCGGCAGGAAGTATTGAATCCTTTTATGCCGCAGTTAACAGCGGAGCAGATTCAGTGTATCTGGGCGGAAAACTATTTAACGCCAGAGCTAGCTCTCAAAATTTTGACAATGAGGAAATGAAGCACATAATTTCCTATGCACACAACAAGAATGTAAAGGTATATGTAACTTTGAACATTGTATTGAAGGATGAAGAAATTACAGATGCATTAAATTATGCTTTATTTCTGTATGAGAATGATGTGGATGCGGTAATTGTCCAGGATTTGGGAATGCTGTACTTAATTAAAAAATTCATTCCAGATTTACCTGTCAACATAAGCACCCAGGCAGCAGTGTATGATGAGTGCGGAGTTAAATTTTTTGAGCATTATGATGTAAATAGAATAATTATGGCAAGGGAAATGTCTCTTTCGCAGCTTAAGGAAGCTGTAAAAAATACAAATACGAATTTGGAAATATTCATTCACGGAGCACTTTGCACATGTTATTCAGGTCAATGCTACATGTCAAGTTTCCTTGGAGGCAGAAGCGGCAACAGAGGAAAGTGCGCTCAGCCATGCAGGTTGAGTTATAATTTTTATGATAAAGAAAACAATGAGCTGCTTGAAGACCTTGGAACAATTCCCGTATTGAGTCTTAAGGATTTCATTGCGGGAGAAACAATAACCGAGTTGATTGAAGCAGGAATCACCACATTTAAAATTGAAGGAAGAATGAAGGGACCAGAATACACTTCAGCGGTGGTTGAATATTACAGGCGGATAATTGATGATTACTATGCAGGCAAAAAATCAGATTTCAAGGAATCAGAAAAAAGAGCAATTACAACCTTCAGCAGAGGCTACACAAATTCATATTTAAAACCGGATAAGGATGATGAAATGTTTGCAAGAACCAGTTCCGGTGTGAAGGGTGAAGACATAGATGAAATTCGGGAGGAAACCAAGGATAAGACTGAAGAATTCTCAAGCTGCAGAAGAAATAAAATCAATTTTGATTTAACACTGAAGGTCGGAGAAAAGGCATCCTTAACTGCAGCAGATGGGAAAAACACAGTTGTAGTGAAAAGTGACGAGGCCTGTGAAACCAGCATTAAAAATCCGGCAACTGATGAAATGGTACATGAACAGCTGGAGAAGCTTGGAAACTCAATTTATGAGCTAGATAACCTGAACATTGAAATGGAGGAAAATGTGTTTGTCAGAAAGAGCACATTGAACCAGCTTCGAAGAGATGCTGTTGATTTGCTTTACAAAAAAGGTTCGGTTTATTACAACAGGAAAGAATCAAAGAGCATAACGAAAAACGAAATTTTTTCATTTGAAGGTGCAGGCGGAGATAATCGTCCGAAGTTAAGCTTGAAAATAAACAGCAGTGATGAAATATGCCTTGTAGATAAGTTGAAAGTTAAAAGAATATACATCCCATATGATTTAAATATGGATTTAATTAAAAATATTGATGTTAAAGAAAAGTATTTATATTTGCCGAATATAGTTTCAAAATCACAGTATGATATTTTCAAGAATAATATGAAGCTTTATGAGGAATTGTTTGACGGTGTCTGCGTTAACAACGCGGGAAGCTTTTATTACTTTAATGAAAACAGCAGCCTGAAGCTTCACTGCGGACCGTTTTTCAACATTATTAATACATTTTCAGCTAAGCTTTTAGAGGAAAGAGGAGCAGAAGGCTTCACATTTTCCGTTGAAGCAAATATAAGAGATATGGAAAGCATTACAAAGCATAGCTCTATAAAAACTGAAATTATTGCGCACGAATATGCGCAGCTCATGGTTATGAAGAACTGTCCCATGTCACTTGTGAAAAAATGCAAGAACTTGCAGGATTGTGAAGTTTGCTCATACAGAAACAAATATGCCCTGAAGGACAGAAAGGGAGTTTATTTTAATGTGGAAAGAGTGAATCGCCTCACTCATATATACAATTCAGTTCCGCTGACATTAATAGGCAAGGCGAAAGATTTCATCAATGCAGATATAGAATATTTTATGGTGGATACAAAGTGGCTTGATTATCCGGAGGAAATAATTGATGCATTGTACTGTGAAATAAATGGAGTGCAAACTGCTGGAGTATTAAAGGAAAACGGCTTTACAAGAGGCCACTACTTAAAAAACATACTATAACAATGGATGAGAAATAGATTAGCGATGGATTAGCAATTGATTGCAATGGAATAATATACGTACCTTTGGCACATAAAATCAATTGCCACTCCATTGCCTGTCCATTGCCAATCAATCGCCAATCCATTGTTCACGAGGTAATTATGAAGCAAAAATCAAAATCAGTATTGGAATTCGATAAAATAATTGAAAGGCTTTCGGAATTTGCCGAAACTCAAAACGGCAAAAAAGAAGTAAGAAAATTGGATGTTTCTTCTGACCTGGAGGGCGTAAGGTTTAAGCAAAAACAAACGGCAGAAGCACTTTCAATAATAATTGAAAAAGGAACTCCTCCCATGGGAGGAATAACAGATATAAAGGAATACGTAAAGAGAGGGTCCGTTGGAGGAATCATATCCTTAAGAGGATTGTTAAACTGTGCCGATACATTAAGGGCCGCAAGACTTGTAAAGAATTATGTGCTTTTAAACAACAAGGAAGATGCCCATAATGAAATATTGGAGGAATTGTGCGGGGCTATATATGCCGACAAGGAAACTGAGGACAAAATCTATGATGTTATAATAAGCGAAGAAGAAATAGCAGATGATGCAAGCCCTGAATTAAAACGCATAAGAAGAGAAATTCAAATCAAGCAAAATTCCATAAAAAATAAAATAAACCAAATCGTAGGTTCGTCTACCATGCAGAAATATCTGCAGGAAAATATAGTTACCATGAGAAACGACAGATATGTAATTCCCGTAAAAAAGGAATACAGGAGCATGGTAAGAGGAATCATACACGACCAGTCTTCAACAGGCTCCACACTGTTCATTGAACCTATGGCAATAGTGGAAATGACCAATGAAATATCTGATTTAAAGGCTGAAGAAAAAAAGGAAATTGAAAGGATACTTCTGGAATTGAGCGGTATGATCGGAGATATTGCTTCCGAAATGATATCAAACCAGGAAATATTAACCGAGCTTGATTTCATATTTGCAAAAGGAAAATATGCAATAAGCATTAACGGAATTGAGCCTAAAATAAATGACAGAGGCTATATCCGGATTAAAAAGGGAAGACATCCATTAATAAATCCGGAGGTAGTTGTTCCAATAAATGCCTATCTGGGAGATGAATTTACAACATTAATTATTACGGGACCAAACACAGGAGGAAAGACAGTATCCTTAAAAACCCTTGGACTATTCACGCTTATGGGAATGGCAGGACTTCACCTTCCGGCAGAATACGGCACGGAAATATCTGTGTTCAGCGCTGTTTACGCAGATATCGGAGATGAGCAGAGCATTGAGCAGAGTCTCAGCACATTTTCGTCTCATATGACAAATATAGTTAAAATAATGAAAGAAGTGGATAAAAGATCATTTGTTTTGTTTGATGAATTAGGAGCGGGAACAGACCCTACAGAAGGAGCTGCACTTGCCATAGCTATACTTGACACTTTGCATGAAAGAAAAATAGTTACTGCCGCAACAACACACTACAGCGAGCTCAAGCTTTATGCCTTGACAACAAAAGGTGTTATAAACGGAAGTGTTGAATTTAATGTGGAAACCTTAAGCCCAACTTACAAACTTCTGATCGGTGTGCCCGGAAAATCAAATGCATTTGAAATATCAAAAAAAATAGGGCTGAGTCAGGAAATAATAAATAAAGCAAAACAAACCATTGAAACTGACAAGGTTGAATTTGAAGATGCCTTGAGACAGATTGAAGAAAGACGAATTTACATCGAAGAAAAGAAACGTGAAATAGACAGATTAAACGAAGAAAGCCAGAAAAAGCATTCAGGCTTTATTGCCAGAGAAAGAAAGTCTCTTGAGAAAAGCGAAAAGATGGTTAACGAGGCTAATTACGAAGCAAGAAAAATAGTTGAAAATGCCAGGAAAGAAGCAGCAGAAATCATTAAGGAACTCAGAAAATTAAGTGCGGACATGGATAAGGACAAAGTGCGCCGCGTCAATGAATTGAGGCAAAACCTGAATGACAAAACAAAATCATTGGAAGAAAACCAATATTCAGAACAAATTTACGAGCAGGACAATTATGATGAAGAAACTCCGTTGTCAAACGGTGATGCGGTATTGGTAAGAAGCCTGAATCAAAAAGGTCACATAATTTCCGATGTTGACAATTCTCAAAATGTAATGGTACAGGTTGGAGTGTTAAAAATGAAGGTTAAAAAATCCGATTTGGTTAAGGTTAAATCAGAAGAGGAAGAAAAACAAAGAACAAACACTACCCGAATGATTAAGCTTAAAACTTCCTCGATAAATCCTGTAATAGATTTAAGAGGATTAAACCTTGATGAAGCTCTACTTGAGCTGGATAAATATTTAGATGATGCATTTATGTCCAATTTAAATGAAGTCCAGGTAATCCACGGCAAAGGCATGGGTATATTAAGGGAAGGAATAACACAATTTTTAAAGAAACACAAGCATGTTAAGGAATCGAGACTCGGCACCTTCAACGAAGGCGGCGACGGTGTGACCATAGTTACATTCAAATAGCGAATCCGGGTATGTAAATTAAAATTTCAATATATGTCAAACTGCACAAAAACACCTTCAGAGCCTCGCCAGATTTTTCTAAGTATGTTGATATATTAAAAAGATAAATAACATATGACGGAAATTAAGTTCCGTCATATGTTATTTATAGTTCAATTATTTTTGTAGCAATATTTTCATTAAACATGAAATCATGCTCAACGAAAATCATTGTTGGTGAAAATTCATTTATCAGTTCTTCAATTTGAATTCTCGAGTATACATCTATAAAGTTCAAGGGTTCATCCCATACATAAATATGAGCACTTTGTGACAGGCTCTTGGCAATCAATACTTTCTTTTTCTGACCTTCACTCAATTCTTCAATGTTTTTTGATAAATCGTCAGAATCCATATCAAGCTTAGCCAGTAATGTTCTGAATATACTTTCATTAATATTTTCATTTAATATGAAATTCGAAAATGAACCGTTTAAAAAAGATGTGTCCTGAGGAACATATGAAATATTCAAATTGCTTCCTATATTTACGGTTCCGTCATAACCCAAATTTTCACCTGTCAATATTTTTAATAAGGTGGATTTACCGGAGCCGTTTTTTCCTCTTAAAGCGACCCTGTCACCTTTATTAACAGAGAAGCTTAGATTGTTTATAATCGGTCTGTCATTGAAGCTCACACTAATATTATCAATATTAACAAGAGTGTTTTTATGATAATCAAGGGGAATAACCTTTAAGGAATCATATTTTTCAATATTCTTAAGAAGATTCCTTTTTTCATCTATTGAATTTTCTTTGCGGCGCTCAATGGACTTTGCCCGTTTCATCATTTTAGCTGCTTTGTGGCCTATAAATCCTCTGTCGGGTGAATGTTCGCCGATTTTAGATTTTTCAATCTTGTCGCTCCAGCCGGCAGTGCGCCTAAAAGACTCCTCAAGCTGATTTATTTCCTTTTTAAGTTTTTCGTTTTTATTTATTTCAAAGTTGTCCTGTCTGTCTTTGTTTTCCTGCCAGCTGGAGAAATTACCCTTTTGAACCTCTATGTTGTTTTTGTTTATAGAAAGTATATGATCCACTGTGCTGTCAAGAAAATGCCTGTCATGGGAAACAAGAATAAATCCCTTCTTGGAGTTCAGATACCCGGCAACACAGTTTCTTCCTTCAAAATCAAGATGATTAGTAGGTTCATCAATTAAAAGAAAATTATTCTTTTTTAAAAACAAGGCGGCAAGCTGTACTTTTGTCCGTTCACCATTGCTTAAAGTGTTAAATGGGCGAGATAAAACATCTGTGCTTACTTGAAGCTTTCTTATTTCCTTTTCAATTAATTCGTTAATGATGTAGCCGTCGTTGCTTATATATAAATCTAAGATCTCCCCGTATTCTTTCATGGAGCTATCCGAGTTCTCCGTAATGCATCTATTCATTTCTTCTTCCCAGATGCCAAAAGGAGCTATGGCGTTTCTTGCCACATCAAGAGTATTTAATTCACCTTTTGTTTCAAAGGGAAAATAATCAAAATTTGTTGATGCGGTTATTGTTCCGCTGTAATTGTACCTGCCCATGAGAAGCTTTAAGAAGGTAGTCTTGCCCCTTCCGTTTCTTCCTATAAAGCCCAGCCTCCAGTCCGTATCAATTTCAAATGATGTGTTTTCAAATATATTTTCATAACTTGTTTCATATGCGAATGTCAAATTGTTTACACTTATTAATGACATAAAAAAATCCCTCCTTAAATCTTCAGAGAGAAAATTAATACCAAATAAAACAATAGCATATATCAATTAATGTATTGTATCAAAAAAGGGTATGGAAATTAATTTACTCTCATTATATAAATCGCCAATAACTATCGACATTAAAATATTCATTTACATAATTAAAAGCAAATTATCTAATCATTCCAACGTTACCTTTCTTTTTTTATTTAAGTATACAAGATAAAAGCTCTTATGTCAAACATTCAATATGTTTTCCGAAAATTTAATTATAATTCAAATTACTTTTGCAATTTAATTCTGTAAATATTATAATAAATTATAAAATACATAAAATAGAAGATAAATCAGGAATAATTCGGAGGTAGCATGGAAAGAAAAATAGTCAGATTAGATATGAATAGAGATTTTGAATCGTTTGAAGAATTATCGGTAATTTCTTTCGGAGAAAATACAAACAGCAAAAAAGAAATGTATGAATGGCTTTTTGATAAAAACCCTTACAATAAATCAGGCAACATGATGTATTTGTTAAAGGAAGGTGACAAAGTAATAGGCTGTGACGGTCTTCTGCCCAATGAGCTTTATGTCAACGGAAAAACTCTTTTAACCGCTCATTCGGTTAAATCAATGACTCATCCGGATTATAAGAAGCAGGGGATTTTCAGGCAGATGACACAAAATTCCTGTGAAAGAGGACTTCAGGACGGAGTGGATGTTGTAATCGGCCTTGCAAATGATCAGTCATATCCAGCATATCAAAGGTTCGGCTGGCCAACATTATTTGAAAAGGAAGCGTATGTGAAGCCAATATTAATAACAAACATACTGAAAAGAAGAATAAAAATAGAGCCTCTGGCTTCGCTTGGCAATTCAATTTATGCAGCATACATGAAAAACAAATTGAGCAGACAGATGGACAAGGAAATAAAATTTGAAGTACTTGACAAGGTGCCTCAGAGTATCCAAAAATGCTGGGATAAATACAAATCAAAATATGACGTGCTTCTAGTTAGAGATTATAAGTACTGCAATTACAGATACAATGAAAGACCTGACGTTAACTATGTTACAATACTTGCTAAATTAAATAATGAAATCATAGGTTTTTCAATTTTGCATAATTCTGTTGCAAACGGTTCAAAAATGACTTCTGCAGTTGAATTCTTCACAGACCCAACAAATGAAAGATTCATAAAAGCATTGGCAAATAGAGTTTCAAAATACTGTTATGATAACGGCTTGGAATATGTTGTAATTGGCACTGGGCTGTACGGCGAATATAAAAGAGTTCTTTTAAACAATGGCTTTATGATAACAAGAAAGCCTCCGAAAAATAATATGATGATTGCTAACATACTTTCTGACAAGGTTACATTGGAGGAAATAACAGGCCACGACAAATGGCATATAACCCAGGGAGACGGTGAAACCGAGCTGGACCTGTAACGATTGTCGAGGTTCTTGACATTGAAATATGGCTGTGTTAATATAACTAAAATATTACATATAACATAACAGGGAATACCTATGGAGGATTTAGATGGATTTTAAAGTAAAGGTAGCTGAGTTATTTACATCAATAGAAAATGAATTATCCCTGGATGATGCTCTCGCATTAATAGAGATACCACCCAGTCAAGATATGGGCGACTATGCCGTACCATGTTTTAAATTCGCAAAAAAATACAGAAAATCTCCTGCTGTTATAGCTTCTGAAATAGCAGATAAAATCGGAGCAATAGAGGAATTTGAAAAAATCGAAAGTGCGGGACCTTACGTAAACTTTTTCGTGGATAAAAAACATTTTGCAGAAAAAATATTGAAACAAGCTTATAAAGAAAAAGAAAACTACGGAAGCACAAATGTTGGTGCAGGTAAAAATGTAATTGTGGAGTTTTCTTCTCCTAACATTGCAAAGCCGTTCCATATCGGTCACATAAGAACTACAATCATAGGAAACTCAATATATAAAATTTATAAATATTTAGGATACAACACTACAACAATCAATCATTTGGGAGATTACGGCACTCAGTTCGGAATGCTTATATCAGCATACAAAAAATGGGGAAGTCCCGAAGTTGTAGAGGCTATAGAAAAAAATCCTATTCAGGAATTATTGAAATTATACGTTCGATACAACCAGGAAATTGAAACACATCCTGAATATCAGGAAGAAGCAAGATACTGGTTCAAGGAATTGGAAAACGGAAACGAAGAGGCTCAGAAGCTTTGGATCTGGTTCAGAGAAGTAAGCTTGAAGGAATTCAACAGAGTTTACGATATGCTTAATATAAAGTTTGATTCTTACGCAGGAGAAAGCTTTTACTCGGATAAAATGCCTGGAGTATTAAATGAACTTGAAGAAAAAGGACTTCTGAAAGATTCGGAAGGAGCTAAAATTGTTGAACTTCAGCAATATGGCCTGACAGATGCTGTTATTCAAAAAAGTGACGGCTCAACTCTTTATGTAACAAGAGACATTGCAGCCGCCATGTACAGAAAGAAAACATATGATTTCTACAAAAATATTTACGTTGTTGGTGCTCCTCAAAAACTTCACTTTGAACAGTGGAGAAAAATCATTGAATTAATGGGATATGACTGGGCAGATGACTGCATACACGTTATGTTCGGTACAGTAAGCCTTGAAGACGGAGTACTTTCAACCCGTAAAGGCCGTGTTGTTTTCCTTGAGGATGTTTTAAATAAAGCAATTGAGAAAACAATGGAAATAATCAATGAAAGAAATTCTGATCTTGAAAACAAGGAAGAAGTAGCAAAACAAGTCGGTATAGGAGCAGTTATATTCCAGGAATTATTCAACAACAGAATCAAGGATTATACATTCTCATGGGATAAAACACTGAGCTTTGAAGGCGAAACAGGACCGTATGTTCAATACACATATGCAAGAACATGCAGCCTTTTACGCAGGGGAGAAATAGAATTAGACGATAATGTTGACTATTCGATTTTAACAGATAAAGAAGCGTTCAATGTAATCAAGAAGCTTGAAGGATTTAAGGCGGCTGTTCTTGGAGCTCATGACAAATATGAGCCGTTCTTCATAACAAGATACATCGTTAGTCTTGCACAGGAATTTAACCGTTTCTATCATGAATGCCCTATTGTTGTAGATGACCCTGAAGTTAAAAAAGCGAGACTTCTATTAACAAAAGCTGTCAACGCAGTATTGAAAAAGGGTATGGAACTTTTGGGAATGGAAACACCTGAAAGAATGTAAGAACGTAGCCGCTGTCGCCAAGACCTCTTAAAATTCAACAATACATGTCACCTTTCATCATTGACCTTAAAATGAAGCAAATTTATAATTAACTAACAAACATAAGGGGTGATGAAATGAAACATGAAAAGTACTTGACGATACTTCTTGTAATGTGCCTTCTGTCATATTTTATGATGGTTAATCTGAGCATGACCGCTGTGGCCGAAGATTTGTCCAATTACCAATTAAAGTCGGATGTGGTAAGAAGGGATGCATTAATATATGACTTAAGAAACTCATTTTTAGAAGAAAAGGAATTAATAGAATATACACAGAGATTAACTAATCTTGACTATAGCGACTGTGAATTTATTGTTAATGAAAGTAAAACAAAAAATATAGACCCATTCATAGTATTGGGTGTTATAAAAAGAGAAAGTGATTTTAATCCTAACGCGAAAGGTGCGGCAGGAGAAAGGGGTCTGGGTCAGCTGATGGATAATACGGCAAGACCTGTTGCCGAGAATTTAGGTTATGTCTATGATCCTGACAAGCTGTTTGATGCAAGGTACAATTTAAAACTGACCATCACTCAAATATCGTACTTGATGAATATATACGAAAATGATATCCATAAGGTATTGACTGCTTACAACAGAGGTCAGCAAGGATTGAACGAGTACATTGAAAGCAATAATTCAGCTGTCAGTGATTATTCTGCGAAGGTGCTGCGATTTGCACAAGAGTATAAAGAAGATTTCCACAAGTTCAGCCAGAAATCATAATGCAAAAAAACACCTCATAATAGGATTAAAGTTTAGCTTTATCCACAGGATAAGTTAAACTAACATTTCCATTATGAAAAAAACACTTCATAATGAAAATGAAGTTTAGCTTTAATATTTTATAAATAGAATGTATAATAGAATCACGGTTTAGCTGAGATTCTATTTTATTTTGGTGAACAAGACTGAGAGTAAGGAGCAAATATGCTGTCGAGAATACAAAATCTGCTTAAATATTGTTATGAAGACAATGCAGGTGACAAATTACCGGATATTGGGCTTCAATTATTCTTAATAGCGGCAAAGTCTCTGATGCCCTACGAGGATAATATTGGATGTATGTATGATGTAACTAGGTATGAAAAAGAAATTGAACTGTTTAAATATTATAAAAATGGACATGATGATATTTTAGAATATTATTTTAATAATAAAAAACCATCTGAAAAAGAAGATATGTTGCTGGAATTTAAAATTATCCCTGTAATAACAGCTAATACGGAGTGGGATAATTTATTAAATGAAGCATTAAAAGCAGCGTCATTTTATTCGGTAAACAAAAATACAATTTTAAATACAATTCTTATATCATCTGTAATTAACGAATATCTGGATAATAAAGATATAGATAGTACAGAAGAAATAACAAAGGAAAGACTTATAAATTTTTCTCTCAAAAATTTTTCAAATAACAATGATATTTGTATAAATAAAATCAATTTAATAGAATTTGAAAAAGAAAGAATCAAAATGCTTTCTAAACATGAATTGATAACAGACGATTTAAAAAAGAAATTTAAATCGCTTAACTATATATATAATGAAAGAAAAGAAAATTCAGAAATGATAAACGAAACTGTATTGTCCAGCTTTTCTTCATATTTATTTAAGCTTCGTAAAGGCATAATAAATCCCGAAAAACTTAAAATATCCCAGAATGACGTGCCTGAATTCAAAGAATTTCTGAAACGTTCTTCATTCAGCCATCCGCTTCTAGGCAGGTGCACGGTGATAAAAAGAGGAGAAAAGGAAGTCCTGATTAGAAACAAATCAGGACTAATAAAGGTGAGTATATGAAAATTTTGCTTGTAACTCTTGATTCAAAGTTTATTCATGCCAATCTTGCAGTAAGATATTTAAAAAAGTTCTGCAATGATAATGGTTCTGAAGATTTTGACATTGAGATAAAAGAGTTTACCATTAATCAAAAACAAGAATACATACTTGGTGAAATATTTTCTGCAAATTCGGATTTAATATGTTTTTCAACCTATGTGTGGAACATAGAATACATTAAAGAATTAGCATACATAATAAAGGAAGCAAAAAAGAACATTAAAATTCTATGCGGCGGCCCGGAGGTTTCATTTGAAATAGAAAAATTCATGAAAAACGAATCTTTTGTTGACTATGTAATTTTTGGTGAAGGAGAACTGACATTCAAAGAATTTATAAATGAATTCATAAAGGAGCAGCCAGATTTTAATAGAATTAAAGGGCTTGCATTCAGATACAGCGATAAAGGTGATAAGAGCGAGATTGTAATAAATCAGCACAGAGAACCTATTTTGAATTTAGACCTCATAAATTATCCTTACGAAGAAAATGATAATTTTGAGGATAAAATCATTTATTATGAATCTTCCAGAGGATGCCCTTTCTGCTGCAGCTTTTGCATGTCATCCATTGAGAAAAAAATGAGGACATTTTCAATAGACAGAGTTAAAAGAGATTTATCATTACTTTTAAATACAAAAGCAAGACAAATTAAGTTTGTAGACAGAACCTTCAATGCAGATTACAAAAGATCCATGGAGATAATGAACTTCATAGTTGAACATAACAAAAATAACATGACAATTCATTTTGAAATTACAGCTGATATAATAAATGATGAGTTCTTAAGCTACATAAACAAACTTCCTGTCAATATGTTCCAGTTTGAAATAGGAGTTCAATCTTTAAATGAATTGACTCTGGCTGAAATAAACAGGCATATGAATATTGAAAAACTGTATAAAGTAATTGAAGTGATTTTAAGTGGTAAAAATATTCATGTCCATCTTGATTTAATTGCAGGACTCCCATATGAAGATTACTATACATTCAAAAAATCCTTCGATGGGATTCACAATCTTCATGCGGAAAAAATACAGCTTGGATTTTTAAAAGTTTTAAAAGGAACAAAAATTTACGATGATATAGTAAAACATGGAATCAAGTACAGAAATGTATCCCCTTATGAAGTTATATGCACAAAATATATTTCAGTTGATGAGTTATTAAAGCTTAAGAACATTGAGGAATTAGTAGATAAATATTATAATGAAAAATATTTTGAAAAATCTCTTGAGTATATATTAATAAATTTATTCTCTGAATCAGCATTTGAACTTTATGAACATTTAAGTTTTTACTGGCAGCAAAATGATTTGTACAAAATGTCCCACAGCAGAAAGAAACTTTACAAAATATTGTTTGATTATATAAAATACAATAATAAAATGACTGAAGAATTTATATGGTGTTTAAGATATGATTATGTATTTAACAACCAATTTGAAGAACTGCCCGACTATTTAAACAAAGAAGCAGAAGATAAATATAAATCAATAAAAAGGTCTTTATCAAATGACATTGAGTTTAAAGATATATATTTCAAGAATGCAGGCAAGCATGATAAAATCGTAAATGAGTTCAGAATAGTTGATATTGAAAACAATGCGGTACTGTTTATTTATAATGATAAGGAAAATATATTTAACAGGTGCAGGACGCATATAATAAATGATTTTTTAGAGGAGAGGAATTATGAACAAAAAGGATAAATATTTTGAAGAGTTTTATGAAAAAAAAAGAAATGACATTTCATTTATTTCCCTAAAAAAAGGAGCTTCAATAAAGTTCAAAGATAGGATTTTTACAACAGACAAAGAACTTCCTGTACCAGTAAGAGTTCAGAAACTGTTAGAAGACATTAAAAAGCAGAATGAAATGGATGGAATAACTTTAAACAATATCATAGACGGAATTATATATATAATAGGATCAGATGTTAATTTTGGATTTTTAACAGAATACGAAAAGATGCTTGAAGAGCTTAATTTTGATATTAAGCCCTATATTGTATACTGCATAAATAAATTTGACGAAAATGAATGCGAGGACGGGGTGGTATACGGAAAGGCATTAGTAAATTTAGAAGAAAATGAGAAAAGCTGTTTTGTCTATGCTTCTGCTTTGGAGAAAATGGGATTGAAGCACAATGATGAAGGCAGAGAAGAAAAAGGTCAGTACTTCCTGGAGGAAGCAAACAAATATTTTGAAAAATGTCTGGATTATGATGATAAATTTGCACTTGCATACTATAAGCTTGGATTTTATTATAAAAGAAGTCAGCAGTATGTGAAGGCAGAGCTTACTTGGAACAAACATCAGTTAATAGATGATGATGTTTTAAGAATAGATGAAATTAGAAACGAATTGATTCAGCTTAGGCCGTATGTTGATTTTGAAAAAGGATATAATCTTATATTGAAAGAAAAACCTGAGGAAGGTTTGGACTTGCTTCTTCCTTTAGTCAAGGAACTTGGAGGCTGGTGGAATTTATTGTTCTTCATAGGACTTGCATACAGAATGCTAGAGCAATACGATATAGCTGAAACATATTTTGAAAATGTATTAAAATTAGAAGAAGAACAGAAGGACGCTCTTAATGAACTTGGATTATGCAAACTGTGCAGGGGTAAGTATGTGGAAGCGGCGGAGCTGTTTACAGATTTATTGAACATAGAACCCGGTAATTGCGAAGTGTTCTGCAACCGTGCCGTAGCATATATGTACAATAATCAATTAGACAGAGCAATGGAAGATATTCATACAGCATTAAAAATTAATCCTGCCGATCCGGTAGCTCTGAGCATAAAAGCAGAATTAGACAAATAATGATAACCATAACCCTATTTTTTCGACAATTAAGGAAGAAAAAATAGGGTTATTCTTTATATAATAAAAAATATTATAAAATAGAAATTGGGGATTGACATAGATAATGATTTGAGCTACAATATAAAAGTGCTTCGGGTTTTAAGAAGTAAATGTAAAAATCAGTTGAAAAACAAGTAAAAAAACTAGTTGACAACTACATATAATTGTGATAGACTAACAAAGCTGTCGAAACTGATAGAAAACAGTAAGACAATAAAGATACTTGAAAGACAGAAAAAAAGTTCTTGACAAAGTCAAATGGAACTGATATACTAGCAAAGCTGTCTCAAAGGGCAGTGGTCGAGAAAAAAATAATTTAAAAAAGTTCTTGACAATGAAAATTAAGTATGGTAAACTAATATTCCTGTCTCTAAGAGATAGGAAAAAAGAAAAAAATACCAGTTGACAACATCGACAAGATGTGATAGACTAGTCAAGCTGTCCCAAGAGACGGCAAGCACATTGACAATAAAACAGCAT
>DFOA01000010.1 GCA_002381185.1 Firmicutes bacterium UBA3553 | reverse complement strand
TTTTACTTGACAATCGACATTTCATATTTCATTTCTCCTTTTTTGCGTAAATTGTTTTTGAATAACAACTTTTAGCATATTTATTATTTCATCATAATCTATACAAGTAATATCATTATTATAGAGATTGCTAAGTTCTTTGTCTAAAAATAAGGTAGTTGAATCTTTGCCAATGCTAATCACTTATGTTCCATTGGAACATAAGTGATTAACTTCCATAAAATAAAAGTACGCAAATTAAAACCCTGTTCTAACTGCTGCAGCTTTAATCTAAGCATCCCCTTTTATTTGTTCGTATTCATTCCACCAATTAACGACCTTTTCCATTTCAGCTTCAAGAGCTAATTTTTCTTCGTCGACTTTTTTATATCTCCGGTATTCCTCAAACTTATCATTAATACTCTCCTCATAGTAAGCAAGGTCCTCTTTATCATCTTTCCTCAGTTCTTCTAAATCTTTGTAATATTTAATTTCATTCCAACCATCTATGGTATCTTCTACATCATCACAATCTATAAGAAACCTTAAAAATGAATATTCGCTCATCCAGCTAAAACCGCAGCGTTCAAACCATTCATTAGCATACATGCGTTCATCTGAACCGTTTATATATGTTCCATCTACTAAATCACCAATGAAACTTTCCAAAAGCTCTGATACTGCAAGACCTACGCTGCCAGCTTTTTCACATAATCTTTTAACGTCTGCGTCAGATAAATTAAGACTGATATTTCTTGCTTTAATTGTTTCAATTTCTTCTCTTTGTCCCATGACTTTATTACCCCTTTATTATTATTTTTGAAAAGATTTTAACCATACAACTAATTATTAAATTTAATTTATTAATTAATTCTATGGTTAAATTTACAGTATTCTTGACGGTCTTGCTGACTCCATGGCCTTAGCTTTCAAAACATATAAATCACATTCTCATGTCAAACCTTCTCATTCCTCTAATTGTTGCTGGATGTAAATGTTTCCGTACATATCAAAACGCAATAGCTTTACTTGATAATCATTGGTTTTTTTGCTATAATCTGTATATTGATAAATTTCAATTTACTGAAAGGAGAACCCATGACAAACTTCTCTACTATTCTTAAACCCTCAATAACTTTATTAAAATATAGTTCTTTATCACTTGATCCTGAAAACAGCTGGCTTATGGATATATTAAATAAGTATGATAAATTAACATATACTGATATTATCTGCATTCCTAACTTAACAACAGCTCAACAATCATTCTTGCTTAATAAATTAAATTTAGAGTCTGACAGAATTTCTGAGGAATGGAATCGTGCTAGTGATGTACCAATACCTAATACCAACAATGAGCAATGTGAATTATGCGGAAATAAGCATTGCAATGAATTTTATTTAATAAAAAACAAATATACAGGGCAAGAACTTAAAGTTGGCTCTTCCTGTATAAAAAAATACGACAAGATAAGTAAAACTTTTGGAACCGAAGGCTTAGATAAAGTTTTACGGTCCAACCGATTAGCAAAAGCCAAATATATACGTGAAAATTCAATAGTTGAAAATGTTGGTACAAAAGAAGATACCTTTAAAAAATGGTTAAACCATAAATTTGATTTTATCCTTGATAATGATACATATGTGCGGCGTAATAATTTAATCCAGAATTTCACTTCAAACTATAATAACTTTATAGATAAAGGGACTAAAAACAGCTCACAGTTATTTGATTATTTAAATTCGATAAAAAATGATATTAGAAAACTTGACAATAATATTTTAATCTATCAGAAAACGTGTGATATTCATAATTTAGACTGCCCATTTTATATTAAATCATGGATTAATAAAAATATTAAATCTCTAAGCACTCAAAACAACATCTATAATTTTATTATAGATAAAATTATGCAAAATAACGGAAAGGTAAATGCCGATACCATTAAGTATATATACTGTGACAGATATATTAATGAATTCATCCCATATTTTAATGATAAATTACGTAATAACAATGCTTTAATTAAAGAAGTTACAAATAACTCATTAATACTAACTATCAGAAATTATAACTATGATTTCATAATTGATTTAAAAAACTTCATGATATATTTTGGCGAATTAATTGTTTATAAGGCAAAACTGATAAACTTTGATCAGTTATCTGAATTAATGAGTATAGATTTCAACACTGAAGATACAACAGAAAAATTAATCGACGACTTCAATAAAGTGATGCATTTTACAAAATATACAATTGTAAGCACTGAAAGCAAATATGAAAATCAAGGCATTATTACTAATTATTATGTTTACAATAAACAAACAAAAAGATATGCATCTAAACTACCTTCGCCACCCAAATTTTTTCTTACTAAATGTATCAAATACATCATCAGTGAAAACAAAAAGGAAGCCGCAGACGGAATATCTGATATTCTAAATAAAATAACAGAGTGGCAAGACTTCTCAATAATAAAAAAATATGCGTAAGTCTTGTAGTCAAACACAGGACTTATTTTTTAATTTTTCCAACATTTCTATCAGTGTATTTCTTTCTGTCCAAACACCATAAGGCGATTTTCTATGTGTATCATATGCAAGAAGAGCATATTTCGTAAAATAAATTTCTTCAACATCATAGCTCTCTGGTTCAATATAGATAACATCGCCACTACTTTGATTAAAAACGCGACATGTATCAAGTTCATTATTGTATGTACATGTATATAGAGATTCTCCTTTTTGGGGTACATAGCCGCAGCCTTTATAACCGTCGTTTCTATATTTACATTCTGAGCAATCAGGTTTTGCAACATAATATTTTTCACCTACCTTACAAGGTAGTATAACTATTCTGTTCTGCCTTTCCAGTTTAACATAATCATTATAAGACGGTATATTTTCAAAATCTCCAATAGCAACTCCGTCATTAACAAGAGAATTAAACTTACTAGCCATTTTCATAGCTTTTTCTTTTTCTGTAAAAATAATCCTACCAAACTTTCCACTAAATAATTTATTGTAATAAATTGTAAGAGTCATTTCATTTACTTGCCAATATTCAGGCCTTCCAAGAGATTTGCCATCTTCGAAAATTAACGTGTTTTCACGTATATAGCACCTTTCTTTTTTCAAATTGTACGTACATTTTTTTGACCCTGATTTATATACGGCACGAGTGCATTTATTGCAATCCGGAGTTAAAAAATAACATGTACTATCCAATGCTGCATTCATTACTATAAGTCTTCCATCTGTTTTAATTTTTTCAAATTCATCTATAGTTAAACGCATAAATATTTATCCTCCACAGATTTAATAACTTCAATGTTAAATAATAGTATTCCTGACGGTCTTGCTGACTCCATGACTTTTCGTTATTCTACATATAACGTTTTAGCCCTCCCCATACTGATGGCGAGCCGTCCCTATTGCTTCTAACTATAGCTAGACGGAAGTATCATTATTTCTCACATGCAGGTCATGGCGATTAAAACTGCCGGTTTAATTTTGCAGCTGTATCTCTCGCTCAAACATAGCCTCATAAACTATATTCTTCATGGCGTAACAGCTGCAGCCGCTTTCCTTTTCAGGCTGCATATGGAATGTATCAAAAATACTTATTCAGCTGTCAAGCTGCTATTTTAAAGCCAACCTTTTTAACTTTTGCAAATGCAATTATGCATTCAATCTGCTTACTGAAAAGAAAAAAGGTTTAAATTAACCGCAATAGCCGAGAATATAAAACGGATGGGGGGATTCATTTTATATACCATTGCGGCTAAATTAACTAGGCTTGTACTTCTGTTCCACTGGAACATATGTTGCAAATTGATTTTTACTCAATTCTGTGGCATCTACTTGATTTGCATATACCATGCGTCTTTGCAATAATTCTAATTATTACCTATCGCTCTGATGAGCTAGCTAATCCTTCTGTAAAAAATAATGAAATTAATAAATATCTAATTTTCTGACCTAAAGAAATTTTAGGTCAAAGTATTTTCAAACCTTTGACAGCTTATTTTTAGTTCAGATAACATATGTTCCAGTGGAACATATGTTATAAAATTGACTTTTCTTCAATTTTGTGGTAACATTTTTATAAAGTTTTTGTATCGACTGCCTGTTCCAGCAGGCAATCGATAGGTTGGTTGAATAAAGCTTGTAGTTTGATAACAACGTCGCATGACGGTTTCCTCTCGCCTTTTTCGATATATTGATATGTTCTTACTGAAATGTTCAACATATCAGATAATTGTGCTTGAGTTAAGCCTTTGCTTTGTCGTTTATTTTTTAATATTATGCTCAATTATCACCACCACCTTATTATTATAACACGCATTATTCTGCATGTCACAATCAGATTATAACATGCATTTTACTGCATGTCAATTTATTTATTTTGCTTATTTGGAGATATTAAAATGTCAATTTTCAGTGAACGTATCAAATATTTAAAAACAAGTAAGAAATTGCTTCAAAAAGATATAGCCAAATCAATTGGTATTTCACTGCGTGCTTATCAATACTATGAAACCGGTCAGATGGAGCCAACAATGTCGGTACTGGTTTCACTTGCTGATTTTTTCAATGTCTCCCTTGACTACCTTACCGGTCGCACTGATGAACCGATTAACCCATATGTTAAAAGGAGAAAACAATAATGGATACAGGCGGAACAGTTGCAAGATATTTTTTAAAATTTATAGTATGGATTGCTAAATATATTCTTACTTTTACCGGCTTAATTGTACCACTCACAATCTTTTTATTTGATATAATACCTGATGAATCGTTAGATTTTAATGCCTTAATTTACATATTAGCTTTTGCTCTTGCTATATACATTTTTGCCAAAAACCTATACCATTTTTTTAAATTTAAATAATTTTCTGACCTAAAGAAATTTTAGTTCAAAGTATTTTCAAGCCTTTCATGGCTTGTTTTTTACTTCTGTTCCAGTGGAACATATGTGTTTTATTCAACTTTGTGCTCTCAAACTTGAGCTGGATAGTCGAATAATGTCGAATATTGCAATCCCAAAAAATCGTGCTGTCGCAACTTTGTACAAAAACATTGAAAAAATTTGGTTATTCTGTTAAAATGTTTTCATCAGGGACTTGTTGCAGCAAGTCCCTGTGAGAAAGGTTGAAAATATTCTCGAGTTTGACAAGAACTTCATAAGATGGCTTTCTTTGTTTAGTTTCTATTCGCTGAATAGTCTGTTTTGTTGTACCTACTTTTTCAGCAACATCTTCAAGCGTCCAGTCATTTTTAAGTCTTTCTTGTCTCATTTTTGTAATTGTCATTTCCTTTCTCCCACTTCGTAACCATATCGGTGACTATATGTATATTATAGTCTCCTTTACGGTAACTGTCAAGGAGTTTTTATGTTTTCTAAAAATTTATTTTGTAGTAGATTAAAATCATTACGGCTTGAAAATAACTTAACTTTAGAACAATTAGGTGCTATTTTTGGCGTTACTAAACAAGCGGCAAGCAGGTGGGAAACCGGTGACCGTTTACCATCAATTGAAATAGTCTATATGCTAGCAGAATATTTTAATGTATCCCTTGATTACTTAACAGGACGGGCAGACGATCTTGACATGAATATTATAAATATTGATAATACTTTTTCTGCATCAACTTCTAAAGAAAAAGAGTTGTTAGAAA
Organism: Firmicutes bacterium UBA3553; assembly: GCA_002381185.1. Classification (GTDB taxonomy): domain Bacteria; phylum Bacillota; class Clostridia; order Tissierellales; family Sedimentibacteraceae; genus Sedimentibacter. The sequence continues at coordinate 66,300 of DFOA01000010.1, read as the reverse complement.
ACTTTAGAAGTTTGGATAATCTTGAGCAAAATGTTATTTTGGGTAAAATATCTGAGATAATCTGTAATAATAAACTTGATAGAAATGAAGTGGAAATTTCGGAGGAATTAGTAAGCATAGAAAAAAGCAGATTGAATAAATAATTCGTTTACGCTCGACGATGCAAGCAGTATAAAGAAATTTATGCTAGGGGACATAATAGGTATGACAGATAAAGAAAAGGAACTGCTTATGATCTTCCGGAGTCTGAATCAATATGAACAAAGTGTTTTTCTGGGTAAAATCAGCGAAATGGCTTTGAATAAAAAAAAAAAGAAATCTAGTCTCACGGAATAATGAGATTACATATGTTCCTGTTGTATTTGTGTTTATTTATTAAACTTCTGTTCCAATGGAACAGAAGCTCAATCTTTACATACTATTACAAAAAGAGTACGATGACTAAATTGTCTATCATACTCTAGTGTTGTGTAATTAAGCTATTAGTATTTAAATACTGGTACAAAATATGATCTAAGTTGTTTGTATCATTGCAAATATTATCTCACAAATTAAAATTTTATATTTTCCTATTATCAATTTCTTATTTATAATTATTCTTTTGGCTTTGTCTGTCATTATATATATGTTTTATCAATACTACTAAAATACTTATTGCAAACAAAATTAGCAATGCTGTTACAACCATTTGTGCTCCACCAGTAAGCATACCTCCTACATATGAATATATTATGGTTGCCGGAAGTTGTCCGATACCTGTTGCTATAAAAAACGGCATAAAATTCATTGAGGTAAGCCCTGCTGCATAACTTACATAATCAAAAGATACAAATGGAAGCAGTCTGCATATTACTATTGTGTGCTTTCCATACTTCTCAAAAAATCCGTCCACACTTTCAAGTGCAAATTTACTGGTAATTTTCACGACAGCATCTCGCCCTAATATTCTTGCTATATAAAAACACAATGCTGCTCCGGCCATAGAACTTGTCCATGATAATATTGCACCCTGCCACCAACCAAATACAGCTGCATTTGCAAATGTTATTAAGAATGCAGGTAACGGCGCTGCCAAAGACTGAAACATCATAAGCAAAAATGAAACAATAACAGCATAAATACCGAAAGACCTTATGTAACCGATTATCATATCTACGCTCATAGAACTGAACAGCATGAATAATCCGTTAATAAAGGAATTAACCTTTGGGATTAATAAGTAAGATACTACAAGCAATACTATTGGTGAGATAACTAAGTATTTAAATATTCTCTTGTTTTTTAAAAACAAATCATTTTTCATAATTCACCTAATTTGCTTAATTATTTTTCTAGTTCGTTAATCGCACTCCATCTGTAGAATGATTCATCGTAGTTATATGAATTTTCAAAGCCAATCATTTCAAGTACCAGCTGTACGTAAGCGGATCTTATTCCTGCTGTACAGTATGTAACAATTTTATCATCTTTGTTGATTCCCGCTTCTGTAAATATGGATGCAATATCATCATTAGATTTTAAAGTTCCATCTTCTTTAAATAAGTCAGTGAACCTTATGTGTATTGCTTTAGGTAAATGCCCTCCGTTAGCTTCCCCATAAAGCGTTTGTCCTTCATATTCTTTGTCAGCACGAACATCGATAACTTTATAACTGTCGTAATTATCCTCCAGATCTTTTGTACTGATATTATGTTCATTGTTCAGCTCAGCAACAGTTACTTCTGCCGGTACTGGCTCCGATGCTCCTTTTACTACATTTAGACCCGCATTCGATAACGCAGCAAATCCACCGTCAACCATTTTAATATTTTCAAAGCCGGCGATATTTAATTCCCAAACAATTCTTCCTTCATCCCCCCAACCGTTTTGAGCACCGCCAAATACGATTATTTCCTTATCTTTGCTTATTCCTAAACTGCTTAATTTTTCGCTTAAGGCAGCCGGTTCTAGAACAGTTCCCCACATATCATCGCCAGGCTTACCTTCCATTAAAGCCAACAGCTGCCAATTAACTGCTATAGCACCTTCAACAGTTCCTTCTTTTGCAGCATCTGCTCCGCGTGCATCGATTAATAATACGTTATCATTGCCTGCAACAGATTTAACATAATCCGCACTCACAATATACTTTCCATCAAATGCTGTACTTTCTGCATTTGAATTCTCTGCGGATGCGGGAGCCTCAGGTTGTTTGTTAGCAGCACAACCCGCCATAACCATGCTTAATACTAAAATCAATACCAAAATCTTTGAAGTTTTCATTTTCTCTTCTCCTGCTAAATTTTATCTATAAATTAACATTAAATGCTAATTTCATTTTGGAGAGTATATTGATATATTAATCTAAAATAACTGTAAAAAAATCAATATGACTGTTGCGTTATAACTTTCATTTTATACCCTTTAACCGTTGAAATATTGCTATTTTTACATCAATGTTATCACATATAGACTTTTAAGTCTAATGACATAATTTTATGCTAATACCGTGTTTTTTAAAAAATATTTATGGTCATAAAAATAAAAAGGCTATCTATTACAGCCTTTTTGATATAATTTGAATTTTTATAGTTACTTTAGTAACTCATTCAATTTATTACCATTAATCTCTTCCGCACTCCAACTAATAACAGCAAACTTGCCATCTGAATGTGCATCGACTTTGTTTATCCACTCAATTTCATTACTTGCTTTTGCCGAAAGCATTTTGTTAGTTGTATTTGTGTGGTATAGAGAAGAGTTTATAACCCACCATTTCGTATTAATATTTGCACGTTTTAAATCCTCTTCCAAGCGCATAGCTTCGTATACAGGTGTAGCTTCCGGTAATGTTACAATAATAACTTCAGTTTCATATGAATTTTTAAGTCTTGGCAAAAGCTTTTTAGCAGATTTAGGTATATCTCCTTGTGAACGTGATATTTCTTTGTTGTAGCTTTGCGTTGATTCCAATAACAACAACGTATGGCCTGTCGGAGCCGTATCTATAACAACTATCTGATCTTCTGATTTTTCAACAATATCAGCAAAGGCCCTGAATACAGCTATTTCTTGAGTACATGGTGAACGTAAATCTTCTTCTACATAAGCTACATCTTCTTCAGACATTGTTTCTCTTGCTTTAGAAAGCACTTCATCCTGATATTTTTTAAGTTCAGCTTTTTCGTCGATATGACTCATTGTTATACTTTTGCTTTCCTTAATTATATATTTGAGGTGCGCGGCTGGATCGGTAGTAGTCAAATGTACCTTTTTACCTTTATTGGCTAATCCTAAAGCGATTGCAGCAGCTATTGTAGTTTTGCCTACTCCACCTTTACCCATTGTAAAAATTACTTTCTTACCGTTGTCATAAAGATCATCTACAATATCTTTTAAATAATTTAATGAATTAGTATTAATTTTTTCATCTCTTACTTTAAATTTATCCCCTGTCAGAAACAGTCTTACATTTTCAATTCCAGTAATATTATATGCTCTAAGAGGTATTACATAGGTTGTTATATTCTTAAGTCCAATTGGCATTTCTGACAATGCTTTTTGCTGCTTAATATAATATCTTTTAGATATTTCGTCATCATACTCGGTAAAAAGTCCATTTATTACTAAGGATTGATTTCTTACGCCAATTCCTGATAGTTCCCCGGAAGCTCTTTCTGCTTCAATCAGTGGTCCAATTTCTGGTCTTGTTACAAGAATAAGTGTTGTCAGATTGCCATTCGATAATGTTTCAACTGCCTTTTTATAGATATCTTTCTTATCTTCAAGCCCTGAAAGCTGACCTAAACATGATGCACCATGAGTACTTTCACTAATAAAGTTGCTCCATGCTGAAGGTAGCTGCAGCATCCTTAAAGTATGACCGGTTGGTGCAGTATCAAATATAATATAATCATATTCCTGCTCTGCTTTTTCATCTGTAATAAAGTTTGAAAATTCATTAAATGCTGCTATTTCCACTGTACAAGAACCTGATAACTGTTCTTCCATATTCCTTATAGCTGATTCAGGCATCAATCCACGATATGGTGCTATTACACTTTCACGGTATTCTGCAGCAGCCTGCACCGGATCTAGATTAGCAACTGTAAGATTAGGAACTTCCTTGATTTCAACACCCTTGTTATTTAATTCAGTATCAAACACATCCTGTAAATTTGATGCCGGATCTGTACTTATTAGTAAAACTTTCTTACCCGTGTCTGCCAAAGTCACGGCTGTGGCACAAGCTGCGGATGTTTTACCCACGCCGCCTTTGCCTGTAAAAAATAAATATTTTGTCAAATTAATATTTATAGGGTTAAATATTTCCATTTTGCCTCCTATTTGTTTCAATGCATAACAGCATGAAGATGTTCTACTCGTTAAATTATTTTGCCGGAAACCAGTGTGTTGTTTTATTTGCAATGTATACTAAAAACAACATTGTCGGTACTTCTGTCAAAACTCCTACAGTAGTAGCAAGAGCAGCCGGAGAATCCATGCCAAACAATGCTATTGCAACCGCTACTGAAAGTTCAAAGAAATTCGATGCTCCAATCATACCAGCCGGCGCTGCTATGTTATAAGGAAGCTTAAAGCATTTGCACGCAAAATATGCAATAAAAAATATTAGCAATGTCTGTATAGTAAGGGGAATTGCTATCAAAAGAATATGCAACGGATTGTTTATAATAGTATTTCCTTGGAATGAGAATAACAGCACAAGCATTAACAGTAATCCGGCAGTAGTTGCACCGTCAAATTTAGGTAGAAATTCATTTTCAAAGTATTTTAAGCCTTTTTTCTTAATAACATTCAATCTTGTTAATATGCCGCCTGTTAATGGAATTACTACAAAAAGAACTACTGATAAAACCAATGTGTCCCATGGAACAGATACATTGCTGACTCCCAAAAGAAATTTAACTATTGGAATAAATGCTGCCAATATAATTAAGTCATTGGTTGCAACCTGAACAACCGTATACGCAGGCTCACCTTTAGTCAGTGTGCTCCATACAAACACCATTGCAGTACATGGAGCTGCTCCAAGTAATACTGCACCGGCCAGATATTGCGTCGCAAGATCAGGTGTAATAAAGCCTTTGAATATAACAAACAAGAAAAATGATGCTATTAAGTACATCGTAAAAGGTTTAATAAGCCAGTTAGTAATCCATGTCACATAAAGGCCCTTGGGGTTTTTACCCACATTTTTAATACTTTGAAAATCTACCTTCATCATCATAGGGTAAATCATTACCCAAATTAATATTGCAGTTGGTATCGAGACGTTGGCATATTCAAACTTGCCGAAAAATTCAGGAATTGACGGTACAAACCTTCCTATAAGAACACCGACAGCCATGCATAATGCAACCCATAATGTTAAATATTTTTGAAAAAATCCTATTCCGGATGTATTTTCATTGCTCATAATATCCTCCTAACAGCAATCTCCGCTGCTATCACAGCCACATTTGCCTGATTTCTTTCTGATTGCCTTTAGAATATTTGGCTGGGAACCAAACTCACTAGCAGTAACATCAAGCATTCTTGCAATTTCTTCATTGGTAGGATATCTCCCTGTTACAACTAATTCACCATCTAATATTGTTGCCGGAAGAGCATCAACACCTTTCTCATTAATTAATTCATTTATTTTATTGTTTTTAATAAATTCCTGTGGTGCATTTGATAAATTAAATCTTTCAACTTCTATGCCTTTATTATTTAACATATTAATAACAGTTGATATTCTAATTAATTCAGGATCTACACCCACACCACATACTCCTGTTGAGCAGCACATTGCCGGCTCAAATATTTGCATTTTTTTCATATTATCCTCCTCATATTTCTATATTATTTCATGAGCATTAGCTCATATTTAACGAAAAATTATTAAACTAGACTTTCCAATTTTATTTTTGAAATAAGTTCTTTTACTTTTTTCTCGATTTCTGCTATAACCACCTCAAACTCTTCATCGCTTTTACCTGTCGGATCATCTAATCCCCAATCTTCTTCATATTTGCTTGGAAGAAACGGGCAAATTACATTACATCCCATTTTAATTGTTATATCTACTTCAGGAAGCTCAGTAATTAACTTAGAATACTGTGTTTTTTCCATATCTATGTTATAAATCTTTTTCATTAATCTTACAGCATCTTGATTAATATTAGGCTTAGTTTCTGTTCCTGCTGAATAGCTTTCAAAAACATCGCTTGCTAAGTGTTTACCTAATGCTTCAGCCATTTGACTTCTGCAAGAATTATGAACGCATATAAATGCTACCTTTGGTTTATCCATGATTATTTCCCTCCATAACTTCTTCACTCTTAAATTTATCCACTAAATAAGAGATTGCAGACTGAAACCTTTTATAAGTGCACCAATCCCCACACAGAGTAACTAATGAGGTTAGATATTTTCCAAGAGCCTATACCTGTATTACCTTTACACATAAGTACACATCCTTTTATCAACAGCATTCCCCGCCGCCTGAACAATCGCAACTAGGTTCGTTCCCGGTGAGCCAACCTATAATCACTGCTGCAGCACATCCCACCCCAGCATCAACAGATATGGCCTTAGCAGGGCAATTTATCGCACATGCTCCGCACTCCATACATCGATCCTTATCTTTTATCTGTACCCTTCTACCTTCCATAGTAAATACTCCATGGGGGCAAACCTCTATACATATTCCGCAGCCGACACATTTTTCAGGCGATAAATTTAAAGTTACAACATTTTTCATATATTTATTTTTCATAATGCCCTCCTCATTGAATTGACAGTGCTGCAACTAACACCAACACAATTCCTGCAACGGATGAAAGAACAATTAACGGCACTGCTACCTTCATTTCCTTGATAACACCAGAAAAAGAAGTGTATGTTGACGAACCTGTAAAATTCATTGCCAGAAATGATGAAAGCGAAGGCATTACCAGTAGATATCCTATGGCAAGAAACCTATATCCTGTAGTAAACCATTCTTTAAACCAAATAAATCCCACAGTCCAGCACAAACCCATCAACCAGCCTTTCAAAGCAAATGCCCTGGTGGGAATAAACGGAAGAAGCACAGGCGTAACAACGGTTCCTATTAATACTGCACCCGCATAAATAATAAAATCGTCGAACCCAAAAGGTCTTGACGCAAAAAGATTAATCAAGAACAATACACCAAAAACCATTAGTGAAGTTTTTGCAGCCTGCACCAATTCCACAGGTGTTAGAACCAGCCTATCCAACATTGTAAATTTCACGGTACGCATTTCTTGTGTAGATGAGCCTATAGCAATAAAGTTCTTTATATCACTTGCTCTCACAGGACCATAAACTATTGAAAATCCAGATTGTTTTACAACTTCATAAGCGCTCACACCAGGTGCGCCTAATTGTGGTAAAATCAATGTTCTGTGCGACACAATTTCGGATAATCCTGTTTTTAATATACTTCTAACCAATTCATCCGTTCCGAACGTACCTTTGCCGGCTGCACACCATACATTGATACCTTTTGTATCTAGTATTAAAATCCAGCAATCAAGTCCCGAAAGCTCTTTTCTTAAAGCATCAAATGTCAATTTATAGTTTGAACTGACCAACACAGGAGATGTTTGATTGGGATTTCCTACAGCATAAATCCCCGGACTTATTTTATAATTCATTCTTCCTATATTCCAACGCACTTTCCAAGCTCCAAACATGTCTTTATATTGGAGAATCGTAGAAATCACTGGAACATTACCTTTCGAAGTATGAATTTCACCTGTCACCCATTTATCCTTTTTGCTATATAGTGTCATGGGCTCCCCAGAACAGCAACCATCGGATGAACAGCAGCAAGATTTTCCCTTACTCATTTTTCATCACATCCTTTGCAACAATCCACGCCTTCCTTACAAATACAGTTATCCTTGTCAGAGGTTATAGTGATGAAAAACTGTTGTGTTTTGTTAATTGTTTCCGGGTCCAACGAATAGTAGGTCCACTTGCCTTCATTCCTGCCTTTGACAAGACCGCATTCACATAGGAGCTTCATGTGGTGAGATAGTGTGGATTGAGACATCTCAAACTTCTCTAAAATCATGCATGCACAAAGCTCTCCACAAGAAAGCATATCCACAATCATAGATCTCTTAGGATCGCCTAAAGCTTTAAATACCTTTGAATATTCAAAATAATTATCCATAGTAACACCTCAAATCTAAATACTTCGATATGACTATTATATTCGTCAAATCGAAAAACGTCAATATGATAATATAAACTTTGAGTTGGTTAAATTGATCTAATATTTAAATTTTCGATAACCTATTTATTAATTCTGATGAAAATTTTATTAAGTTCATGATTTTAATGATATTGTCAATCTTATAGTAGAATTGTATAATATTGCTAAAAGCTAAATTGATGATTGGACTGGTGAAGAACATGCCGTATAAAAAAAAGTTTCAAGTGTTTATTAGTTCTACATTTACAGATTTACAGGAAGAACGAAGAAAGGTGCAGGATATAGTACTAAAAATGAATCACTTCCCCGTAGGAATGGAATTATTTAGTGCTGCTAGTGAAGATCAATGGTCTATAATACAAAAAACTATTAACAGCTCAGACTACTATGTGTTAATTGTCGGATATAGGTATGGAAGTGAGACTGATGAAGGTATTAGTTATACACAAAAGGAATACGAATACGCAAAAAAAAGTGATCTACCCATCTTGGCTTTCTTAAAGCAGGATGGAATTCCTTCTACTCCAGACGAACGTGAAAGTTCTCGTGGAAAACAAAAGAAGCTTCAAAAATTTATTGATGATGTTAAAACAGGAAGATTAGTGGAATGGTGGTCTAATGAAGAAGAACTAGGGCAAAAAGTTATGAACTCACTATATAAAGAATTTGATATGTCTCCACGACCTGGCTGGGTTAGAGCTAATTCTGTTGAAATTGAAGAAATACAATTAGAATTAGTCCGACAGAATAAAAAAATACGTGATTTAGAAGAGGAAAACAAAACATTAAGAGCCCAAATTTCATCCCGCTTTCCTACTTTTGAACTATTAATCAACAATTTGGATTATCTTGAGCTTCAACTTGCTGAATGGCAAGGTGAAAATATGATTCGAGCAGAATATATGCCCATCGACATTGAAGAATATCGTGCTCAAGGCACATCTGAAGAACATCTTGCAAAGTATGAAAAATATAATAGCAGTCTCCCCAATGAGGAAACCCTTAGCGATTATATTGAAGCACGTAAATATTATGATTTGTCTAAAAATCACGCTGTTCCAATCACGATATCTATTGGAAATTCAGGCACATCAAAGGCAAGTAATGTGATTATTGAGTTGAAATTTCCGAACTCTCTGATTATTTATGACCAAGATTCCTTAGACAATTTAACTGAACCACACAAACCTCCTCGGGGTAAGACACCATATGAAGAATTATTGGAGAAAATGAATAAAGTACCTTCATGGATGTACAATTTGCACCCAAAAAGTCACTTACCCTCAATACCATATGCAAAACTCAACACATCACTTTTGCTTGGACATGAAGGAAATACTGAATCTATTGAAAAAAATGTTTTATATATTCGGCACAGTCAAATTATGCATACCTCTCGTTCAATTTTAAGTGGGTATTATGTCGTGCCACTAAAGGCAGGAATATTTGGAATCAAAGCTAGCATTATATGTGAAGAAATACCAAAAAAAGAAGAATTCATATTTTCTGTTGTTGTGCATGATAAATAAAACTAAGGATTTCCACTATTAGTTTTTTTATTTGGGGTGGCGTTTCATATATAGCACCCTACAATAAAGTATGCCTTATTGCATAGTAGTACTTATTACAATAAAGGAATTTGTTATTATATGCTTTACTTTTTATTTTTTATATTCATCAGTTTCACAATATTAATTGCTTACTGAAGAAAAAATGGCATTTCCCGGCGGCCATGACCTATTCCCAATCTATAAATCAATAAACAAATTCTTATTCTCTTATATACAATTTTCTTTTCAGTAAGCATTTTTTATTATTTATGGCTAAAATTAATAATTGGTTCTAGTTACGGATTAGCTTTTATCGCCTATATAGGAGAGGCTCTATACTGCCAATGGTGGAGATTCTATAATTCAATTGTCATAAAAACAACATAATAATTATTGAATATTATAATGAGAAAATCATCTGAAATGATTCAATCAGGTATGAACAAAACATTGTTATTAGAAAAGTAAGTGCACTGATTTCAAATAAAATAAAAGTTTCAGTTTTTTGAGTATATGAGGATTAAGTACTGTCCAGTTGTTTTTATATTTACTTGCTGGACTTCTGTTCAACTGGAACAGAAGTTTTATTTTTATGTAAAATATTTCTAATAAGCTCCGATATATGTTATAAGAAAAAATATATATTATTATAGAAGTTATGGGAGATCATGATGAGTAATTTAGATAATGAGAAAGATTATTCTGTAGATTGTATCATAAATGAATTAGAAGACATATATTCTAAAAAATACAAGCCATCTAAAGAAACAAAAAAATTATATGAACAGGTAATTAATTCTGTTGAAGTATTTAAGAATACAAAATGTCTGAATGACGTTTTATATGCAGTTAAAGATATTATTAACTCAAATACAACTTACAGAAAGATTGAATCTATAACATGGGGAAACATATTTGTAATATTAGGACTTTGGATAGCCATATCATCTAACATAATTATGACATTATTTTCTGACATAAATATGGTTAGATATATATTTGCTGGCATACTCCTTATCATATTTGCTGCTGAAGTGATCTTATATTTACATTCTCTTAAAGAAACTAATGAAAAAAATATGAGAAAATGCTTTTATGAATTGGTGTATAATATATTGTCAGAGAAAATGTAGCTTGAATTTTGATTTGTGTTTATTTTTGAAGTATATGTTGGAGGTTGTTTTATGAATGATATTGGCTCAATATGCAGTAATATTGATAATATAATAAATCAGTTTGAAAATATTTTCAAAGAGAAATTTCTTAATATTAAAAACACCAACCTGTTTTATATTAAATTTATATTTTACACATTAAAATTAAATAAAAGCCACCCTCAAAGCTATAGAGACTTGTTGTCTGCAATTAATGAAATTATATCCTTTTCTACGGATAAAGAAGAACTTAAATTAATAGTTAACAATGTAATTAATATAAATACAAGTATGCATAATTTTAATATTACTTCATGGGGATTTATTGCAGCTGCTTATTTTTGGAGTTTTTCAATAATAATTAATAATGCTCCCCAAAAATTTAATTTTTCTATTATTTTTATTACACTTTCGATACTAATGATGCTTTTGGTGTTTACAACCTATTGCGAATATAAAATTAGAAAGAAATGTTTTTATGAATTAGTATTTGAACTGCTATCAAGCAGAGATAAATAATTATCTAAGTCTATTAAATGTGCGAAAGGTATCACTTTTTAAACAGATACCAGGTCTTGCTGTCAAGTTCATACTTTATTTCGTATATATCACAATTATTATGCTGACAGACAAAAACAACCCTTTTATTTCCCACTGTTTTTTCTTCATACGTTTTCATAATTTTTTCAATTCGTATAACTTTGTCATCAAGCCGAAACTTCACCGGCTCAATTTTTCCATCTGTATTAAAAATTACCATAACTTTGATAGGCTTATTTAGAACTTTCATAATATCTCTCCTTATAAGATGCTGCTCATGGCCGGATAATCAGAATCCGAATATCCACCAAGTAACGGATTAAGCTCTGAATTTGCAAATACCCCTCTTATAACTGAAGTCTCACCGTATTTCTCACGGATTTTATCAATTACTTTATCTAGTTTTTCATTATTTAACATATTACGATCCTTAAATATACTCATTTGCTGGAATTTTGATTCTTCCAGGTCTGAGACGCCTACACCAAGCTGACGTATTGGCCTCTTATCCCAGTTCTTGTCAAATAATGAGCAAATATTTTTGTATATGACGTTGGTACTATCGGTAAAAAATGATAGTTTTTTCTGCCGAGAAATATATCCAAAATCTCTGTCTTTTATACTTACACTTACTACCTGGCAGCTCATGCCGGCTTCACGCAATCTCCAAGCAGTCATTTCAACTAAACTGAGTATTATTGCATGCGCTGTTTCTATATCCTCAACGTCAAATTTCAGAGTAGAACTGTTGCCGACACTTTTTATAGGGTCTGCTGGCTTGAATTCAGACTCATCATGCCCATTCGCATACGCGTAAATCAACCGTCCGTGTGATTTAAAAACATATGAAATAAAGTTGAAATCAGCATTTGCTAAATCTTCTATTGTATAGATTCCATAGTTTTTTAACTTCGCTTCGGTTCGTCTGCCAACCATAAAAAGATCTCCCACCGGCAGCGGCCACATTTTTACTTTTACTTCCTCAGAAAAACATGTATGACACATGTTAGGCTTCTGGAAGTCTCCGGCCATCTTAGCCAAAAGCTTATTCTCTGATATTCCTATATTCACTGTGTAGCCAAAGTTATCATATACGCCATTTCTTATTTTATGAGCCAATTCTATTGCCTGCCTTCTGTCTATATCTGTGAATTTTAAAAAGCACTCATCTATGCTGAATATCTGAACATCAGGAGTATATTTCATCAAGTATTCTCTCAGCGTTTTGCTTGCTCTAACATAAATATCATACCTTGGGGGCACAACCAACAAGTTAGGGCATAGCTGCCTGGCCTTCATGAGAGACATACCGGTTTGAATTTTATATTTTTTTGCAAGTACAGATTTAGCAAGAACAATCCCATGCCGATTCTTCTCGTTTCCTCCAATGACAGATATCATTTCCCTAATATCCCGGTCCACACCTATTTGCTTTTCGTATGCTGCCGTCCAACTCAAAAAAGCTGAATTTACGTCTATATGCATTACTATTGCCATAATCTCCTCCGCAAACAAACATATGTTCGTTTAGGATTAGTATATCATTTTTTAGTTTTTTGTAAACATAATTTTTGTGTTATTTTTGGAAATTTTTATATATATTTATCGAAATTGCTGTACTTGCTTTCTGAAGAAAAAACGCTCCATAACGACCGTCAGCCACCAAAATCCGACTATAAGTTAATATACAAATGTATTCTTATTCACCTATATACATTTTTCTTTTCAGTAAGCATTATTTTATTATTTATAGTTAAAATTAATTATTGGTTATAGTTAAGGGTTAGCTTTTGTCGCCCATGGGAGCGGTTCTATATTGTCCATGGTGGAGGTTCTGTAATGACTATGGTATTTGCTGTTTCACCATGTATTAATAGTCCGTGATTTTTCAATTCTAATATTGCTTTATTAACTTTTGACCTACTGATTTTACAATATTGAGCAATTTGTTTATATGACGGGAATTTTCCTATTTTAAGCTCATTACATGTACTTATATACAAATATACCATTATGCTGTTTTTCGATAGCTTAAAATCGAAAATATCGCCTCGCATATTGCGCTTCAATTTGTCTTTCGTTTTTTCAAGCAGAGATATATTATTATTAATGCCTGATTCATCATCAATGTTTGACTCATAAATAACTTCTGTTATTTCCAGCTCTTCAGTCTCAATTTCCGTATTAATAAATATTTCTTTTTGTTCGCGCTCACTTTCTTGAACTTCATGATCTGCACCTTCAAAAATTGGTCTTGGTTCAATATTATTTTCTGTAGATCCTACATCCTGATCTGCTGATACTATTTTATATAAATTATTTCTCTTTCCTCCATCTTCACGAAATTGGTTGATTTTATTAATGAAATTCTTTTCTATCAATCCTTTTATTGCAGCTTTAACGCTTGTCTGTCCTATTCCGCAGGCTTCAGCAATCTGTCTAATGGACGGATAACATTCATTATCCTTATTGCTGCATGCACATAAATACATATATACAATTGTTTCTTTTTCACTCATGTCAAGCTCAAATATATCCGCTCTCACCTTAAAATAAGAATCTCCGGATATCATAAAAGGTGACAAGGTATAAAGATTTGAAGTCTGGCTTCTATTTTCTCTATATCTAAATTCCTTTTCCAATACTTTTGCTTCTACAAGGCTATTAATTGCTTTCCTAAGTGTAGAAAGTGAAACTTTGCATAGTTGGGCCAATGTATTTCTGGCCGGAAAGCACCTCCCTTCATTATTAGAAAATTTCTTGATAGCTGCATATACTAACTTACTGTATACATCTGTATTAGTGCTAAATATATAATTTGACATTGTAATTGTTGTTGTCATCTTATCCTCCGTTTAAAAAACATTATTTTAATATTGCATTTATAAATTTTATGTGATATCATGGCTATAATTTGACAACAATATTGTAATTGCATTTTGTCCGTAACTGCTCACCGCATATGAGCAGTTACTTTTTTATGCAATAAAAAGGCATCCGTATTAAACGAATGCCCCATGTTGTCATGTATGCTAATTTCTAGAATGGTATATCCTCATCATCTGCCGGAGTAAAATTATCGTCAGGCAAATTGTCAAAGAAGGTGGTATCTGGATGCACGCCATTATTATGTGATTCATTATTTTTATTACCACCAATAAATTCTACTCTATCCGCTATAATATCTGTTGTATACCTTTTTTCGCCTGTATGTGTAGTATAGCTTCCGGTTGAAATCCTACCATGTATAGCGCACTGACTTCCTTTTGCAAGATAGTTGGCACAATTTTCGGCCTGTTTACCAAAAACAGTTATACTTATGAAATCTGCTGTTGGTTTACCTTGACTAATAGCTTGTTGTTTCTTTTCTCCAAATAATTCTTTATCTACGGCTAATGTAAATCTAGCGACAGCCATTCCTGAAGAAGGTATAAATCTTAATTCAGGATCTCGGGCTAATCTTCCTATTAATACAACACTATTCATTTTAAGTCCTCCTATTTAAATAGTAAAAAGCACCCTACAATTGAGTGCCTTTTATATTTTTTCATTAAAATATTCTTTTGTAACTTGTAACTGCTTCTTTAAGATTACTTGCCACAACCCGCTTTTAATCTCACCGCTACCTTTGGATACTTTAGTTTTCCTTGTTGTTCCGTCTACGTCTTTTTTTCTGAAATAATAATGATCTGTATCCTTGTACAGCTCCCAACCGTCATTTTCGCAGAACCTTTTTAATTCTTTCCATTTCGGCATTCTATTAGGTCTCCTATTTTATTTATATCTTCTAAAACAAGAGCCTTAAATACATATGGAATATGTACCTTCCTGTTGGGCGAAGAACTCCAATAATTAAATTCCTTGTAGTAATCTTGTGCATATTCAAGAATTGACTCCGCCAACTTAAGCTTTGCTTCATTCTCAGAATCAGCATTCTCAACTAGGTCTATTTCATTTAGCGATAAAGTAACCGATCCGTCATCTTCAACAATTTTCTCCGCAGTAAACTTATATGCAGCAAGTAAGTCTTCAAGAAAATTAATATCCGAAAGCATCATATAATCTCTTGTTCTTTTGAAAAATTGTGGTTTTTCACGTACCGCATTATCTATAACCAGACTCCAATCTCTTCTTACATCTGTAGCATTCATAGTTATCATCTTCCTCATCTCCTTGTTCTCCATCCTATCATATTATGTGCACAATGTCAATTATGTACATAATATATTGTATGAAACTTAAGATGTTTTATTCATTTTAATTGAAATCTTAGCTAAATTAGTTTCATCTTTTTAAGACATCATCCAATACTCCGGATGTAATTGCTTCCCTCACATCTGATATTGTATATCCTTTACTCTTAATCACTTTAACCGTTGTTTTCATTTCAATGTTTTCTATGTCCTCCTCAATTAACTTAATTTTAGCATTTGACTGTTCGATTTTTTTGTTCAGCTCATCTCTTTTTTGAATAAATTTTTCAAGTACCTGTTTTTCTTTCTCCAACTTATCATATAAAGTCATTTGATCACTCCTCAAAATTTACTACTCTCCTGAAATATTTAAATCCTTTAAAACTATTTATAGTAACACCTGTTCCCCATTCACAGTGAGCATACAGGTTATTGTTATCTTTATCCTTGCCAATATAGATTCCAACATGATTAATTCCGGATGAATTTGGCATTTGCAAAAATGCCAGATCTCCAACTTGGAGATCATCAACCTTGACAGGATATGATTGACCGAATTGATATGCCGTGCCTCCTCCAGATAACATAGTGCCAATTCCAGCAGTCTTATACACCCAATCTACGTATCCTGAACAATCCAATCCAAATGGCCTGTATGTTCCTGTTGTATCGCTGCCCTCTGCAGTCACTTTAGTTTTCTTACCCCAATCATCATTCCAACCGGCAGCACTTTTTCCACCCCAGAAATATTTGACTTTTCCAACAATACTTAATGCTGTATCATACAATTTCTGCTGCCTTGAACTAGACAGTTTTGGAGCATTCTTCATTAATTCTCTTATTTCTTCCTCTGTCAATTCACCGTATTGTTGGGCAAACTCCGGAAACTGTTCACCAAATCCTGAGACAAGACGCCTTGTCCAGGACTTTTGTTCATCATCAAATCCCAATTTACTCATTACACTTTCCATGTCATAGGAATATATGGTTATTATTTTTCTTTTCCTATCAACCTCTTCACCATTGCTATCAGTCACCTGGTATATTTCAGAAGATACTTCTATACTATACAATTTTTCATATATTTCCTCGACAAAAGATTCCTCCTTGGCTGAAAAAGTCAAATCTTGCTCATACTTTACTGCTGCTGCCGCAAATATTTCCTGAAAGTTAGTATATATGCCCTGAATATCACCAATGTAAATTACATCCACGTCATCA
Source organism: Firmicutes bacterium UBA3553 (assembly GCA_002381185.1). Lineage (GTDB taxonomy): Bacteria > Bacillota > Clostridia > Tissierellales > Sedimentibacteraceae > Sedimentibacter. The sequence goes on along the minus strand of DFOA01000010.1, from coordinate 49,409 downwards.
TATCTGTCATCATCTGCAAGCTCACTGATTTCCTTTTCAAGCTTACTATCTAAAAATTCAACCTTTTCTTGATATTTTTGTGCAATATCATCTCCTGTCATAAAGTATTGTTGACTTAAAGCCGCAATCATAGAGGAGGATGAAGAACCAAGCATAAGAAAAACAAACGCTGCACCTATTAATACGAGCAACATGACTTTTTTACCAGGCATTATAAATATAACTACTTTTTTTATCGCTTCCACAGCATTTTTAGAAAACACCGCCACTTTTCTGCTCTTAATAGTTTTATTTACAGTTACCTTATTGGTTTTAATCTTAGTGGGTCGATATGCAGCTCTTTTTTTGCTCACATCATTTTTTACTTTTTGATTTGAGTAACTTGACATTTGGATAGTATCTTTATACCTATTAGATCTTTTTATTTTTTCATTATATAGTTTATTTTTTATATACTCGTTACCTTTTATTTTCCTGCTATTCACAGTTTTTATAGCACTAGATATGGCAATTGCGGTATCATACGTTTTTCTTACTTCATTTTCAGCTTCAGCAAAGCTTCTGATACCTAAGTCCGTGTCTTCAGATTGAAATCTACTTGAAATTTGCATGTTAATATTCTTTGCTGATCTTAATCTGGACATTGTACTCTTAACCGCAAACTTCTTAATCAATGCCTTGTCAATGTACCTTTTTTTTCTTACTGTATTTGCAACATTTTTAGCATCTCTTACCGTATGAATAACTCTTTTTGAACTGAATACAACATCAACAGCTGCATCAACTTTATCGGACGAATATAAGACAGCCTGAATTCCCAAATCAGGCTGTCTGTTATCATCCTTTTCTCTAAATATATCTTTTACATTTGAAGAAGTATTTCCAAGTAATGTTTGTGTTCTGGTACGGTTATCTTTCTGATTATTAATTTCTTTGGACGCTATGGGGCTTTTATATCTGCCATTTCCAGCATGAATTTTTTTCGACACATATTTGATATTTCCACTTTTTTTAGTCTTAATATCTTTCAGTCTTTTAACATTTAAATATTTTATCTTTGCACGAGAACCTTTTCTATTAACTTTTTCTTTATAAGAATTCTTTTTACTCTTCACAGACATTATGCAGCACCTGTTTCCTCTAATTTAGTTGTCATCATCTTATACAGTTTTGTATCTTTCGGGAAATCATCAATAAATGGTATTATACTGCCTCCTGTGAACAATAGCCCATGCCCTGGATCAGAGTTAGTTATATACTGCAGCTGAGCAGGAGAAATATTAAACATCCTTTCAAGCTCTGACCTGTCTGTTGCAGCCTGGTTAAGCATCATGACAAAATCAGAATTTGCAAGCATACTTCTTGCTGTTTCGGATCTCAATAAATCTTCAACATTTTGTGTTATACCAGTAACGACACCGCCGTACTTTCTTGAACGTTTATATAGTTCATAGAAAAAGTTTGCTGAATATTCATTGTTAAATAGTAGATACATTTCATCAATATATATCCATGTATGCTTACCTTTTTTCCTGTTTTCAACTATTCTGTTCCAGATAGCATCAAGAGTTATGAGCATCCCCATTGATTTAAGCTGTTTACCTAAATCTTTTATATCAAAACATGTAATCCTGTTATTAATATTAACGTTGGTTTTCTTTGAAAATACCGACAAATTCCCTACCGTATATAATTCAAGTGCTGTTGCCAGACCTTCTGCTTCAGGCTCCTTTTGGTTTTTTAGCACCTCATAAAAATCTTTTAATGTAGGTGTTAACTCTTTTTTGAAACTTTGCATATAATCCTGATAAGTTAACCTAACACACCTATCAAGAATAGATTTTTCTTTTGCAGTAAGGCCGTTTTTACCTCCAATAACTGTTTCGAATAAGGATAAAAGAAAATCTGACTTTAATGATAGCGGATCTTCAGAATATTCAATGTTCATATCCATTGGATTGATATGGCTTGTACTATCCGAGGATATCTTTATTACTTCTCCTCCAAAGTTTCTAACCAAATTAGTATATTCTCTCTCAGGATCAATTATTAAAACATCATCACCGGCATTTAAAAAAACATTACTCATTTCACGCTTAGCTGCAAATGATTTTCCACTTCCCGGTGTTCCTAAAATGAATCCGTTCTGATTTTTTAATGTTTTACGATTAAATATAATAAGGTTCTTTGATATTGCATTTAATCCATAATACATTCCACCTGGTTGAGTAACCTCCTGGCTTGAAAAAGGTATAAAAACTGCTGTCGCTTCAGTCGTAAGACATCTGTCTACATAAAGATTATTCTGCCCTAGTGGCAGCACGGAATTAAGCCCTTCTTCCTGCTGGTAATTTAAAGTGCCTATTTGACATAAATACTTCCTTGCAGTTGACTTTATTGTTTCAGTCTGCTCATCAAGCTTCTGCTTGTCACCGTTCATGAGCAGTATGGCTACATTTGTCAAAAACAATCTTTGATTCTTGTTCATTACATCTTCAAGAAGATCTTCAGCTTCCTTCAAATTATTCTTTAACTCATGAGGAATAAAGGCATCCAGATAACCGTTTTTAACACTTTTACTTTGATATTCGATTTTATTAGATTCCATACCAGTAATTTGCCTCTTAATCATCTTCAATGCATTTTCCGGTTCTATGGCTCTTATGTTAATAGTTGTCATCATGTTAAAACTAAAATCTGTCAACTCCGTAAAGAACTGATCATTTAAAAAAGATGGCAAACTTCTTAAGAATACCACCCTTGCATATTTATTTCCTATTAGCATATGATCTCGTTTAAATTCAAAGCTGTCAGGAGCAATTTCATCGTTAATTGTCAATCCATTTTTTAGCATCTCCGGATTGTAAACAAAATTGCCAGCATTTTCACTTCTATATATGTCATGCAGCACTTCAAGCCTTTTGTTAATCGGCTGTATTTTTGCATAACTTCCCATACTCCTGAACAATCCAGTAATTTCATTTTCAAGCCTAGAAAAGATATTTCTTGCTTCTGTTATGTCGTTTGCCTTAATACTGATTGTAATATATTTTTCTTTTTCAGTATCATTTTTACCTTTTTGAACCTGTTTTTTAAGCATTCCATTATATTCATCCCTATATGGATCAAGTTTGTCCTCTTTTTTACCAAGCATAATTTTCTTTTCAAATTCAGATTGATTAATGGACTTATTATTGATAGTTATCTGAAGATTAATTGTTGAGTTGAAAAAATTTAAAAATTCGCAATATTTTGCAAATGTATCAATTTGGTCATCTTCCCTTATAGCGTGGTAATTAATATCGATAAACTCAAAAGATTTTGAATATTCACCTTTTTGGGATTCAATAATTCCGTCATCAAATGCATTTTTTACAGGAACTGTTTTTTGTGCAGTTTTCGGAAATATTCTTATATGTTTGTTTCTGCTTTTATTTGATTTGCTGTTTTTTTGCTTCAAAAACATTTAGATACCTTCCTTTCCTATTATTTTTTGATCGAATGCTCTCTTCTCTCATTTTTCTCTGTCCTTGATATAAAATTGTATATATGTTATCTATTTTATACCTTCTCTTTCGTGGAACAAGAAATTTGAATCTAAGCATAATTAGAAAATATTTTTCAAAAGGCATTCCATCGAACTTAATAAAGCCTACTAAAAAAACAGGAACACCTGTAATCATAACAAGCCAACTTGATATTTCGTCCCCTATGTAAGGTTTTGTGAATATATATAAAGGTACATTTATAGCAAACGCTATGGATAAGCTAATTATTTGTCTTAAATTAAGTCCTGCAAATATGACTTCCTTATAGTCTCTTATTTCTTTAGGTATTTTTATTTCAATCATTTTAATTCACCCCAGTAATTTTTCCTGCCCAAGCTTCAGATTTTGATAGAACAAGAATTAACATAATAGATAAAGCTATGGAAGTTCCAATTCCAAAATCAGAATTTACTCCAACATTGCTTAATAAAGTCTTTGCCAATCCACCAAAAAGCATCCCTACAAGTACAATGATTAACCCTTGTAAGCAAACAGCCGCATAGTGTTGGAAAAACCTTTTAGTAGAACTGGCGTAATCTTCACTGCTCAACATTGATATAGGAATCGGTGAAAGAGCAGTATATGCACATAACTCTAAAATTCTTCCATAGCATATAACAAATACCATTATATTTAAAACAAAGCTTACTATGCTAATAGGTGTAAATTGCGACTGAAACAATATTCTTTCTATGAGATTCATTTCTTTTATTTGATTTGCAAGAGCAGCAGTATCGACAATTCTAATTGACTCTACAGATATATCAACAGAAAATATTGCTTCCATGGACATATTGTATATCATGTTCAATAAATCAAAGCTTCTTACCATAACAGCCTTTGCTATAATAAGCCTCATTAAAAGCCTGACTATATCTTCAATTCTTATTATTCTAAAAGACATAGATTTGTTTATGAGACCAAGCAGGAAAAATAACGCCAGCAAACTGTATCCTATTGGTAGAATGCCTGCATGGACTGAAGTAATTATACTCCAGATTCCTGATAAGGAATCAATTGGCTTTGTAACCAACTCCACAGCACCTTGTATTATCTCATTTAAATTGTTGAAAGTTCTGTCAAGATTTTTCGCAATCTCATCAGCTCTTAAGTGCTGCCAACCTAATAACCCTACCAGACCTCCTCCAAGTACCGAGCCAATTATAGCTCCCATAATAATCACTTCCTTTCATATCATAAAAGCAGCATATACATGCTGCTCATTAAAATCCTATAATTGCTCTAGCTCCGTATCCTATGGCACAAAGCATGAGGCCTGAGATAAGCTCCATTATACCCTTTCTTCTTTGTCCAGGATCATCCGTAGAAAATGAGCTTGATATTTGAACGGCTCCATAGATTGCGACTACTATACCTAATCTACCTATCCAGCCAAGAATCCAATTAACTACATTATCATACTGTGTTTCTCCATCTACAGTAGCGTATACATTTACAGTTGACATTATAGGCATCAATAATGTCAGAATCCACATTTTAAACATATTTAACTTTCCACTAATTTTTTTTACTATCATTTTATTCCTCCGTTATTACTAATTTCTTCTTCATTTAATAGCTCTTCTTCATACAAAGTCTCTACTATTTTTATATTAGCTGGAGTCGCATCTGGCCCAGTTTCTTTATTGTTCAGTGATTTATACAGACTTTCCAACTGTTCGAATTCAAGTTCAAAATCCTTCATGCTGTATCTTTCAATAACTTTTGTTCTTTCTTCTTCAGATTTTTTTACTTGGTAATATTTCTTAGCATCCCTGTAATCAAAGTAGTTTTCATCACTGTAATCATAGAGATGCTTGTACCTGGGGTGATTTTCAAGTACATATTTTTTTGAGTAAAAAGGATATAGTCCTCTTATCATCAAAATACAATCATCATCAGGCATTCGACCTATTTCATCAGGAGTCATAAGTTCTCGGCCGTGGATGCCATAGTTGTATGAAGTGCTTCCTTGCTTACCCTTTCCATAATTTATATTTCTTGTGTCAATTGTTTCTTTACCAAGCTGCTTGCTCACATATTCAAGAGTGCTAAGTTCCTTGCTTCCCAAAAACAGGAAAGAATCACAGTTTCCGACTATTGTTTTCCAACTATCTTTATACATTGTTTCAAGCTGTGCAAGGTTTTGAAGTATTATTGTACAGCTTATTTCACGGCTTCTCATTGTAGCAATTCTGTTTTCAAAATCAGGTATATAACCGATGTTTGCAAATTCATCAAGGATAGCCCTAACATGGTACTTAAGTCTTCCTTTATTTTTGAAGTCGGCTGTATAATATAAGCTGTCAAATAATTGTGTATACATCATTGCGGCAAGAAAGTTAAAGGTTGTATCCGAATCAGGGATGACTATAAATAATGCTGTCTTCTCATCACCCAATTTATCAAGTTCAAGTTCATCCTTTGAGGTAAGATTTGCAACAGCATCAATATTGAATGCTGCCAATCTAACTCCTATAGAAATAAGTATGGACTTTGCAGTCTTTCCGGCACCTTGTTTAAAGATTGTATATTGGCGGTTTGCAATGTGGTTAGGCTTATCTTTTTCTAATTCATTAAAAATAATATCCAAATCACTTACATAACTCTCGTCCTCCTCTTTAACATTTGCATACTTTAATAACTGCATTACCGTCTTCATGTTCTGCTCTTCAGGAACTATCTCATACCAGATATAAAAAAATATCGCCTGCAGCAAGGCTGCTTCTGATTTTTCCCAAAATGGATCGTTGCCTCCAGTGTATCCTTTTGGATTAGTGTTTTTAATCAAAGCGTTTATAATTTTAAGAACATCCGTCTCGCTTCTTATATATGCAAAAAGGTTATAGCAGAGGCTATAACCCATTTCAATAAGATTAAACACTTTTAATTTAAACCCTGCTTCAATATAAGATTGTCCCGTGTCTCTGACAAGGTCTCCCTTTGTATCAGTTATAACATAGCTCGTATTAGCTTGAAGCAGATTCGGCTTTGCCACAAAACGGCTCTTTCCTGTACCGGCTCCTCCTACAACCAACACATTCAAATTTTTTCTTGTTTTTCTTGTATCAGTGCTAAGCATTTCGGTCTTGGTCAATATTATATTCTTGCTGTCATCTTTATCTCTTATCTTTTCAATATCTTTCTTATCTCCCCATTTTGCTGTACCATGTTCCTTCCCAAACATGTACTTTTTCTGTAGATCTAATAGAATCAATGCTGCAACAGCCCAATAGAAAACAGAGGTAAAAAGCCATAATTTTATTTGCTCAACATTCGGAATAAAAAAAGGAACGGTTTTAATATGTTCAGCTATATCTTTGTCAAAGCTATCAATGTGATTAATCAACTTATCATAGCTACTTAAAACCGCTCCCGCATGAATAATATAGAAACTGAAAGCAAAATATATTATTATAAATAATATTATATTCTGCCTGACCTTTCTTTTTCTTTTTTCCTGTTCAGTCAGCAATTACCTGTCGCTCCTTTCTTTAGATTTACTTTTTTGCTTTTTTGACTGTTTGGGTAATTTTTCTCTAACTTCTTTGATCTGTTTATTTACCTGTTCCATCGTTTTTCTATCATCTTTTTTTATAAATGTTTCCTTTAATTTGTCAATCTCAGCCTCATTTTCAACTAACTCAGGATTCTTGAATTTCTTAGCATGTTTTAACATTTCACTTTTTACCGCATCTTTACCGCTTACAGTCTTTGTTTGTCCATTTACAGTTATTTCAGCTTCAATGGAATTCTTATTTAAATCCTCTTTAATTTTTACATAATTCTCCGGATTGCTCTTATCAACAAGGTATGTTTTTTGAATTCCCTTAGTATCAACTTGAATATAGTTTTCAGGGTTGTCCTTATCAACAATAAATGTTTTGTCGGAACCTACTCTATATTCTTCCAAAACTTTCTCAGTTTGTTCTATATCCTTGACTTTTCCCTGTTTAATAATATCAAGCATCTTATTAATGAGTTCTGCTTCCTTTGCTAAATATGCTATTGTATGTTTTTCTTCACCCTTTTGAAAAAAAGCAAAGGTAATTCCCGAATCTTTAGCCATTCTGGCGAACGCTTCAGCATCTTTCGTATTGAGATCCATCGTCTTAATTTCCTCACCGCTCTCCAGCATCCTTTTCATGTTTACTTCACCGGCATTAAGAACACCTTTTTTATTCAGGTATCCCATTATAAGAAATTTTAATAGCTCTACTCCGCTTTTTAATCCTTCTTTACTTACCTCTGCACTGAAGGCCATCAAAATACTTGCTGTATCTCCTCCTGTATTCATTATCTTTCCCCCTTCGAATTCTTTGCCTTGTTTTCAATTTTATGTTCTGATTTGCTTAAATTGTTATTTCTGTAGTCTTTAACTTTTTCATCAAGCTGCTTTAATGTCTTTTTTCCGGTCTCTATAGCAATATCGCATTTCTTATCTGCAAATATTGTGTAAGCATCGTCTTTTCTAAAAGCAATATAATCAAACTTATCTTTATTCTTATCCTGAAATTCTCTTAATTGCTCTGCCGTAATATTTTCCACCTTATTGCTTCTTTCCTTAATATTATCCCAATCTATGTTGCCGTCTACATCCTGCAAAACCGGAATATCATTTTGACTTAGTATATTCCTGACCTTATCTGCATCTTGGAATTTAATAACCATGTTTATTCCACTCTTGTCATCCCTTGTTTTTACCTTATTAGCTATAATCTTGATGTTTTCCTTATCAATTATATCCTTTACAGCTTGATAATCCTTTTCGGATATTCTAATATAAACCTGGGTTTTAATTGCAGGCTCAGATGCTCCATTTCCATCTGTACCTTTGTCAGCTTTACTCTTATTTTCAGCAGCCTTGACCTTTTCCTGCTTCTTTTTAAAGTCTTCCTGATGTTTTAGAAGCTCCTCTTCCGAATGTACAATAACGATATTTTTAAATCCTTTTATAGTCTCCTTAATTTTTTCTATTTGATCCTCCTTTGATAAATATTTTGTACCGGCTTTTTCGTCATTAACATATTCTTCAGCCATCCCATTAAGCTTTATAGTTATTACCATGCTGCTGAGTTCTTTTTCAGACAGCTCTTGAATAAACAAATTTATTTCATCCTTAATCTCGGATTTTGTTTTTCTGGTAGACTTCCTAGTCCCTTTCTTGAGTTCTGTCGGTGCTTTTTCCTCAGATTTTATTTTTATGAAGTCTCCGTTATCTTTGTCAAAAATTCCAAATACCTGTTTGTATGCAACTGCCTCTGCTTCATCAATATCTCTGATAATCTTATCATCAGTTTTTCTATCACTCATTTTTACCGCTCCTTTTCAGTTTTATCATCGTTAGTTCTTACCAAAGTTATTTCTCTCAAAACTTCTTCACGTTTCTCATCATCTAAATATTTATTTAACGTTTCAACGTCAAATAATTCCTGAAATATCTTTTCCTTTTCTTCCTGTACCGCCCCCATCTGTACATTAATTTTTTCATAATTATTTTTGAATTTTTCAAATTCGGATTCTTTTAAGCCAAACTTATTCAGCCTATTTTTACATTCCTCGAATTTTTCCAATTCATATTCATGCCTTTTCTTATATGCTGCCTTTAAAATTGATGACTTATATTCTTCATAATAACTTTTGTATTTGTTGTATAGATCAATTTCAGTCACAATTGCAGCACTTTTAGATTGCAGGTTTTCTAATTTCTTAAGCTTCTCATCCTCAAAGTATATTTTTTGGTTTAAGTCTTGTACGACATTTTTAACATCACTCCTTGTCTTCAAATTGTATTTATCTAAAAGATTTAGACTAGTAGTCAAATCTTTAATACCGCTGATTGCTTTCTTTTGTGCATATGTGTATTTTACTGGTCGATTATCCTTTTCCCAGGTAAGTTGATTGTTACGGAAAATAATTTGAAATAATAAAATAATAAGCCTGATACTTATATTAAGTGATACAGACCTATAGGTTAATTTTCTTACCTGATATTCAAGACTGTTCCGATCAATCTTATATCTTCTGTAATCTTTTGATTTAAGATGACTGATATTAAATTCTTTATATTTAATTCTTTCCCTTATGCTTTCTTCAGAGTAATCTTCTCCAAGTCTCTTTCCTCTTACAGCTTTCTTCATGCCTGATTTTTGGAAAGTCATGTATTTTACTTTTTCACCATACTTAATATAGTAGCCTTCAGATTTCATTTTTTGAATGAATTCTTCAAAGCTTGCTGAAGAAGAAATAACAAAATCTATATCCTCACGTACAACATCTTTCCAAGAAGTTTTATTTTTACTTTCAAGCCATTCTTTATATGACTTATATTTAATATTTCCTTTTCTTTCAATTATACTTAATCCATGCTCTAAACAAACTAGGTCAGAATATCTTCTAATGTCTTCCCTTTCATTAATACAACTGTTATATTTTTTTCCATTGAGTCCTACAGAATTTATAACAATATGATTATGTATATGATCCCTGTCGGTATGTGTACTAAGTATATATTGATAATTATCATCAAGAAATTTCGCAGCCCATTCTTTACCTATCTGGTGAGCCTCTTCTTCTGATACTTCTCCTTTTTTAAAACTTTGTATAAAATGAAATCCTTGTATACCGTCTTCTTTTTCATGAAATTTTTTAAGTTCCCTCATCTCTTTAATTGCTATATTTTCATTTTGATTGCACTTGTTGGAACTGATTAAAATTTTCTCATTTGTTTTTTTAGGATTTTCTACATACTTTAAAGCTTTTAAAAGAGTTGTATGAATTGTCAAGCGTTTTACATATGCCATAATTTATTCCTGCTTTTCTGATACATCATTGTAAATTTCCATGATAACATTATTTATATTTTCTAAAGATGCATATAAATAATTTATTTCCGATGCGCTAATTTTTCCCCCTTGATTAAGTTTCTTAGCAATTTGATTTACATTGTTTCCTATTCTGCTTATCTGTGCTGAAAGCTCAAATATGCTTGTAAGGTCGTAAATAATTATTTCTTTCCTTAGTGCTGCATTAATAAAGAATCTATTTTTGTTCATTTTAGATGCTGATACTTTTTCCATTATCTTTTTATATTCTTCATCCGTAGTTCTAACAAAAAATACATTTTTTCTTTTTCTGTTTATAGTCAATTTATCACCACCAATTCAACTTAATTGTGAATTCTGCTTCCGCAGGGGTCTTAGGGGTATCCCCTAAAATTTCGGTAATGGCTAGCCATTTCCACTGCTTGCTATTCTTAAAACAGAGTTTTAAGAATGCTTTCTGAAAGAAAAAAGGAAGTCCCCTTCGACTTTCTGTCTCTTACGGTCAATAGTAAAGTTTCTTTCTGTTTCTAATGTGCTTTTTATCAAATTACTGTTTAAAAAGTAATCTATCTTTGAGACACAAATTTTGTTGTCTGAAATGTCTTTATCAACTATTTCAAATAGAAAAATGAAGTCTGCCTGAAAGACAAGTAAACAATCAAAATACTTACACCTTGTTGAATCTCTGACTGAGTATCTAATTTTATCATCAAGTCGAAATTCTTTGATATCTTCAATATAAAACATAATATTTGTCTCCTTTTAAGGTTTCAATAGCTTAAAATACAAAATGTATTATTGTTGCTGCACATATATAAGGAGCCAGAGCTGTGCTTTCTTTTATATTTATTAGCTCTAGAAGCACTCTTGCAATTGAAATAATAGCTGCTGATACAAAAGTAACAGCTATTATTTTCAAAATTTCTACTCCAAATATAAGGCCTAATGCTGTAAAAAGTTTTATATCACCTCCTCCGATGCCGCCGTCAGTCAACATGGCAAGGAATAAAAAAACTGCAAAAGTGATTGCAGATGAAGCAATGTACATTTTGCAGTTTTCATAATTCAGTATTAAATTGAAAATTCCTAACAGTGAAACTACTATGTTCAGTCTGTCAGGAATTATTTTTTGTTTTATATCTATAATAGATATTTTCATAAGCAATATTATTGTTGTTATATATATTATATTTTGCAATCATTCAGCTCCTTCCTTAAGCAAATTTTTCAATTCATCACTTGCTACGCAATATTTATCACTTACATTTTTTAATATCTCTTCATAAGAGAAATCCAATTCTTTCAAAACCTGTACTCTTTCTAATACTTTTACATTTAATGTGTCCGATTCAAGTTTACTTTGGATAATCTCTAATCTTGCATTTATTGAAACAAACGATATTGCAATAATTATTATCAAAATAATTAAAAATATTCTATCTACCATAATGCCTCCTAATTAAAATAATAAACCCGGTCTAATCAGATCCGGGCTTTTTAAAATTTTTTAAAGTTAGTCTTTTTTTATTTGACGTTCTATAGTCTATAATTGTATTTTTAATTATATCTTTACCAATACTTTTTCTAATAGATCCATCCGCTCTCAAAACATTAATTTTTTCTATCCAATCACGCTTTATTGTTCTAATTTTATTTCTGTTATTGTCCATAATAATTACATTATCCTGTTCGGATTTTATTTGCCCTCTAATCATTATATTTTCTACGAACTCATACTTATAATAATGATTTGTTTTAGCTAAAATTTCTATTCTATCAGAATGAAAAATAATGTTCGTTTTATTGAATGTTGAATATAATAATAACTTTATTGAATAAATAGATAAACTTATAATCCAAACTGATAACCAAATATCAGCAATCAATAAGCTTTCTACGCGTATTTTTAAAATTTGTATTGCAAAGATTAACAAAAGCAGTATATATTGAAACCATATAATAAAGCTAATTAATACGAATTTACTTTTCATTCCTGAATTGTATTTATTTATTATCCGATTTACCTTCGCTACTAAAAGCAAATCTAAAATTGTCAATATTTCGATTATAAGAGCTATCCCTATAATCTTGTTCATAATATCTGTATCATACCCAATCAATTTTATACCAATCAAAAAAAATACATAATTACTAGTCGGCACCAAAACACAATATAAAAGACTTAGTAACAATACTTCTTCGCCATATTTTTTAATCTTCAATACTTTCAATCCGTTTTTTTCTTTTAACTCAATCTTATTCATAATAAAATATGTTATTTTAAAAAATATATATATTGTTGTACAAGTCATTACTACTTTGTAAAGAATATCGCCACCAATTACTTGAGCCTCGAAATTAATTAAATTTATAGTCCCCATGAAAGCCTCCAAAAATTATACACCTAAACTATTTTATCAAATAATAGAGTGTATGTAAATTATTGGAGGCTACTTATTATAGGAAATTACTTAATTCGTTAAATTCACACGTCCGTCTTGTAAAGCTGATCCTCCTGTGATTAGACTTTGACCGTCCCAATTTTCTTTAGTATTATAATTATAAGTTACTGTTCCTTTTAGGCAATCAAGCTTAATACTTATTATTGTGTTGATTGCTAATGCAGAAGGAGTATAGAATCTACCTTGCCAGGTTTCGGTATCTCCGGATGCAACCTTGGTCAAATTTATTATCTGGTCTATACTTCCATTGTTACCAATATCGACTCTTCCAAATACACTATCCGGCTTTCCTTTTGAATCAATACGAAATGTAACATAATACCCGGCCTTATACTTTATCAGCTCATTCACAAGCATTTCCTTTGTATATGGGAATGAAACATCAGGATGATTTACAATATCGGTTATTCGGAAATTTATTAGCTTTAGTGCAACAATATCAATTGGTACACTATCCCTGATTTCTCTTGTTATATTTCCATTACCGCCATAAGTTGTGCTGCCGGCGAAGTTCAAATAGTATGTCCCACTCTCTGTTATGCTATCTGGAACAACAACATTTTTTTCCCAGTACGCAAAATTACTGTCCTCGGATACTTTGCTTAGTACATAATTTGTGCCAGCAAAAACACAATAAACATTCTCTGTTTCTTTGCTTGTTTTTGCCTTCATCGTTATAGTGTCTCCTACTATTACTTCCGTATTTTCACTCTCAAAACTCCCTGTCAAACTTAGTTCAGGAATTAAGTAATATACCTTTGTTACTGTTGCCGTCTTTGCATCTCCGGAAGCATACGGTGGTACTGGCGGTTTGTCTGTAACGCTCACGGTAATCCGATACGCTCCCCACGGAAGGCCCTGCCCTTTAAAAGAGTTCGTAAATGGAACCTGCGTTGTGTAACTGTAAGTATTGGCAGCTGTCCCGGAAATATTGTTTATGTCTTTTACAGCAAAACGTTCAAGTTTCCAATTATAATCAAATCCTAAGTTATCTATATTCGGATCTATTGCATTAACATTGAATCTTGTTTTTTCTTCATGAAAGAAGCTTGCTGTCGGCCTGTATCTCAGAGTATGTAATCCCAAAACCTTCGGGAAGCTCCATGCCGGTGATTCATTACTTACAAGATTAAAATCAACTGTCGGTACTTGATTATGCACAATTACATCAAAAGTTTTTGTGACAATATCGCTCTGCACCCCGGCACTATTAGTTACTTTCAAGCTAACATTATATGTTCCGATAACATTTGGATATAAATTGTCAATTATCTGATTAAGTATGACTGATATATCATTTGCTGTACTGCTTAAAACAGTCTGTCCACCCTTTGTAACCGTCCATTGGTGAGATAATGTTAATCCGTTAGTATCATAGCTCATATTTGTTATTTTTTGAGTATCCGTTTTGTAAAGCATAGGGTTTTTATCAATCACAAAGTCAGCAACCGGCCTGCTTATTTCTCCGGCAGCCTTAATGCATGGATCTGACCATGCACCTTCAATATCTCGCACCCTAAGAATTATTTTATACTGTACTCCGCTATATAGCCAAATTAAATAGTTTACAGTATCTATTCCTTCTTGCTTTGTTCCCCATGCCCCAGGAGCTGTTCCATAACTTCCTGTCCATGTGTAACCGTTACTGTTTACATATTGCCATTCCCATAAATCTATTCCTTTTGTCGAATGAGATATCGAGTGATCCAAATCATAACTGTTATCTATTACCGTTGAACCGGATATAGTATACATAGCTATAGGCTTCCTATGAACATATATTGTGCTTTCTGCAACATCAGAATAATATCTGTAGTTTGCAAAATTACTGTTATTTGCAGAAGCAGGAGGATTATCTTTAACTCTGTACTGTACCTTATATGTGCCAACCTTCGGAAATTGCTTATATGCTATATCAAACCACTTATCATTGAAATCAACATACATTACATTATCCAAAGTTACACCGTTTAAAGAATATGGATTATGTATATACTTATATTCATCCCCATATCTAGGGTCGTTTTCAGCATCCGAATAACCAGTCTGATATTCTACAATGTCATCCACGAGAATATAACTTGATTCTCCTTGCAAAGATCCCGAAGTTACTGTTATTGTTTTGCTTGCCGTAACCCCGCTTCCGTCCTGCGCTGCTGCTGTTATTGTTACCGTACCTTTTTTTATTCCTCTGACTATAGCCGTATTTCCAATACTATCTACTGTTGCAACACTTAAATCGCTTGATGTCCACATTAAACCTGTATTATCTGCTTCAGAAGGCGAAACAGTTGCTTTTAGATTGATTGTTTTACCTTTTTCAACGCTGGATTGTCCATCTATTGAGATTGACCCTACTTGAATCCCCGGAGTAATAAATACATCATCAAGATATCCTTTTGCTTGAGTGCAATTCCATTGACGTAATGGGTCGAACCATATTCTAGTCATTCTTCTATTTCCAATTGGTTCTGTAAATGTATATCCCAAGTCACTAGTCATAATCAAGGTACCGTTTTTGATTTCTATACTGTAAGTTGTATATGTACCTGTGGAATTTACTTTACCCAAATCAACAATATTTCCTGTGATACTTTTTACAATAAACTTAAATATAGATCCATCATCCCAATCATCATAACCTGCGCTTTGTGCGCACAATCCATAATATTCAAAGCCTGCTCGTGATCCCATATTGGGATGAAATCTTATGGTCGTTCCGTCATTAAAATCTATATTAAATGAGTCCCCCCATGTATATTGAGAACCCGAATGTGAAGTTTTTAATTTAAATTCAACTTTTCTTGCACCTTGAAGCTGCAAACTTGCCATTGGAAACAAGTCTGTCATTGATGAAGCAAAAACCAGTTGTTTGCCTGAAACATATACATTATAGTCACTTCGGGTATAATCCCTTCCCCAGCCATGATACGCTGATATTTCAAAATAATTTATATCATTTTGACTGCTAAAATCAATTATTTGCGTAGCACTATAAGCATCCGGTAATACTCCCCAAACTTGAAAAACTATAATTAATATGAGCAGTATAGATAATGTTTTTTTTATTTTCATTCTATCTATTCCTCCACTCTCATAATTTTAAACTTGGTTACATCCGGGGCAATATTATCAACTTCTGTAAGGAATATCATACTTGCTTTTTTGATATCTTCATCCGTTATGTATTCTTGCAATGTTTCCTGTCTAAACTCTTCCTTTACTCTTACTGTAAATTGATATTTCCCTAAATCTGTCGTTTGCAATGATACCGGATTTTTATATTCAATTTGTTTTAAGGCTTCATCTTCAAAATCACCGTTGTTATTTGTATCATACCTATACCCTACATAATAAACAACCGCTATATCTGAATCAATTGAAGTTGGATTTATTGATGATAAATATATAGATGCAATACCACTAGAATTCCTATAATATTTACCCCCTATAAGCCCTGTTACATTAGGAGGCAGGTCCTCATTGATAGTTATAATCTGCTCTGTCCAATCAGAAACATTTCCTTCTGTGTCAGTTACCTGTAGACGAACCTTATATTTTCCCGGTTCCTTAAACATCATTTTTATGTCCAAGTGTTCATACCTGGCGTTTAAAATATTTCCGGAAATATTTTTATTTATATCTCTCTCAAATTTAGCGCAATTTATATTCTGTCCATCCAGAGGTTCAATGTCCCACATATCCTTTTCGTGGTCTATGGAGACATCCATATCAGATAACCAGCTTGCAACATAAGAACTATTACTATTAATTTGAAGAATTCTATTTTGCTTGCCATTAAATTCTTCAGTCCTAGGATATCTGTAGTCTATGGTATCTTT
Source organism: Firmicutes bacterium UBA3553 (assembly GCA_002381185.1). Classification (GTDB taxonomy): domain Bacteria; phylum Bacillota; class Clostridia; order Tissierellales; family Sedimentibacteraceae; genus Sedimentibacter. The sequence continues at coordinate 32,733 of DFOA01000010.1, read as the reverse complement.
TATTACTGCTGTTGGCTTTAATGTCAACACTTCCGGCTTAATAATGTTTGTATAAATATCACTTAAACCGTCTAAATCTTGTACATAAACTGATACTTCCCATTGATCATCACTGTTGAAAACCATTTTTAAATTTCCATCTATTATCTGTTTAAACTCAATACATGTATCATCAAACAAATCATATTCGCCGATTTCATATACACCCCATTGTTTCATTACCAGCTGTATTGATTTAATTTGTGAAGGACTATTCATGTTTTTGAAATCAAACCTTACAAAATCAATATCTTTAAGCCCATTTGGGTCACTGCATTGATTATCTATATATACATCTTTTCCTACAAATGCTTTATTACTTATTTTACTTTCTTCTCCCGATGGAAGTGTCTTTATAGTTGCATATTCATAGTATGCTTCTGGTGGCATATTCTCAATTATATCAACAAACAAGGAAGTAGAATCTCGTTCAGCAGTGAACCCTCCACATATGCAATTGAGCCCGGCATGTGCTTCAATTCCTGCCCTATATGTTGAATTTTCTTCATTCTCTGATTTAAAGTACTTTTTAGGCACATTAAGGCTTATTTTTTCTCTCTTATTCATCAGACCGTATCTTTGATAATCATATCCTTTATCACTGTACTTGAAGTAAATATCCCAGCTTTCAAAGCCGTGTTGTCCTGGCATTTCTTTACCGTCTTTTTTACCAAACTTCATATTACTTATAGAGAATTGTACATCCGGGAAGAATATATTATCTTCGTCTTTAAGTTTTTCGAATTCACTACGTTTCATTTGTATGTGAGCTGAATCTGCATCAAAATCGAATTCCGGGTCACACCAGTTATCACTTGGCTTTTCATCACTTTTTTCGTAATAAAATGTAACTGTCAATAGATATCCGTCAGGTGGGGTAGTATAGTCATACCTGCCGACTACCTCATTAATATAGTTTGATTCATAGTTTTTGGTTGTAATTCCTTTTATACTACTGCTGACACACTTATATCCGTCTATGCTTTTGCCTGACAGTACAAGATTACTTCCCATTGAAGTTCTAACCTTCTGCATATCTGCCAATGTTTTTTCTGTTCCTTTTTCTTTATAATTCACATACACCATTAGATCACCCGTACCTGGATTAGGGTCAGGATCATCCGGATTGCCGCCGTGGTCTCTCCACCATTTATCGGGGTCTTTTACAAAGTCAGAATCAACGTATTTTATTACTACTGCGATGTAGCATTTATATACTCCACCCCCCATATCTTTTGCAAATTTACTTCCAGAAAAGTCTGGATCAGGAGGATTAAGCAATCTAAATGATGCGGTAAATGTAACCTCTGTATTTTTCTCCCCAATATAAGCTTGAGGATTCCATATTGATGCATATTCTATGTAATGATTCCTAACTTCATCCTCATCCATATTACTATAATTTAAGTCCTTCCACGACCCTGTGTAATTCCGAAAGTCTATTATGCTGTCAATTTCATAATTACCCTCAATAAGTGTTGTTGGAAAAGTCAAGTCAAATTCAGCGTATTCAGAAGGAACCTTCCCTATATTTTTTCTTTGACCCGGATAATCTACATCGGCAAAATATGAATCCCCGGTTTTCCAGTACCCATAATAGGCCACAACCAAACCATATTTGTATGGCGATATATTCGCGTTTGTTGCGGCCTTTCTTGCTTGTATTGCATTGGATATAGCATATACCGAAATTATTGTTGCAAATATAAGCAATACGGCAATGATTGCAGTTTTTTTATTTATCTTTTCTTTATACATTTTCTACCCTCTTTCTTTATGTTTCTGCAATAAAAAAGGACACATTTCTATGCCCTTAATTTCTTAAATTTTGGTCTTTATTTTACTTCTTTTATGCCGCTTGCATCTATTTCAAGCACATCGCTCGTTGAAGCTGCTGGATAATAAGCTCCTCTTGTGTCCATAATAATAATTTTGCTTAAGTCTTCTAACTTAAATTCTTTAATACCCTTATTAGTAAATGCCATGGTTGTAAATTGCTGATTTATTTCTGCCTTTGGATATTCCCCAAGAGCATAATTCGGAAACATTTCCTTAATCTTATTATATACAGTTTCGCCACCATATGACGAAATTGCTTTTACTACAGGTCTAACATATGAGCTTCCAGATTTATTTACAAACGCTACTTTGAGCGCTCCATCCACCCCATAGCCAGTTGTGACTCCATTATCATTACTTTTTTCAATTGGATACGCATGAATAATTATTGCATCCACATCATCTAATTCACCTTGACCCCATGCTATAGATGTATCTCCATGGTACGGCGCCCTCTCTGCCGGAAGTTTTTCAATTCCTGTTATAACTAAACCGCCATATTTTATCGGAAACATTGAAGCGTCTGCTTTTATTAAATTCTCAGCTTTATACGTTATATCTTTATGCATACCATATTGAGCATATTCTATCAATTTATCATATCCGCTTTCTTCAATCGGAATTTTATCCAAGTCATTTGCATCAATTATTCCATTTACATCCCTCTTTACTATTTTAACCGGATTTCTTAATTCCGGATTTATCACTCTGCTTATTACCGCTACAGCTTCAGCCCTAGTAAGAGTACCGGTCGGCTGAAAAGTTCCGTCAGGGTAACCGCTTATTACTCCGATTCCGTTTATAGTAAGTGTTTTAATATCTGTTTTGTTTACGTCTGTCAGTCTGTCACTTAGGTATTGAAGCTCTGCATCCGTGTATGCTGTTATTTCTTCTTTTTCAGTCAGCACATTGTACAATATTTCTGCCATTGTTCCCCGGCTTATATTTTGACCTATAAGCAATTTTTGCTGCTCGGTAATATATTTACCTTCTATAGCTTCATCAATGTAAATTTGATACCATTCTTGTCCTTCTTTTTGCTCTTCCAGCTCTTCTCCAACAGCTACTACTAACATTTTTATAAACTCTTCAAATTTTAGTGTGCTGCCTGGTTTAAAAGTTCCGTCAGGATATCCGGAAGCTATATTCTTTTCTGTCAGCTCCTGAAGATTTTTATAATACCAGTCATCAGATTTAACATCAGTAAAATTCATTTCAGCTGCATAGCATACTGAAAAAGAAAATAAAACAAGTATTGCTGTTAAGTGGTATAATATTTTTTTCATCCCTTTAGCCTCCTATGATAGTTGTATTTTTAAATATTATGTATTTTTTATGATTTAAAATGTGATTTTTTGCTTAAATTTCATACAATTTAAATTATGTATTTTTAATGTATTTTTAAATAAATGTTGATTTTCAGGAATAATTATGTTAATATATACATAAGATAAAGAATAGGCAGTCGGCTACAGCTGACTAAAAAGTTTATAGTTTAGTTAGATACTCTGGCCTCAACAGGGTATCTAATTTTTTTGCCCATTTATGATAACTGCTACTAACATTGCAAAAGCAATCATTAGTGTAATAGTTTCATATGGAGACATCATCAGCATCACCACCTTTTGAAAGAGTTTTGCCTCCTTTCATTGGATGGGTCAGCCGTACCCTGTTACTGCCTATTCATATATATATTTTACCATAAAGTCCATGTTTTTGCAAGCATTATTTGTATTTTTGATTGATTTTTCAACATTTATAAGTATTTTTTCTTTCAGTAAGCAATTATTATATTAACTCTTCTTGTGTCATAATTTCTCTTGCCTGCTGCCTGGTATACTTTTTTCTATAGGATCTGTTTGAAGTCAATGCATCATATACATCTGCATATCGCAATACCTTTGATTCAATTAATATTTCATCCTCTTTTAATCCATTAGGGTAGCCTGTCCCGTCATCACGCTCATGATGCTGTTCAACTATCTTACATATTGTTTCTTTTATATTATATTTTCTTAGCAACTCCACACCCAAAACTACATGTTGCTTTATGTGTTCAAATTCTGCAGCAGTCAACTTTTCTTTTTTATTCAATATATTTTGGTCTAGCCTAACTTTTCCTATGTCATGCAACAGTCCGGCCCAGAAAATATTCTGGCACTGCTCTTCTAACACTTTCATTTTCTTTGCCAAGATATATGAAAATATGGCAACTTTTATACTGTGCTTAATAAGTCTCAGATTATTTATTATCTGCATCCGCCTCACTCCTCTCAGACATAAAAAAAGATGCTTCTATCTCTATATAGCATCTATATGTAAAATGTATTTATTTTCTATTATCAAAAGTACCTGTGTATTAATTACGTTGGAATTTAACTATAGATACGGAATTATACGCATTTATCTTCATTATATTCTTCTATGATATGCCTTAAATACTTTTCATTACAATAATCTTTAAGATGGATTAACATAATTGATATAACTGAAATAAATATTATTATAAGAAATACTGATGTAGCTTGTGTAATATAATTATCAAATGCTTCTATTTCCTGAATATCCTTAGCTGTCAATTCAAGCCTTACCGGCGTATTTAAAAACAATCCTTTTACATACTCTGATATATTATCTTTATAGTGCATAATAAGCGTATATATAAAGGTTGCTATAGTTCCAATTATTTCATTTCCAATTAATGCTACATCCTTTTTAGAAATCATACTGAAAAATATGCACATGATTAAATAAATAAGTAGAGGTAATTTTGAAAAATAACCTATTTTTATTATATAGCTTGAAATGATTAAACATACTAAGGCTAAAACAATTAGAATAGTATAAAGAAAATAGAGTATAGAATTTCTGCACAGGTTAATCCTACCTATATAATAAGGAATAAATATTATTAATCCTATTATTATAGCAGAAATGGTCATTAATTTTTTTGCATTTATTTGATAAGCAAAGAAAAGTATAAATAATATAATCACTGAAATTATTGTTCCATATTTTTTATATTTATCCCGATGTATCAGATAAATTTTATAAATACCTTCTAATAGATTTGCAATAAGATCTGTTAATATGAAAAACTCCAAAAAAACTCTTCTTATAAATTCTACCATCCAAACAATCCTCACATGCCTATATTTACATCATGAATATCATATCGTCAACTTATTTTATTTTTGAAGTATTTAATAAACTTACTGTCATTAACAACAACAATATAATCAATAGCATATAATTTATATCCAATTTTAATATTATACATATCATTGTAAACATAACTATCATATTTCTGTTGAAAAACTTGTCCACATCAAAAGTTATGTATTCTTTGACCGTTTCAGTCACCCATGCAATAACTAGCATAATTTTCAACAAAGCTACTCCTGATTGAATCTCCTGAAATTCTGCATATATTGGATAGGTAAGAATCAGCAATATAAACATACTGCATGTCTTAAACCTCCATGTCTTTTTTGTTATTATTATCTGCCCTCCAAATACAATGTAGCAAATATTTAAAGCTATGATTACTATAATTAATATGTATAGGATATACGGGAGCATAAATTCAATATTAATCTTCTTTAAAATAAAATAGAAAAAGTAGAATATTATTTCTATTATGCTTAATGGAAACAGTATAATAATATTTTCCGTTGCATGCCCTTTTAAAAAAATCCCTTTTAGTATATCTACTGTAGCTTCCATGTTAACCTCCCGTTTTTTAATCGTATATACTCGTCAACTGGCTGCTCGACAGCTTATAAAGTGTGAAAGTCCTGCTTGAAAAGACTCCCTTGACTTTAACCCGGATAACTGCTAATACAGCTGGATGCTCAAAGGTGAATGCATTTTTAAGTGCCGGTGAATAATATGTTGCCGGCACTGAATTTTCTACTATAAATTCTTTTATCTCCGGCCTTTCTGTTACCAGGCTTCCTGTTGAAAGCGGCTCCAGGGTAATTTCGTTTAATCCTATATTTTTAGATAGGATTTGTTTGAAGTTTACTACCGCTCCAGCTGGATCTATAGTAAATATTCCTTCGGCCAGCTGCTCGTCTTCCTGAATAGCTAAAGCTGCAGCTTTAACAGCCCTGTTAAGCCCTTCTTTCACATTTTTGTTATTCATATATAGACTTCCAAAATCTATAACCAATACTGCCATTCCAAGAAAAACAAATACAATAACTACAAACCAAATGTTTATACTGCCTTTTTCATTTTTAATATATTTCATAACCTCACCACTTTTCTGACATTCCTGTTACTCTCTTTTTTGGGTAGAATGTTGATTCTTCACCAATACCAAAATTAAGGTAATAGAATGTATGTGTTTCCTTATATATCACCGTTATGCTTATTTCATTGCCCCTGGAAGTGTAAGTATCATTATTATTGTCAGCTGCTGCATCAGGAGTTATAGTAATATCAATTTTTTCCTTTTTAAAACCTTTGGAGTCCAGTTCATTTATAAGTTCATCTTTCAGCTCTATTTTGAATTGCCCTTCGATTATCGCTCTGTCAAGCTTCTTATTTACAATTGTGCTAAGCTCATTTTTTTCTACTAGAAATAGACCACCCATAATTATATAAACAATCATATATATTATAAGCGGTAAATATGCCAATACTCCTATTGTATTAATTGCTCCTTTTTCATTTTTAATATAATTCATTATATCCTTCTCCCTATTTTCAGGGGAAGTCTACGCTCCCCCTGGTAATAATATCTTAATTTATGGTGTCATTACGCTATCGAGACCTTTAATACGCGCTGAAGAATTTGTAAGGATGCTGTCGGTTCCCACAATATCAGGTTTAAGTGTTGTAGCAACAGCTACTACTATTAGTGAAAAGACTGCTATCCAACTAAGAATTTCGATAGTAGTCAACCCTTTTTTATTCTTTAATGTTTTTTTTATTTTATTTAACATAAGTTCTCCCTTCTTTATTCGATTATTGTGTCTGTTGAATTAAAATTGTTGCTTACTGCTGTATTTCTTACAGCAAAAGCATCATTAAATTTAGGAATTGCAATGCTTGCTATAATGGCTGCGACAGCTATGTAAGCAATTATTTCTATTGATATAAGCCCACTTTTATTTGATAATATTTTTCTTATATTTTCGTTCACCCCTTATACATGAAATATCTATATAAAAAAACAGCAGGATTAACTGCCGTCTTGAATTTTATATTGGAATTGATCTTATTGCCTTTAAAGTATACATTATCCATGGATACCCTACGATTGCAAGGGATACTACCAGTGGAATTATCATAATCAAAATACCTATTCCTTGGTTTCTGGTTTGATTTCTTATTCTTATCTGTTTGTTAACTTCCCTTGAAAGATTCCTGCGATTTTCAAGATATGTTACACTAAGTGGCCTGCAGCCATTGAATGCCTGCTGAAGGGCAATACAAATATTTATAAAATCACCTTGAGCAGATTCCATCAATTCTGAAAGAGCAACCTCAGGATCAGTTGAGAATCTCTCATTTGCTTTCTTAAGATGTGGTTTAAAAAAATCTGCCCTTTCGTATAAGGAAATGAGTATTTGCTTTACAGGTTTAGTTGTTTTAAGAAGCATTATTGTATATGTCTGCAAAATTAATGCTTCTCTTTTACTTATTTTTGCCTTTATCTTTCCCATAAAAAAAAGTATTAACTCTTGCAGCAATAATGATATAAAACCAATCAAAAAAACAATTAAAAAGTTTATGTTGAACCTTATATTTAAAATTGATTCATCATTTAATATTTTTGCTGCTTCTATGAGGTTTTCAGCACTTATTTTAAGATTAATAAAATTTATAGATTTGAAAAGTATGTAAATTACCATAACCACAACCGGCAATACCAATCTTACTGTCTGATATGTTTCCGGACTCATTTTTAGCCCTGCATTTATTATCTTCTGCTTTAATTTGTAGTATCTTCGGCTTCCTTTTTTGTGGTGCAACTTTGAAAACTTATTATTTAATGATTCTAATAACCCTTTATCATTCCTACGTTTAAGTTTCTTCTTAGGCTTAATGCTAAGTGCCAAAACTACTATTGATATCATTAAAAGTATAGCATACATGTTTTCACCTTCCTCTTTCAGTAAGCGATGTAAACGCAATTTTTACAATTAAAATTATCAACCATGCGGCAATAAGGGCATTCCCAGTGTCTGTATAAAAATATAAATACCTTGCCAGGTTGTTTTTTAAGATGTTTATAATAATTCCAACCAAAGCAAAGAAATATATTACTATAAAAGTCAGTTTGTTTTCAAACCTGCTGGACTTTTCTTCTTCCTCAGCTGTTATCTCCTCTGATATCAGCTTATTCAACATCATAAGTTCTTCTGTTACATCTCCTGCTCCTTCATAGCTGCTTATTAAAAATTCTGCAAAACTATGGCCCCATACATATGACAGCTCATTTGCAAATTTTTTTATTGTAGTCTCATAGTTTTTTTCTCCTGAAAGCTCTCTTGCCAGCATCTCAAAAGCTCCGCCTATTTCTTTTGGCATCTTATTGTAGGAGTTATTTATTGCATTCTTTATATTTTTATTAATTATATATTCATCTAAAAAGCATTTTAATGCTTCCGTAAATTGCCTGTGTATTTTATCTATTCTATATTTAATATAATTTTCTCCCAGCATGATTATCAGTTGAAAACATACTGCCGAAATAGTTAATGCTGCATACCACATCGTTATTATATTAAATAAAGCTATTAATAAGAGTAGTGATATTAAAGCATCAATTGCAACATATTTCACTATTAACACATTGTTATATTTATAATTCTTAAAGTTAATTAATTGAAGCTTTGATATGTACTTTTCCTTTACCTGGCTTAAATAATTACTCTTATTTATTATTTTATCAAGTTTCATAAGCAGGATATTTTCTTTACTTTCTTTACTGAAATTCTTAACTTTCATTTTTCTTGGTCTTTTAAATATACCGAAAGCAATACAAATAATTGCTGTAACTATAAGTACCTTATACATCTTAATCACCAAAAATCCTTTTAATTTCACTCATTTTTAAACCGTTTCTATTAAGCTTTTCTTTGAGTTTATTTGATATGGTATTTTCGTATACCTTTTTATTGCTTGCTTGAGGATTCTCTTCATCAATAATAAGTTTTGAAAGTGGTACTGTCTCATGTCGTTTGTTTTCTCCTTTTGCAATGAGTTCATAAATGCCACCACCAATTTTTTTCCTCTGCCCCTTTTCGTTCTCAGGAAGCTTTCTCATATCTATTACAATATCTATAGCCTCAGCCACCTGGTTTCTTTTTGCGTTAAATGATATGTTATTTCCATTTTCCATAATCATATAGGCAAGTGCATCCGGAACGCTATCTGCATCTGTAATATGTCCAGTTCCCATACTTCCGTCAAGCCCTCGTGTCATAGACATAATTAACTCATCAGCTTCTTTATTTCTTACTTCCGTAACAATTGTAAGATTAATACTCTGCCGTAGTTGGACAGCAAATAAATCCCCTAAAGAGTATCCACCCCTTTCCCTTAACGATATAAAATATTTATGCGGATAAAGTCGTTCAGGATTCATTTCAAAATCCGTCTCTAGCAGACCAATAATCATTTTATTGTTTATAAAGTCTATAAGCCACTTAACGGTTGATGTTTTACCTGACTCTGGCTCTCCGATTACGAATATATTAGCCCTTCCTCTAACAAACGCTGACAACATCTCGACCTCTTTTTCCGAAAAGGTATTACTGGCCAACATATTTTCAGTTGTTGGAACAAAACTGTCAAATTTACGGATATTAAGTATCGGATATTTTGATAAAGGCGGTATTGTAATTTGTATTCTTGCTCCATCTGATCTTTCTGCCGAAATAGCAGGATTTGAATCATTTAAGTCCTTTGTTTTATCAAACTCTATACTTCTACGCATTACATTAATAACTTCATTATAATTGTTGAACTGTTCGTTAACTTCAAATATGTCTCCCTGCTTCTTCAGCAGAATTCGTGTTCCTAATACTATTATTTCATCAACATCAGGTATATTATATTTTTCAAGTATTTTCAGACCCCATTTTTCAGCGTAAATTTTATTTGCAATGCTTTCTGTTTCCTCTTTAGGAATATTAATCTCTAGTAATATATTTCTGATTAATGTCATAATATATTTTCTGGCAACCATGTCACCGGCTGAACAATTAATTAACATCTGAGTATGTATATTGCTTAATTCTTTTGACGGAAATTCTTTATTGGTAATCTGTTCATATACATAGTTTTCTATTTCTTTGTATTCCATTTAGATTCCTCCAAACAACCTGAATTTTGGCCTTGTTTTGCTATTTTTTAATCTTTCACCTGTTATTTTTTCAATAAGTTTTTTTATTTCTTTTTCATTTTCTTCCGGAAGAGTAAGAAAAAAGCCATTGGGGAAATTAATTATCTCTGGACAAAAATAGAGTTTAAAGTCTTTTGCATCAACCTTAAACTCTGTATTTTCTGCATATCTGTTTATAACAATTATATTTTTATCTGATGATTCTGTCATTTCGTATTCTCGTCTGTTAGGATTTATAACTGTTATTTCGAAGTCAGACTGCTCAACATTTATTCCGGAATCCAGGATGATGTATTCAAAGATTTCCTGCTCTTTAAAAATTTGTATTTCGTCTTTAGTAAGCAGTTCATTGCTCCCCGAAAAGAAATATAGGTTCTTATTTAGCTTTGCCGCACTTTCTTTTATGGCCCGACAGCAGCTCGCCTTGTCATTAAGGCAGAAATACAGTTTTATATTTTCAATCGTAGATAAAGATGAATATATATTTATGTTATCCCGATTATTGTCAACCAAGCATACAATATATTTTTCAGATAGTTTTTCTGCTAGTATTGCCGCTACTGTCGTCTTTCCTGCTCCGGACCTGCCCGTTACTGTTATCAGTTTTGTCATTTTTCAGCTCCCTCCATCCTTCAATTGCTTCAGCAATATATTCTTTTAATTTCATTCCAGTTTTCTCCTATACCATTCCAATTAGTAGATATATCTGAAAGCAGGTTTTTTTCCGTTTTCTCTTGCTTTAATATTTCATTATAAATTCTTTCATTACGATATCTACTCACATTTTTTTCAATCAAATTACTTATAATTTGCGGTTCTAGGGCATCTAACTCCCAACTGTCATAACCAAATTCATCTATATATTGTGTTGCTCTGCTATCCGTAAGCTTTGCAGGGTTAGGCGGTGGATTATATTGTTCAATCTGATTCATATTGAGCGCAAGCCTATGAAATTCAACATTATAGGCTTCAAATATTCTAAGCCTGTCCTGGATATCCCTGCTCATATCTTTACCGCTTGGGTCATGATCGCCTAAATGCAGAAGCACCACATTTTGACCTTGGTCTTGCCTAAGTTTTAATCTTTGTGCAGCTGCCCACATTTCAGACTGTGAGACATAGCCCCGGCATGAAAAGAAATTAACATCCAACTGACCGCATATCTGGCCGACAATACCAATGAGAGCATCCTTTTCAACCCATACCTCAACATAATACTCCTGTCCTTCCCAGTGATCCAAATGGTAGGAATACGCAGCAGAGTTTATTATAGAACCGGGTGAAGACCAATGAGAATTTCCTCTCATGTTTCTTGTTCTGTCTTCAATAGAATTCCAATCTATCAAGCCGGCAAGCCTTGCATCGCTTATGAGATTTCCAACATTTTTATAGGACTTCTCATTATTCTCGATTATTGCTCTAGCCACAAGCTGATAATATACTTGTCTTAATGTCAGGCTGTATCCTTGAGCTATATAATTTCTGATAACTTCATTTATTTTATCAATAAGCTGTAATTTGTCTCTCCTAAAGCTTTTATCTATGTAACTGATTTTCGGCATATTAATCACCCCTTATAACACTTGCTATTGTATTAAACAATTTTTCTTCACCATAACGAGTGACGCGTACATTGTATTTATTTTTGTCTATAGAATATAACACTTTCAATTCTGCATCTGGCAACTCTATTGTAAAATATGCCGGCACATATACAGTGCTTGATGTTATATTTTCAGCTCCGGTTGCAGTCTTTTGTTGGTCTATATTGTTGTAATTAGAGTCATGGACCTTAATGATCTGTATCTTTTCAATTAGTTTATAAGGTTCTATAGTTGTTTGCATATCCTGACCTTGTGAAACAGGTTCTAGCCATATATCTATATAATCACCTTTTTTTAGTTCCAAGGCTTTATCTACTTCGTTTATGTTCAATGATATTTGGGTCTGATCCTTGATGTTCATGTAATTTTTGTTTTCTATAATACGATTATTATTAATTGACTCACCTTTGTATATTGGTACTATTGTACGCTTACCAACAACTTCATCATATGATTTTGCAACATTCACTGTCTTTTTATTATCTTCAGCGTATCTTTTTTCTATAGACAACATCTCTTTTTCAATTATTGTATTTTCCTGAATGTCGATCGCAGCAACAATTACTTCTATTGTTTCAATGTATGCTTCAGGGACCTTTATTTCTTCATAATAATAAAAAACAGCAGCTAAAATCACCAAAAATGCTGCTGTTGCTTTAAAAATATTAACTTTTAAATTTCTCAAAATTACCTCCATTTGAACAGATTAAATTTTTTATTTTTTCTCTGATTTTCATATTCTAGCACATTTGCATCCGTGAGAATTTTTTGTAAGCTATTATGAAAAAGCTCTGATCTTTCAAACTGATAAACTGTTTGATTAGAATAATAAGCAGCATATAAAGTTTCAGGATTTATAAAAGGTACACATGAAGAAATTTTAACTTGTAGATATTTTTCAATATCCTTCTTATTCAAATCCTTAATGTACTTATTTAATACATAAATAACATTAACAGACTTCTCCCCAAGCATCTTAATTACATTAATTCTTTCTTCAGTCTGCAATAATTTATATGGCATAGGATCTATCACAATAATTGCAACATCAATAATATTGAACAAAAAACTTGTATTTTCATCTTCTATCTGACTACTTCCTACATCATATATGTTTATATTACTTTCTCTGCTTATTAAACTTATAAAGTCAAAATTCTTTTCTTTGCTCCAATCACAATTTTTTTCATTATTATTAACATAAAATCGTATACCATTTTTTATTAACTTTTCTTCAGAGGATTTCTGTTCTTCGTAAATTATATTAATAATATCTGCTTTCATATTTTTGCCTGGTATCTCAATTACAGCGGTATCAACCTTTTTATCCTTTAGTGCGTAGGAAAGATTTAATGTTATAAATGTAGAACCGGCCCCTTGAGAAAGATTAATTACAGCAATGTTATTTTTCGCCTTAATAAATTTGTATTCCTTAATTACCTTTATTTCTGGTTCAGTTGGCAAAACACCACTTTTTTGCTCATAGCTTTTTTTAACCTCATATGTAATGTTCAATTTCTCAAGGTTAATTAACCTATGTATTTCGTTGTGCAGCTCTTTAAGTTCGTTTATAACAGATGACTTTTTCTTAAATTCATGACATATATAATTGAACACTTCCTGATCATATACTGCCTGACTAATTTTATCATCACGACTTATTTTATAGACTTGAACCGGAGCCATAGTCTGGATCTTATTTAAACGCAATTCATTTTTCTCATTATGCATAGAGCTTAAGAAAATCATCTTTTTATTTTCAAAGATACTCATTTCAAGTTCTTCATACACAAACTTGTCTTGTGGAACACATATTACAACCAAATCAGCTATGTCAAAAATTCTATGTGAAGCAGGATCTCTATCTGTAACTGAATCAATTAATATATAATCATATGCCATTGTGAGTATTTCAGTCATTTGTATTATTCTCCTTGATATTATCTCCTTTTCTTTTCCCGTTCCTAAGATATCAAGATTATCAGACAGCTTATGCGTGTATGCTAATACATCCTCCTTACAGTTAACATTGTTATTCTCACTTAATAGCAATAGCTCCTCACCGCCATTTCTTATAGTCGTGGGAGTCAAATAATCAGCAGCATCTGCATTTTCATTTAAACTATATATTACAGCTTTTTCAGTTTCGTTCATTATACTTGACAGATACGAAGCATATAAAGCAACATTAGTGCTGCACCCACCTTGGCGTTTAACCGGTGACCAAAAAGTTATAATCTTTGTTTTCATCACTTTTTACCTTTCCATGACATTATTATATTTGTTTTCAAGCAGCATGTTTTTATTATTTTGTTGATGCATTTTTATATCCTTATTTATATCTGACATTGTTTTTTTTTCATATTTTTCAAAAGCAGCAACCAAATCATCGTTAAAATCCTTACTGATTGGTAGTATGCGCTTTATTTGATAGCCCTTTTTGGTATATTTCTCTTTAATCTTTTCTGTTGCTTCTATACCTGCCTTATCATTATCTAGGCAGGAAACAATAACTTTAATGTCAGGATGATCCTTTAAGAACTGCTCAAGCTTCAAATCAGCAACACATCCGAGAGGTATTCTGTTGTGATCTTTATAATTGCCACCCTGAATTTTAATCATTGTCGCATGACTCATGGCATCAATTATCGATTCATATATATATACCTTTTCGCTTTCTGGTGCTATACATAATTCAACACCATAAGCTTTATCAGAACCTTCAATTTCACCCTTATACCTCTTGTATGTACTAGTTCCAACCTTAAGGCAATATTTTATTTTACCGTCTGCATCCTTCCCTAAAAATACACAATTGTTATGCTCTTTTTCCTGATATAGCTTACCGTCATTAATCATATCCTGAATTATAGAAGGATCAATTCTTCGGGTCTTGGCAAGATAAGCAAATAATCTTCTGTAGTTATCTGCTTTCTCAGGCAGATTAGCTATTTCCTTAATTTTCTGCTCTTTGGAGCGGACATCATATTCGTTTACCTTTTCTTTTCCTTTCTCGCCGAGTAATATCTCCATAGCATCTTTAAAGCCCTTGCCCTCATATTTAGTGACAAAATCAAGTGTATCTCCACCAATATCCCGAGAAAACCACTTCCACTTATTATTACTTATCACTAAGCTGTCATGTTCTTTAAGCCTATATTCATTAGCTGCTGATTGGAAAAGAGAATATCCTCTTTGTTGCATATAGTCTAATAAATCCATGTTTTTTGCCTTGTTAATTTGGTTTTGAGTATACATTTAAGTTCCTCCTTTTGTTTTCAAGCAATAAAAAAACAGCAGTATTTTTTCTGCTGTTTAACTTCTGTTCTAATGGATCAGAAGATATTTTATTTCTCATTTCTTGTATACCAAGTTAATTTTTAGCTTAACTTGAATAACTACCTAATAATTCCAAAGCTTTTGCTCTATACGGCTCATCCCATTTTTCTAATAATTCTATATTCAATTTTAATATAAGCTCTTTTATATTTAAACCACTTTTTTCTATTGAATTCAACATTTCTTTAAGTTCAAATAATTTCTGTTCATAATTTATCTCTGTATTTTCAATATTAAATGGATCGATTTTATTAACATTAAACGAATCGATTTTAATTATATTAACATTGTTCTCCATATTTAATATGTCTCCTTTAAATTTTAATTTATCTCATATATTGGTTGAATCTATTTTACTTCTGTTCCATTGGAACAGAGTTATCTCTCGTTACTTTTATTTAAAGTTTTAATTTGACCCTTTTGGGAATCAATATTATTTCTGTATTCATCTATATTTCTGCTGATTTCTTCCAAGGTCTTTTTATTGTTATGATGTACAGGATTTAACCCAATAGATGTAATAAAAGCCATCTGCTCTTCCGCTTTAATAGGACTTGAAATTTTTTTGAACATATTAATATATTCTTCATGACCGTTGTTAAAAGCGCGAACACTTAATTCTATCATCTGTTTCTGAGATACTTCAGCAAAGTTCAATTCATATCCTGCTACCTTTGCTATGTAAGAGATAAATACCCTCTGAGAACGTCCATTTCCCTCTCTAAAAGGATGAAGAGCATTTATTTCACTCAAATAAAAAGAAAACCTATCAAATATAGCATCTTTTCCTGCATTCATTAGATAGTTTTCTTCTTTAAGTTTATTAAAAATATAATCTGCATAACTTTCTATATTTTCATAATAACAAAATACATTACCTTTAGAAATATTAACCGTTCTGACTTGTCCGGCCCACTCATAAATTTCTTTAAAAATATTATAATGTATTTCTTTTAAATGATTGAAATCTAGGTTTCCCTTCATTGGCTTTTTTTCTAGTTCCATCATTCTTAATGAACTTATTTCTCTTTCAGCTACGCTTAAATCATGTTCATTTGTAATGTTTAATTTATTTTTCAAAACTGAAGAACCAGGATAACAATACTTCAAATCATTATCAAAACTGTAAGAATAATCATTATGCATAGGCTACACTCTTTTAACAGTATGCTTATCCACTAATTTTTTAATAGTGTCCTCAACAGTTATTTTCCCAGTTAGACAATCCCTCATTCGATTTTTATCATTATTGGTTAAAGGCATTCCTTCAATAGAAAAATTTGCGTTTACATTTCTAATAATTTTCTCTATTTGATTATTGTCCATAATTATCTCCTCCATATATATTATATCATATTTTACTGGATTTATCTATAAAATTTTAGTTTATAGTCGTTCTGTAGTAATCATTTTTATTATATAAACCATTCCTGTAAACATAACAATCGCAAACCCTATAAATCCTGTCCAAAATGACCATAGAGGTATAATATCTTTATCTCTTAAATAAATATTGAATAACAATAAACCAACCATACCCACTATCATATTTAGCATACCATGTGATTTATAATGTTCACGCCCTTTAGTAACTGTTCCAGATTTTTTAAATGGAGTATTATAAATCCACTCCGCCATTACCACGCCATAAATTACAAATACTAAAAACTCCATATTTTCTCCATTCCTTAACTCTTATTTTTGCAACCCTTTCCTCCAAATTTTAGTTTAAATATATCATTTTTCTTATTCCGTGTTCTTAATTGAATATTTTATTAAATAACCTAGCTTCATAATTTACCTCTATAAATTGGATCTATTTTACTTCTGTTCCAATGGAACAGAAGTAATTTTTATATTGTTTTATCATTTTCTTTTGAAGTAATATAAGTATTTCCTATATCCTTCCTATTTTTCTCAATTAGCTTAATGTCCACTTGCTGCCTCCATAATTATGTAATTAATAATTCTTGTCCAATAATTCAATTATTTTGTTAATAATTTCTGTTTCACTAAGGTCATTGTTAAAATACCTTTTTATTTTACTTAACGGTATCTCAAGTTTCTTCTTTTCCTTTTTCTTTTCAGAAAGCACTTCCAAAATAGTACCTAAATTTAGTACACCTAAGTTCTCTTCAAGCTCTCTTAATTTTTCAGCTTGTTTTCCGCTGACTTTTATTCCTTGGTTTTCAATTAATGATTCTATAATTTGCTGGCTTTCTACGGATAAATGAGAAAGTTCAACAGCCGGTCTGAAAGAAAGAATATTTGTATCAACCATATTAAGTAACTTATCAGTCAGAAAGTTAAGCCTGATGTACCGTTGAATTTGTGATGCCGATGTCTTATTATTTTTAGCAACCTCCTCCCGGCTAGTATCCACTTCTGTTCCATTGGAACTTAAGTCCATGTCTGTCCTTTTACCCTGTCTCTTTATAGCATCCATTTGCATTTTATAAGCCCTAGCTTTCTCGGAAGGAAGTATTTCCTGCCTTTGCTGAAAATTATCTTCATTCATTATGTCGATTGCCTTTACATCCGAATCAATATCTTTTCTGATTATTATTGACACTCTAGGCAAATTTAACTCAATAGCGATATCATTTCTGTTGTGTCCTATAATAATTTCATAATCGCATTCCGGTCGAATATCTTTATATATTTCAGGAATTGCTCTCACAATTATAGGTGATGTAATACCTTTCTCGATTATACTTTGTTTGAGTTCTTCTCTTTTTTTACCTTGATGTAACTTAAAAGGGAATCCCGGAGTATTTCCAAAAGGCATGAGTTTTGTCGGAGGCACTTCCTTTATTTCATATTGACTCGTATTACCAATGATATCATTAATCACATTCTTTTTGTTCAACTTGCTTTGCAAGTCAAGCTTGCTCATTAGCTAACACTTCCTTTGCCAATAGTTCATATGCTTTTGCTGCTTCGCTATTTGGTTGATATGCAAATATACTAACTCCCTGAGATGGTGCTTCTGCTATTTTTGTAGATACAGTTATAGCACTTTCAAACACTTTTATATGCTGTCCATATACTAACTTTATTGCTTCGAGCACTTCTTTGCTTAAGTTAGTTCTTTTGTCATACATGGTTATAAGAATACCCTCTATTTTCAAGTCAGGATTAATTTGTGCCTTAACTCCATGAATCGTTTCAAGAAGTTGTTCCATACCACGCATAGATAAATACTGTGATTGCACAGGTATAATCACACTGTCTGCAGCTGTCAACGCATTCACTGTAAGGCTGCCCAGTGAAGGTAAACAATCAATAAGTATAAAATCATACTCATTTTTAAAATCTCTGATAATATTTTTCAGAATATTTTCTCTATTTAAGGTATTAAGCATTTTTACTTCAATGCCCGACAGGCCTATATCTGCTGGCAAAAGATCTACCCCTTCTTGGGTGTTAATAATATACCTTTCCTTTTCTATTTTATAATTGTAATCCTTAATTCTGTACTCAATTAAATTTGTAATTGTGTTTTCTAGTTCATCAGGATCATATCCCAATGACATTGTTAAATTTCCTTGGCCGTCCAGGTCTATTAGCAGTACCTTCTTTTTAAGTTTAGTCAAACTTATTCCCAGACTAATTGCTGTGGTAGTTTTACCTACACCACCTTTTTGATTTGCTATTGCTATTACTTTACTCATACATCCTCCTTATCTTCTGTTGCATCTGGTCCTTCTCCATAATCCTCCGCGCAAGCCTTACTATTTGGAATCAAAAACATACATGGCCCCTCTGTAATTTCACATTTCCAACCATGCCATTTATCAGTATTAATTGCACATTTACAACATTTTGCTTTCATTCATCACCTCCCTGGTATAAAATAAAAAACAGCTACACCAGATGCAGCTGCACAGTTATATGTTATGTTTGATTTGTTTAATCTAGCTTATAATTTTAGTCTTGAATTCTGCTTTCAATCAAGTTAGTCAAGGATAAACACTTACACATTTTTTTGAATATAACAATCTCATTATAAATAAATATTTGTCTTTCCAAATATTTTAAGGTATAATGGCTTAAATAAAGGATGACTTCCCTATATTTGTACATTTATAGTTTTTAGTGTTTACCTATCAGCTGGGAGAGCGCTTGAATGGCATTCAAGAGGTCAACGGTTCGATCCCGTCCGTCTCCATAACTTTTGTTTATTACATACTTAATTGTCATTCCTAAAAAAAGTTGTTGACATATATAAATATCTGTGTTATTCTGGAAAAGTATTACAGATGTATTTATAGATTTCACATGTTTTTAGAAATTATATGTATGTTAAGTGTATATAATTTGTAAAAATATGTGAATTTTTTATATGCAATGCAATATAAATAAAAATTAGGAGGTACCTAATGAATAAAGGTACAGTAAAATGGTTTAACGCAGATAAAGGATTCGGATTTATTACAGCTGAAGGTGGAAATGATATATTTGTTCACTTCTCATCTATCCAGGGAGACGGATTTAAATCCTTAGACGAAGGTCAGACAGTTAGCTTTGATATTACTCAAGGTAACAGAGGACCGCAAGCTTCTAACGTAAAAAGAATATAATTAATATTTTATTGTAAGAGTATTAAAAACCGGAAATTAACTTTTCGGTTTTTTTATATTCAGTAAACCCATGGCTAGCTTAGTCGAGGAAGCTTCATCTTCATATACCGGTAAAAATCTGCTTACAGATTACATTAATGAACTCAACAGAGTTATCACGAGTTCTTGATCATAACGGTTTTACTACTGCTAAATATTTCGGCGATAATCATTACTGGTTATCGTTATTTTGCATCAGTTGGCTATAAAACAATTCATTTTTTTCTTTCATCAAACTATTTTTGGGATAAATAAAATACAACGGCCGCTCTATCGAATAATTTTGTATCGTAAGATAACATAATTCTCCCCTTTCAACCTCCTGTCTCGCAACTTCTTCATACATAAATGAAATTGCATCAGAACTGCTTAACATTTTTTTAATAATTCCAAAACTGCTGATCTCGTAAATTTTATAAACAGAAAGTAGAGAATCATTATTTTGATATAAATAATTCTGGTATATTTCTCTGGTTCCTGAGCCTTCTTCTCTTAAAATTAAGGGGTATTTATGAATTTCAGGTATTATAACTTCTAAGCCTTCCAGGGGATGTCCCTTTCTGGCCACCGGTACAAATTTAGTGGTATAAAACTCATAAAATTGAAATATTGATTTATCAAATATTCCTTCAATAAATGCACAATACAATTCATTATTTAATAGCATTTCAATAATTGATTTTGTATTTTTCACTGTTACTGAAATTAATTCATTGTTACGACTCAGATATGAACTTAAAAAAGACGGCAAATAATAATCTGCTATCGAAAGTGTTGCACCGATCTTAATTGGTGTTTCCACTTTTTTAATTTGATTAATGAGTTGTTTTTCATTTGCAATCTGAAAATTTGCATAGTTATAGAGGGCTTCTCCTTGTACGGTTAATTTTACTGATTTACCATTGATGTCAATCAGGCTGCACCCATAATATTCCTCCAACTTCTGTATATGCTGAGTTACTGCAGGCTGCGTTAAATTTAATTCAGCTGCCGCCTTTGTATAGTTTTTAAGCTGTGCTACTTTTAAGAATGTAAATATCTTAGTATCAAGCATATATCTCCCTCCCTTAATCAACCATTCCATCCATAACATCTACTTATATATAATAATATATCATAATTTGATTTTATCATATTTTTCATGTTAGAATCAATAGAAATTATATAAGGAGAACAATTATGAAAAAAATACTTACTAACATACCTGGATTCTTAATAGCCTTATTGACAGCTTTAATAGCAAGATATATAGAATCCTTGCTGCCGCTTCCTTTAATTGGAGATTCTGTTATTGCTCTATTTATTGGAATGGCAATTAACCAGGTAAAAAAGCCTAATAAAATTATAGAAGCTGGTTTGAAGTTTACTTCCAAGAAAATACTTAAGTTTTCCATTGTTTTATTAGGTACTTCATTAAGTATAGGCACTATACTTAATGTTGGCAGCTTATCACTGACAGTAATGTTATTTACACTTCTCACTTGCTTCGGCGGTGGTTATTTTGTTGGAAAATTCCTTGGTTTAGACTGGAAGCTTTCAAATATGATCTCTGCCGGAACCGGAATATGCGGAGGGTCTGCTATAGCTGCAATGGCCCCGGTTATTGAAGCAGAGGACAAAGATATTGCTTATGCAATGTCAGCAACATTTATATTTGATATGGTCATGATAGTATTATTCCCTATCATGGGTCGTATGATGGGATTAAGCGATATGGCATATGGACTATGGGCCGGTACTGCTGTAAATGATACCTCCAGTGTAGTTGCCGCCGGATATGCATTCAGCGAAGCAGCAGGAGATTTTGCAACTATGGTGAAACTAACTCGTACACTGACCATCATCCCAACAGTTCTGATTTTCTCGCTTATAAATGCACGAATGAAAACTAATAATTCGGATGGAAATACTGTAAATTATGATAAAGTTAAAATTACATCATTATTTCCATGGTTTATATTAGCATTTGTGGCTATGGCCATAATTAACAGCTTTGGATTCATTCCAATTTCAGTTTCCAATACCATGAAAGATATCAGTAAATTCTTGATGGTTTCTTCCTTAGCCGCAATAGGTATGAACACTGATTTCCGTGAAATGAAAAAGTCAGGTATTAATCCCATGATTCATGGTTTTATAATATCTGCTTTAGTAGTTATTGTAGCTATTGCTGTGGAATATTTTATAGGATTATTATAATGAAGACAGTCAAAAGCAGGCAAGTGAGACATCACTTGTCTACTTGCCTTTATATAAGTAATAAATTACATACTTTCCTTATATCTTTAAAACTCTTTTTTTCTGTATATTGAAACAGAAATTAAAACTGATACTGCAGAAGCAGCCACAGCAATTACCGGCAGAAAATATAACAGAACTTTTGCAGCTCCTTTGTCAGGCAATGTAAATCCGAGCCTTGAAAGCAGCATTATGACTGCTGTGGGAGCAAACAGTATAATCATCATGAAAAGTCTCCCCTTTTCAACGCCATATTTAAAGAGTACCGGAAATATAGCAGACATTATTATTATGCCGAAAAGCAGAATCCCCGAATTTATAAGTACGCTCTCAATAAATGAACTGCTTCCGAATATTAAATTTAACAGCATGCTTATGATGAAAGCTAAAACCAGAAAAATGAAACTAAGAATATATCTGCTTAATACCAGATCTCTTCTTGAAATCGGCATTGTAAGCGCATATCTATCCCAATTGTTTTTTTCATCATAGGCCATTGACGTTACAGGCAATATGACCGCCATCATTGCTATCATTGATCCGAACATGGAAAAATCCTTATTTGTAATACCAAGGATAAAATAAAATATCACAAGTATAAAATATATTTTCGAATGCCTCTTTAAGTTTAGAAAATCTTTTAATATGAGTCCTATCATTGTACCTGCTCCTTTATATGAAATATCATAATGTCTTCTATGTTTGCTTTGTCCACCACATAGTTTCCTCTAAGCTCGTTTTTTAATATTAAGGCTTCTATTCCAAATTTATTTCTTCTTACCCCTTTAACAATTTGAGAGTCTATTTTTTTGAATTCATCTTCAGAACATTTTAAGATTCCGTAATCATCCAGTAAGTCATCCTTCGCTTCCGAAAAAATAATTTTTCCTTTGTGTATAAAGGTAATATAATCACAAATTTTCTCCAAATCGCTTATTATATGCGACGATATAAAAATTGAATGATTTTCATTCTGAATAAAGTCCATGAACATATCAAGAATTTCTTCCCTGACAATGGGGTCCAACCCGCTTGTGGCTTCATCCATTATCAATATCCTAGAATCGTGGGACAGGGCAGCCGCTATAGACAGCTTCATTTTCATGCCTCTTGAATATTCTTTTATGAATTTATCACGAGAAATTGAGAGTTTCTCCAACAGTCCGTAAAACCTGCTTTCATTCCATGTCCTATATATCTTTTTCATTATCCTGTTAATTTCTATGGCATTTAAGTTTTCAGGAAAACATGATTCGTCCATGACAATACCGATATTTTCCTTGACTGATTTTAAGTCTGACTTATTATCCCTGTCTAAAATCGTAATTGTTCCTTCATCACGTTTTATTAAATCCATAATAAGTTTTATTGTTGTGCTTTTTCCAGCTCCGTTTTCTCCTATAAACCCCATTATGACGCCTTTAGGCAAACTTATATTGACATGGTCCAATTTAAAGTCCTTATATTCTTTTGTCACATTCTCAAGTTTTAGTGAGTATTCCATACTATTCTCCTTCATATATCAATGTCATCATTTCAATCAGTTCATCCAGCTTTATTCCGCAGTTGAACGCCAGCTCTGAAACAGCCTGCATATGATTTTCTATTTCCTTGAGCTGCTGTTCTCTTATTAGCTCCATGTTTTTGCTTGCCACAAAGCTTCCTTTTCCGGTTACGGAAACAATAAACCCCTCTCTTTCAAGCTCCTCATATGCTCTCTTTGTTGTAATTACGCTGATTCTCAGCTCTTTAGCCAGAAGCCTCATAGAAGGCAGCGCATCACCTTCATTTAATTCTCCTGAAATAATCATTGTCTTTATTTGAGAAACAATTTGTTCATAAATAGGCTGTCCGTTGGAATTGCTTATAATAATTTTCATCTTTACCACCATAGTTATATTGTATATATTCATTATATACAATATAACATCTTTGTCAATAATAAATATAATTTTTTGCACAAAATAAAGCAACCTATGTAACATTAAATTACACAGATTGCTTTTATGCGAGTTTATTTTACTTAATTTTTATTTTTGATTTTTGTCATGGATTATTTTTAATCCTTCAAATAACAGCTGAGGGTCATACACGTCGATCATAGATGTTTCATCAAATATTATCCTTCCCAGACCTCCGGTAGCCACAACTTTCATATTTTCTATTTTCATTTCTTCTTTTATTTTTTTTATAATGTATTCAACCTGTCCGATGTAACCGTAAACCAGGCCTGCCTGTATGCTTGTAACAGTATTTTTTGCAAGAATCGAATCGGGTTTTTTGATTTCAACGCTTGGAAGCTGCGCAGTCCTTTGCCACAATGCATCTGCAGTAATTTGAATTCCCGGTGATGTTATACCGTACTTGAATTCACCTTTTTCACTTACCACATCATAAGTAGTTGCAGTTCCGAAGTCTATTACAATCAAAGGACCTCCAAACATATGATATGCGGCAACAAGCCCTACAATTCTGTCAGCACCAACCTCGCGTGGATTGTCCGTAGATATTGTTATTCCTGTTTTAATTCCAGGTCCCACTATTATAGGGTCTATATTGAAATATTTTCTTAAAGCATTTTCAAAGGAATGCATTACATTTGGAACAACTGATGAAACTATTGCACTCTTTATTTTTTTATGGTCAATATTGCTGTGATCCAATAAATTTAATATAAATATACCATACTCGTCTGAAGTCTTCTCACTTCTGGTAACCATTCTCCAGCTTCCAACAATATTATCTCCGTCATAAACTCCGACAACAATATTGGTATTGCCTATATCTACAGCTAGAATCATATGTTCCTCCTACTTGTTTAGTTTATCGTATACATTAATCACTGCAGCGGTGCCTATTCCGGCCACCGAGCTTTCTATCAATGCACTTGTTGAAATTATGAATATTGCAAATGCCGCAAAAGTAGTTCCTATTCCAAACTCAGTGCTCATTTTCACAATCTCCTCGCTGTAAACAACATAGAGCATCAGAACAACAAGGGCAGTATTCGTAATTGCTCCTGACACCCCTGCAATCAAAAGCGCTATTGTCTTAGACTTAATTAATTTTTTAAATAATTTGAAAACATAGTACGGAACTGCTCCGATAAAAACCCTCGGCAAAATTGCAACTAAAGGATTTAAAAAAAGATAATCCAGCGGGGATGCTGGAGCCAACAGAGCTCTGAGCAATGTTGCAAGCCCTGCGATAGCTCCCATTATAGCTCCGGATTTTGGTCCTTGAATAATGCTTGTAATTATTGTGGGCAAAAATATCAAAAGAGCCATGGAAGCAGAAGCTGTCGGTATTGCCGTCAAAGCGACAAATACAATTGTAAGTGCCAGCATAACTCCCATAAAGGTGAGTTTGCCTGTTTTAGTATTTCTATTCATTTTTTCCTCCTGTTCTCGTTCTGCAAAGCAGATACAAGACAATTTTTAAAACAGTATATCACAATTTTTTATTTGTGCAAGTGTTTTTATTCCTTGCTCAGCTCATCAATTGGCTTTGTTGTAACCTGGCTTCGATCTAAGTCTAAAAGTATTATTGCTTTTTCTAAGTCTTCCTCTGAGGTCATTTCTATTTCAAGATAAGGTTTTGAGTAAGTATCTTCATCCCAAGTGTCAATTTCAAAGGTTATATTTTCATATTTATATGATCTTCTGTGTTTATATCCCGGTCTTTTTTGTTTGTACCCCAAAAGCTCTAATATTTTTGCTGTATTTTCCCAGTCTGAGATTTCAGTTTCTGTTTCTTCGTTTATTCTTAAAACACTTCTTTTTAAGCCTCTTTTAAATGTCAATGTGTTTTTTATTTCGCCGTTTAATAAGTTTTTAGTTATCCTTATTCTTAAATATCCGTTGTATGTTTTTTTGAGAATACCGTCATCAGTGTCAAATCTGTAATTTATTTGATTTTCATCCTTAATGAGTTTTGCTCCGATATTGATAAGCTTTTTTTCAATTTCTTCTTTATCAATATTAAGGACCTTGACTTCCCTTTCCTTCATGTTTTCCTCCAAGGTTGCATTTTAAAATATTATATCATAAAAATAATAAATTTACATAATAATTACAAAAAATTGTTAATTTTATAAAGTTATGTGTTATAATTAGCCATATGAAGAGGTGATACATTGAAAATAAATACAAATACTCTGTTAAAGGTAATTAAGCTGTCTGCACAGATAATACTTGAAAACGGCGGTGAAACTTACAGGGCGGAAGAAACCATCAAGTATATATGCAAGTCATATGGTGTTAAGGAAGTAGACGCAATTGCTACACCAACAGGCTTTTATCTTACCATTTCAATTAACGGCGAGGACAATAACACAATAGTCAAAAGAATAAGAAAAAGATCCATTAATCTTCAGAAAATAAATGATGTAAATAATATATCCAGACAAATATCTTCTCATTCAACTACACTTGATGATGCCTTGGCGCAATTGGAAGACATGGTAAATAACAGGGCTGTCCAATATAAATATTCTTTTGTTTACAGCGGAATTTCATCAGCATTTTTTACCGTTCTTTTTGGAGGGGGCATTTTTGAATTTATTATTGCTCTTATGACAGGATTATTAGTTTCTCTTATTTCCAAAAGCTTTGAAGATCTGCATTCATATCAGTTTTTTTCAAGCATAATATCTGGTGCTGTCATAGCCTTCATTGCCATCGTTGTAACAACCTTATCCAAAACAGGAAATTACAATTACATTATAGTCGGAGGCATAATGCCTTTACTTCCCGGTCTTGCCATGACCAATGCAATACGTGACACCATAAGAGGAGACCTTATTTCCGGCATTGCCAGGGCAACCGAAGCCCTGCTTGTGGCGTCTTCTTTGGCAGCAGGAGCAGGGGCAGTGATTTACACAGCATATTCACTTGGATTTTTAGGGATTTAGGAGGAGACATGGCAAATTTTATTTTAGAAATATTTTATTGTTTTACAGCAACCTTCTTTTTTGCACTAATAATGAATGCTCCTAAAAAAACATTGGTTCATTCATCCATAACGGCATCATTGGGATACTTAGTTTATGAATATTTTATAACAAAAGGAAATCCGATGCTTGCATTTTTCCTGGGCACAACATTCGTTGCCATACTTGGTGAAATATATGCAAGAAAGTTTAAAATGCCTGCTACCATATTCATTTTTCCGGGTGTTATCCCCATTGTACCGGGGCTTGGCCTTTATGAAACAATTCTTGCCTTCGTCCAGGATGATATTTCCTCAGCTCTTGAAACAGGAGTCAGTACAATATTAAATATCGGATGCATGGCTGTTGCAATGGCCCTGGTAAGTTTGTTGGCTTTTAAATTTAAAAAAGCGAACTTATTAAATTTATAATAATTTCATGTTTTAAATCATATATTATTGGGTATAGATTAACTGTTGAATGATATAACTTTAGGAGGGCAATATGTGTAAAACAAAATTTTTTATATGCAATACATGCGGTAATTTAGTAAGTTTATTGAACGAAGGCGGCGGAACTTTAGTATGTTGCGGAAATGACATGGAAGAGCTGGTTCCGAACACTGTTGACGCTGCTGTTGAAAAACACGTTCCTGTAATTGAAGTTGAGGGAAATAAAGTAACAGTTAAAATAGGAAGCGTAACTCACCCAATGGTTGATGAACACTGGATTGAATGGATTTATCTTGAAACAAAAGAAGGCGTTCAGAGAAAATGTCTGAAACCTGGTGATGAACCAAAAGCCGTTTTCGTATTAAACGATGGTGATGAAGTAGTTTCCGCATATGAGCATTGCAATATTCACGGCTTGTGGAAAAAAGAAGTATAGGAACGATTGATTGGCGATTGATTTGCAGTTGAATAGCATTGACATAAAGGAGTTGTGAATTCACAACTCCTTTTCAATTTACTGACCCATTGCTTACCGATTGCTAATCCATTGTTGTTACGATACCGTTGCTCCACTTTCTATGTCTTCCAATGTAGAAAGCATAGTCAATTTCTTTCCTTTTTCAGCAGTCAGAAGCATTCCTCTGGATTCAATTCCTCTCAGTGTAACAGGTTTTAAATTATAAACCATTACTACCTTCTTGCCAACCAGGTCTTCAGGTTTGTAATATTTTGCAATTCCTGATACCACTTGTCTTGTTTCCTCTCCAACCTTTAGCTGGAATACAAGAAGTTTATCAGCGTTAGGATGTCTTTCTGCCTTAACAACTTCGGCAACCCTCAAGTCTAATTTGTCAAAATCATCTATTGTTATAAATCCATCCCCTGCTTCTTCTTTTGCCTCTGGTTTAGCTTCATCTTTAGGTTCAGTTTTAGCCCTTTCTGCTATCCTTGCCTCATTGATTTTATTTATTTCTTCCATTTTTTTAGTTGCATCAATTCTTGCGAACAATATTTCAGGTGTGCCTACTTTTTCACCTGGCACCATTCCGTTGAAATCCTGCAATGATTCCCAGTCTTTCTTTTCTGTATTTAATTGCTTTAGTATTTCCTGTGCTGTTTCAGGCAAAAATGGTTCTAATAAAACTGCAGCTATTCTGATTGATTCAAGCAGGTTGTATAAGACTGTTCCAAGCCTTGCTTTTTTGCTTTCGTCTTTTCCCAGAACCCATGGCTGGGTTTCATCTATATATTTGTTGCTTCTTCTCAAGAGCGTAAATATTTCATCAATGGCATCAGAGACCCTCAGCTCATCCATTTTCTTTTCAACTCTTGAAGGTATTTCGAGAGCAAGGTTAATTAGTTCATCGTCAATTGGTTCATGCTCTGCAGGAGGAAGTATTTCTCCGCCAAAATACTTGTTTGTCATTGTAACGGTTCTGTTAACTAAATTTCCGAGAATATTTGCCAAATCAGAATTAATCCTCTCGATAACTAATTCATATGTCAGTGTTCCATCATTTGCAAACGGCATTTCATGCAATACAAAGTATCTGATTGCATCAACTCCGAACATATCAACCAAATCATCGGCATAGATAACATTTCCTTTTGATTTGCTCATTTTGCCTTCACCTACCAAAAGCCAAGGGTGTCCGAATACCTGTTTTGGGAGCTCTTCTCCCAATGCCATTAAAAGGATCGGCCAATAAATAGTATGGAATCTTAAAATATCCTTTCCTATTAAGTGAACATCTGCAGGCCATAGTTTTTTATATAAATCGCTGTGATTTCCGTCAACATCATACCCTGGAAATGTAATATAGTTGCTTAGCGCATCAATCCAGACATATACAACATGGCCTTCATCAAATGTTACAGGAATACCCCAGTCAAATGAAGTTCTTGAAACACATAAATCCTGTAAACCCGGTTTAATGAAATTATTAACCATTTCATTTTTACGCGATTCGGGCTGAATAAATTTAGGATTCTCTTCAATATGCTTCATCAGTCTGTCGGCATACTTGCTCATTTTAAAGAAATACGCCTCTTCTCTTGCCATGTGGACTTCTCTTCCGCAGTCAGGGCATTTTCCGTCAACAAGCTGAGACTCCGTGAAAAATGCTTCATCAGGTGTGCAGTACCATCCTTCATAATATCCTTTATATATATCGCCCTGATCGTAAAGTTTTTTAAATATTTTTTGCACCTTCTCCACATGCAGAGGGTCAGTTGTTCGGACAAATTTATCATAGCTTGTATTCATCAGATCCCATATGCGTTTGATTTCACCTGCCACTTCGTCTACAAACTGCTGTGGTGTCTTATTTGCTTCTTTTGCTTTAATTTGAATTTTTTCTCCATGTTCATCTGTTCCTGTTTGAAAATATACATCATATCCGTTTAATTTTTTAAATCTCACAATACTGTCAGCAAGGACTATTTCATATGTATTACCGATATGAGGCTTGCCGGATGTATATGCAATTGCCGTTGTTAAGTAATATTTGCCTTTATTCATGTTTTCCTCCTAATAATATTTCAATTTAAAAGTGGTATTTATGGAAACAACACAGTATCATTCACCAATGTATTTACTCATTTGTCAACATACAAAAAACCTCTTTGCATAAGCAAAGAGGCGAATTCCGCGTTACCACTCTTTTTCGCACACATTTCGCAATATGTGCCTCAATAGGTTACTAAACCACGTATTGTAACGTATACTATACGTCATACCCTAACTTCCGCTCAGGTACAAAGCTCCAAGGCCATGTTCATTTTAAAATCAATCTCCGGCTCTCACCTGTCCCGGTTCTCTTTGTCATGACTGTAAAATTACTCTTCTCTTCATCGCTTACTAATTTTATATATTATTGTTTATCATATGTAAAACTATACATAAATCTCACACTTTTGTCAATAATTTTAATTTCTAAAAAATCAATTGTATACACTTAACTATGGCGACGATTATTCCTACAATTATAGCTGGTATAATCAACAATCCAATACCTAAAGGTATCAATGCCATTATTACTACGAATCCTATTACAGCCCCGATAATTGTAAATAATACCTTTAACAATACGGCTCCTATACTTAATGCAGCACCTATAAAGACAAAAAATACAACCAATCCTAATAATATTTCCATTTTACATCTCCCATTTATTTAAATTCAACTTCTATTATATTTTATTCTTGTAATCATTATAATACACATTAAAAGTTGAGAGATGATTAGTAAAAAATTAAAATCTGATTAAAATTATAGTAAATCAACAAAAAAGATGGTATAATAATCAGATAAAATATGGAGGTAACATGTACAAGAAAATATACGACAACCCAGACATATACACAATTTATATACCATTGCCTAATAATCCTCTTAAAAATTTAAATTGTTATGTTATTAAAACCAAAGATAAAAATTTAATAATTGATACAGGCTTCAATTCTCCTGATTGTTATGAAGCATTGATATCAGGATTGAATGAATTAGATATAGATATCAGTAAAACTGAAATGTTTTTGACTCACATGCATTCAGACCATACCGGCCTCGTTTCATCTGTAATGAATGAGGATTCGGTCATATATATGAGTGAGGTTGATTATAAATATGTTAAGCTTATGCTGGACGGATACTGGATTAAAAATGAAGAAAACTACATTAAAGAAGGTTTTACGAAAGATGAACTTGCCTCATTATGGACTTCCAACCCCGCAAAGATATATAATCCTGATAAATTGTTCAATATAACCGCTGTTGAGGATAATTCCAGATTTAATATCGGCCAGTATGAATTCACTTGTATTTCAACACCTGGTCATACGCCGGGGCACATGTGCCTGTATTTAGAAAAAGAAAAAATATTGTTTTCAGGCGATCATATTCTATTTGATATTTCACCTAATATTTCAAGATGGCCAACAGTAGAAAATTCATTGAAAGAATATATTAATAGTTTGAAAAAAATAAAAGAATATGAAATCAAATTAGCATTGCCTGCTCATAGAAATAATGACATGGATTTATGCCATAGAATAAATCAGTTAATTCACCATCATGAATTGCGTCTGGAAGAAACACTTGAAATTGTCGGCGCTCATCCGGGGCTAAGTGCATATGATATAGCAGGAAAAATGCAATGGTCATTAAAGGGTAAGAGTTGGCATGATGCTCCTGTTCAGCAAAAGTGGTTTGCTGTAAGTGAAGCGCTGGCACATTTGGATTATTTGGAAATAGAAAATAAGATTTATAGAAAATCAGCTGATGATATTTATTTTTACTATATAAAATAATGTAATATGAAAGGTATCAGCGCCTTTTATTATAACATAAGGAGCGTCCTATGATTGATTTACACATTCATTCAAAATTTTCTGACGGAACGGATTC
This sequence comes from Firmicutes bacterium UBA3553, assembly GCA_002381185.1. Classification (GTDB taxonomy): domain Bacteria; phylum Bacillota; class Clostridia; order Tissierellales; family Sedimentibacteraceae; genus Sedimentibacter. Next base: position 900 of record DFOA01000010.1, on the reverse strand, counting down.
TATAGATGATATCATTAAAATCATAAAAGAAAAAAATATTCCTGCCATGGCTTTAACAGATCACGATACAACTTTTGGGGTGGCAGAAATGGTAGAAAAAGCGGATAAGGAAAATATCAAGGTAATACCTGCCGTAGAAATATCCTCCGCTTCAAATGGGCACCTTATACACATTCTTGGTTACGGAATAGATATATATAACACCCAATTGCAGCATATGCTTAATATAATATGTACTTACTTTAATGAAACATTTTTTGAACATTATAATTGGCTTTTTAAAAACAATATATTAAACTTTGATGTTAACAAAATAATTAAATTTGCTGCATATAAACAATCAATTGCATTATCCGATATCTTAAAAGCAATGATCTTAGACGGAGAACCGTACACCTTAAAGGATTGGCCTGAGTTTTTAAACAACAAGGTAATGCACTTTCAGGGACATTTCAAGGAAAATTTTCCTGTTCATACTTCAGAGGCTGTAGAGGTAATAACCCAGGCAGGAGGAACTGCTGTTTTTGCTCATCCCGCAAGAATAGGCACCGCTGATATAAAAGAAATGGAAATACTTCTCCCTCATGGTCTTGGCGGAGTCGAAGTATATTATCCCTATCATGACAAAGATCTTGTAGAACGTTATGAAAGCTTTTCAAACAAGCATAATTTAATACGAACCGGCGGCACAGACTGGCACGGAAAGGAACTCACCACCTGGAATGCTGAAATCGGAGATTATGGAGTTTCCGGCATAGAAAAAATATCCCTCTTATACTAAAGAGGGACTATTATTATCTGTAAATATCTTAATCTTCAACAATTTAAAACTCTTTAATTTCGTCTTCTCCTCGAAGGACTTCCAACGCACCTCTTGCCAATGATTCCATTTCATTTTCT
>DFOA01000039.1 GCA_002381185.1 Firmicutes bacterium UBA3553 | reverse complement strand
TTATTTAGCTCCTACTCGATTCGTTATCTTCTACAGCAGCAATGATTGTTATTATTGTCTTCTTCTAATGCGTCTTCTAATAATTCTAATAAGCATTCATACACGAAGTTACATCTCCTGCTGGAATCAGGGGCTACGTTGCCTCCAGTGCATCTTCTTCTGCAAAATTCCTCTGCTGTAATACAGTTGCCTGTTCCGGCTACATTATTCCATCCACAACTCATAATTAACACCTCGATTATTATTTTGAGACATGCTCAATAGCAATATATTCTTCTATTTAAAAGGTGTGCTTATCTATGCGCACTTGCATTAAAGTCACTGAAAATTATCTTAATATGGCATATTATAAAACTGCACCTCGAATTAATACCATTTACCTATATCGTATCACATATATTGTGTACAAGCATAGAATGCACATGTAGGCATAAAACAGCTTGTCTACAAATATTATGTGAGGTGTAGAGAAATGAAAAAAGTAATAAATAATCAACTAATTACGGAAGAAGCTCAAATCGATGAAAAAGTTGATTATGAAGAAAAAAACAGTTTGTTATCTGTTGAAGAAGATATGTGGCATGATTTTGAAGGAATTTACCCAGAAGACTTTGATGGGTATATACGATACAGAAAACCAAGTAACCGAAATATACTTGAAATTCAGGCTGATATTTGGGTTTTAATCAATATGAAAGGCGAACAGTTTTTTGCAAGCCTCCCCATAGAATTCAGACCTTCTAGCACTAAGTGTATAACAGGATTTGCTATGTATGATAACGGAAGCACAAGAGAGCTGAGATTGCAAATTTTGAATGTATCGAAAAAAGGTGTAATGACGGTACCTGGACCTTCAGCAGAGTATATTAGATTTTTCATGTTTAATGGTATAATTGATTTATCATAATTCTTTTGAATAAAATTAGGGCAGCCGGAACAACTTATATGTTCCGAGTTCTGCCCTTTTAATATAACTTTATTCAGCCAGCTCATGTAATGACTGTTTAATTACTATTGTAATTATCTTCATAGGAGGTGGCTATATAGTATATTATATGCTTGTATCAGGTGTATGTGATAAGGTATAAAATTTCATTCATGTAAATAAAATACTTAAGTAAAATATTCTTAAGAATACCTATAAATCAATACTAAAACATGATTATTAGTAACAAAAAAGTAACATAAATATCTTGTAAGCATTGCAATTCTAGTAAAAACACTTCTCAAAATCTTAAAAATGCATTAAAAATTTGTAATGTAACACAAATGAAATTATTAATATAATTGCAATTAAAATATATTATGTTATAATACTAAAAAATTATTATAAAAAAGTTCCGGAGGTTCCAGTGATTAGTAAGAGAGTAAAAGAAATGATACCTTCAGTTACCTTGGCACAATCTGAAAAAATTGCGATGCTAAAAAAACAAGGTATAAATGTAATTGGATTTAATATAGGAGAGCCTGATTTTAATACTCCGCAAAATATAATCAGCAAAGCAAAAGAAGCTTATGACCTGGGGTATACTAAATATACTCCTGCTGCAGGATTAATTGAACTTAGAGAGGAAATATGCAATAAGTTTAAAAAGGAATATGATTTGGATTATTCTATCAATGAAGTGATAGTATCTTCAGGCGCGAAACAATCCCTTACTAATGCCCTAATGGCAATTGTTGACCCGGGTGATGAAGTTATTGTGCCAACCCCATGCTGGATCAGTTATATCGAAATGATAAAACTTACAGGCGGTATTCCTGTTTTGGTTGAAATGGACGAAAAAGGCGGATTTGATTTGGATATTGACAGAATAAAAGTTAAAATCACCGATAAAACAAAGGCAGTTTTAATTAATTCACCTAATAATCCGACCGGAGCAGTATATAAAAAGAATGATTTAGAAAAGCTCGGCAGGTTAGCTGTGCATAATAATTTTTATATAATTTCAGATGAAATTTATGAGAAATTAGTTTATGATGGAGAATCGAATTATTGTACAGCTTCAATATCAGAAGAAATAAAGGATAGGACAATTACTATAAATGGTGTATCAAAATCCTATGCAATGACAGGGTGGAGAATTGGCTTTGCCGTCGGACCTAAGAAGATAATCAAGGCAATGAGCGACTATCAAGGACATACTACTACAAGCCCAAATGCGCCCGCACAGTACGCATCTATTGAAGCATTAAAGAATTCTGAAAAATTTGTTGAAGATATGAGAAAAGAATTTGAAAAAAGAAGGCAGTACATAGTTAACAGATTAAACGAAATGCCTGAAATCAATTGTTTTATGCCTAAGGGTGCTTTTTATGTTATGCCTAATATCAAGAACTTTTATGGCAGACAATATAAGAATTATATAATTAATAATCCCATGGATATGTGTGATTACCTATTGGAAGAAAGCAGAATTGCGGTTGTAACGGGAGCTGCATTTTTGGCTCCGGACAACATAAGAATTTCTTATTCAAATTCTTTAGAAAATATAAAAGAGGGAATGAATAGGATGGAAGAGGCTCTGAACAAACTTAAATGACATTCATAGTCAATAATTAGAAATAGAAATTATTTATGCTAATCGAAATATGATTAGCATTTTTATGATGCGAACATATTGTTTTTGTCAATTAGTTAAGCAGCAGTGACTAATCGTGTAGAGACTAGCAGAATTAAGTAAATTAATTTAGCAAATGCTTAAAAATATATTGAGATAAACGGTATTTTTTATTGACATAAATAATATTATATTATATAATTCTCACATACTAATCATTAGATGAGTAGGAGGACGATATGAAAAATAAAACCAGCAGTAAGCCTGTAGTTGCTATACTTGGGGCAACAGGTGCAGTCGGAACACAAATGCTCAGGATTATGGAAGAAAGACAGTTTGAGGTTGAAAACATAAAGTTATTGGCTCATGCCAGTGAAGCAGGCAAAGAATATATTTTTTGCGGAAAGAAGTATGTAGTTGAAGAAGCGAAAGAAAATTCGTTTGATGATGTAGATATAACACTAATTGCAGTGGAAAGCGATATAAGCAGGATGTTCATGCCAAGTATATTAAAAAACGGAGCCGTTGCAATAGACAACAGCAGTGCATTTAGATTGAATGATGATGTTCCGCTTGTTGTTCCGGAAGTTAACCCGGAAGATATTTATAAACACAAAGGAATAATAGCAAATCCAAACTGCTCTACAATTATCGGAATAGTAGCGGTTAATGAAATCTATAAGTATGCAGGTATAAAAAGAATGGTTGTTTCCACATACCAGGCTGTTTCAGGTGCAGGAATACGAGGAATTGAAGAATTGAAAAATCAGACAATAGATGTATTGAATAATAAAGGAGCAGAAAACAAAGTATTCCAGCATGAAATAGCTTTTAACATAATACCTCATATTGACAGCTTTGAAGATAATGGTTACACAAAAGAAGAAATGAAAATGTATAATGAAGGCAGAAAAATTCTTCATGATGACAAAATTGGAATTTCATGTACATGTGCCAGAGTTCCTGTACTAAGAAGTCATTCGGAATCAATAACGATTGAAACTGAAAAGGAATTAAGCATCGAGAAGGTAAGGGAATTATTGTCTGATGCAAAAGGTGTCAAATTGGTTGACGATCCTGAAAATAACATATATCCAATGCCTATAGATACATCAGGACAAGATTTAATTTATGTAGGAAGAATAAGAAAGGATTATACCAAAGAAAATTCAATCAGTTTATGGTGCTGTGGCGATCAAATCAGAAAAGGCGCTGCAACCAACGCTGTCCAAATTGCTGAGTTGCTTGTAAAAAGTTTAAGAAATTAAAATGGAGGCATAAATGAGGATACTTGTTCAGAAATTCGGCGGAACTTCAGTTGCCACTGAAAGCTCCAGAGAGCATGTATATAAAAAAATAGAAGAAGCGGTTGACAGCGGTTATTCGTTGGTTGTTGTGGTTTCAGCCATGGGGAGAAACGGAGATCCTTATGCAACCGATACATTGCTAAATTTAATTAAAAAAGAATATCCTTTTGCAAGCAAACGTGAGCTGGACGTCATATTTAGCTGCGGGGAAAACATTTCCGGAGCTATAATAGCTTCAAACCTTCAAAAAAGAGGGTATAAATCTGTCTATCTGTCCGGAGCACAAGCGGGAATAATAACGGATGAAAATTATGCAGACGCAAGAATTACCAGAGTAGAAAATGACAGAATAGTGAATCTTTTGAAAGAAGGAAATATTGTTGTTGCAGGAGGAGGCCAGGGTATATCCGAAAAAGGTGATATAACAACACTGGGAAGAGGTGGCAGCGATACTACTGCTTGCGCATTGGGAGCTGCATTAGGTGCATATGAAGTTGATATTTATACGGACGTAGAGGGAATAATGACAGCAGACCCCAGAAAAGTCAAAGATGCAGTTTTATTAGATGAAATAAGTTATGAAGACTGTTGTACTCTAGCTAACATGGGGGCGAAAGTAATTCATCCGAGAGCTGTGGAAACCGCAATGAAGGAACCAAAAACTAAGCTGTATGTAAAGTCTACATTCAGCAGTCATCCGGGTACTTTAATCTGTGATGAAAGTTTAGAAAAAGATAAGCTAAAATTAGTAGGTGTCACAGGTTCTGATAATATTATTTTTGGTAAAATAAAAAGCAGGGAATATAACCCGTTAAAAGGAATATTAGATGGATTGAAATCTGAAGATTATAAGATGTATTACAAAGAGGGAGCAATTATTATTACAACTGACGCTAAGAATTTCAAAGCAGCAGAAAAACTTATTGATGACCGTGGTTTTATTATTGATGAATGTCAAAATATTGCTGAAATCAGCATTGTAGGCAGCAACATATTACAATATCCGGAATTTCATGATGATTTAATAAACAGAATGAAGGATGAAAATATCAGTTACAACCTATGTGTGACTGCCGACAGATATGTTAGTTTACTTGTAAGTAATGAGAATTATAATAAGACATTGAATTTGTTGCATGAATTTGTTGTCAACCAATTTGATAAAGTGCTTGGTTAAAAGTGAGGAGGCTTTCATGAAAAATTATGACGTAGTAATTTTAGGCGGAGGTATTATCGGTCTGTCCTGTGCTTATTATCTGACATTGAAAAATAAAAAAATTGCCCTGATTGAAAAAAATCAAATAGGCAGCGGAGCATCCGGTTCTTGTGATGATATGATACTTTTGCAGTCTAAAAAGCCGGGAAAAAATTTAGAACTGGCCGTTGAAAGCCTAAATTTATATAAAGGTCTATCTCAGGAATTTGGTAATAATATAGATTTTCATACAAGGGGCGGAATGATTCTTATAGATAATAAAGAGCATTTGGCTTTTATGGAAAATTACGTTGCGCAGCAAAAAAATTATGGCCTCAATATTGAACTTATAGACAAAAAGGAAGTTAAAAAATTTCATCCTTATGTGAAGGATAAAATAATAGCTTCAACACATGGAACAGAGGATTCACAGGTAAATCCGCTGTATACTATGCGAATGTTTTTATCCAAAGCACTGAGATCAGGCATGGACATTTATAAAGATACCTGTGCCATTGAATTAAATAAAAAAAGCGGACATTGGAATATCAGGCTTGAAAACGATTTAACTATTGAAACAGAAAATATTATAAACTCAGCAGGAGCTTGGTCTGCGGATATTGGAAAATTAATCGGAATCAATATACCAATAACATCAAAAAAGGGTCAGATTTTAGTAACTGAAGGATTACCTCAGTTGGGTAAAGAAAATATATGGAGTGCTGATTATATTATATCAAAGTTAAATCCTGAACTTGTTAACCAAAGTGACAGAATTAAAGAACTCGGCATAGGACTGTCATTTTCCCAAGCAGGCAGCGGTAATTATTTAATCGGAAGCACAAGAGAAAAAGGTAATTATAACAAGGGAACGGATAATGAGGTAATCAATATTTTAGTCAATCAGGTTACTGATTTCTTTCCAATATTAAAAAATATACATATCATAAGAACGTTTGCCGGATTCAGACCTGCATGTGAAGACGGAAAACCAATAATATCTGAAGTAAAAGGGAATGAGGGCTTTTATATAGCTTCAGGCCATGAAGGTGACGGAATAGCAATGGCTCCAATTACAGGAAAGTTAATTTCACAAATGATTTGCGGCGAAAAAACTTCAATTGATGTAAGGGAATTAAGTTTTGACAGATTTAATTAAAGCTAGATGCTTTATTGAATAAAAAATAATATTAAAAGGAGGCATGTTTTATGAGTTTAGGAACAATGATTTGGATTATTACAATTTTAATGTGTGGAGCCTTCATGTACATATCACTTAAGGTAAAAGACAAAGCTGACATGAGTTTTGCAAACTACGCAATCGGCGGAAAATCATTTCCAATGTATCTTATATTTTTTACTCAGTTTGCAACTATTATGGGAGTTGGAAATTTTGTAGGTCATGCAGGAAATGGATATGAAATCGGTCTTCCCTGGATGGCATTCATTCTTGGAGAACAAGGTTCAAAAATTATATTTGCTTTGTTTATTGCAGGATTTGCCGGTAAATTTACCTACAATACATTCCCCGAGCTTCTTGATGACTTAATAACAAGGGATAAATTTACAAGGGCTTTATCCGGCGTATTGGCATCATCAATTATGATTGCATGGGCAGGGGGTCAGGGAAAAGCACTAGGCAATATATTCAGTGTTATAACAGGTGCTAATCCTATTCCGATAATTATATTATTCTCCGCTGTGTTCATTATTTACACTACATTGGGAGGTATCTACTCGGTTGTCTGGACTGACTTGCTTCAAGGAGTACTTGTTTTAATATTTGGAGTAATTTTCTATGTATATGCATTTAAGGAAGTTAATTTTTCTCTGGGAGAAATAGGAGTAAGATTAAATGAATTAGGCAGAGCAGAATTGTGGCAATTTGGGATTTCTGATCCAATGAAAATAATTAATATGATTGTAACAGGTACTATTGGAATCATTGTAGCCCAACAGTACTGGCAAAGATGTTTTGGCGCTATTAATACAAAGACAGCAAGAGATGGAATGCTTTACAGTGGTATAATTGCTATTATAGCCGTTATGATGACTGCTCTTGTTGGAATGATTATTTACACGTTGAAGCAAGATTTAGCACCTGGAGATGCTATGGCATGGTTTATGATGAACAGAGTTCCGATGGCAATAGCCGGTATGATATTCGCGCTGGTTTTAGCAGCCGGTATGTCTTCTGCAGACTCTAACCTGAACTCGGCATCAGTCCTGGTAGTTAATGATTTAATTAAGCCTTTCAAACCGGAAACGTCAGAGGCAGATCTTGTAAAATATGCAAAATGGTTAACGGCTATTATTGGTGTTTCATCAGCAGTGGCAGCTATTTATGCAAACTCAATTATAAGCTTATTCTCTCGAGCCTACTCTATGGCCGGAGCGGGATTAGTTCCGCTTTTAGTAATAGGACTTCTTTGGAAAGAAAATTCTGGTGAAGCTCATGAGGCAGGCAAGAGAAACAGTAAGGTTACACCTTGGGGAGCAAGAGTAAGTATAATAGCCGGAGCAGTTCTTAGCCAAATAGATGCCCTTGGAAGCAATAAGGTTCTTATTGCCCTTGCAGTTGCATCAATATTGTTAATAGTCGTATCAATGGTTACAAAAAACACCAATAGAGAGGCAGCGGCTAATTAATAGAAATTTATGGGATTTGCCATTGTAAAAACAGATTCAATATGAGATAATATAGCATAAAATTTACTACTTAATGGGGTGTTAATATGAGGCAAATCCTTGATTATATAGAATTAGAAGTGTTGAAATTAATAGATGATGCAAACAGGCCAATTGGGACTTGGTCTATTGAGAATCTGCTGAAGGAAAAAGATATTGAAGTAAGCACTGCCACAGTCGGAAGGATATTATCAAAGTTAGAAAGCAGTGATTATTTAGAAAAATATAAAAACGAAGGAAGAATAATTACACCTGAAGGAAAGCTTGCAATCAAAAAAGCAGAAACCATTGATATAATAAATTTTCACCAGGAAAAAATTGATGAAATCATTTCAACAGAAATACTTGAAAATTTTATTATGGTAATTCAGGCAAGAAAGGCAATTGAAAAAGCAACATGCAGGCTGGCTGCAAGAATTATTTCCGATGATGATTTAAATAAGCTGAAAGAAATTATAGACAGACAAAATAATAAATTAAGCAATGGGGAAAGTATTTCAGAAGAAGATTTAGAGTTTCACCGCACTATAGCAAAAGCTTCAGGAAATACAATATTGGAGGCTATGTATAACATAGTTGCTACATTTAAACAGCAATCAACACTTTTTGAATATATGAGGAGGCAGATAAATTCTCCTTATTCAACATCTCACATGAAAATATATAATGCCATTAAAGATAATAATGAGGAAGAAGCAGAAAAATTAATGGCTGAACATATGAATCATTTGATGGATGACGTTTTAACTTATTGGAACAGATATAGCAATAGCGATAAGCACAATTATCAGTAAGGAAGTGGCTTTATGAGCAAAATAATATGCAGATGTGAAGAAATTACCGAAGAGGAAATTATAAAAGCAATAAAAGACGGTGCTACTACTGTGGATGAAGTGAAAAAGTTCACACGTGCAGGCATGGGGTTGTGCCAGGGCAGAACATGCAGAAAGCTAGTTGAAAAAATACTTTCAAGAGAATTAAACATCAAGATAGAAGAAGTTAAAACTTCAAGTTATAGGGCTCCGGTCAGACCGGTTAAAATGAAAGTTTTAAAAGAGGAGGACGTAATATGAATTGGGGTAGATTGATAACGGCAATGGTAACACCATTTGATAAAGAATTAAACGTTGATTATGCACAGGCTGTCAAATTAGCAAAAAAATTGGAAAATGAAAGAAGTACAGCATTAGTTATTAATGGTACTACAGGAGAATCACCAACTTTAACATCTGAGGAAGTATATAGACTTTTATCTGAAATAAAGAAAAACGTAAACATTCCTGTTATAGCAGGAGTCGGAACAAACAATACAAAGAAAACAATTGATAATATCAAGAATATAGAAGATTTAAAAGTTGATGGCTTATTAGTAATAACACCTTACTATAACAAACCAAATCAGGAATCGCTGTATGCTCATTTTAAGACTGTAGCAGAAAGCACGGCCCTTCCGATTATAATTTATAATGTTCCCGGAAGAACGGGTGTCAACATAAGTGTAACAACAGTCAAAAAACTCGCTGAAATAAAAAATATTGTTGCAATTAAAGAAGCAAGCGGAGACATGGCTCAATTTACAAGAATGATTAATGAAACTCCGGAAGAATTCCTTGTATACAGCGGTGAAGACATATTAACATTACCTTCACTGGCAGTGGGAGGATGTGGAATTGTAAGTGTTGCATCAAATGTTGCGGGAGTTAAGATGGGTCAAATGATAGATGCATTTGAAAACAATGACATGACTAAAGCTGCAAAGATTAACCTTGAACTTACTAAATTGTATGATGCTTTGTTTGTAACAACAAACCCCATTCCTGTCAAATATGCTCTTAATGTTACAGGATTCAATGTCGGAGGATACAGACTGCCTCTTACCGAACCTTCACCAGATGTTAAAGATATTGTGAAAGATAGTCTTACGGCACTGCTAGAGGTGGCATATAATGAGGATTAATAATCATCCGATTTTAGGTGATGACGAAAGAAGGGAAATCGTTACAATAACTTTTGACGGACAGGAAATAACAGCTTACAAAGGCGAAATGATTGCAGCCGCATTAACAGCCAACGGAGTTTATAAATTCAGGTACACTGACAAACAAAAAAAACCAAGAGGAATATATTGTGGAATTGGCAGATGTACTGACTGTGTAATGATAGTTGATGGTATACCAAATGTAAGAACCTGTGTTACTGAAGTACGGGATGGCATGAAGGTAGAAACTCAATATGGAAGAGGCGAGTGGGAAAATGAAAAAGAATAATTATGATGTGGTAATTATAGGTGCTGGTCCTGCTGGCCTGGCTGCATCAATAGAAGCAGCAAAGCACGGTGCCGGTGTATTGCTGATAGACGAAAATAATAAGCCGGGAGGACAGCTCTTTAAGCAGATACATAAATTTTTCGGTTCCAGAGAGCATAAAGCAGGAACCAGAGGAATTAATATTGGCACAGAATTACTTAAAGAAACTATGGAACTTAACATAGAAGTAATGCTAAACACTGAAGTGTGCGGACTTACCGGTGATAAAAAAATTTGGATAATCGAAAACAAAGAAAAATCCAGAGAAATTCAAGCTGAAAAAATTATTATTGCTACTGGAGCTTATGAAAATTCTGTTCAATTTGAAGGATGGGAACTTCCGGGAGTCATGGGCGCAGGTGCGGCACAAACGATGATAAACTTACGGAGGGTATTGCCTGGCAAGAAGGTGCTTATGCTAGGTTCAGGCAACGTAGGTGTAATAGTATCCTATCAGCTTATGCAGGCAGGTGCTGAGGTGGTTGGTATTGTAGAAGCTGCCCCGCAGTTAGGAGGGTATGGAGTTCATACTGCTAAAGTTGCAAGAGCGGGAGTGCCTTTTTTTACAAGCCATACTATTAAAAAAGCATATGGAACTGATAGAGTGGAAAAGGTGGAGATAGTAGAGCTTGACAGCAGCTGGCAAGAAATCGAAGGTTCTGAAAAAACATTTGAAGTTGATACCATATGTCTTGCAGTCGGACTTACTCCAATGGTCGAACTTGTATGGCTTGCAGGGTGTGAATTTACATATATAGGCGGTATGGGAGGCTATGTTCCAGTTCATGACAGATTTATGAGAACAACAGTTGACGGCCTTTATGTTGCCGGTGATGTAGCAGGAATAGAAGAAGCCAGCACTGCCATGGAAGAAGGAAGACTTGCGGGATTAAGTGTTGCATATGATTTAGGATATTTAAGCGAGGAAGAAGCATTAAGCAAAATAGACAATATATGGGGAAAACTTGATTCGTTGAGATGTGGTCAATTTGGCGAAAAAAGAAGGATTGCAAAAAATCAGATATTAGAAAAGGGGAAGGAGATGGCCGAATGTCTTGCTTAAAAAAATGTGGAGCTCCTTCACTAGAAGAGTTGAAAAAATCTCCTGGATATCCTGATTATAAAGGATATAAGTTAGGAAATATTGCTGTAATTGAGTGCGTTGAAGAAATCCCGTGCAACCCTTGTGAAACATCTTGTCCTAAAGGTGCCATAAAAGTTGGAAGTCCAATAACAAATTTACCTGCAATAGATTTGAGCAAGTGTATTGGCTGTGGAATTTGCGCAGCAAAATGCCCGGGTATTGCCATACATCTGATGAATATAAATTATAGTAATGATGAAGCATTAATTACATTTCCATATGAATACCTACCAGTTCCCGAAATTAATGATACGGTCACGTTGGTTGACCGATTGGGAAAGGAAGTATGTCAAGGTAAAGTAGAAAACATAATGAATAATAAATCATATGATTTGACAAAACTTATTAAGGTTTCTTTTGACAAAAAGTATTATGAAGATGTAATATCAATGAAGAGATTGTAATAATAAGGCATCTTTATAGGTGCCGTATTTTATTGTGCGCCCAGCATGGGCGACAGCTTGACGGTGAAAGTCCGTTATGGGGTTGGTAGTAGCAACCATTAGCCAAGAGCAAGGGTGTCCATCGT
>DFOA01000043.1 GCA_002381185.1 Firmicutes bacterium UBA3553 | reverse complement strand
GCGGGTTTATTGTTGATACAACTAAATGAGTGAAAGCTGTTAAGCCTCCACTCACTTATTTATTGGTTTATCATTTTATAAATATAATTTGCAAAGGAGTCACAGCAAGCCGTATTAACTTCCTGTGTAGGATTACCTCCTTTCAATAAAAGCAATCCTGCTTTTTCTAGCACACCATTCATACGTTCATAAATTTCAGCATTTAGTGCACCGAGAGTAGTCTGAGTCTCTAGACCTAGCTCTTCAATAACCCATACGAAACGGTTTCTATATTGCCCACTACTGTAATACCACATAAAGGCATCTGAAAGCAGATGAAAGTTCAATGTTTCTGCAGTACTATTTTTTATCTCTTCTGTTATATAACGACTGATTTTATACGCATCAAAATCAGTGCAGAAATCAGTATAATTACAAAGAAGAGTAGCTTTTCCGACTGTAGCATCGGCAACTTCCTGTAACGTTTTTCCAGCATATATTTCAAAACCTGGATCATTTCTTTTTTTATAATTTATAGTTGTATCACTCATTCCAGTTGCAAGATCACCACCCCAGCTAGCCCAAAAACTAGGGAGTGCTCCAGTTAAGTATCCCTCTAGTGTTGCCCCAAAGTGGCTTAAATCAATTAGACCAGTTTCTCCATCCGTTATTTCTAAACGTGGGAATTCTTCAGTATCTTCTTTTATATAATTGTACATATGCTCCCATATATCAGAATGATTTTCTTGAATATCAGATACAAATCCAATGTCAATAATAGAACCTGTAGTAAAATACCATAGCCAGTCATTATATTCTTGACTACGCAGGAAATTAGTCATTGCTGTCACTAACATGTTAGGCAAAAGAGGTATACCATTAATAGGGGCTAAATTAGCATCATAATGTTGTTTATATAATGTTTCCAATGTTCGTATATTCTCAATAAAAGAAAGAATTAGAGGTGTTCCAAGTTCAACTTGCGGAATTTCTGGTTGTATATAATTACGGTGTTCTATATGATCTACAACTGGGAATCTCCCAGAATATGTTGTCTTATCCAAATCAAAATCCAATCCTGTCTCACTGGTACTAAGTTCATAAAATTGATCAAGGTTCCAGTTTTTAGGTATTTTAAAGCCCATATTTCCACTAAATCCATATGACATATCACTTACAAAACTTGTTAGTGCATAGCCATTATCACAAACTTGAGTACAAGTATTTCTAGTGCCATAAACACCGATTTTATAGTCCGGGTCAAAATTTTCATGTAAAGCTCTAAAATATGGCAATATATAGTCTTCTATTTGATAGTCTAACGGATCAGTATCAACTGCAAAATATATGATCGTTCCCTTTGGCATTCCTAATTTACGAGCCGCTTTCGAGGAACTTAGAGCATCCGTCTTTCCTCTCTCAGGAGTAAAATATGCCATACTTGCTCCTGACTCTTGAAAGATAGGAAATAGGCTCATTCCGCCATCGGTAATTCTTTCTGCTTCTCCAACACGTAATTCTTTAAAACTTCCCCCTGTTAAATAACGTCCAACTACACTATAACCTTCATTTTTTAATATTTGCAATCTTTCAGAAGTAATCTCAAATCTTGTATCACATCCATTGCTAGGTCGGTCAATATTGCCTCGACTAATCATTAAAGCCATCCATGTGTCTGTATCAGCAGTACCATTTTGAGTAAGCAACATATCTCCTTGAAACTCTATCGTTGCATTCTCAACATCAATATCCCAAGCATAACTTAACGCTACGTTATATCCATTGCAGCAAAGAGATGAACGAAACAGAAATACGGCTTCTTGATTCACTACTTGAGGAAGCAACAGCAAAGGTAACCTTGATTTCGTACCACTTCCAAAATTACCATTAGCTTCCTCTACAGAGTATCCTTCAATTGCTTGTAAAACCATAATCATTGCTTTATTCATTTCCCGACCATATAGTCCATCGCAAGGTGAAAGTCCAATATATTCCTCATACATATTATTTAGTGCCCGTTGAATAGATTGAATTTTAGAAGATCCTTTCCAAACAAGTTTGTATTGGTTCATAGAAAGTAAGGCTTTCATAACATTTAAAGTAACTGTTGTTCCAGGACTTATTCCAGCATCTTCCCTCATGTTCATTATTCCTGCTTGTGTTGATTGATCAAAATGTTCTGTTATTTCACCATAATGCGCAGGGTATCCTTTACACCAAAGCGCACCTTGTATAATGCCATAAATACCTCCATACCTTCCACAAACCGCTGTTTGATCAATCGGAGGTTTTATACCTCCTCCAAACATTTCATTAAACAGCCTTTCTGTTGTCGGACCGAAATTAGTACCGGTTTCGTTTAATCCTAATTCGATCTGAAGGGCTCCAAGTAAAGCATAAATTGTTGTCCATCCAGTTCTGCCAACAATACCAGCTTCCTCGGATAAATCAAGTGGTATATAACCTGGTTTTCCTCCATACTTATTATTAAGCCATTCTTGTGTTTTTTGTACCATTACGTCTGCCATAAATTACCTCCTCTTTAACATATATACATAATTATTTGTATATAATGGATTACATGTTTGATTTGATAATTACTAAACTCTTAATCAAATGACTATGTGAATTATGTATAACCTGAAGGTTTATATCTATTATCAATAATTTGCATTATTTGCTGAATCTATATGTACCCATCACCCATTAATGTAAAGGTATCAGTTATTCTCACTCTGTAACTCTCCAATTATCAATTTTAACATACAAGGTTTATAATTTTCTACAGTTACAGTTTTATCACAGAGAACAAAGTTGATTACTTGTATCTAATGTGGAATCATTATATAAAAGTGACATTATAAATAAAAAATGTTAATGCAGTTGTTATACCTTTAATTAAACTCTTCTATGCTTAAAATATATTTTAATAGTTTTTTATGGATGAATATGTCTTGCTTTCTTCGAGCTTATTACCATTCCCATCATAAACTGTTGCAATTGTCTCAGCCCTGTAGTCATATCCAGAAGGAACCGCATAAGAACCGCTAACAATACATGGACTTTCGCCTGAGCCATTCCATGTTTTTATAGTAGCCCATCCATTAGATTTTAACTGTTGCAAATTCACTACTACTGATACACTGCCATTATCATCTTGCAAAGTAGCTGATCCTGTTGCTTTAGCAACGCCTAAAGTACTTATACTTAATTCACTCTTCACTCTACTTAAATACTCCCATTGGACTCCGATAGTTGTTGCGAATGCATTTACTGATAATGCAAGAATTAAAATAAATACCAAGACAGCTTTTAGTATAGTTTTCATAATTATCTCCCTTTTATTTTTATTTTTTTATACTAAGCCAAATAATACATAAAATTAATGATTTCTAACTTTTGTTCAATAAAATCACCTCCTAAGTATTTACGTCTATTGTAATAACTTGTTATTAACTTTATTATTCATATATATAGACCATTCTTTTTTTTGATTTGCAACAATTTTTTAAAATTTTTTCAAAAAAAATAAAAGCTGTATAGTTGTGCAGCTTTTATTTTTATAAACTATTTTCTTATGCTTTCTGCAATTTTAATAATTTCTTCTTGCGCAATATGTCCTTCTATTACAAAGAGGTATTCATCTAATTTAAAAACCAAGATATTATGGCCATTTTTACTGAATATACTTCCTTTTAACCCATTAATAAGTACACTTGTTTCAATTCTATTTTCCGTGTCGATTCCTGCTATTGCATCTTTATCAAAATAGCAGTAATTAATCTTCTCGTTGTTTTTGTTTATATATGATATTTCAGCTCCGCTATCAGTAATAAATGTACTTTTGATTTCATAACCTTCTGGCAAATAATGTGGATAATATTTTTCATTTAACTCTGTTGGTACAGAAATATTATTATTTTCTGATAATGATATTTCTGAAAACTTCTCTTTTTGCTCTATGATAAAATTTATAACAGTGATTTTAAATGCTTCTACTGTAGTAAATGTTATTGCAAAACCTATCGTGAGGACAGTAATGAAAACTGCGGCTTTTAATGCAACTTTTTTTAATAGTCTCAAGTTTTGCTTTCTTTTCTCCTTTTTTTCATAGTTTCTTATCATGCCCAATATTTTTTTATCTAATTCTTCCTGATTTGGGTTAACTATAGTTTCGTCATCTCGTAATTTATCATAAATTTCTTTATCTTCTTCAGACAAGAGTATTGCAGCTTTTCTGAGTAAAATTTCTCCATACTCGTCATTGAAACTATTTTTCACTATATTCACTTCCTTTCAACCTGTCTACCAGCATCCTCAATGCTCTTGTTTTATACATCCTAACACTGTTTGTCTGCACACCTATAGTTTTAGCTATCTGTTCATCGTCAAATTCATGAATAAACTTTAATTTCAGAACCATC
Source organism: Firmicutes bacterium UBA3553 (assembly GCA_002381185.1). Taxonomy (GTDB): domain Bacteria; phylum Bacillota; class Clostridia; order Tissierellales; family Sedimentibacteraceae; genus Sedimentibacter. The sequence continues at coordinate 14,189 of DFOA01000043.1, read as the reverse complement.
TTATATTTATCAGGCATATTTTTTAATGCCGACATAATATCGGAGGAACTGCTTCTTTCTAACACGCTTTCGTAATCATTATGTGCCTCTAAATCAGCTAATTCATCAATATTTATGTATTCTATATTTTCTTTTTCTTTATATTTTTTTAGCAACAGTGTACTATAAGAGTTTCTAACTATAGAGACCACATAAGAATCCATTTTGCAACAATTTATTTTTTTGACAGCATCAATGCACCTTATTATCTTTTCAAAAGAAATTTGAATCAGTTCATCTGCATCGTCCTTATTTTTTGTTAAATGCATTGCATATTTCCACATGGACTTACTATGTTTTATATACAAATCCTCAATAAAATTTCTTTCTTTTTCATCCTCAATAGCCATTATAATTGCAATAGTCACCATTATCCCCCCATTTATCGTCTGTATTTTCATAGTGCTTTATTTTAATCTATACATGTTTTTCCTTCTTGTTTTCTGGAATATCTTTTATAATATTGTTTTATATATCATATCATACAAACTCCCATTTTTCGATATATTATTTAATTAAAAACTGCCAGCAATAATTTTTATTGTTGGCAGTTTTACAGCAGGGGCGGGATTTTTATCTCTGGATAATCTGCATGACTTTTTAAGGTTCATCAGCTAATATATTAAAGTCATCTGATATGAAGTTTTCAAAGTACTAATAAAAGGTAAATAAAAAAAACCACTACTAATACGATTTCGCGAGGGTCTTGAGCCAAATTATTTTTAATTTTCCATAAGTTTTTCAGACAGCTCAAAATGCGAACCTATCTGTTGTGAATGGTTTTTTGAACGATTTCTGTTTCTCGGAGATACTTGATGCTCGCTTTTATTCTGGAAAAACAGGATAGAAACCAGCGACTGTATTGAAATACTCCATATGCCTTAAAAATTAATTCTAGTGCTTACCATTGCTTTAATATTCACTTTTACAGGAGGTAAAGAAAGAAATACAATAGTCGATGATATATTAAGGGAACGGGGTTATTGTCATCTATATGGATGCATCAAGAACCAAGTCCCCCCATAATGTGATGTTTCACTATTTAGCAAGTGCAGAACTTCTACTGAATTCAAATGTGCCGATGACAGTCTTGCCGTCTGAACTATAAAGTGGAATTTCAGTAACTTTATTCAAAGCTATAGCTTCCTCAATGGTTTTTGGCTCTGGGTTTAAATCAATATTACGAACATATCCTATTTCTCCATTTTTACCTTCAGCTAATATCAGATCTGGAAGTTCTCCACATATATCTGCATAAAGCTCTGAGCCGTACTTTTCACCATTTTCATTAATTTTATACTCTGATATAACTAATTTCTCTGTTATTTGAGTGTCGCTCTTATTGCTAGAATAAGTGACGCTTGGTGATTTATTTACATCAAATTTATCGTATCCATTTCCATTATAGAAGGCTACTTGACTTTTTGCATAGTAAGTTCCAGACCAAGTTGCATAGTCAGTATACCATGCCCATCCTACCACATAGTCATCAGTATATTGCATCCCTGTACTTTTACTAATTATTCCATTTGAATTATACAATTTTGCATTACCACCCATATACCCCGCAGCAATTCCTCCAGTTCCATCTTCATTTTGAACACTCACATACGCACGAGCTCCGGTAGCGAGAGAAACTGCAGCATTGTAGTATGAGTAGTCATGTGAATACACCGTTGCATATTGTGTAGGACTTGATGCAGCAAAAGCTACATAAGCATTTGAAAACAACATTATACTTACTAATAAAAAGCATGCACTACGTTTGATAATATCTTTCTTATTCATTTTTTTCTTCTCCTTCTTTCCTAGTTTTATCGTTTATTCAATATCTTCTGAAGCTTCTAAATCAAATTCACCAATCACAGTTTTACCATCACTTGCATATAATGGTATTACACGTCTTCCATTATGTTTTTTTTGCCAATTAACGGCTTCCTCGGGTGTGCTAAATTCTGGTCCATCTAAATCATTACTTAAAATATAACCGTATGTGCCATCTATGCCTTGCGCAGCTATAAGATCAGGTGAATCTTCTGAATCTACGCCATATGTTTGTCCATTTTCATTTACGCCTTTTAATAAATGGAAATCAAGTGCTTCTGAAAAAACTACCTTAAATGATGCTCCAATTAAAGCAATAAATATTGTACAAATGGTTATATATTTAATCCACTTACCATTAAATCTCTTCATTTTATATATCTCCTATGTCAAAAACTTATTAAAATTAAATATTTATCTAAATTTAACCCTCAAGGGAATCACCTCCAAACATAATCCATCATATCTTACAACATTTGTTACAAATTTAATTATTAACAATTATGTCTTCCATTTTTTATCTGTCATATATATAGACCATTCATTTTCTTATATTGCAACATTTTTTTTATTTAGGATAAAAAATAAAAACTGAGCAAAATACGGTTCCTATTATGTACAGTCAATTTGTAATCTATAAAATTTTGTAATGTTAGGACTATTCTTAAAAGGTTGTTTAGTTTACTGCCAATATTCCCAATAAACTCTATTATTTCATCCATAAAAAAGTGGATGCTGATATAACTATGTAGTTGTATTAACATCCACCTCAATATATGCAATTAAACTAAATACTATCTCGACCTTTCGTTCATTGAATTTTTTTATTCATCGCCCTCAGGAAGGAAGACTTGATATAATTGAAACAACTTTATTTTATTTCATTTCTACTAAGAAAACTTTCTTATCAAACTCATCAAAATATGTCATTCTATTTGAATCCGCAGATACTTCGCTCATTTTTCTTGGAAGGATAAAAGCCATATTTCCGTTTTTATCATATACAATACTTCTGTAACTATAATTCAATGTTGTATTGAAAGTTATAACAATATAGTCTCCTACCAATTGTATTTCTTCACCTGTTTCGCCGGAATTAAGCGGATTCTTATCCCCTTCCTTATATACTTTTTGATCCTTATCATTAAAATAATAAATATTTTTTCCAATCACTTCGTACCTTTCTTGGTACACAGGCCCGCTGCTTTCCAATTTTATTGTATCATCACTTAATGATAGAGAATAGAGCATCCTGTCATCGCTGACAAAATACAATCTTTCATTGCGGTATTTAAATGCATTTGCAGGCTTTTCATTAACTAATGTTATCTTACCGGTTAATTTATTCAGTTTGTAAATTCTCTGTGAATCATTAGCTTTATTTATGTTTGAGGTTATCATATATTGATAATTACCTGTTTCATAAATATTACCTGAGGTGTACAATAACAATCCTTCATCTGATACTTCTGGTGCAATAGCCGGACCGATAGTCTTAGGTTCCGCTGTTGTTCCATCTGATTTTATTGCAATTTCATACGTCATGCCCCTTGTTCCAGCTGTAGTGTATGAAAAAATTACTCCTCCAGCACGGTGACTGAAATATGGAGTTACATATACGTTCTCACCGAAATAAGGATCTTTCGGCAACTGATATATTTTCTTGTTGTTCTTCAAGTCATTCAAAGGTGCTTGATATATAGCTCCATTATTTCCGGCATAATATATATTATCACCATCTACAATAAATTGACCGTGTTTATCATCTTCATATAAATAGTCAACAAGCTCTACTAACTTTGGAGAAGCATTCTGAGACTTTATCACAAGTCCATTTTTATTGTCAAAATGGTAATCCCATCCGAACTCGTTCACACCATATTCCCAGGTAAGAGGAAAATACGTTATATCTCTGAAAGTCAATAAAGGGTACTCGACATTGCTTTTGTCCACTGTCTTTCCGTTAATTTTAATATTAAATTCAGGGATTGAAACAGTATATTTAGTTGAATTTTTCTGATTTGTGTTGTATTCATCTAAAGGATAACTAATATTTGTTTTATTAATTTCAAGACCTGCTTTCTGGTCCCATTTTGTTTCCAAGCCAAGGTATCTGCATCCCCCAAATGTCATCGGAAAATAAGTGATATCCTTATAAACAATCAAAGGATACTTGCTATATGAATTATTTATTTCACTTCCATTCAATGTAACTTTGAAGGACGGCAGACTAATGTTTGCATTTTTAGTTGCAGCAAATGCTTTTGAATTCGAAAGAATTAATACAACTGCCATTGCAGCTATAAAATTATTATAGATAAATCTTTTTTTCATTTTTTCCTCCTTACATTTAGCATTATTTACTTATATGACGATATACTTATATAAAAGTTCCACATAACCTATAGTTTTATTAGAACCCCGTCAACTAAACAAATAATAATATATATTTTTATTCCTATAAATATTGCTCAAAATATACTATACAACAATACACATGTCAATAGTAAAATCTATTCAATATGTCTTATTCCAACATATATTATTCATTAATCTCATAAAATTTATTTCTGAAATTGCGAAATTTTCTTTATAATTATATTTTCTTATATATCAACAAAGGGGCCAGATAAGCTATCCAGCCCCTTATTTGCATATGCATCCTAATTAAACGATATTGTCACATTGTCTGAAGTCCATGCAGTATATGTCGGTGTCACTTTTCCATATGCTGCAGCTGTTGGTCCCTGTCTATATGCAGCAGCACAATATGTGGAAGTAAACGAATAATATGTGCTTGGAGTATACAAATATGTTTGTGTATATTTAGCATTATTCATTTTTGTACCCGTTAAAATATTTAATGTACCGCTGTTATGCTGAGCTAAGGTAATTTCCTTTGCAATTTGGGTTGTTGAAAATGTTGAATTAACACAGTCTAAAGCAAATGTATAAGTTATTGTTGCAACAGCAGACCATGAGGACGCATCCCTAATTGTTAGAACTGCTTTATCTGGAGCATTATAGAATTGTATATGAAAATATAAATCACTGCCACCTGTAAAACTTAATGAATAATTTTCATATCTTGTTCCATTTTCAACCATATTATAGAATCCCTTCCAACTACTTGTTGATGGAAAATATACCAATCCAATATCTCCATACGCAGTGTATGAATTGCTCGTTGCAAATGTAAACATTTGGTATGGTCTATCGTTAGTATTAACTGTCGCTAAACTAGGTAATTGAGCAAATGATGTCATTTGATTATGGCCTGCAGTACTTCTTACGCAATAATAAACTCCAGATTGATCACTCGCATTTACAACATTTGATAGTGTACTAACAGCCGATATTACCGGGGGATTCCATTTTTCGGATAAATCACGATATGGTACAATTCCATATGGTGTAATCGTGTCTCCATCCTTTGTCTTTTCATAATTAACCGCCCTTTTTTCTTCTGATATAACATTTCTACCAACACGATTATTTATTAAATCCTCAATATAATTATTTATCTGCACATCTGTAGAATTATACGCTTCTATTTGCTGGGCAAGTGAGAGAATATCTTCATCTGATACTCTAGCATTTTTAAGTCTATTTAAATTTTCATCCGATATATGTTTGGAAATATCCGTTTTATCTAAGGTTGACACAATTTCATTTACTTCTGCTGCGTTAGCAGTAAAGACACTTGATATTAACATACAAGCAATCATAGCAATTGATAAAAATCTATTTCTTTTCATTTGTTTAAATCCTCCTTTTATTTTTTCATAAAATAAATAGAACGCATCGTATAAACAATAAAACTGATATACATTTAACAGTAACCGCCATTTTTAAAGCCAACAATAAAACTAAACTCCTAACTTAAGACCAAGCATTACTCTTGCTCTCTTTTCATATACCTTTATCTCGTCAACAATCTAATGGCTTATTAATAAGCCTACACCAATGAGAGAATAATCAATACTAATGTAAAAATTACTATAAAAAGCTTGTCCGTATCACTAATATATTTTTTTCTGTCTATTGGAATCATTTTGAACCATCGAATCCGTGTCTTTTCACAAAAAACATATATAATTAATTTACGAAGCATATTTGCTTCTGCGCAACTCCGGCTGATGGACTCTGAACAAGCAGATCATATTAATTTTCAATGCTGTAACACTCAAAACCAGAGAAGCTAAAAACCTATCCTATTCCTTTGCATAGGCATCACCATCTTTTATTATATTTTTAGAACTATAATGTCAAAAGAAAATCGCAAACATATAAACGTTGTGCAATTTTATCTTTCATTTATATAGACCATTCTTTTTTTAAATTTGCAACAATACTTTTTTAAATTTTAAAATATTTCATCATCAACATACTTAACCTTTCCCTCAGCATCATGAGGAACTAGCGCATACAGATCTTCCATGCTTTCCAAATGAATCCTACTTCCTGCTGGATACTTCTCTTTTGTAGTTTTTATTAAATTCTGATTATTTAACATATTACAATCCTTTCATATAATTTGATAAATACTCGTTCCTCTTTCATACCTTCATCTTCCTCCTTTGATTCATTTTTTGCACATAAATTCTTAGACAGTCTCCCTCTGAGCCGTGGCACATAAAACCATGAGATGGATATGGGCAATCTCCACAGCTTAAGAATGGTCCATGTAGATGTGGTTCTGTCCTAGGTTTTTCTTATATATAGCTAATATATTTCCTCCTTCAAAAGACAAAAAAAGCCAGAGAATTAGAGTGCAAAAGTGCATTTTAATTCTCCGATTCTATGTTTTTTCTTATTTTAACTGTGAATAATAACCAAAAATTGCCTCAATAAGTCCTAAAATTTAAAAGATACTTTTAAAAACAACAGTTAGAAGATGCTCTCTTTCTCAAAACACTATTTTAACCGCCATTTACTCAAATGCAGATGTAATTCATTCAGTAACTTATTTTGAGTTATTCTTTTCCAACTTGCAGGGTCGCATTACCTGAAACATCCACGGCACTAGCTTTAACTGAGTACGTATCATCTGGTCTTGAACTGTTATAAACAGAAATACTTTTTGATTTTTCAGCTTTAATGTTAGATATCCATTGAACAACTGTGTCTCGAGTAACATTAAGCACAGCAAAATTTACACCAGATGGCTCTCCTGAATCATAGCCCAAATAAACATTAGATTTACTGGAGGTAAGTGTAAAGTTACTGCCCAATTGTACTCCTTGATTACCATCGGTATTTTTATATAAGTATTTTGTTCCATCATAAATATCCGATGCTGCTAGAGTAGTAATACCATCACGATCATCTAAATCTTCTGCATCATAAACAGTAAAATTAGGATCAAGAGCATAACCATCAGCAGTAACCCCGTTATACAGCTTAATTAATAAATTACCGTCTAAATCATAAACATCACCATCTATTAATTGATACCCCCTAGATGCCGTATCTTTCAACTCTTCTGCTGATGTGCTTAGGCACCCAATGCTTAACATCATTATTGCCGCTAGTGTTATTGAAATAATCTTTTTGATTTTTATTGATTTTAACATTTGAATTCACACTCCTTTTCAAAGTAATCTCACATATTATGGTCAATTAAACCATATTTCATTTGAAGAACTTCATGCACCTCAAATATAGCGATAATTTTAGTTATTATGAATCTTCCGCAAAAACACTTTGAGACAATACTTAAAAAACGTTATTATTCACAGTTAAAATAAGAAATCAAATCTTACACTGAATTTATGCCCTCCTAATTGTATAAGATCACCGTTAGTTCTAACATATAGCCTTCGATATCCAGGTATACAACATCCATTTAATGATATTCTATTAGAAGCACTTATTGTAATCGCACGTTTATGAATTTTATCATAGCCACTGATAATAGAAGATTCTTTTAAATCTTCAAAAGAATTCATTTGTGTTACAAATTCATTTTGCCAGTTTTGTATTGACATATCCCCTTTGTAAGTTTCATATTTTATACTTTCTGGAATTGTATCTGGGGATGGATATCCTAACCGATATGTAAATTTATCTGGTACAAATTCCAAGTTAGAAAAGAAATCATAAATTGTTTCAATTTTACTTTTGCTATAAGGGGGCATGTACACAGCATTTACAGTAACATTAAATGTTTTATTTTTTTCAAAAATATTACACAATAACTTAAAATTCTTCATAACATCTTCAAAGGTTCCTCGTTGATTAGAATAAACCCGGTATTGATCATGAATACTTTTAGGGCCATCTATACTACACATTACTGATAAATTATCCACAGTTGAAAAATAATCAACCATACTTGGAGTAAGTAGAGTCAAATTTGTTGTAAAAGAATAAGTTACTTTTCTATTAGAAAGTTTTTGTTTTGAATATTCTATTACGTCTTTTAAAAGATCAAACTCTATAAGTGGCTCTCCTCCATAAAAAGATATATAAACAACATTAGAATCTCCATCTTTATCCATATAATCAATAGCCTTTAAAGCAAGATTTCTGGACATAGAAACAGTTCCGAAAGATCTGTTTCCAGAATATCCTTCACTGTAAATGCAGTACTTGCATCTCATATTACATTTTTCAGTTAATTCCAGAATAAGTTGGCTAACTCCATCTTGAATCTCCTTGTGTGTATGCTTAAGAAAATCACTACAATGTAGCGAACTAATTTTAAATCCCTTTAATAAATCTTCTTCATTCACGACGTCTATTAAATTCAATTCATCAATATTATGAGAAGAAATAATATCTACAACATTATCAAGTGATAAATTTGAATTTGTTAGGTTATATAACAAAAAAGCAATATCCTTGTCAATATTAATAACCTTACCAGTTCCACTATCATACCAATAAAAATACTCATGTTCATCAAAAACAATCCCTAAAGAATTAGCAGAATTGCTAGATTTAGTACTCTTATATTCTTCAATATAGTTATATAAATCCTCTACATTTTTAAATATAACTTTGCCTGACATAAATTCTTTCCTCCTCTCCATGCACAATGTGTTCATAGCATAAAAGCCATACTGAACAAATTTTTTCAATTTTACCTTTCATATGTATAGACCATTCTTTTTTTTAATCTGCAACAAAATTTTTCAATTTTTTCAAAAATATAAAAGTTACATACTATTCAGCTTTTATTTTCACATTATATAGCACATTGACAAGTAGAATATTCTGTGCTCCATCCATTTATGATTACTGCTCATCATAACAATCAACAAATTTTTATCAATTTTGTCTCTCATATATATAGACCATTCTTTTTTTCAATTTGCAACAATATTTTCAAAAAAATAAAAGCTTGTTCAGCTTTTATTTTTCATATCATTATTAGATGTTATATTTGCAACAATCCCATTACCTCATCTATATTTTATTAGTGCTTTATTTTACTCTATATAAATTTTTCTTCTTGTTTCTATATTAGATTAGCTTTTATTTAAAAATGATTTCAATATAAATTTCATCACTCTCTACTTTTGACAAAATTCTTCGATTTCTCTTTGGTTGGCATATATGATTTTCTTTTCACCAGAAAGTGACATTAAAAAACCCTTCTGCCTGCTCTCCTCCAGTAATCTTGCCTGAGTCTTTTATTCAAATTCAGATTTGTGGCTGTTCACTCATCGCAAAAGTGGAACACAATAGTTTCAAATATCTCTCCATCTATGTTGATTATCTCATCAATGGGGATTATTGTACCATCAGTCATAACAACAACTCGTTCATATTCATCTATCTTTTTAACCGAACTTATGGATGTAACATATTCACCGCCATTCTTCTTCGCATCCGGCTTAAAATATGTTATTGATATTTCAGATTGCTCTTTAACACTATCTGATACAATTTGCATACGGTGACTCAAATCATCTTTTATATCTTCATCTAACTCAATTCTTTCATCGGTCAGTCTTGCGGTTTCTTTGACAGCAGCACCATGACCGGTCAGAGCTGCGAAAGGTGAAAACTGAGCAGCTCGATCAATCGCTGACATATGCGGACGTGTCGCAGAGACATGGTGTGGAAGATGAATAATATCATCATATTTTGTCGTCATGCTTTATGACCTCCAATCTGCTTGTTCCGTTCTAATGTTGTAGCCCCTTCCTCAAGATTCATACCTTTCAGAATAGCATTCTTTCCATATTTCTTTTTTATCTCCAGCATTGCCTGCTGCACCTTTTTTTCTCGTTCAAGTTCAGCTTCCTCTTTCTCTTTTTCCACCTGAACAGCAGCATAATCAGTAAAGAGATCAAGCTGTTCAATGCTGTCTTTCTTTTGGACGGTTGACTCATCTACCACATGATTTGCTGTAATGTTTACTCTCCTGACCAATAGATTTTTATCAACAATACGCTCAAACAACTCTGTGACTGCATTCATAATCAGCTTTGTGGAGGAAGTCTGTCTGCCAAGATTTACTGTACCGTGAGCTGATTTAGGAACAGAACGCCCATAATGGTCTGTTGTAATCGGTCCACTATATAGTTTCTTTATTTCTGGATTTGCCAGATTTTCAATATCATATCCAACTGTCAGAACGAGTTGGTCTGTTACAAGCCTTTTATCCACCAAATCAAGCACCAGCAAATCGGTCATTTCCCGCGCAATCAATCTAGCGTTATCAAATGGATAGGCACAATGGAGCACCTGCCCCGATCCAATACTGTTTGTACCTGGTTTATACGCTTTAACATCGGCAATTGTACATGGCTCCCATCCCCACGCATGGTCTATCAGCAGCTCAGCATTGATGCCAAACAACTTATACAGTAAATCCTCATTGTAATAATCTGTGGGTTTACCGATAGAACATTTTGCTATATCTCCCATGGTGAAGAGACCTTGCTCCTCAAGCTTCTTTGCATATCCTTTGCCAATGCGCCAAAAGTCTGTTATGGGCCTATGTGACCACAACAAGCGGCGGTAGCTCATTTCATCCAATTCAGCAATTCTTACACCGTTTTGATCCGCCGGTATACGCTTTGCCTGAATATCCATAGCAATTTTACTTAGGTACAGGTTTGTTCCAATTCCAGCTGATGCTGTAATACCAGTCGTTTTAAGAACATCCAGGATCATTTTTGTGGCAAGTTCACGAGCCGAAAGGCTGTAGGTTTTCAGATAATTGGTTACATCAATAAATACCTCATCTATGGAATAGACGTGGATATCTTCGGGTGCGATGTATTTCAAATAGGTATTGTAAATCTGCGTGCTGTATTCTAAATAATGTGCCATTCTCGGTGGAGCAATAATATAGTCTATTGAGATACTGGGTGAGAATTTTAATTCTGTGTCGCTGAATGAAGTGCCGGAAAAAGTTCGCCCTGGTGCTCTGAGTAGTCGTTTGGCATTTGCTTCCTTAACCTTTTGTACAACCTCAAACAGTCTCGCTCTACCTGGAATACCATATGCTTTAAGAGAAGGAGAGACGGCTAAGCAGATGGTTTTTTCAGTGCGGCTTGCATCAGCAACAACAAGGTTAGTTGTCAGCGGATCAAAGCCCCGCTCCATACACTCCACCGAAGCGTAAAATGATTTTAAGTCGATTGAAATATAGGTTCTATTCTTCATACCCTTTCTCATATTAACTCCTTGACACTCAGTTAATAATTTCGCCCTTGTTTTTGGCTAAATTTTCGCGCCATTTGCTTCGCTCCGTAGTTGTCAGTTTCACCCAATCTGTTTCTTCACCAATAATTCTTAAAGGTTCCTTTGAGCGATAAGAACGTGTTAAGTTACCAGGGAATTTTTTGTCAGTAACATTCGGGTCATTCTCAAATTCGCCTGTTGGCTCTATTATATAAACGCGTTCTCTTCCTTCTCCTTTTGCTAATGCTGCTGCAAGACCTGCGCCATTTATGTTAGCAGTGAAATAAATGTGGTTCATTTTAATCTCGGTCTTGTAATTTGAATTACCACCCGCTGTCAGTAAATCACCAACCTGCAAATCTGCCTTTGTCCCATGATAAAATGGTCCTTCATCAGAAGGCGCATCCTTATATGAATTTGACAATTCATAATTTCTTTTTGCATTATCAGAATCACACAACTCCTCATAACATTTGGCAATGTTTAAATATAACGTCGGGTATGCACTCTTAACATTATAATCATTTATATTTAGTGCACACTGTAGAGATGTTTCCATCCATTTCAATTTGTCTGTAATACTTTTTTGTTGGCGGGCTAAATAATAAGCTGCAATAAATCTTTCATAGTCATCTGTTGCTTCGTGCCATGCTTTATGAAACATCTTGATTGCATCTTCATCCTTTCCATTATCCTCCAATTTCATCCCACCCATACATAGTTGAATAACGACGTTATTTGGATCAAATCTTATATTCATCTAACCTTACCTCCAAATTAATTATTTTTTATGAGTATATCCATAAATTCAACTTATACACCTATTGCAACTACAACCCATAGCACCATTATTCATCTAAGACATGATTTCTCATTCCCATACTCGATTACAAATAGTCATTTATTATCACTTACAATGAATATTCAACCAACTCAAATACATCGGTTAAAGAGATATATTCCTTTTCTTCAATTTTTATAACAGATATTTTTCTTCATCATAATCATTAAGATAGTTTGATTAAAAAACCGAGTCGTGAAGGATTTTAATGTTTTCTGGAATGTGCATTGATTTCCACTTCCAATAAGGTATTGATAATGTTCTGAAGCAAAAGCATTGTTAGGCAAAGTTTAGTAGCAAATTCTTAATTGTGTTAATCTCGTTATATATTTGATTTAATCTTATTTGATTTAATTCAGAATTTTTTGTAGAATGCTTTGGGACTTGTAGATTATATTTTTGTGTTATATATCCTGTTATCTTATCCGGTATTGAAGCTATGTTTTCTTTAGTCTCAACAACCATGTTCTCTAATTCAGTCACAATTTCTATTTTTAAATTACCGGCTATATTATTATTTTCAAGTAAAGGTCTTATTGATTCAAGGACATTATGAAAATAAAAGTTAAGTTCAAATAAATCCGCCCCATTTAAGTATATATCCTTAAGCGCTAAAAGTTTTTTATAATCCTGATACCTTCCGTAGTGAGAAACTACGAAACTGACACTACCTATTAGTTCTGAAATTCTAATGTATTTAGAGTCTGCTTTACTAAACTGTTCCGCAATAAATTCATTTATCCAATTGTATTCTATTTCCATAGAAATATTGTATTGAAGATATTCTTGGAGACAGCCAGCTTCTTGCATATTGTCATAACTACCCAGATTCTCTATAAAAATTTCTTTAGCCCTTGTAAGTTGCTCAGTCATAATCTTCCCCCAAAATAAATTTTGAATAACATTTCAGTTTTAGGACGCCGGCGCTATTTTATTCTCAGATGCATAACTCACATGTTTTCTTATTCTTTATTCTTAGTACCATTAATTAACTTATCAAAGTCAGATTGAAACAGCCTGTCTTGAATAATTCGGTACTTTTCAAACTCGTTTTCAGCATGGGCTTTAGCAATTTCCGCTGTCACCTTTCCTGCGTCCATTAAAACTTTCACGAACACGCTGGAGCTACTCTTCAAAATATTGCTCTGTCAAAATAGAGCCGCCTTTTTTCAAACGTTCATCGTCCATAGCAAATCCTTTGATTGTGTAGTCTTTCACAATCTGATTTGCCCATTTACGAAATTGTACCGCTCTTTCATTGTTCACTTTAAAACTTATATGAATCTTTCTAATAGAACATTTGTTCATATAATATTATCATACTATATACTAAAAAACAATAGTTAATATATGATTCTATGTATCATTTTTCTAAAACATTTAATTTTATAATGCTAAATTAAAAATGTTTGAAAATTATACTTTCCATGGATTCCAAGCATTTCAAAGACCCTATTTTTTATAGGACTTAAAGTAATTCAACGGAACCGTTTCCACATGCGTTATGGCTGTAAAATGATAATAATTGGCGAAATTGATTTAAGTTTTACCCCGGGGATAAAATATTAATCTTTTTATCAGAATAAGTTTAGAGACTATTATTAAAGAATAGAAAAATGAAAGGAGGATGTCCGATTCAAATATCATCCTTTTAGTATTTACATAGCCCAAAAGCTAGTATATCATATTTTAGATGCTACTATCTAATAGGTAATATGTATTAGATGTTTAGGCCACCATCACAAGACAAAGGAAATGTCTTTTATAACAATTCCATATCTAATATTACATTGTTTGCTACATCATAGCAAGAATTATATTGAATATGACGGCAAGAATG